>JALUAG010000110.1 GCA_027045875.1 Alphaproteobacteria bacterium | reverse complement strand
CGCCTCCGCGAAATCCCTCTGATCCTCGAGCTCCCGGCGCATCCCCGACCCCCTCGGCGCTCTCCTACCCCCAACACCTCCGAATCACACCCAACCGGCCGAGACAAGGGGGTTGCGGGAAGGTCTCAACCTCTTCCTGCAAATAATTTCTCCAGAGAGTATCTGCATAATGAAGATGATTCGCATCATTTGGGAATGCCATACGTGAAAGTTCTGCTAATTTGTCTCTATGAACACGTCGGAACTTAGCCGTAATTACGTCGTGCAAGTACTGCAATGTCCAATGGTCGAACGTTTTTCCTCCTTTGCCAATTTTCCGAGGTTTGTACACGCTCCGAGTATCATTTCTGCGTGAAGATACGCGTTTTTTGCGGTTGAGAATACGGCCCTTACCATGTCTCCATATGCGTCATGCTGAAGTTTCATGACCCACTCTAGGTCATCGCCCTTGAAGCAGCTAGCTACCCACATGGTCCGTTCCGCCCCCGCCAGAAAAAGAGCCTGATCGATGAGATCCGCGGGATAGCTCACTCGTCACCCACGGTCCGAACGTCGTCGAAGGCGCGGCCCTCGTTCTCCAGCCGAAAGCGCACGTAGACGAAGGTATCCTCGAAGCCCGCCTCGCGAAATCGGTCGTAGATGCGCCGGCGGATGGCTTCGCGGTTTTCCCAGTCCCAGAAGCCCTTCTTCTCGGCATCTCTCGGCAGCACGACCCAGACCCAGATCGCCGGATCGCCGGCCCAGTCCTCGCCCCGGCGAAATTCGAACCAGCGCACGCCGCGCTTTTCCTCGCCGAACCTGTCCAGCAGTTCGGCGAGCAGCGCCCGCGGCGTCTCTTTGCCTACCGTCGTCGTTGCCAACCGACGTCCTCCGCCGTTCACCCGTCCAATGTACGCGCTTCGGGCCCGGGGAGAAAGTGGGCGTCTCCCCGCCGGCCCGTTACACCCGCCCGCGCCTGTGGCAGGTTGGCGCTCGGGAAAAGCGAGAAACGGGGAGGCGCAGGATGGCCGAATGGCACGACGATTGCGAGCTCTTCCGGCTGATGCGGGAGGAGCTCTTCACCGCCGTGGTGGGCGACGTGCTGGATGCGATGGGGCTGCTCGCCCAGTTCCTGCCGGCGGAGATCCGGCTTCTCGACGAGCAGAAGATGCTGGTCGGCCGGGCGATGCCGGTCCTCGAGGCCGATGTGTCCGGCGCCGTCGCGGAGGGCACCGCCAACCCGCTCTCGGTGCGGCCCTTCGGGCTCATGCTGGAGGCCCTCGACGATCTGCGGCCGGGCGAGGTCTATCTGTGCGCCGGCGGTTCGCCCGACTACGCCCGCTGGGGCGGGCTCATGTCGATCCGGGCCATGCGGCTGGGTGCCGCAGGGGCGGTGCTCGACGGGCCCGTCCGCGACACCCGCGAGATCCGCGCCCTGGGCTTTCCGGTGATGGCCCGTGGCCGCTACGCCCAGGACCAGGGGCCGCGCGGCAAGGTGGTCGACTTCCGGCTGCCGGTCCGCATCGGGCAGGCGTCGATCGCCCCCGGCGATCTCCTGTTCGGCGACATCGACGGGGTGCTGGTGGTGCCACGCGCGGCGGAGGAGGAGGCGATCCGCCGCGCCCTCGAGAAGGTGCGGGGCGAGGACGCGGTGCGGCGGGCGCTCGAGGCGGGGACCAGCGCCGCCGAGGCCTTCCGGCGCTTCGGGGTGCTCTAGCCGGGTTTTCCGTCTGCCGGATCGTTCCTTGACTTTCCAGTAACTGGAAGCCCCACATGGTCGGAGGACCAGCCAACCGGGAGGAGGAACCAGGTGGCGACCGCGACCCTCGACCAGCAGAAGAACGACGCGACCCGCCTGTCGGTGCCCATCGCGGGCATGAGCTGTGCCGCCTGCGCCACCCGCGTCGAGAAGGCGCTGCGGGCGGTGGCCGGCGTCGAGGAGGCGGATGTCAACCTCGCCCTCGAACGGGCCGAGGTGAAGCTCGCGCCGGGGACCGACCCGGGCGCCGTGCTCGAAGCCGTCGGCAGGGCCGGCTACAAGGTGCCGGAAACGCGGCTGCGACTGATCATTCTCGGCATGACCTGCGCCGCCTGCGCGACCCGGGTGGAGAAGGCGCTGCGATCGGTGCCGGGGGTGGTGGACGCCAGCGTCAACCTGGCCCTCGAGCGGGCCGAGGTGCGGGCGCCCGAGGGGGCGGTGGAGATCGGCGAGCTGTTGAACGCCGTCCGGCGGGCCGGCTACGAGGCGCGGCTGGTCGAGGAGGAGGAGGCGGGCGCGGAAGAGGAGGAGCGCAAGGGCGGACGCGGCCTCCCTTGGACGCTCAGCCTGGCCATCGTCCTCACCGCGCCGCTGGTGGCGCAGATGGTGTGGCGGGCGCTCGGGGTGGACCTCCACCTCTCGCCCTGGCTCGAGGTGCTGCTCGCCACCCCGGTGCAGTTCGTCTCCGGCTGGCACTTCTACACCGGCTCCTGGAAGGCGCTCAAGGCCAAGAGCGGCAACATGGACCTGCTGGTGGCGATGGGCACCAGCGCCGCCTGGCTCTACAGCCTCGTGCTGGTGATCCTCTACGGCGATGCCGTCGCCGGCCAGCTCTACTTCGAGGCCTCGGCGGTGATCATCACCCTGGTGATGACCGGCAAGTGGCTGGAGGAGCGCGCGAAGCGCAGCGCCTCGGAGGCCATCCGCCGCCTCATGTCGCTGCGTCCCGAGACCGCGCGGGTGGTGCGCGACGGGCGCGAGGTCGAGGTCTCGGTGGGCGAGGTCCAGGTGGGCGACCTGCTCGTCCTGCGGCCCGGCGAACGGGTGCCGGTGGACGGCGAGATCGTCGACGGCGAGAGCGAGTTCGACGAATCGCTGGTCACCGGCGAGAGCATGCCGGTGGCCCGCGGCCCCGGCCAGCCGGTGATCGCCGGCGCCCTCAACGGGGCGGGCATGGTGCGCTTCACCGCCACCCGGGTGGGCAAGGACACCACCCTCGCCAAGATCGCCCGCCTCGTCGAGCAGGCCCAGGCCGGCAAGGCGCCCATCCAGCGCCTGGTGGATCGGGTGAGCGGGATCTTCGTGCCCGTGGTCATCGTCATCGCCTTCTTCACCTTCGGCGGCTGGCTGGCCCTCGGCGGCACCTTCGAGATGGCCCTCGTCGCCGCCGTCTCGGTGCTGGTCATCGCCTGCCCCTGCGCCCTCGGCCTCGCCACCCCGATGGCCCTCGTGACGGGGACCGGGTCGGCGGCCCGGGCCGGCATCCTGATCCGCGACATCGAGACCCTGGAGCGCGCCCACAACGTCGATGTGGTGGTGTTCGACAAGACCGGCACCCTCACTGAGGGCAAGCCCGAGGTGACGGCCCTCGTGCCCCTCGAGGGCGGCGAGGAGGCGCTCTTGGCGCTCGCCGCCACCGCCCAGTCCGGCAGCGAGCATCCGCTGGGGCGGGCAATGGTGCGGGCGGCCGAGGAACGCGGCCTCGAGGTGGCCCAGGCGGAGAGTTTCTCGAGCGTCGTCGGCCAGGGCATCGAGGCGGTGGTCGAGGGCCGCGCCGTGCGCATCGGCCGCGCCCCCTTCGTCGCCGAACGAGCGCCCCTTCCGGCCGAACTCGAGGCCCGTGCCCGCGAACTCGAGGAGCAGGCCTACACCGTGGTCTGGGTGGCCCGCGAGGATCGCGTGCTGGGGCTGATCGCCCTCGCCGACCGCATCCGCGAGGATGCCGCGCGGGCGGTGGAACGGCTGCACGGGCAGGGCGTGCGCACCGTGATGCTGAGCGGCGACAACCGCCTGGTGGCCGAGCGGGTGGCGGCGCGGCTCGGCATCGACGAGGTGCGGGCCCCGGTGCGGCCCGAGGACAAGTCGGGCGAGGTCGAGCGGCTGCGCGCCCAGGGCCATGTGGTGGCGATGGTCGGCGACGGCATCAACGACACCCCTGCGCTGGCCGCCGCCGATGTCGGCATCGCCATGGGCTCGGGCGCCGATGCGGCGCTGGAGACCGCCGGCATCACCCTGATGCGGACCCGCCCCACCCTGGTGCCGGCGGCCCTCGAGATCGCCAAGGTCACCCGCCGCAAGATCTGGCAGAACCTGTTCTGGGCCTTCATATACAACACGAGCGGCATCCCCCTGGCGGCGGCGGGCTATCTGAGCCCGGAGCTGGCCGCCGCGGCGATGGCGCTGTCCAGCCTCAGCGTGGTCACCAACTCGCTGACCCTGCGTCGCTGGACGCCGCGACTGGACTAGGAGTGAGGCCTTGAACATCGGTGAAGCAGCGCGGCGCAGCGGTCTTCCGGCCAAGACCCTGCGCTACTACGAGGACATCGGCCTGATCGCCCCGAGCGGCCGCCGGCACAACGGCTATCGGGACTACAGCGAGCGTGACGTGCGCCTGCTGCGCTTCGTGCAGCGGGCGCGCTCCCTCGGCTTTTCGGTGCGCCAGTGTCGGGAACTCCTCGATCTCTATCTCGACCACCGGCGGACCAGCGCCGATGTCAAGCGCATCGCCCTCGAACGCATTGCCGAGATCGAGCGCAAGATCCGCGAGCTCGAGGCGATGAAGGCGGCCCTCAAGCATCTCGCCGAGAAGTGCCACGGCGACGAACGCCCCGACTGTCCCATCCTCGAGGATCTGGCGGCCGAAGTGGAGGAGCGGGAACTCGCCTGAGCAGCGCCCCGCCATGGTGGTGGCCCCTCCGGGAGTCGAACCCGGACGGCCCTTTCGGGCCCGCGGATTTAAGTCCGCTGTTGTACTATTCATCAACGTCTACACTGATCGACATGATCCCGGTTAACATCATGTGGTAACGCTGTTTTATGTCCACAATTGCGCCTGATTGTCCACCTGCGTAAAGTGGATTGACAGTCCCGCTCGTAGTCCCATTTTCTCCTCGACTCGAAACGAGCGAGGTGTGTCCATGGCGAAGAAACAGCTTTCGGAGCTCTTGCTGGAGCGAACACGCCGACCGAAGAACGGACGTCTGGAGCTCGTGGACAAGGTGCAGCCCGGCCTCACCGTGCGAGTCGGCCGGAAACGCGTTTTCGTGTGGCGGGGCCTGCTCTGCGGGCGACAGATCAGAGTCACACTTGGAGCGTGGCCCGCCATGTCGGTCGCCGAGGCCCGAAAGGAGGCAGAAAAAGTCGGCAATATAGCGGCCCGGGGGATCGAGCCTCGGCGCGAGATGCGGGCCGGCAGGGAGTTGACCGTATCCCAGGCCGTTGAGCGCTATGTTGAGCAGTACGCGAGGCTATAGCAGCGATCCTGGCGCGATACTCGCAACAGACTTCGGCGCGATCTGGTGCGGATGTACGGCGATATGCCCGTCCGCGAGATAGGCCGGGGGCATATCGTCCGTATGATTGACGAGATGCGGGCCAGAGGTGTTGGCGTCGGAACGAACCGCACGCTCGCTCATGTCCGCAAGCTCTTTGCTTGGCTAGTCGAGCGCGAACTGGTGGACGCCAATCCCGTGGCGGGAATGAGCAGGCCCGCGAAGGAAGCGCCCCGCGACCGGGTGCTGGACGACGAAGAGATCCGGGCCGTCTGGCGCGCCTGTGACGGTCTCGGGCATCCCTACGGCCCGTTCGTGAAGTTGTTGATCCTCACCGGGCAGCGTCGGGGCGAGACGGCGGCCATGCGGTGGGCCGATCTCGATCTCGAAGCGGGCACCTGGACGATACCGCCGGGATTGAACAAGTCGGGCCGTCCACATCTCGTACATCTTTCCGAACCGGCGCGAGCTATCCTCGGAGAGATGCCGCATGTCGGGCTGTGTGTGTTTACGACCACCGGCGCGAAACCGATCAACAGCTTCGGGCTGCTCAAGCGCAAGCTCGACGATCTCTCGGGTGTGACCGGCTGGCGCCTGCACGACCTGCGTCGAACGGCGGCGAGCAACATGGCGGCGCTCGGCTTTCCGCCGCATGTGATCGAGAAGGTGCTGAACCACGTGACCGCCGGTGCGGGACCGCTCGCCCGCGTCTATCAGAGGCACGACCACGCCGAGGAGCGCCGCCGGGCCCTCGAAGCTTGGGGTCGCAAGGTAATGGAGATCGTCGAGGGTACCGATGCGGAGGTGATCGCGCTCCGTCGCTGACCGGGCACGGAGCTCGCAGCGCGAACAGAGTCGGGGGGTGACGGCATCGAGGTGATCGTGCCCGCGTGAAGGCCACGCTTGGAAGCCCGCCGCTACGGAGCCGGCGTGGCGGTCTTCGGCGCGAGGTAGGGCCGGGCGTACGGGTGAGCCCATCGCGTGCGGTGAAGCGGAGCGCATCCGCCGTCCGCGGTGGTGGCGACACGACACGCGGGGCGTTGGCGAAGTGGGCGAGGCATCGCTGTGCGCCGGCGCAGGCCGGCGTGGCACGCTCATGTGACGGACAGCGGCGCGCTCCGCGACGTTGACCGGAAATCGAAGGCTTCGTAGAAGGCGAGCCCCGCACGCCGGATGCCGGGGAGGAGCCAGGATGACCGGGGCCAAGCAGGATCGCGTTGAGACGCTGGCAAGGTAGCTCCGGGCTGACGCCCGCCTGTTCGAACACCAGCAGCAGAGAGCCGTTGTCGATCTCCGGCCGGCAACGCTCCAACCACAGCAGACTGTTACGGCTCTTCTGCGGGGGGCGCGGAGCGCCGATGCCGAGCCGGCCCTTCGGCGTCGGCGGTTCACTCCCGGGGCGGGGCGATCGACATCAGCCTCTGGCCGAAGGCGCGCGCCTTGCCGAAGCCACGGCACAGGGCCGTGCGGAAGGCTTCGGGATCGCGCACCTCGAGGATACTTTCGAAAGTAACCGCTCCGCCGACCGGCCCGGCGACTCTCGCCCCACCTGCCGGCGAGAGGCGACTGCCGGCGCTGTACCGCTTGCGCGGGAAAGCCTGCGAGTCGTCCTCGAACCCCTCCAACTCATCGTCGCGGACGGCAAAGCCGTCGCGCTCGCCGAATCGTGTCAGCTCGGCGCAGGCGGCCTCGAAAGCCGCCCGCCGCCAGCGTCTTCAGGAGCGCATCCAACTCGGCGACGCTCGCTCCGTGGCCGCCCGGCTCTCCCATCGGACCTCCCGCCGCG
Source organism: Alphaproteobacteria bacterium (assembly GCA_027045875.1). Lineage (GTDB taxonomy): Bacteria > Pseudomonadota > Alphaproteobacteria > Geminicoccales > Geminicoccaceae > JALSRW01. Next base: position 1,072 of record JALUAG010000110.1, on the reverse strand, counting down.
TTTCCCTTCCCCCATGGGGTATCCGACGACCACCTCGGGGTCAAAAGCGCAGAACGCTGAAGCCACATACCTCGGGGCGGGCAGCAGACGCGAAGCCATGCGTCTGGTGGGTCTGATCAGGGCGGAGCAGGACCCGCTGGCCGAGCGGAAAAGACGCGAGACCGAAAGCCGACGGCGCGGGTTCACGGTTGCGGAAGTCGCCGCGGAGTGGTTGACACGGGACCAGGCCGGGCACCGCTCACTGCGGGAACATCGGCGCATCGTCGAGTGCTACATCCTGCCGGAGATCGGGCATTTGCGGATCCGACAGGTGCGCAAGGCCGACATCCTGCGAGTGTTCGAGGGGATGCGCAAAACGAAGCCGGTGATGGCCAACCGTATGCTTGCTCGCCTACGGCGCATGTTCCGCTGGGCAGTGGCGCGCGATCTGATGGCCGACGATCCCACGAGCGGGCTGGAGCCCCCCGCGGACGAGGAACCATCCGATCGGGTGCTCGACGATACCGAGCTCGCGATCATCTGGAAGGCGGCGGAGGACATGGGCTTTCCCTACGGCCACATCATCCGTCTCTTGATCCTGACCGGCTGCCGGCGGGGGGAGATCGGCGGCCTGCGCTGGTTCGAGGTGCGCGATCTGGATGGCTCCGAACCCCGGATCGAACTCCCCGCTGAGCGCACCAAGGCAAAGAAGAAGCATATCGTTCCCCTGTCCAAGCTGGCGGCGGACATCCTGAAGGACTGCCCGCGAGCCGGGGGGGAGTACGTCTTCGGCCGTGAGGGAAAGTGCGCCTTCCAGGGCTGGTCGCGGGCCAAGCGACGGCTGGACGCGATAGTCGTCGAGCTCGCTGGCGCACCGTTCGAGGAGGACTGGTGCGTGCACGATCTTCGCCGCACCTGCGCCACTGGTCTGCAACGGCTGGGCGTTCGGCCAGAGGTCACCGAGGCGGTGCTGGGCCATGTCTCCGGCGCGCTCGGCGGCATTATCGGTCTCTATCGGTGCTACCGCTACGAGCGCGAGAAGCGGCAGGCGCTCGCGGAATGGGCGGAGAAGGTCACGACCCTGGTCCGAGGC
>JALUAG010000109.1 GCA_027045875.1 Alphaproteobacteria bacterium | reverse complement strand
GTGCCACGGTCGCCGCCCGCCACCTCGTCGTCCGGCACGGCGGCGAGGCGGCGGGCGGCGAGGCGGCGGGCGGCGAGGTGGCGGAGGGCGGGCGACGGGGAGCCTGGCCGCCCGCCGGGACCTCCCGCGACGCCGCGGCCGCCGTCTCGGAGCCCGACGTCGTGCCGGTCTCGCCGGCGAGCGGCGTGCCGGGTGCGCCGATGCTGCGATCGACCGCGATCTCGCTGCCTTCCTTGTTGACGTCGAGGCGCGTCTCGCGTCCGGCCTCGATGCGTACGCCCTCCATCACGAGAGGCGAGCTCGCCGCCACCTCGACGCGGTAGACGCCGGCCGGAACCTCGATCGCACCGCCATCGAGGGTGCCGCGGGCGATCACGTTTCCGAGCATGTCCCGGACCTCGTAGGGGGCCTTGAGGGCGTCCTCCAGGGCCTTCTCCAGCTCGGCGGCGTTGTCGGCGCCGTAGAACACGCCCCCGGTGCGGGCGGCGAGGTCGCTCAGGAACGCCCGCACCTCGTCCTTTTCGATGTCGAAGCCGATGATGTTGACCTTCACATCGAGCCCCTGCGCGAGCAGCTCCTCCACCACCCGCGGCGGATAGTCCGGATCCTCGGGGTCGGGGGAACAGGTCTCCTCGCCGTCGGTGATCAGCACCACGATCTTGGAGCCGGGCGTGTCTCCGAAGTCTTCGGCCACGCGACGCAGCGACAGCCCGATCGGGGTCTGGCCCTTGGGTTCGATGGAATCGACGAAGCGGGCGAAGGCCTCCTTGTCCACCCGCTGGAAGGGGACCACGAGCTGGCTGTCGGTGCAGCTCCTGTCCTTGGGCTTGCGCGGGTAGCGGTGGCCGTACACCCGGAGCCCGATCATCACCTCGTCGGGAAGACCAGCTACCAGTTTCCGGAGCACGGTGCGGGCGACCGCGATCTTGCGCTGGCCCGCGGCATCCCGGCCGCGCATCGACCCCGAGGCGTCGAAGATGAAGTGGATCTTGTCGGGCGTGCCGACGCCGGTGATCCGTTCGCCGGTCTGACGCACCACCAGCCGGCCGGTGCCCGCCGAAGGCGCCACCCGCAGCCGGTAGCGGGTGCCGGCGCGCAGCTCGCGCGCGATGTCCTCGTAGAGGCGCAGGAGCTCGCTCGAGGAGGGCGTGAGATAGCGCCGCCCGCCGGTGCTGCGGGCGAGATAGGCGAGCATCCGCCCCGGCGTCGTGCCCAGGGTATCGCTGTAGGTCCACATGCCCTCGCCGAGGGCGATGGCGTAGAACCGCACCCCGGCCTCCGCCAGCCGCTCGCGGATGGCGGGGTAGCTCAGGCTCGAGCGGCTGTCGGCACCGTCCGAGAGGAGCACGATGGCGCGGTTGCCGGGATAGTCCCGGAGCCGGTCGAGAGCGTCCGCGAGGGCGTCGTAGAGGGCGGTGCCGCCACCGATTTCGATGGCGTCGCGGGCGGCGGCCACCAGCGCCTCGCCGTCGCTCGTGAACCCGGCGAGGAGCTCCGGGCTGTTGGAGAACTTGACGATCGCCATCTCCTCCTGCGGCTGGACGCCGGCGGCGTAGCGCAGCACGGCGCGGCGGGCGTCGTCGATGCGATCCTCCATGCTGCCGCTGACGTCCACCAGCAGCACGATCCGGGTGCGGGGCTCGAACAGACGCAGGAGGTAGGATCCGGGGCCGAGATCGAGCGAGCCTTCGACGGTGCGCCGGGCGCGGCCGGGATCGAGCGCGAGCAGGGAATCGCCCCCCTCGCCCTCGAGCTCGAGCCGGGTCTTGAGCTGGGGGTACCCCTCCATTTCGAGAAGCAGAGGACGGGCCGCCTCCGGGGGAACCGCGAGGCGGAAATGGTCGCGTTCGCCCAACGGATCGATGCGCCCGGCCATGCTCGCCCCGAGCGTGAGCGGTGTCGCCTCGGCGGGGGTGTCGTTGGGCTCCCGCTCGATCCGGTCGGCCTCCGGCAGGGCCGCCGTTTCGAGCGCAGGCCCGGAACGACCGCGCCGTGCGAGCTCCTCCTCGCGCGCCCGCGCGAGCACCGATCGGTAGCCCGGCCGTCTCGCCTCGAGAACGCGCAGCTCGCCGATGTTGAGATAGCCGGACCCGAAATTCTCGAGGATCGAGAGTTCGAGATAGCGTGCCTTCAGGGGTGGGTCGAACGGGATCCTCCAGGCCCCTTCGGCCTCGGGTGCGCGATACTCGCCGACGCGCGCGAGCTCGGCGGCGGGATCGTCGTCGGAGGTGGCCCGCAGGCGCACGACCCGCGGCCGGGCCTCCGGCTCCCCGCCCTCGCGCGGAACGATCTCGAGGGCGGCGATCTCCGCCTCCGCGTCACCGGCGAAGGCGAGGCGGATACGCTGCGGGAAACGCCAGCCGTCGTCCGGCGACCAGAAGCTCCGGGGTTCGCCGTCGAACATCCGCCCCACGGTCGAATCGCCGTACTGGCTCGTGAAACCGACGACGGCGCCGCCGAGCTCGGGCCGGGCAATGTCGAGGGGCCGCTCCGCGAGGACCGTTTCCGGACTTTCGAGAACGGGGTCCTCGTAGACCTCGAGCTCGCCGAGCTGCACCCGGTCGCCGCCATAGTTGGAGACGATGCGGAAACGGACGAACCGCGCCTCGCGCGGGCTCGGGAACGCGAAGGTCTGGAGCACCGCCCGGTTGCGCATCTCGAACCTGAGTGCGCTCTCCCAGTTGCGGCCGTCCGGGCTCGTGAGGATCTCCACCTCGCGGGGACGGTTGCCCGGCGCGCCCAGGAAATCGGTGTCGAGTGCGCCGCTCGCCTTGAACTTGAAACTCGGATTGAGACCGACGCCGACGATCCGCGCCGGCCGCGTCCCGGCGAGGCGGAGATCGAGCTCCACGGGAAAGGTCGGTTCGGGCGGCGTCGTCCAGCCCACTGAGCCGCGCGCACCGCCGTAGGCGTCGCCCACCAGCCCGTCGATCAGACGTCTCGCCGACCAGCCCTGCTGCTGCTCCTCGGCGCCCACCCGCGTGATCTCGCCGCCCAGGAGCGAGAGGGCGAGGTTCGGCCCCAGCGGCAATTGCTCCTCGAAGGGCACCTCGAGGATGGAGAGATAATCCGACGCCTCGGCTTCGAGCACGGCGATCTCGTCGACCACCTCGCTGCCGCCGTCCTCCGGGGCCGGGGCGAGGACGATCCGCACGAAACGCGCATCCACCGGCGCGAAACGCACGCTCCGCCACTGGTCGAAGGTCGGCGGCAGGAGCACCTCGGCCACCGTCTCGTAGGGGCCGGCTTCGGCGTCGGCCGCCTGCACCTCGAGCCGGCCGGGCCAGCCGATGTCGTCGAGATGCAGGCGCACTTCGTCGATGCGGGCGCGCCGCGTGCCGAGGAACCGGAAAAGGAAAACCGCCTCCTCGGTGTCGATCGCCGGGGCTTCCCAGCTCACTTCGCCGTTGTGGAGCTGGTCGGGCGATCCGTCCCGGAGTTCCGGGAAAGCGAGCAGACGGCCGCCGTTTCCGGCCAGCGCCAGATTGCGGGCCGCAGGCGGCGCTTCGCTCTCCACGGCGACCAGCCGGGGAAGGCGCGGTTCGTACCCCTCGACCCGCGATTCGAAGACGGAGACGTCGCCCAGGCGGATCACCTCGTCGCCGGAGGGCGTGAAGCGCAGCCGAACGAAACGTGCCGCGCGGGGCGGGAACGGCAGCAGTGCGCGGCCGTTCTCCACCGCCACGGGGAAGTCGCCGACCGTGGAGAAGCCCCGATCCGGCCCCTCCACCGAGACCGCGATCTCGACCCGGCGGGGCGCCCTTTCGGGATCGGGAATCCGGAGGCCGACGGCATCGATCAGGAACGCACGGTTGTCGAGGAACCCGAGGACCACGGTCACCGGCCCCGCTGCCGGTGCCTCCCAGACGTCGTCGCCGCCGTTGACCAGCGGAAAGCCGGCCCGCGCGAGGTCTTCGGGAGCGGGATCCATGGCGACCACCCGCCCGCCGTGGCCGCCCCAGGCGAGATTGTCCCGGAATGCCGGAACATGGTCGCGGCTCCAGGCCTCGAACTCCTCCACCTCGAGCGCGACGGCACCCTCGGGAACCGAGGTGGCGACGAGCCGCACGGCGCGCATCGGGCGGGCGGGAAAGGAGAACTCCTGGCGCCCGGCATAGCTCCCGTCCTCCCGCGCGACGAGCAGCTCCCAGAGCTCGCCGTCCGCACTCGCTTCGAGCCGGTAACCGTAGCCGGAACCCTCCGGCGCACGCAGCCAGAAGCGCAGGCGTTCGACGTTCCAGGGCCGCGAGAAGGTGAGCGTGAGGGGCGAGCCCGGCGCCACGCGCGCCACCGGAACCCCGGGACCGGTCCGGCCGTCCCGCAGGGCGTCGTGCCCCTCGGCGGCGACGATGCCGGCGAGTGCCGCTTCCGCCGTCACGAGGTTGCGCGGCTGCGAAGGCAGGGGCGGCACCGCCGGCACGTCGCCCACGAGCCGAGGAGGAACGGTCGCGGACGGCGACCCCGCCTCGGCCGCATCTTCGGCGGCGGTCGATGCAGGTTCCGCTCCCGTCCCGGGGACGGCCGCCCCGGAGGCCGTCTCCGCAGCGGATACGGGTTCCTCGCGCGCGGGCTCCCCGGTCGCCGCCGGCGCCCCGCCGCCCGACGGCTCCTCCCCGAGGGGAACGGCGATGCGGCCATCTCCGGCACCGAACAGGAGATCGCCCGGTACGGCGTCCCGCGGCACGTCGAACACCAGCTCGAGGAGCCGCTCCTCGCCCGGCAGCAGGTCGATCGTGCCCCACCAGCCGTCCAGGCTGTCGCCGGTGAGGGGATGGAGGGAGGCTTCGGAGCCGTCCGCGAGCCGGAGACGGAAGGCCTCTTCGGCCCGTTCGAGGTAGAGGGGGGCTGCCTCCTCCGCCCAGGTGAGGGCGGCGTAGACGACGAGGAACGCCCGACCGGGAGCCGCCGCCTCGCCGAACTTCTCCTCCACCGTCTCGTAGGACGCGACCCGCAAGGTCGCGGCACCGCCGCTGGCCTGCCGCTCGACGGTCACCGGCCGGGCGACGGCGGGGAACACCGCCAGGATCAGCAGGAAGGCGAAGGCGCGGATCGCGGCGACGGGATGGGCCATGGCATTCCTCGGCTGCATGCTCGTCCTCAGGCGGCGGCGGGAAGGCGACGGAGACGGCGCCGCGAAGGGCGGCGCGGGGGCCGGCGCCGAGGCCGGTCGCCGGCACCGGGCGCCCAGGGGGAGACCGCGTCGGGCATGCGTTGCCACCAGTCGTCGGGCCAGCCGTAGGCCTCGCGGATCTCCTTGCTCAGCTCGATGCGGTAGCCCTGCTGCTTCAGATCCCGCAGCAGCTTCCACTGGTCGTAGGGGTTCTTGAGCGTCGCCACGCGACCGTCGTCGAACACCACGAGCTTCGGGAACTCGCTCGGGGTGAGCTTCTCCGGGAAGGGATTGAGCTGCTCCGCCCCGTGCAGGATCTTCGGCGAATCCCCGGGACCCTGCGACAGGTTGCGGGCGCCTTCCAGCAGGGCCTCCTGGCGCGGGGTGCGGTTCCCCAGGGTGTCGCCCTCCTCGGGCTTCCACTTGATGAGCCGCTGCTCGGGCGCCGCCGGATTTTCGATCACGTAATCGAGGTCGATGTCGGCGGTCACGTAGCGGGTCTCGCCGTCCACCTTCTTGCCGACCACCCGCAGATCCTTGATGCGCGCGAATTCAGCGGGGTCGCCGATGGGGCGGCGGGTCGCCGCGTCGTATAGGACACCGCCCTTCTCGTAGGCCTGGTAGACCTTGTTGCCCTTCTCGTAGACGCCCACCTTCCGCCCCTCCACCTCGAAGGGTACGAACTCGTAGCCGCCTTCCTTCACCGCCTTCTGCACCTTGGCGTTGTACTCGGCGATCTTCTGCCAGGCCGCCGCCCGCTCCGCCTCGGTGCGGGCCGTCGCCACCTTGTCGTAGAGCTTGCTGAACGCCTGGTCTTCGGGGATGAGACCGGCGATCGCGCCGCGGTTCGCGGACTTCCCCTTCATGTTGATGTCCTTGCCCACCGCCCCCTGCTCGTACCAGCGGCGAGCGTGCGGGTTGACCTTGCGGGTGACGATGATCTTCTTGTGCGCCCGCGCCAGGGTCTTGAGCTTGGCGATCTCCTGCATCGGCAGATTGGTCGCCTCCACCGCCTCCACGAGCGGCTTGAAATGCTCGATCTTGCGCAGGCTGGGCGGGATCTGCTCGCTCGCCGGCGGCGGCTTCGGGGTCGGCGTGGCGAACTCGAAGTCGCGCCCGTGGAGCTCGCTCGGAATGCCCTTCGGGGGATTCGGCGACGGATCGTCGGCCGAGGAAGCACCGGGCCCCGGGCCACCCTCCTCCGCCGCCGCCATCCTCCGTCCCAGCAGCGTTCCGCCGCCGGGCTCGCCGCTTCCCGCCGAAGAGGCGCTCCCCCGCCTGCCGGGAGCGGCTGCCGCGCCGGGCTCGGCCGCCGCCGTCATCGCCGTGCCCCGCCGGATCCGCATGTCTGTACCCCGGTAGACGGGATCGCCCGCCGCGCCCCCGGCAGAGGAGGTCACCCCGTCGGCGAGGCGCCCGCCCGAGAGGGCCTCGGCGGCGGCGGCCAGCTTCGTGGCCGGCGTCGATTCGCCCCGGACGGTGCCCCGGGGTCGCCCGGAGGGAGCGCGCTCGCGTGCCGCTACCGCGGCGCTCGCCAGACTGCGATTGGCGGCGGTGGTCGCCGCCGTCTCGACACCGGCCCCGACCGCCGTCTGCGCGGTGGCGCCGAACCAGCCCAGCTTCGTGCCGAGCCAGGTCACCGCCCCGCCGACGATGATGCCCACGATGGCACCGATCACGAGGCAGCGCGCCATGTCGCCGACCGAGCGCACGTCGCCCATGACGGCGCTCACCGAGCAGCCGACGACGGTCCCCACCGCGATCAGCTTGATCTGGGTGCTGTATTCGGCCATCGCCTGGCCCGTGCCGTCGGCGCCCAGTGCGAGCAGCGAGCCCGTCGCGGGATCGTAGCGCCAGTAGGCGAACCGGCGCTCGCCGCGCCACTCCAGGGGCTCGGGCGGCGCCGCGATCCAGGCTCCTCCGCGAAGCGCCTCGGCGATCCGTGCGCGGGCATAGGAGGGGATTTCCCCGAGCCGTTCCACCTCCGCCGGCGCCCGCAGCAGGAGGAGCGGCGTCCCCGTGGCCTCGGCCGCGGCCAGCATCGTGACGCCGCTCGCGGCCCTGTCCCCGCCGGCGAGCCGGTGCTCGAGCAGGTTGTCCAGAAGGGAAACGGTGCGCGCCGCCTCGACGAGATCCGCCGCGTCGCCGGCGGTACGAGGCAGCACCAGCCGGCGGTCGAACACGAGGTCGTAGACGAGCCGCGTTCGCAGCCAGTCCCCGGCCACGGCGATCCGGCGATGGAGCGCGAACAGGGCCGGGCCATCGGGCACCGCCACGAGGTCGGGGAAGGCTTCGGCCATCGCGTACTCGCCGAAGACCGAGCGCAGATGGGCGAACTCCCAGAGCTGGAGGGCGGGCAGCCAGGTGGAATCGAGCAGCCGATCGAGACGGGAAGCGGGCGCTTCCCGGAGCGCGGCGGCGATCAGCGGTTTCGCCCCCTGGAAGGTGGCGATCTCCGCGAGGCGATAGAACGCGCGCGATACCCGGGAAGCCGAGGCGAGCAGATCGGCGGTCGAGAACAGCGTCCAGCGCAGCTCCTCTTCCGGCGCGGGCTCGGTCAGCAGCCGGCGCGCGGTCCGCACCGAACCGTCCGGAAGTTCCATCTCGAGCACGAGCTCCAGCCCGTCGAAGACGCTTTCGGGCGGAAGATCGGGTTCCGGCTCGTCGAGCGCCTCGCTCAGCGCTCCGAGCGCGCCCCCGAAGAGGTCGCCCACCGTTTCGCCCATACGGGTCGCGGAGCGGATCTGCTGGTCCTCCGACACCGTGCGCCCGTCGAGGCCGAAGGGGCGCCCCGGCTCCTGCCCGCCTTCGTAGAACAGGACCGGCACGTAGACGTCGAAGCCTTCGCGGTATTCGCCCGCCAGCAGCGCCTCCGCGAGACGTCCGTCGCGGATCTCGGGCGTCACCAGCAAGCGGAGCTCGGTGAAGGCGTCGTCGAGCGCAAAGCGCTTCTCGAGCAGGGTCTCGCTCTTCCTCTCCTGCCCCTCCCGCCGGTGCAGCACGACGCGCAGCCCGAGGTTCGGGGCGAGCTCGGTCGGCAACGTCCCGCTCACGGTGGCGGGTTCGGCCAGGCGCTCGCCCGGTTCGAGCTCGGGAAGGGAGGGATCGAGGTCGATCCAGCCCTGCCCGGTCTCGAGCTGCAACCAGCAATGATCCGCCAGCGCCTCGCGAACGCGGGTCTCGATCGCCTGCGGGTCCGGAGTCGGTGCGTCGGCGAACAGACGGCGCAGACGGTCATCGGCAAAGGCGAGATCCTCCGCCATCGCGCTCGCCAGCGCCCGCGCGCGCTCGGTCGTGGTCGCGACGGCCTCGCGGAAGGTCGCCTCGTCGATCCCGGCGGCAGCGAACAAGGCCGCGAGCTCGGGATCGAACGGGTCGACGGCGAGGGGGCGCGTGGCGCTCGTCCGCGGCCGGTCGATCGCCTGCCGCAGCCGGTCCACCGTGTCGGCGTCGAGACGGGCGCGCGCGAAACGGACCGCGAAGCCGGTAGGGCGCAACAGCGCCGCCAGCAGCAGCGCGCGATCGCAGGCGTTGCCGGCCCGGGACAGAAGGGTTCCGCGGGCGAAGCGCAGCGTGCCGCGATAGGGTACGAGGGCGATCTCGTCACGCAGGAAGCGAAAGGCCGCCCGCCAGTCCTCGCCGAAACGGCGCGCCAGTGCCTCGGGATCGAAGCGCGTCGCGTCCAGCGTCGTGCGGGAACGGCGCACGCCGCGCAGGAAGGCGGCGGCGCGTTCGGCGAGCTGGCGGTCCTGCGCCGTGCGCGCGCCTTGGGCGGCGACCGTGGTCGTCACGGTCTGCACCCACGCGAGGGAGAGGGCGAGAGCGAGGTGAAACCACCGACGCACAGCCATCGACCGTCGGGAAGCCATGTCCGCGCCTCCGCGTTACGGGCAGCCGCCGACCGGCGCCCTCTTCCCTACCGATGGTTGATGTGGAGCGCAGCATATTGGAGCCGTCCGTCGCCGACAAGGAGATACTCGCGGGCGACCCGCCCGCATGTTAATGAAACGGCGGGGGTTCTTCCGGGGAGCGAGGCATGTCCGGTCCGCTGCTGTTCGCCCTCGCCCGCAGCCGCGAGCTCGGCGAACGGGTCGCCGAAGCGCTCGGCCTCGGGCTGGCGCCGCACGAGGAACGCGAATTCGAGGACGGCGAGCACAAGGCACGGCCGCTGGTGTCGGTGCGGGGGCGCGACGTCTTCGTCCTCCACGGCCTGTGGGGCGAACCCGGGGCGAGCGCCAACGACAAGCTCTGCCGCCTGCTCTTCTTCTGCGGCGCCCTGGCCGAGAACGGCGCCGGACGGATCACGACCGTCGTCCCCTATCTCGCCTACGCCCGCAAGGACCGGCAGACCAAGCCGCGCGATCCCGTGACCACCCGCTACGTCGCCCAGGTGATGGAGGCGGTGGGCGTTCACCGTGTGGTGACCCTGGACGTGCACAATCTGGCGGCCTTCCAGAACGCCTTTCGCATCGAATCGATCAATCTCACCGCCCGCCCGCTGTTCGTGGCCGCCCTGCTGCCGCGCCTTGGAGGCGGCGTGCCCGTCGTCGTCTCGCCCGACGCGGGGGGTGCCAAGCGTGCCGAGGCGCTGCGCGAACTGCTGGAGGAACGGCTCGGGGAGACGGTGCCGCTGGCGTTTCTGCAGAAGAAGCGCAGCGAGGGGAAGGTCACCGGCGATGCGGTGGTCGGCGAGGTGGCGGGACGGACGGCGGTGATCCTCGACGATCTCGTGAGCTCCGGCACCACCCTCGCGCGGACGGCGGCTGCGCTCCGCCGCGAGGGGACGACCCGGGTCCTCGCCTGCGTGACCCACGGGCTGTTCAACCCGCCGGCCGCCGAGGTGCTGCCGAAGGCGGGTTTCGACGGTCTCCTGGTGACCGACAGCCTGCCCCCCTTCCGGCTGCCGGCCGAGATCGCCGCCCGCCACCTGACGATCGTCGGGATCGCCCCGCTCCTGGCCGAGGCCATCCGCCGGCTGCACGAGGGCGGCTCGTTGACCGAGCTGATGCGCGAGGGGCCTCAGCCCAGCATCGCGGTATAGCGGTCCGCGAGCTTCAGATAGACGCGCGCCCGCCGCAGCCAGTGGGAGACCGGCCGGCTGCCCGGCTCGGCCATGTGCCAGACGGCGAGGCGTGCCCGCTGGGCCGCCCGGTATCCCTTGTAGAAGGCGTAGAGCCAGGGGCCCGGCCGGTCGCCGGCGATCCTCTCGTAGATCGCCACGAACAGTTCGCCGGTGGCGGGAGCGCCCAGCCGCTCGCATTCGAGGGCGAGGAAGGCCAGCTCGTCGGCGGTATCCCGGATCCGCAGCTCGTCCGAGAATTCGAGACAGTCGATGATCGCCGGCGGCCGGCCGAGATGGACGTGCTCGGGCCGCAGATCGCCGTGGGCGTCCTTGATGCGGCCGGCGGCGAGGCGGGCGGCGAAGCGCTCGCGCCCGGGCTCGAGCGCCCGCATCAGGCGGCCCATCACCCGTTCCACCGTGCGCTCGGGCAGCGGCACCTCGGCGCGGGCGAAGGCGGCGAGGTCGAGGGCGAGTTCGCGCGCCATGACACCGAGATGGTCGTCGATCCGACGCGGCACGGGCGGCGCCGTCGCGAGGAAACGCGCGAGGAGTTCGGCGGCGGGCGCGATCTCGGCCATCGCCGGCCGGCGGCGCGCCAGGACCGCATCGAGCATGCGCGATTCGTCGAGACGTCGCATCCGCACCACCTGGTCGAGGACCTCCCCCTCGCCGCCGATGGTGATGCGCGTGCCTGTCCGCACCACCGGCAGCACATCCAGGTAGACCCAGCCCGCGAGGCGGCGGTTGAGTTCCAGTTCGCGCCGGCAATGGCGTTCGCGGGCCGCGAGCGTCGACAGATCGAGGAAGGGGAAGCGGACCGGCTTCTTGAGCTTGTAGGCGTGGGTCGCGGTCAGGAACACCCAGGACATGTGGGTTTCGCGGGTCTCGACGCCGCCCCTGCCCTCCTCGCCGTAGGTGGCGGGGTCGGAGAGCGCCCGCACGATCGCATCGGTCGCTGCCGCGTCGCCGTCCTGCATGCCCGCATCCTTGCCACGCGCCCACCCCGGCGCAAAGTTCCGCGATGGTGGCGTGGCCGCCCCCGCGACCGCCCTGTGCTACGGTTGAGAGTTCACCGAGGCGACCAGCCGCTCGAGACCGGGCGAGACGGTCACCGGGTAGGAGTGGTCGGTGGCGAGACCGCGAAGGCCGGCGGGCAGCCGGCGGAGCTCCCGCGCGAGCCGCCCTCGCGCCGCCTCGAGCGAGGGCAGCGGGGCCACCGTCCGGCCACCGCGCATCACCGGCTGCAACAGCGGTTCGCCCTCCCCCGGCTCCTCGAGCAGCGCGATGGTATCGCCGACCATGCGCCCGTCCGCGTCGAAACGACGCCACACCTGCTTGCGCCCCGGCAGGGTGGCCTTGCCCTCGGAGCGCTTGCGCCGCGGCTTTCCGGCGTATTCCTGGAGCTTGTAGGCGCAGTCCAGCGACGCCCAGTCGTTGGACGTCGTGAGGCTGGTGCCGATGCCGTAGCCGTCGATCGGGGCGCCCGATGCCCGATGCGTCGCGATCAGATGCTCGTCGACCCCGCCGCTCGCGAAGATGCGCACCTCCCGCAGCCCACCTTCGTCCAGGATCCGGCGCACGCGGCGGGCGTGCGCGGCGAGATCACCGGAATCGAGCCGCACCCCGCCGACGGCGATCCCTTCCGCGGCGAGACGCGGCGCCAGCGCGACCACCTTCCGTGCCGCCGCCTCGGTGTCGTAGGTGTCGAGCAGCAGCACGACCGAAGCCGGCCGCGCGCGGGCGAAGTGCAGAAAGGCCTCGGTCTCGTCGTCGTGGGCCTGGATGAAGGAATGGGCCATGGTGCCGAAGATCGGGATGCCGAAGGCGGGCTCGGCCGGGATGGTGGCGGTGCCGGCGAAACCGGCGAGATAGGCCGCCCGTGCCGCCAGCAGGCCGGCCTCGGCGCCGTGCGCCCGGCGCAGCCCGAAATCGATCAGCGTCCGATCCTCGCCCGCCGCCAGCACCATCCTCACCGCCTTGCTGGCGATCAGGATCTGGAAATGCAGGAGATTGATGATGCGGGTCTCGAGGAACTGCGCCTCGGGCAGCGGCGCCGTGATCCGCAGCACCGGCTCGTCGGCGAAGAAGACGGTCCCCTCGGGCATGGCGTCGACGTCGCCGGCGAAACGGAAGGCGGCGAGGCGGTCGATGGCCCGCTCGGAGAAGCGGCCGCTGCGCCGCAGCCAGTCGAGCTCCGCCTCCCCGAACCGCGCCCCCTCGAGAAAGCGCACCACCTGCTCGAGCCCCGCCGTCACCAGGAAGTTGCGGCAGGGCGGCAGCTTGCGCACGAAGAACTCGAAGACGGCGGTCTCCGTCATCCCGGCTTCGAGATAGGCGTCGAACATGTTGAGCTCGTAGAGATCGGTCAGCAGCGGCGTCGCCAGGATGTCGAGGCCGTAGAGGGACCGGTCCGGACCGCCTTCCGTCGCGCTCATGCCTCCTCCCCCGTCGCCGGTGCGGCCGCGAGGGCCGCGATCACCTCCTCGTCGCTCGTCTGGGTGAAATCCTCGTAGAACTGACCGACCGCCACGAAGTCGCGCGGCGTGTGGAGACAGACGATGCGATCGGTCTCCGGCCGCAGCCGCGCGATCGTATCGGGCGGGGCCACCGGCACCGCCAGCACGAGTTCGCGGGGGCCCGCCCGCCGCACCGCCCTGAGTGCCGCCAGCATCGTGGCACCGGTGGCGATGCCGTCGTCGACCACGATCGCCGTGCGGCCAGCGACCCGGGGCCGCGCCCGATCTCCGAGATAGCGTCGGCGCCGGCGGGCGATCTCCTCGAGCTCCCGCGCCTTCCGCTCTTCGAGCCAGGCCTCGTCGACCCCCGCCATGCGCATCACGTCACGATTGACGACCAGCTCCGGATGGTCGCCGTTGGCAACGGCCGCCAGGGCCAGCTCCGGCTGACCGGGCGCGCCGATCTTCCGCACCATGACGAGATCGAGGGGAGCTCCGAGCGCCTTCGCGATCTCGAGCCCCACCGGCACGCCGCCCCGCGGCAGCGCCAGCACGACGGCCGGCCCCTCGACCTCCTTCGCCAGCCTCTCGGCGAGTTCGCGTCCCGCGTGCCGCCTGTCCCGAAAACGCATGGCTGCGCCCTCCTTCCCGCTCTACCGGCATCGCCTCCGGCATGCCCGCGCGCTCCGCCCGGCGCCTTGTGCGACGTCAATTCCGGGGACGCCCGTGACGCTCACCGGCGCTTGCGTCCCGCGCGCGGATGGCGTTTCCTCCCCGGCGCCTCGAGGCGGCCGCAGCCCGATCCGGTGCCGGGAGAGCGTTCCATGCTCCGACTCTATCATCTGCCCCTCTGTCCGTTCAGCCGCAAGGTACGCCTCGCCCTTCTCGAGAAGGCGCTGGTGACCGAGTTCGTCGAGGTCGCGCCCTGGGAGCAGGATCCCGAGTTCCTCGCCCTCAATCCGGCGGCGGAGGTGCCGGTGCTTGTGGACGGCGACCTCGTGGTGTGCGACAGCCGCGCCATCGTCGAATATCTGGAGGAGGCCTACCCGGAGACGAACCTGCTCGGCGAGACGCCGGCCGAACGGGCGGAGACACGGCGGCTCCTGGGCTGGTTCGACGTCAAGTTCCGGCGCGAGGTGACCGATCCGATCTGGGGCGAGAAACTCCTGAAGAGGCTCAAGCGTGCCGGCACCCCGAGTTCCGAGGCGCTGCGCGCGGGCTCGGCCAACATCCGCCTGCACCTCGCCTACATCTGCCATCTCTACGACGACCGCCGCTGGCTCGCCGGCGACCGCATGAGCCTCGCCGATCTCGCCGCCGCCGCCCATCTCTCGGTGCTCGACTATCTGGGCAGCGTGCCCTGGGAGGGCTTCGAGAGCGCCCGCAACTGGTACGCCAAGGTCAAGTCCCGCCCCAGCTTCCGCCCGCTGCTCATGGATCGCGTCACCGGCCTGCGACCCGCCCCCCACTACGACGACCTCGATTTCTGAGGAAGGTTCAGCCCGGTCCTGGGGCCGCCTCCCCGCCGAACCGGCAGGCGACGCAGGCGCGGCCGAAGGGAACACGCCGTCCTTCCCTTTCGCACAGACCGCAGCCCCATTTTCCCCAGAACCAGAGCGCGGGATCGAGCGCCGCCGCCGTGCGCTGCAGCCGTTCCGGCCCCCGGGCCATTTCGATGCCCTGCCGCCAGGCCCGCTGGATCGGTGAGCGCGCCTCCGCGATGTCGAGACCCGCGGTCGCAGCCACACCCAGCCGCTCGCTGACCCGGCGGACCTGAACGTCGACCGCCACGGGCAGCGTCTCGAGGCCGCGGATCCGGGCCCCTCCGGGCCAGGTCAGCATTCGCACCCACATGACCGAGATCTTCGGCCCCCGGAGAAGGGGAAACCACGGCTCGCCGCTCGGATCCTTCGCATCGAGGGCCGCGCGGAGTTCCTCGGCCTCGCCCTCCCCTTCGAACACCGCGTGTCGCACGGCGGCCGGTGCCCGCGGATCGACGAGAGCGGTGGCGATCCGCTGCCAGGCTTCGCAGTCCGGACCGTGGCGCTGGCTGACGCCGGCCCTCGCGAGCAGCCCCGCCAGCCGCTCGGACGACAGGGACGATACGATCTCCGGGTCCGCGATCCAGGTTTCACGCAATACGAGATCGGCCGCCTTCGACCACAACCGATCGGCGTCGCGCGCCCGATCGAGGGCCGCGGCCAGCGTCAGGAAGACGCGGACCTGCGGCTCGCCGAAGCCGGCCGTGCGCAGGCGCTCGGCGGCCGCCGCTTCGGGCATCGCGGCCCAGCCCGGAGCGGGCATCCCGGGGCGGTGTTCGCGCTCCAGCCGTCCCGTCGCGAAATCGACGGTGAGCAATTCGACGAGGGTCCGGACGTCCGCGGGATGGGCGATGCGAACCGGCGCCGTGCGAACGACCGCGACCCTCCCCGATGGGGCATCTCCGCGACCATACCAGGCGAGCTGCTCGCCCAACCCCAGGCCCGCCAGCGGAACCGCGACCTCGGCGCCCCGTTCCCGCAGCAGCCTCACGAGACCGGTTTCGCGATACTCCTCGCCGGCGTGGATCTCGATCCGCCTGCCGGCCAAGGAGCCGAGGCGGCTTGCGAGCTCGGCGACCACGCGCTCGGCCCAGAGGCGTCGCTCCGCCGGCGTCAGGTCGGCGATGGTCACATCGTACGGCTCTACGGTCCGGTCGGGCTCCAGCAGTCCGTATTTCGCCGAGATCACGAACCAGGGCACGCCCAGCGCTTCGGCATGGGCACGGCGGCCACGAAACAGCGGCGACGGGTCGTAGAGATCCCGGGCCGGCGCCGGTTCGCGGCGTTTGCTCTTCGTGCAGCCGAGGAGCACTACCTGCGTCCAGCCGTGCTTCGGAGCCCGTCTGTCGTCCCCCTTCGCCCGCGGGGGCTTCGGCATCGCGGCCCGCGTGGGCTCGAAGCGCACGGATCTTCCTCGCAGACCCGCACGCCAGCCGATCCCGGCCAGAAGCCGACCGAGATGATTGCCCGCGGCCCAGAAAGCCGGATGGATCTTGGCGCTGCGCGGCAGAGGCGCGCCCAGGATCCCTTCGATCTCCCGAAACGGCAGCTCGACCGCCACTGTCTCGCGTCGCGCCAACCAGCGAAGAAGGGGATCGTATTTCACGCGGCCGTCCTCCCCGTCGTCCGACGACGCATACGCCGGAACCGGCGGGCGGGACAAGGTTTCCGGTCGTTCGCCCTCGATTTCCGCACCATACGGCGCCACTATCGCGTCATGGACGTTCGCGAACTGCGCCGGAGGCTCGAGGAGCGGGCGGAGGGGCTCGGGTTCGACCGGCTCCGTGTCACCCGCGCCGCCCTGCCAGAACGCGTGCGCCGGGAATACCGCGCCTTCCTGGAGGCGGAGCTCGCCGGCGACATGGACTGGCTGCGGCGCACCGCGGAACGGAGGGAGGATCCGCGCGGGCTCTGGCCCGAGGCGCGGACGGCCATCTGTCTGGCGATGAACTACGGCCCGGGCCGCGACCCGCTCGAGGGCCTGCGCCGACGGCGCTCCGGCTACATCTCGGTCTACGCCCGCGGGCGCGACTACCATGATGTCATGAAGGGACGGCTGAAGCAGCTCGCCGGCTGGCTGCACGCGAAGACCGGGGCGGCGGTCAAGGTGTTCGTGGATACCGCCCCCCTGCTCGAAAAGCCCCTCGCCCGGCAGGCCGGCATCGGCTGGCAGGGCAAGCACACCAACCTCGTCTCCCGCGAGTTCGGCTCCTGGCTGTTCCTCGGCGAGATCCTGACCACCCTGGAGCTGCCGCCGGACCCACCGGAAGAAGATCGCTGCGGCTGCTGCCGGCGCTGCATCGACGCCTGCCCGACGGGTGCCATTACCGCCCCCTATCGGCTCGATCCCCGGCGCTGCATTTCCTATCTCACCATCGAGCACCGGGGGCCGATCCCCCACCGGCTGCGGCCGCGGCTGGGCAATCGCATCTACGGCTGCGACGACTGCCTCGCGGTCTGTCCCTGGAACAAGTTCGCGCGGCGTGCGCGGGAGGCGAAGCTCCGCGCCCGCCCCGAGCTCGAGTCACCCGATCTCGCGGCGCTCGCAGCCCTCGACGACACCGCGTTCCGCCGGCGGTTCTCGGGTTCGCCGGTCAAGCGGATCGGCCGCGATCGCTTCCTCCGCAACGTGCTCATTGCCATCGGCAACAGCGGCGACCGGGCTCTGCTGCCGACGGTCCGGGGCCGGCTGGCCGATTCCTCGCCGCTCGTCCGCGGTGCGGCCGTCTGGGCCTTGTCCCGCCTCGCCGATCGCGCCACCCTCGAGGCCGAGGCGGCGGGCCGCGGGGAGACGGATCCCGAGGTGCGCGAGGAATGGCGCCGGGCCCTCGCCGACGACGAGGTGACGGCATGAGCGGCACGCTGTTCTGTTTCGGGCTCGGTTACACGGCACGGGTACTCGCCGCCCGCGCCCTCGAGGCCGGTTTTTCGGTACGCGGCACGGTCCGCGAGCCGGCCCGGGGAGGGACCGATCCGCGCGTCGAACTCCTGCCCTTCGATCGCCGGCGTCCGCTCGCCGACCCGGGCACCGCGCTCCGCGACGTCACCCATGTGCTGGTCTCGATCCCGCCCGAGGAGGCGGGCGACCCCGTGCTCGAGCGCCATCTCTTCGATCTCCTGGCGCTGCCCCGGCTGCGCTGGCTGGGCTATCTCTCCACCACCGCCGTCTACGGGGACGCGGGCGGCGCCACGGTCACGGAGGAATTCCCGCCCCGACCCGGGCTCGAACGGGGACGTCGCCGCCTCGAGACCGAGGAGGCCTGGCGGGACAGCGGCCTTCCCGTGCACGTTTTCCGCCTGGCCGGAATCTACGGCCCCGGGCGCAATCCGCTCCGCAAGCTGCTCGACGGGCGGGCGCGGCGCATCGTCAAGCCGGGGCACGTCTTCTGCCGCATCCACGTGGAGGACATCGCGAGCGTGCTGCTGGCCTCGATGGCACGGCCGCGGCCGGGCGTGGTCTACAACGTCTGCGACGACGAACCCGCACCGCCGCAGGACGTCGTCGCCTTCGCGGCCGAGCTCCTCGGGATGGAGCCGCCGCCGGAGGAGGATTTCGCCACCGCCGATCTGTCGCCGATGGCGCGCAGCTTCTACGCGGAGAGCCGCCGCGTGGCCAACGGGCTCATCAAGCGCGAGCTCGGGGTGCGGCTGGCCTATCCCACCTATCGCGAAGGGCTCGCGGCCCTGCTGCCGGTGGAGCGCGGCTAGACGTACCGAGATACTGGTCAGACGCGGCGCCGGCGCCTATGGTCGCGCCGCCCGGGAACCGGTGCTCGCAGCCGGAGAAGCGAGACGCGGATGCGGGTGCCGCGGCCTCGACGGCGAGCATACCCGAAGATGGCCACGGTCGGCCCTCGCAGCCCCGTTTACCTTCCGTTTACGAACCGGACCGCATACCGGATGCCGGTCGCGGACGGATCCGTGCGGATCGGCCGCGGGCCGGAAACGAGGAAACGCCACGAAGCCGGATTGGCCGCCCATGCAATGGCTCAAGAAGCGTCCCCTGCCGCTGTACGCGCTCGATGCCGCGGACGTGGCTCTCGATCTCACCTACCGATGGTGGAACGGCCTGCGCGACGGCGGTCTGCTGCCCAGCCGGTCGCAGGTGGACACACCGCAGTTCAGGCTGCTCGTGCCGGCGGTGCATTGGGTGGACATGCGGGACAAGGCCCCGGAGCGGATCGACCTGGGCCCCCTCGCGGGCTTTTCGGAGGTGCTGCCGGCGGCCACCGGCGGAGGAAGCCCGGGCTACCCGCTCGGAAGGCTGCTGCGGGAGGATTTCCGCACCGTCGCCTACACGGGCTCGGCGCTCTTCCAGGAAATCCACCTCGCCCAGCACGGGCTCGTCACGGTCTATGCCGAACTCCTCCTGCCGGTGGCCGATGACGGGGTGAAGGTCAGCGAGGTGCTGCTGCTCGTTCGGCAGGTATGCGGTCAG
Organism: Alphaproteobacteria bacterium; assembly: GCA_027045875.1. Taxonomy (GTDB): domain Bacteria; phylum Pseudomonadota; class Alphaproteobacteria; order Geminicoccales; family Geminicoccaceae; genus JALSRW01. The sequence continues at coordinate 81,430 of JALUAG010000109.1, read as the reverse complement.
CCGGTGAGCGAACGCCTTGCAACCCCCACGTAGGACACGCCGGCCCGCCGCTCAGATCCCGGTCGCGGTGTGCGCGAGGCCGGGCTCGGCCAGCGGGCGCAGCGGCACCGGGTTCTTGGGATGGTGCGGCAGGGCGCGCACCGTATCGACGAATTCCGCCCGATCGACCCAGCAGAGGTAGGCCTTCTCCCGCCCGCCGACCGGCGGGAACTCGCCGTCCACCACGAGCTCGACGTGCAGATAGCCGTAGCTCTCGCGCGGCACCGAGCTGCCGATCAGATACTGGCGGACGAACCCCGTGTTGACGTTGCAGCCGGCGTTCCGGAAACTCAGCGCCCGGCTCAGATAAGCCATGTACATGGCGAGGCCGCGGCGGCGCCAGTCGGGATGGGTCCAGGTCGATCCGGAATGGGAGACCCGACCCGGGAAGCGGCGCGAGAGCGGCAGGATGGGCAGCCGGTCGATCCCCAGGAGCTTCCGATAACCGCCCTCGTAGAAGAGGGTACCGTCGGCGATCATGTCCAGGAGATCCTCGGTATCGAACACCCGCTCGGCGCTGGTGCCGACGCTGCGCCCCGTCTCGTCGAGGAGATGGACGAAGAAGTCGTGCGGTCCCATGCGACTCTTGGTGGGATCGAAGGTGGGGTTGGCGAAGGTGTCGTTGCTCGTGAGGATGGCGTTGAGCTTGTGGAAGTCCCGCTCGATCACCAGGGTCAGCCCGAGCTCCGCGATCCGCTGGGTGAGCGAATCGATGCACAGCTGAATGAGGCCCCGATCCTCGTTGGCGTCGTTCTGGTACTGCACGTCCTGCTCCCTTCCTCGCATCCTCGATGGCGCGCCTCGCGTTCCGCCACCGTGCCCGCAGGCCCTCCGCGGCCGGCGGGCTGTTTCCCAGCATCCACCTCCGGTTGGTTAATGCCTAGTAACCTTCGGCCCCGCGCAACCGCCCCCCGGTACGCGTTAACGTCGCTGGTAAAGATCAAATTGAGGTTAACGCTCTCGCTCCCGCAGGTTCTGTGCGAAAACTCACAACTGAGAGTTGTGCCCCGGATGGACCTTCGCGCCGGCGCGCGGGTCGTCCGGGCGACGGCCGCCATCACCCTCTTGCCGTGACCCCGCCGAGCCCGCATGATCGCGCCGCCGCCGCGGGGATGTGGCGGCCCGTTGCGCGCCCGCCCCGCCGCGGGCGGCGGGTAGCTGCAGGACAGTGCAGGGAGGAAGAAGAATGACCAAACGACGCGGCTTGCTCGTGGCGGCAGCCACCCTGGCGATCGTCGGTGCGACGGCGTCCGCGCCGGCCGGCGCGGCCGAAACCATCCGCATCGGCGAGCTCAACAGCTACAATCGTTTTCCCGCCTTCACCGAGCCCTACCGGAAGGGCTGGCAGCTCGGCATCGAGGAGATCAACGAGGCGGGCGGGGTGCTCGGCAAGCAGCTCGAGGTGATCTCGCGTGACGACGGCGGCACCACCGGCGATGCCGTGCGGGTGGCGGAGGAGCTGGTGGTGCGGGAGAAGGTGGCCTTCATCTTCGGCACCTTCCTCTCCAACATCGGCCTCGCGGTGGCCGATTTCGCCAACCAGCGCAAGGTGCTGTTCATCGCCGCCGAGCCGCTCACCGACGCCCTGACGATGGCCAAGGGCAACCGCTACACCTACCGGCTGCGACCCAACACCTACATGCAGACCGGCATGCTGGTGGAGGAGGTGAAGGATCTCGGCAAGACGCGCTGGGCGATCATCGCCCCCAACTACGAGTACGGCCAGTCGGCGGCCGCCAACTTCAAGCGTCTCGCGGCCGAGAAGATGCCCGGGGTGGAGATCGTCATCGAGCAGTTCCCGGCGCTCGGCAAGATCGACGCCGGCGCCACCGTGACGGCCATCGAACAGGCCAATCCGGACGCCATTTTCTCCGCGTTGTTCGGCGGCGATCTCGCCAAGTTCGTGCGCGAGGGCACGACCCGCGGACTGTTCGAGGGCCGCACCGTCCTGAGCCTGCTCACCGGCGAACCGGAATGGCTCGATCCGCTCAAGGACGAGGCGCCGGAGGGCTGGATCGTCACCGGCTATCCATGGGAACAGATCGACACCCCCGAGCACAAGGCCTTCGTCGAGGCCTACGAGGCCGCCTACGACGACTATCCGCGCCTCGGTTCGTTATTGGGCTACGTTCTCGCCTACACCATCAAGGCGATGCTGGAGAAGGCCGGCTCCACCGAGACCGAGGCCATGCTGGCGGCGATGGAGGGTCTGGTCATCGAGAGCTCCCCCACCGGCTCCTTCTACATCCGCGATCTCGACAACCAGGCCACCATGGGCGCCTGGGTGGGCAGGCTCACGGTCGAAGGCGGTCGGGGCAAGATGGTCGACTGGCGCTACGTCGACGGCGAGCCCTACATGTTCCCCGCCGAGGAGGTGCGCCGCGTGCGCCCCGACCTCCAGAACTGACGCCGGCATCGTCGGGAGATCGCCCCCTTGGATCCCGGCTTCTTCGTCGTCCAGTTCCTCAACGGCCTCGCCACCGCCTCCTTCCTGTTCATGGCGAGCGCCGGGCTGACGATCGTCTTCGGGGTCACCCGGATCGTCAATTTCGCCCACGGCTCCTTCTACATGCTGGGCGCCTACCTGGCCTACACCCTGGCCGGAATCTTCATGGACGCCGCCTACGGCGCCATGAGCTTCTGGGGGGCGATCTTCCTCGCCGCCGTCATCGTCGGTCTGCTCGGCATCCTCCTCGAGCTGGTGGTGCTCCGCCGGATCTACGACGCGCCGGAGCTGTTCCAGCTCCTCGCCACCTTCGCCGTCGTGCTCATCGTCCAGGACCTGGTGCGCATGACCTGGGGCGGCGAGGACCTCCTGGGTCCGCGGGCCCCCGGGCTCAAGAGCTTCGTCCTCGTCGCCGGCCGGCGCTTTCCCGAATACGAGCTGGCGATGATCTTCGCCGGACCGCTCGTTCTGGGCGCCCTCTGGCTGCTCTTTCACCGCACCCGTTTCGGCGTGCTGGTGCGGGCCGCCACCCTCGATCGCGAGATGGTCGGGGCGCTGGGCGTCAACCAGGCGCTGCTGTTCACCGGCGTCCTGTTCCTGGGCGCCTTCCTCGCCGGCCTCGCCGGCGCCCTCCAGCTGCCGCGCGAGCCCGCCAATCCCTACATGGATGTCAACATCATCGTCGAGGCCTTCGTGGTCACCGTGATCGGCGGCATGGGCAGCGTCACCGGCGCCTTCCTGGCCGCCCTGCTGATCGGCGAGCTGCAGGCCTTCGGCATTCTGGTGTTCCCGAAGATCACCCTGGTGCTGGCCTTCCTGGTGATGGCCGTGGTGCTGATCGTGCGCCCCTACGGGCTGCTCGGACGGCCGCAGGCGGAAAGCCACGGCGCCGCCAGGGCGGGCGCCGGCCTCGCCGCCGGCACGCCGCTGCAGCGCGGCTTCTGGCTGGCCCTTCTCGCCCTTCTCCTGGTGCTGCCGCTGTTCGCCGACGAGTACAGCCTCAAGCTCATGATCGAGCTGCTGATCTTCGGCCTGTTCGCCTTCAGCCTCAACTTCATCATGGGCTGGGGCGGCATCGTCAGCTTCGGCCACGCCGCCTACTTCGGCCTCGGCGCCTACGGCGCGGCACTGCTCGTTCACCACTTCGCCTGGCCGATGGAGGGAGCGCTCCTCGCGGCGCCGCTGGTGGCCGGAACGGCCGCGCTCGTCTTCGGCGCCCTCTGCGTGCGCCTGTCCGGCGTCTATCTGGCGATGCTGACCCTGGCCTTCGCCCAGATCGTCTATGCCGTGGCCTTCCAGTGGGTGGAGTTCACGGGCGGCGACAACGGGCTCATCGGCATCTGGCCCGCGTCCTGGGCGGCCTCGCGCACGGTCTACTACTATCTGACCCTGGCGGTCTCGCTGGCCGGCATCGGTCTCCTCTGGCGCTTCCTCTACGCCCCCTTCGGCTACAGCTCGCGGGCGGTGCGCGATTCGGCGATCCGGGCCGATGCCATCGGCATCGATCCCCGCTACCAGCGCTGGCTGGCCTTCACCGTCTCCGGCATCGCCGCCGGTCTCGGCGGCGGCCTCTACGTGTTCTCCAAGGGGAACATCGATCCCGAGGTGCTGGCCATCCCCACCTCGGTCGACGCGCTGACCATGGTGCTCATCGGCGGCGTGGAGACGGTCACCGGGCCGCTCGCGGGTGCCGCCCTCCTCACCCTCCTCAAGGATTTCGTGATGCCCCTCACCCTCTACTGGAAGATGGTGATGGGGGTGCTGATCCTGGGCATGGTGCTGGCCTTCCCGAAGGGCCTCGTCGGGATCCTCGCCGACCGGCTGCCGGCCTTGCAGGCGCGGCCGGCGGAGCGGGAGCGCCCGGCATGACCCTGCTCAGGGTGGAACGGCTTCACAAATCCTTCGGCGGCTTCGAGGCCGTGCGCGACGTGGGCTTCACCCTGGAAGCGGGCGAGCGCCTCGCCATCATCGGCCCCAACGGCGCCGGCAAGTCGACCTGCTTCAACATGATCGGCGGCCAGCTCCGCCCCGACCACGGCCGCGTGCTGCTCGACGGCGAGGACATCACCGGCCTGCCGCCCCGGGCCGTCTGGCGCAAGGGGGTGGGGCGGACCTTCCAGATCGCCGCCGCCTTCGGTTCCATGACGGTGGCCGAGAACGTCCAGATGGCGCTCATGAACCATCACGGGCGGGCCCGCGCCCTGTTCCCGCTGGCCCGCGAGCTCTACCGCGAGGAGGCCCTCGCGCTGCTCGAGCGGGTGGGCATCCGCGACCAGGCGGAGCGTTTCTGCAGCATGCTCGCCTACGGCGACATCAAGCGGGTGGAGCTGGCGGTGGCGCTGGCCCACGATCCGCGACTGCTGCTGATGGACGAGCCCACCGCCGGCATGGCGCCGGCGGAGCGGCACGCGCTGATGCGCCTCGTCTCGGCCATCGTCGCCGAACGCGGCATCGCGGTACTGTTCACCGAGCACGACATGGACGTGGTGTTCGCCTACGCCGACCGCATCCTGGTCATCAACCGCGGACGTCTCATTGCCGAGGGCCCGCCCGAAAAGGTGCGGGCCGACCGTGAGGTGCAGGCGATCTACCTGGGCTCCACGGTGGAGAGCCCGGCATGAACGGCGGTGCCATGCTGGAGGTCGAAGGGCTCGTCACCTTCTACGGGCGGGCCCAGATCCTGTTCGACCTCGCCCTCGAGGTCGCCGAGGGCGAGGTGCTGGTACTGATGGGCCGCAACGGCGCCGGCAAATCCACCACCCTCAAGAGCATCATGGGCCTCGTGCGACCGGCCGCCGGCAGCGTCCGCTTCCGCGGTCGCGAGCTCACCGGCCTGCCGCCCTTCCGCATCGCCCGCAGCGGCGTCGGCTACGTGCCCGAGGAACGGCGCATCTTCGCCGAACTCACGGTGGAGGAGAATCTCGAGGTGGGCCGCCGCGAGGCGCCGCCCGGCAAGGAGCCCTGGACGCCGTCGCGGCTGTACGCGCTGTTCCCCAACCTCGCCGAGCTCAGGCGCCGACGCGCCGACCGCATCTCCGGCGGCGAGCAGCAGATGCTGGCCATCGCCCGTACGCTGATGGGCAACCCCGAACTGCTGCTGCTCGACGAGCCTTCCGAAGGCCTGGCGCCGGTGATCGTCGACCAGATGGTGGCGGCGCTGACCGGCCTGCGCCAGCACGGCGTCTCGATCCTGCTGTCCGAGCAGAACCTGCATTTCGCCGGCCGCATCGCGGAGCGCGCCTGCATCATCGAGAAGGGGCAGATCCGCTGGCGGGGAACCATGCAGGCGCTGCTCGCGGACGAGGAGGTCCGCCGCGCCTATCTCTCGGTCTGAGCGGCGGCACGACGGGGCGAAGCCCCGCGAAGCGGCGGAATGTGGCTTTCGTCACAGCGTGGCCTTTGCCGGTGCGGCATTGCTGGGGGCGCTGAGGGCTGAGCATTCTGGACCTGTGAAGGGCGACGAGCGCTGCTTCACAGGTCTTTTTTTCGGCCGGGCGGCGAGGCCGGGCGCCGATTGTGCGCGACGGTCGGCGCTGGCAAGATGCGCCCCGACCGCTGGGGAGGATCGTCATGCAGCTCGCCGCCGCCATGGGACGTCTCGGCACCGAGAGCGCCTTCGACGTGCTGGCCCGCGCCACGGCAATGGCACAGGCCGGTCGCGATGTCGTCAATCTCGGCATCGGCCAGCCCGATTTTCCCACCCCGCCCCATATCGTCGAGGCGGCGGTCAAGGCGCTGCGCGACGGCCACCACGGCTACACGCCGGCCAACGGGATCCTGCCGCTCAGGGAGGCGGTGGCGCGCGACATTCTCGAACGGCGGGGCGTCGAGGTCGATCCCGACCGGATCGTCATCGTGCCGGGCGGCAAGGTCACCATGTTCTTCGCCATCCTCGTGTTCGGCGAGCCGGGGGTCGAGATCATGTATCCCGATCCCGGGTTTCCCATCTACCGTTCGGTCATCTCCTTCACCGGCGCCGAGCCGGTACCCATCGCCCTGCACGAGGATCGCGGCTTCGCCTTCTCGGCCGAGGAGGTGCTGGCGCGGATCACACCCCGCACCCGGCTCGTCATCGTCAACAGTCCCGCCAATCCTACCGGCGGGGTGGTGCCGAAGGAGGAGCTCGACCGGCTGGTGGCCGGTCTCGCCGAGCACCCGCAGGTGACCGTGCTGTCGGACGAGATCTACGCCCGCATGTGCTACGACGGCGTACCGCACGCCTCGCTCACCGCCTATCCCGAGATCCGCGACCGGCTGATCCTGCTCGACGGCTGGTCGAAGACCTGGGCCATGACGGGCTGGCGGATCGGCTACGGGGTGTGGCCCGAACATCTCGTCCCCCACGCGGTCCGGCTGGCCATCAACTGCCATTCCTGCGTCAACGCCCCCACCCAGTGGGCGGCGATCGCCGCCCTCGAGGGTCCCCAGGACGCCGTGGACGCGATGATGGCCGAGTTCGACCGCAGGCGCCGGCTGATCGTGTCCCTGCTCAACCGGCTTCCGGGATTTCGCTGCGTGATGCCGGGCGGCGCCTTCTACGCCTTCCCGAACATCACGGGCACGGGCATGACAGCGGGCGCGCTGCAGGACGGCCTGCTCGAGGAGGAAGGTGTGGCGGCCATCGCCGGCACCAGCTTCGGCATCCACGGCGAGGGCTACCTGCGTTTCTCCTACGCCGCCTCGACCGAGGCCATCGAGGAGGCGATGCGGCGCATCGCCCGCTATCTCGAGCGCCGCGGCATCGGCGACTGAAGACCGCCCGCCGGGCCGAGACCGCGGCTCAGGCCGAAGCCGTGAGGGACGGGGAGGATACGGTGAGCCTGAGTTCGGGAGACGTTTCCGACCGCTCGCCGCGTGCCCGCAGCCAGTCGCTGACCTCCTCCTCGGGCAGCGGCCGGGCGAACCAGTACCCTTGACCGAGATGGCACTGCATGCGGCGGAGCATGTCCACCTGCTCCTCGGTCTCGACCCCTTCGGCCACGACACGGGCATGGATGTGCCGGCCGAGCCGCACCACCGTCTGGGCGATGCGACGGGCGGTGGCACCGTGGGTGATGTCGGCGACGAAGGAGCGATCGAGCTTCAGGCAATCGACCGGCAGCCGCGACAGGTGCACGAGAGAAGCGTAGCCGGTGCCGAAGTCGTCGAGGGCGATGGTCACTCCGAGGTGCCGCAGATGGCGGAGGCGATCGTGGAGCTGGCGGTCCTTCTGCTCGATCAGCACGTCCTCGGTCATCTCGAGCTCCAGCCGCTCCGCCGGCACGCCGGCCTCGGCCAGTGCCCGCTCCACCGCCTCCACCAGACGGCGACCGCGGATCTGGGTCTGCGAGAGATTGACCGCGATGTTGCCGGTGAATCCCGTTTCCGCCTGGAGGCGGGCGAGCATCCGGCAACCGCGCTCGAGGCTCCAGGTGGCCAGCCGGTGCATCAGCGGAGAGCGTTCGACCACGGGCAGGAAACGCTCGGGGGTGATGAGCCCGAGGCGCGGGTGATGCCAGCGCAACAGCGCCTCGAAGCCGCGCACGCGGCCGCTCTGCAGATCGATCTGCGGCTGGTAGAAGAAGCGCAGCTGGCGGTTCTCGAAGGCATGATCGAAATCCGACAGCCAGCCCGAGGGCAGACGGGCCCGCTTGGCCTTTCCCTGGTAGAACTCGTAGCGGTTGCGTCCCCGGCTCTTGGCCCGGTAGAGGGCACGGTCCGCGTTCGCGAGCAGGCTTTCGGGCATGAGGCCGTGACGTGGATAGAGGGCGCAGCCGACGCTCACGGTGCTGTGGATCCGTCGTCCCCGGTACCGGTAGGGCCGCCCGAGAACACGGAGAATGCGCCGGGCGACTTCCGCGAAATCCTCCATCCGTGCGAAGCCGGGCACGATGATGGCGAATTCGTCGCCACCGATGCGAGCGGCGGTGTCGACCCGGCGCAGATGGCGGGTCAGCCGCCGCCCCACGAGACGCAAAACGAGATCTCCCGCCTGGTGACCGTAGCCGTCGTTGAGGGACTTGAAATCGTCCACGTCGAGCCGCAGCACGCCCACCATGTGACCGCCGCGGTCGGCCGCCCGCAGGGCCTGGCGGAGGCGGTCGTCGAACAGCCGCCGGTTGGCCAGCCGGGTGAGCGAATCGTAGAGGGCGAGCCGATGCATCTCGCTCTCGATGCGGGCGAACTCGCGCCCCGCCGCCGCCCAGTAGGCGTCGAGGGCGAGGCAGACGTCGACGGTGGCGAGCTTGCCGAGATGCTGGACGGCCTGGGCCGCCCGCTCGGCCGGCAGCGACCTGACCAGAACGACGTTGAGCCGGCTGGTCACGAAATTGTGTCCGAGCAGGAAGGCGCCGGGATCGACGCCGGCGACATAGTGGGTCTCGCCGACGCGACGGGCGCGATCGGCGTACTGCTGATCGAAGGCGCCGGCGAACACCGCCTCCCAGTGGGCACGCTGGGCCTCTTTCAGCCGCGCCACCGTGGCGTGGGATTCCACGAGGGGTGCGAGTTCGGGAATCCGCGCGATCTCCACGTAAAGGGCATCGAGGATCTCCGGCAGCGCCTCCATCAGGATCCGCCGGACATCCTCGCCGAGACCGGCCCGAAGCTCCTCCGCCGAGGAACCGAACAGCAGCATGCCCCGTCCCTGTGCCCGCCAGGCGGCCAGCGCGTCCTGCAGAAGGGCGAGGCGTCGCCAGTGCACCGAGGTTTCCGGAACGTCCATTACGCGTGTCTTTCCCTGTGTCACTTCCCTTGCCCTGGCGAACGGTCGGCCTCGCCGGTGCTTGCCCTTCGCCGGGTGCGCGTCCGGAGGAACGGACATCGCGGGACAGCGGTCCGGTTGTGCTGCCCGCGATGTTAATAGCCCATTAATAGGCAACGAACGGGACCTGACGGCCCCGTCCCGAGGGTCATTTATGCGTATGTATACGTATGTCTGCACCAATCCGGGACGACCGGCGACGGCCGACCGCTCAGTGGCCCAGCCAGCCGGCGACGGTTTCGATCTGGTCCGCGCTCATCAGTGCGGGCGCATGGCCGACACCGGCGAAGACCGCGAGGCGCGCCCGCGGCCCCCGTTCCGCCATGGCGAGAGCCGTGGCGGGATCGAGCACCGGGCTCTCCGCTCCCCGCAGCACCAGCACCGGGCAGGAAAGCGCATCGTAGGCCGGCCAGAGATCGAGATCCGCCGCCGTCTCCTCGAGAAACGGCACGCGGATGGCGGGATCGTAGTGGAGGCGCAGACGGCCGCCCTCCACTCTCGCGCCGTGGCGCGCGAGGTGCCCCCACTGGGCGTCGGAGAGCGGGCCGAAACCGGCGTGGATGGTCCGGAGATGGGCTTCGAGCGCGTCGAGATCGGCGAACGACAGGTCGAGGCCCAGATAGCTGCGAATCGGCGCCAGCGAGGCGGCGGCCACATAGGGCCCGATGTCGTTGAGCACCAGTCGGCGGATACGGTGCGGATCCTCGACCGAAAGCCGCAGTGCGACGAGCCCGCCCATCGAGGTGCCGATCCAGTCCACCTCGCCGATCGCCAGCCGTTCGAGCAGCGCCCGCAGCTGGCGGACATAGGTCTCGAGCCGGTACGCCCGGGGATCGGGAAGCCAGTCGCTGGCGCCCCGGCCCACCACATCGACGCAGAGTACTCGCGCGCCGCCAGCCGCGAGGCGTGCGGCGAGGACATCGAAGTCGCGGGCGTTGCGGGTGAGCCCGTGGACGCAGACCACGGTGCGGGAGGCCTCCGGCGGCCCCCATTCGGTCCAGGCGACGGCGAGCGGCCCGGCACCGAAATCCAGCCGCAGCCGCCGCGCCCGCATGCCCTCGTGGCCGGTCACCGCGGCTCAGAGCTCGTTGAAGAGATCGGTCGACAGATAGCGCTCCGCCGCCGAGGCGACGATCACCACGATACGCTTGCCGGCCATTCCCGGCCGCGCGCCCACCTCGAGGGCGGCGGCGATGGTGGCACCCGAGGAGATGCCCACCGGAATGCCCTCGAGAGCGGCGGTCCGCCGCGCGGTCTGGAAGGCGGTCTCGTTGCCGATGCGCACCACCTCGTCGATCAGCGACATGTCGAGAACGGCCGGCACGAAGCCGGCGCCGATGCCCTGGATCTTGTGGGAACCCGGACGACCGCCGGAAAGCACCGGGCTGTCCTCGGGCTCGACGGCGACGAGACGGAGGCCGGGCAGTCGCGGCTTCAGCACCTGACCGCAGCCCGTTATCGTGCCCCCGGTGCCCACCCCGGCGACGATGACGTCGAGCCGGTGGCCGGTATCCCGCCAGATCTCCTCGGCGGTCGTCCGCCGGTGGATCTCGGGGTTGGCCGGGTTCTCGAACTGCTGGAGCATCAGCGCGTCCGGGTTCTCGCGGCAGATCCGCTCCGCCGCCTCGATCGCCCCGCGCATGCCCCTCTCCGCCGGCGTGAGCTCGAGCCGGGCCCCGAGGAGCTTGAGCATGCGGCGACGCTCCACCGACATGCTCTCGGGCATGGTGAGCACCAGGCGATAGCCCTTGGCGGCGCAGACGAAGGCGAGTGCGATACCCGTGTTGCCCGAGGTCGGCTCGACGAGCAGCGTGTCAGGGCCGATCCTGCCGGAACGTTCCGCGGCCTCGACCATGGAAACGGCGATGCGGTCCTTGACCGAACTCAGCGGGTTGAAGAATTCGAGCTTGGCCAGGATTTCCGCCCGGCATCCGTATTCCTCGCGGATCCGGTGCAGACGGACCAGCGGCGTATTGCCGATGGTCTCGCAGATGTTGTCGTAGATTCGCTCGCGTACTTCCGCCTGTGCGTCGGCGACCGCCATGCTTCCCTTCCCTCGTCCACTTCGCTTCGGCGGCAATCTAGACGAAGGGGCCCGCCATTCAAAGGACGGTCTCGGCCGGGCGCGCCGGGGCTGGCGGCGGCGGCCCGGGCACGCTAATCCCGAGGTCGGGGACGCTTCCGGCGGAGGGGGAGGATGGAACGGGGTTTCACCAGCATGCGGTTGCCGCCCGTGCGCGACCAGTTGGCGCCGGACGGTTCGGAGATCCGCTGTCTGCCGGTGCTGCGGGGCGGCAGCATGGTCCATTGCCGCCTGCCGCCGGGCGCGGTGTCGCGGGCCGTCGCCCATCGCACGGTCGAGGAGATCTGGTACGTGCTGGCGGGGCGCGGCGAGCTCTGGCGCCGACGGGACGGGCGGGAGGAGACGGTGGATCTCGAGCCGGAAACCGCCCACACCATCCCCCTCGGCACCGCGTTCCAGTTCCGCAACACCGGCGACGCGCCGCTCGACATCCTGATCGTCACCATGCCGCCCTGGCCGGGCGAGACGGAGGCCGTCCGCGTCGCCGACCACTGGCCGGTGGAGGAGACGGCGGCCGGGCCGCGAAGCGGACCGGGCTGAGACGATGCCCGCCGTGGCCGGGGCACCGCGAGGCGATCGCGCGCACGATCGTCCCGAGGCCGGTGGCGGCATTCCGCTGATCCGCAACATCGAGCATCCGTGAAGAAGGGAGAGAGTGGTGGCTACAGGTTTCGCATCGACCGGGGATCTGCAGGAGAAGAAGATCTCCTTCGACGAGCTCGCCCCCGGCATCTACGCCTTCACCGCCGAGGGCGACCCCAATTCCGGCGTGGTGATCGGCGACGACGGGGTGCTGGTGTTCGACGCCCAGGCGACCCCCAGACAGGCGCGGCGGGTGATCGAGCGCATCCGCGAGGTGACCGACAAGCCGATCCGCCACGTCGTGCTGTCCCACTATCACGCGGTCCGGGTGCTCGGGGCCTCGGCCTACGGCGCCGGGGAGATCCTGGCCTCCAAGGGCACCCGTCACCTGATCGAGGAGCGCGGACAGGCGGATTTCGAGAGCGAGGTGGGACGGTTCCCACGTCTGTTCGAGGACGTCGACAGCGTGCCCGGCCTCACCTGGCCCAGCATGGCCTTCGAGAAGGCCCTCACGGTGTGGCTCGGCGACCGGCGGGTGGAGCTCCTGCATCTCGGACGCGGCCACACCGCCGGCGACATCGTGGCCTGGATGCCGGAGGAGAAGGTGTGCTTCGCCGGCGATCTCGTGGAGTACGGTGCCACGCCCTACACCGGCGACGCCCATCTCCGGGACTGGCCCGCCACCCTCGATCGCCTGGCGGCGCTGGGCGCGGAGAAGCTGGTGCCCGGGCGCGGCGCCGCGCCGGACACGCCGGAGAAGGTGCGGGAGGCGATCGAGGGTACCCGCGCCTTCATCACCGATCTCTTCCGCATCGCCGAGGAGGGGGTGAAGGCGGGCCGGAGTCTCAAGGAGGTCTACGAGCGGGCGATGCGGGAGATGGAGCCCAGATACGGCCACTGGGTGATCTTCAAGCACTGCATGCCGTTCGACGTCAGCCGGGCCTACGACGAGGCCTCCGGCATCGACTGGCCGCGCATCTGGACCCACGAGCGCGATCTCGAGATGTGGCGCGCGCTCGAGGGCGGCTGAGCCGCCTTCGATAACGAAAATCGATCGCGGCGATCGGAACAATAGATTTTACAGGGGAGGGACAAAGTTTAGAACCATTCCAATGCGGGCTGCGAAGGGGAGGAACCGCGGTTCCTCCCCGGCAGCCGGACAGGAACGCCAAGGAGATGGATACCCGATGTCGAAACGCCCGCTCTTGACCACCGCCGCCGGCATTCCGGTGGGCGACAACCAGAACAGCATCACCGCCGGGCCGCGCGGCCCGCTGCTGGTGCAGGACTGGCAGCTCTTCGAGAAGCACGCCCATTTCAACCGCGAGCGCATTCCCGAACGGGTGGTGCACGCCAAGGGCTCGGCCGCCTACGGCACGCTGACGATCACCAACGACATCCGGCGCTACTCGAAGGCCGCCATCTTCTCCGAGGTGGGCAAGCAGACGCCCTGTCTGCTCCGGTTCTCGACGGTGGCCGGCGAACGGGGCGCCGCCGATGCGGAACGGGACGTGCGCGGCTTCGCGATCAAGTTCTACACCGAGGAAGGCAACTGGGACATGGTGGGCAACAACACGCCCGTCTTCTTCGTGCGCGACCCGTACAAGTTCCCCGACTTCATCCGCACCCAGAAGCGCGATCCCAAGACCAATCTGCGGAACCCCACCGCGATGTGGGATTTCTGGTCCCTGTCGCCGGAGAGCCTGCACCAGGTCACGATCCTCTTCTCGGACCGGGGCCTGCCCAAGAGCTACCGCCACATGAACGGCTACGGCTCCCATACCTACAGCTTCATCAACGACGCCGGCGAGCGCTTCTGGGTCAAGTTCCACTTCAAGACCATGCAGGGCATCGAATGTCTGACCGACGAGGAGGCGGCGCGGGTCATCGGCGATGACCGGGAGAGCCACCAGCGCGACCTCTTCTACGCGATCGAGCGCGGCGAGTTCCCGAAGTGGCGCTTCTGCGTCCAGATCATGCCCGAGGAGGAGGCCGAGAAGACGCCCTACAACCCGTTCGACCTGACCAAGGTCTGGCCGCACGGCGACTACCCGCTGATCGAGGTCGGCATCCTCGAGCTCAACCGCAACCCGGAGAACTACTTCGCCGAGGTGGAGCAGGCCGCCTTCGCCCCCTCGAACATCGTGCCGGGCATCAGCTTCTCGCCCGACAAGATGCTTCAGTTCCGCATCTTCTCCTATGCGGACACCCATCGCTACCGGCTCGGCGTCAACCACGATCTGCTGCCCGTCAACCGTCCGCGCTGCCCGGTCCACACCTACCACCGGGACGGGCTCATGCGCTGCGACGACAACGGCGGGGGCTCGGTCAACTACGAGCCCAACAGCTTCGGCGGGCCGGTCGAGGATCCGCGGTTCAAGGAGCCGCCCCTCAAGATCTCCGGCGACGCCGACCGCTACGACCATCGCGAGGGCAACGACGACTACACCCAGGCCGGCAATCTCTTCCGGCTGATGACCCCCGATCAGCAGCAGCGCCTGTTCGCCAACATCGCGCGGGCGATGGCCGGCGTGCCGGAGGAGATCGTCCACCGCCAGCTGGGCCATTTCCACAAGGCCGATCCGGCCTACGCCAAGGGCGTGGCGGCGGCCCTCGGGATCGAGGCGCCCGTCCCGGCCGAGTGACTTCGCCTCCCCTCCGCTCGGGGCGGGGACCTCGGTCCCCGCCCTTTTCTTTCGTCCGCGCACCGCTCCCTGCGGCACGGTGCGGCCCTCTTGTTGCAACGCGGCAGGAAGGGCGCTTCAATGCCGCGGAAGGGAGCCGCGGCCGATGACCGAACCGATCCTGCCTCTGGCGAGCGACTTCCCTCCGGCCCGCGAGGAGGAGTGGCGGAGGCTGGTCGAACGCGCCCTCCGAGGGCGCGGCCTCGAAAGCCTCGTCTCCCGTACCGACGACGACATTGCCGTCGAGCCCCTCTACACGCCGGCCGACGCGGCGGGCGAGGAGGGGCTGCCAGGAAGCTTTCCCGCGCTGCGCGGCGCGCGGGCGGCCGGCAACCTGCCCGCCGGCTGGGAGGTGCGCCAGCTCCACCGCCATCCCGATCCGGAAGTGGCGGCGGCGGAGATCGCCGAGGACCTCGCACGCGGCGTGCATTCCGTCTTGCTGCGGCTCGACCGCCGCTTCACGCGAGGCGGGGAGACGCCCGACGGCACCGTGCTCCTGGACGCGGCGGATCTCGCGCCGATCCTGGCCGCCTGCCGGCAGGCCGGCGCGGGCCTCGCCCTCGATCCCGGCAGGGACATCGGTCGCGTCGCCGCATTGCTGCGGGAGCGGACGGCCTTCGGACCGACGATCGAGCTCGGGGCCGATCCCCTGGGCGCCGCCCTTTGCGGCGAGCATCCGACTCCCGAGGAGGCGCTGGCGGCAACGGCGGAGATCGTGCCGTCCCTCGCGCAGCAGCCGGGGATCGGCCGCCTGCTGTGCGCCTCCGGCCTTCCCTGGCACGACGCCGGGGCCTCCGAGGCCCAGGAGCTCGCCGCCACCCTCGCGACGGCCATCGCCTATATGCGCCTGCTGACCGAGGCCGGTCTCGCCCCCGAGCAGGCGGCGGGCCGCATCGGCCTGCGGCTCGCGGCCGATCCCGACATCTTCGCGACCTCCGCCAAGCTGCGGGTGGCGCGACGCCTCTGGGCGCAGGTGATGCGTCACTGCGGCATCGGCGACGTGGCGCCTCACCTCCATGCGGTGACGGCGCCGCGGGTGATGACCCGCCGCGATCCCTGGACCAACATGCTGCGGGTGACCGCCGCCGTCCTCGCCGCCGCCCTCGGCGGGGCGGATGCCGTGACCGCCCTGCCCTTCGACCATGCGATCGGCCTGCCCGACCGCTTCGCCCGCCGGATCGCCCGCAACACCCAGCTCGTGCTGCTCCTCGAAAGCCGCCTCCACCATCCGATCGACCCCCTGGGCGGGAGCTGGTTCGCCGGCCGTTTCGCCGACGAGCTCGCCCATCGGGCCTGGGATCTCCTGCGGCGGATCGAGGCCGAGGGCGGCATGGCCCGGGCCCTCCACCGCGGCCGCATCCAGGAGGAAGTGCTGGCGGTCCGCGAACGGCGCCTGCACGACCTCGCCCGCGGCCGGGTCCTGCTGGTGGGGGTGAGCCGCTTCGCCGATCTCGAGGAAGCGCCGAGGCAGGCGCCGGCACCGGATCTCGCCCGCCTGCGCGCCCGTCGCGACGCGGCCCCGATCGCCGTGCCCTCCGGTGAGCGGCCGAAGATCCGGACCCTCGCGCCGATGCGGCTCGCCGAACCCTTCGAGCGGCTGCGGGACCGGAGCGACGCCTTTTTCGACTGTACGGGACGACGACCGACCGTGCTGCTCCTGCGTCTCGGCCGGCCGGCCGCCTGCATCGGACCCGCCACCCTCGCGCGGAACCTGTTCGAGGCGGGCGGCCTCGCGGTCGCAGAAGCGCCCGCCGACGGGCCGGAAGCGGCCGCCTACGATCCGACGGCACATCCGCTCGTCACCCTCTGCGTCGGCGAGGAAGCGCTCGCCGAACGGGCATCCGCCCTCGCCCGGCGGCTGCGCGACGAGAGCGCCCTCCGGGTCCATCTCGCGGGCGAGGGGCCGGCCGACGCCTTCGATGCGGTGCTCGGCGAGGAGATCGACGCCCTGGCCCTCCTCGAGGATGCCTGGCGCGCCATCGAGGAGGCCGCGCGATGACGCGCATTCCGGACTTCGCGAACCTGCCCCTCGACCCCCTGCCGGAAGACGCGGACCGCGAGGCGTGGCGGGCGCGGGTCGCGCGGGAGACCGGCGTCGCCGCGGAGGATCTCGCCCGTACCACGCCGGAGGGGATCCGCATCGCGCCGCTCCATCTGGCCGAGGATCGCGACGGGCTCGATTTCCCGGACGGCCTGCCGGGTCTGCCGCCCTATCTGCGCGGTCCCTACCCCACCATGTACGTGACCCGGCCCTGGACGATCCGCCAGTACGCCGGCTTCTCCACCGCCGAGGAGAGCAACGCCTTCTACCGCAAGGCCCTCGCCGCCGGGCAGCGCGGGCTGTCGGTGGCCTTCGACCTTCCCACCCACCGCGGCTACGACAGCGACCATCCCCGGGTGGCGGGCGATGTCGGGATGGCCGGGGTGGCGATCGATTCGATCCTCGACATGGCGCAGCTCTTCGAGGGTATCCCGCTCGATCGGATGAGCGTGTCGATGACCATGAACGGGGCGGTGCTGCCGGTGATGGCCCTCTACATCCTGGCCGCCGAGGAGCAGGGGGTGCCGCGCCATCGGCTCACCGGCACCATCCAGAACGACATCCTCAAGGAGTTCATGGTCCGCAACACCTTCATCTTCCCGCCGGCGCCCTCGATGCGGATCATCTCCGACATCTTCGCCTACTGTGCCCGGGAGATGCCGAAGTTCAACTGCATCAGCATCTCCGGCTACCACATGCAGGAGGCGGGCGCGACGGCGGATCTCGAGCTCGCCTATACCCTCGCCGACGGCGTCGAATACCTGCGCACCGGCCTCGCCGCCGGCCTCGCCATCGACGATTTCGCGCCGCGCCTCTCCTTCTTCTTCGCCATCGGCATGAACTACTACATGGAGATCGCGAAGCTGCGGGCGGCGCGGATGCTGTGGGCGAAGCTCGTGCGGCCCTTCGCGCCGCGCGATCCGCGCTCGCTGATGTTGCGCACCCACTGCCAGACCTCGGGCTGGTCGCTGACCGCGCGGGACGTCTTCAACAACGTGGTGCGGACCTGCGTCGAGGCGCTGGCCGCCACCCACGGCGGCACCCAGTCGCTGCACACCAACGCCTACGACGAGGCGCTGGCGCTCCCGAGCGAGTTCTCGGCCCGCATCGCCCGCAACACCCAGCTCTTCATCCAGCACGAAACGGGCATCCGCCGCACCGTCGATCCCTGGGGCGGCAGCCATTTCCTGGAAAGACTGACCCACGATCTCGCCGCCCGCGCCTGGACCCACATCGAGGAAGTGGAGGCGATGGGCGGCATGCTGAAGGCGATCGAGAAGGGTCTGCCCAAGCTCCGGATCGAGGAGGCGGCGGCGCGGACCCAGGCGCGGATCGATTCGGGCCGTCAGCCCATCGTCGGCGTCAACGTCTACCCCCTCGACGAACCGGAGCATGTCGAGGTGCTCCGGATCGACAATTCGGCGGTACGGGCACGGCAGATCGAAAAGCTCGAGAAACTGAAGCGGGAGCGCGATCCGGAGGCGGTGGAGCGGGCGCTCGCGGCCCTTTCCGAATGCGCCCGCACCGGCCGTGGCAACCTGCTCGCCCTGTCCCTCGAGGCGGCGCGGGCGCGGGCCACCGTCGGGGAGATGACCTTGGCGCTCGAACTCGTGTGGGGCCGTCACGTGCCGGACAACCGGGTGATCCAGGGGGTCTATGCGAGGGAGGTGGGCGAGGTGTCCAACGTCGAGCGGGCGCGGCGCCTGGTGGAGGCTTTCGCCGAGGCGGAGGGCCGCCGGCCGCGCATCCTGGTCGCCAAGATGGGCCAGGACGGCCACGACCGCGGCCAGAAGGTGATCGCCTCGGCCTTCGCCGATCTCGGCTTCGACGTCGATGTCGGCCCCCTCTTCCAGACCCCGGCCGAATGCGCGCGCCAGGCGGTGGACAACGACGTGCACATCGTCGGCGTGTCCTCGCTGGCCGCCGGCCATCTCACCCTCGTGCCGCAACTGGCGGCCGAGCTGCGGCGGCTCGGGCGCGACGACATCATGGTGGTGGTGGGAGGGGTGGTGCCGCCCCAGGACCACGGGGCCCTGGCGAAGGCCGGGGTCGAGGCGGTCTTCGGGCCCGGCACCGCGATCGCCGATGCCGCCATCGAGCTCCTGGCGAAGCTTTCCGAGCGCCTCGGCCACCGGCCGCGGGCGGCCGAATAGGAGACGGGTTCGCCGTCCCACGGCCGGCTCCTCCGGCATCCTGCAACCTGACCGAACGGGAGAGAACGCCCCATGACCATCGCCAAGGTGGGTATCGTCGGCGCCGGCACCATGGGCTCCGGGATCGCCACCAACCTGGGCCAGCACGGGCTCGAGGTCGTCCTCTACGACAGCCGGCCGGAGGCCGTGGAAGCGGCCATCGCCTCGGCGCGCCGGTTCTACGCACGCCAGGTCGAGAAGGGGCGCATGAGCGACGAGGCGGCGGAGGCGGCGGGCGCCCGCCTCGGCGCCGCCGCCGACCTCGGAGCGATGGCCGACCGCGATCTCGTGATCGAGGCGGTGTTCGAGGATTTCGCGCTCAAGGCGGACCTCTTCCGCACCCTCTCGGACATCCTTCCCGAACGTACGCGCATCGCCACCAACACGAGCTGTCTCCGGGTGAGCGACCTGCAACGGCACGTCGCCGCCCCGGCCCGTTTCCTGGGCCTCCACTACTTCAGCCCGGCGCAGATCAATCCGGTGGTGGAGGTGGTGCGCGGCGAGGCCACCGATCCGGCGGTGATCGAGGAGGCCCTGGCCTTCTGCCGGGCCACCGGCAAGCTGCCTCTCCGCTGTCGGGACTCCTACGGCTTTGCCATCAACCGCTTCTTCTGCCCCTACACCAACGAGGCGGCACGGGCGCTCGACGAGGGGCTCGGCACCACCGCCGAGATCGACGCCGTGGCGAAAGAGGCGGTGGGCGCCGCCGCCGGCCCCTTCTTCGTCATGAACATCATCAAGCCGCGCATCAACCTGCACGCCATCCGCAACCTCTCGCCGCTCGGCCCCTTCTACGCCCCCGCCGCCTCGATGATCGAACACGGCGAGGCGGACCGTCCCTTTGCCATCGGCGAGGCCGGCGAGATCCCCGAAGCCCGGCGCCGGGCGATCGCCGACCGGCTCCTGCTCGGCGTGTTCCTGCCGGTCCTCCAGGCCCTCGACGAGGAGGTGGCATCGCCCGCGGATATCGATACCGGTGCGCGCGAGGCCCTGCGGTTCGCGAAGCCGCCCTGCGCGCTGATGGACGAGCTGGGTCGCTCGGAGGTGACGCGCATCCTGGCGCCGGCGCTCGAGGGCTACGGCGTCCCCACGCCGGCCGCCCTCGCCCGGGTGGGTTCCCTCCGGAGCTGACGGCGGCGGCTCCCCGGGGTACGGCGGGCCGGTCCGGTTTTTTTGTGCACTGCACAATTTTTCCCTTGCGGCGGCGGCGGCACGCGCCTATCTATTGTGCGCCGCAGCAATCCACCGGAGACGTGCCATGACCACCAAGACCGCCAACAGCCCCGTTCCCAACCTGCCGAAGTTCGACCTCGACGCGCTTCTGGCGCTGCAGAAGGCCAATCTGGAGACCTTCTTCGCGGCCCAGAAGATCATGTTCGATTTCACCCAGACCGTCGCCAAGCGGCAGACCGACCTCCTGAAGGAGGTCTTCGCCAAGGCCGAGGGTCTGATGAAGGGCTTCGACGTCAAGAAGCAGCCCCAGAACTACGTGGAGGAGGCCAAGGCCGCCATCGAGAAGGCGGTGGCCGATTCCAAGGAGCTCATGGATCTCGGGCTGAAGGCCCAGAGCGAGGTCGTCGACCTCTTCGTCAAGCGCGCCACCGCGAACTTCGACGAGGTCAAGAAGCTCGCCGCCTGATCCCGGGATCGGCAGCGACACGGCGAGCCCCGCGGTCACCGCGGGGCTTTTCGTATGGAAGGACCGCAGGAGGCGCGGAACGCGGTTGCCGCGGCCGCGGAGGCGGGCTCAAATGGGCGCCGTCGTCCCGAGCCCCGGAGCCGGCCATGGAGCACGATCCCCAGCATCTGCACCTCCCGAGCGCGCGCGAGGATCTCGAGCGCGCCACGCCGCGCGTCGAAACGCCCCAGACCCGCTCGCCCAGCTACCGGCTGGCGTTCGCCGATCCCGAGTTCATGCTGCGCGACGAGCTGCGGCCGGTGCGCCTGCAGCTCGAGCTCCTCAAGCCCGAACTGGTCCTCCAGGAGCACGAGATCGAATCGACGATCGTGGTCTTCGGCTCGGCGCGCATCCCCGCCCCCGAGGCCGCCCGCAGCCAGCTGGAAGCGGCCGAGGCGGCGCTCCGCGAGCGGCCGCACTGTCCGGTGACGCGCCGCAAGGCGGCGGCGGCCAGGAGGCTCGTCGAGCGCTCGCGCTACTACGAGGAGGCGCGGTGCTTCGCCCGCCTCGTCTCCGAGGCCGGCCAGCGGGACGGTCCGCGGCGCTGGGTGGTGGTCACCGGCGGCGGACCCGGCATCATGGAGGCCGCCAACCGCGGCTCCCACGAGGTCGGCGCCAAGAGCATCGGCCTCAACATCACCCTGCCCCACGAGCAGGTGCCCAACCCCTACATCACCCCGGAGCTCTGCTTCCAGTTCCACTATTTCGCCCTGCGCAAGATGCACTTCCTCCTGCGCGCGCGGGGCCTCGTCGTCTTTCCGGGCGGCTTCGGCACCATGGACGAGCTGTTCGAGACCCTCTGTCTCGTGCAGACGAGGAAGGTGCGGCCGCTGCCGGTGCTGCTGTTCGACGAGAACTACTGGCGGCGCGTGCTCGACTTCGAGGCGATGGTGGACGAGGGGGTGATCGACCCCGAGGACCTCGACATCTTCCGCTACGTGGAGACCGCCGAGGAGGCCTGGGCCTGCATCCGCCGTCACTACGGGCTCGAGGCGGAGGATCCGCTGCCCGCGGCGCCGGAAGACCGGTGATGACGGTCCGTCTCTCCTTCCACGGCGCCGCCTCGACGGTCACCGGCTCCTGTTTTCTCGTCGAGCACGGGAACACCCGCTTTCTGGTGGACTGCGGCATGTTCCAGGGCAACAAGACGGTTCGCGAGCTCAACTACCGGCCGTTCCCCTTCGTGCCCGAGGAGCTCGCCTTCGTGCTGTTGACCCACGCCCACATCGACCATTCCGGGCTGCTGCCGAAGCTGACCAAGAAGGGCTTCTCGGGACCCGTCCACGCCACGGCGGCGACCTGCGATCTGCTCGGCTTCATGTTGCCGGATTCGGGCCACATCCAGGAAAGCGAGGTCGAGCATCTCAACAAGCGCAACCGGCGGCGGGGCCGACCGCTGGTGGAGCCCGTCTACACCCGCGCCGATGCCGAGGCGATGCTGCGCCAGCTCGTGCCCTGCGACTACGGGAGCTGGCTCGAGCCGGCGCCGGAAATCCGGGCGCGTTTCTGGAACGCCGGCCACATCCTGGGCTCGGCCTCGATCGAGCTGGAGATCGGCGACGGTCGCGAGCGCCCCCTGCGGCTCCTGTTCTCCGGCGACATCGGCCCCGACGAGAAGGCCTTCCACGACCGTCCCGCCGCCCCTTCCGGCCTCGACTATGTGGTGATGGAGAGCACCTACGGCGATCGCGAACGGGAGGACCGCACCATCGAGCAGCGCCGCGAGCATCTCCGCCGCGAGGTGACGGAGGCGCTGGCGCGGGGCGGCAATCTCGTGATCCCGGCCTTCGCGGTCGAACGCACGCAGGAACTGCTCTACGCCCTCACCTGGCTGATGCATCGCGGCCGCATTCCGAAGGCGCCCATCTTCATCGATTCCCCGCTCGCCACCCACGTCACCCGCGTCTTCGCCGCCCATCGCGACGAGCTCCACGAGGTCGAGGATCCCGACCTCATGTTCGAGAGCCCCTTTCTGCGCTTCACCGAAACGGTGGAGGAGAGCCGGGCCATCAACCGCATCACGGGCGGGGCGATCATCATGGCGGCGAGCGGGATGTGCGACGCCGGGCGCATCCGCCACCACCTGCGCCACAATCTCTGGCGGCCCGAATGCACGGTCCTGTTCGTCGGCTATCAGGCGCCCGGCACGCTGGGCCATCTCATCCTGAGCGGCGAGAAACGGGTGCGCATCCACGGCCAGGAAATCGCGGTACGCGCCCGCATCCGCTCCATCGAGGGCTACTCGGCCCATGCCGACCGCAGCGAGCTTTTGGCCTGGGCGGAAGCGCGCCGCCCGATCGGCGCCACCCTGTTCCTCGATCACGGCGAGGAGCCGGCCCTGCACGCCCTGCGCGACGCGCTGCTCGCGCGCGGGCTGCCGGCGGAACGGATCGTGATCCCCGAGCTCGACGAGCGCTTCACGCTGGAGCTCGCGGCACCACCCGGTCACTCACGGCCCGCACCGCGCATCCCTCATCATCTCGTCCGCGCCCGCGAGGACTGGCACAATGCCTACGCCCGCCTGCTCCTCGATCTCGGCCAGCGGCTTCAAGCACTTCCGAGCGACCGCGGCCGGCTGGCCCTGCTCGAGCGCCTGCGCGCGGCGCTGGACGAGCGCGCGGCCCGGGAGCCCCGCGAGGCCGCGAGAGGAAAGGACGAAGCTTGATTTCACGCCAGGGGGCTGAAATGTCGTCCCCGCCAACAGCAGAGTGGAGCCGATCCCATGGCCGGCAGCGTCAACAAGGTCATTCTGGTGGGCAATCTCGGGCGTGACCCGGAGGTCCGCTACACCCAGGACAATCGCAAGATCGTGCATCTCACCGTGGCCACCAGCGAACGCTGGAAGGATCGCGGCACCGGCGAGGCGCGCGAGCGTACCGAATGGCATCGGGTGGTGATCTTCAACGAAAACCTCGCCGATGTGGCGGAGCGCTACCTCTCCAAGGGCCGCTCGGTCTACATCGAGGGCCAGCTCCAGACCCGCAAATGGACCGACCAGAACGGTCAGGAGCGTTACACCACCGAGATCGTCCTCCAGCGCTTCCGCGGTGAACTCGTGCTCCTCGGCGGTCGTGGCGACGGCGGCGCCGACGCCCTGCCCGATCCGGAGGGCACGCTCGACCGGCCGGCATCGGCGCGGCGGGCGACGGCCGCGCCGAGGGAGGACGACCTCGACGACGACATCCCCTTCTGAGCCGCGGCCCGCACCCGGCGACCCGGGATGCGACGGATTGTGACACGTTCGCGCGAGCCCCTTGTCGGGCCGGCCGCCACGCCCTTTCTTACCGGACGGACAGCTCCGGACCGGGAATCCCGATGGTCGATCTCACGCTCCTCGGCATCGTCACCGCGTTCTTCGGGGGCGTCATCTCCTTCCTCTCGCCCTGCGTGCTGCCGCTGGTGCCGGGCTACGTGTCCTATGTCGCCGGCAGCTCCTTCGAGGAGATGGAGCGTGAGAACGTCAACCGGCTGCGGGCGCTCCTCTACGCGGTCTGGTTCGTGCTCGGCTTCTCCGTGGTATTCGTGGCCTTCGGCGCCAGCGCCTCGGCCCTGGGCGGGCTGCTGCTGACCTACCGCTACGAACTCGGGATCATCGCCGGGGCGGTGATCCTCGTCTTCGGCATCCATCTCCTCGGCTTCTCCCCCTTCCGGCTGATGCAGCGCGAGGCGCGCTTCCATCTGAACATTCCGGGCGGCAAGGTGACCGGCGCCTTCCTTCTGGGGGTCGCCTTCGCCTTCGGCTGGACCCCCTGCATCGGACCGGTGCTCGGCGCCATCCTGACCATGACCGCGAGCACGGCGAGCCTCGAGAAGGGGACCGTACTGCTCGGCATCTACTCCCTCGGCCTCGGCGTCCCCTTCCTGCTGGCGGCGCTCTTCACCGAACAGCTCCTGCGCCAGATGAAGCGGCTCTCCAAGCTGGGGCGCCGGTTGCAGCAGGGCGCCGGGGTGCTGCTGCTGATCATGGGCGGGCTGATGATCACCGGGCAGTTCGAGGTGATCGCCTACTGGCTGCTCGAGACCTTCCCGGTGTTCGCCACCATCGGCTGAAGCGACTTTCGCCGGCATTGAGAAAACATGAAACTTTGTTCATGGCGCGTCCGGGCGCGCCTCGGCGAGGCTTGATCGGCCGCCGCCCCCCGCCATATCATGGTTTCGGATCGAGCGACCGCATCACCAGAGAGCGCATCCAAGGAGCGAACAGGACCATGGATCAACACTTCACTCCCCGTGCGGCTCAGGCCCGGCTCGCGGCCGCCGAAATCGACGAGGGCCTGCGCAGCTACATGCTGTCGGTGTACAACTACATGGGGTTGGCCCTGGCGCTGACCGGGCTGACGGCTTACGTCGTCGCACTCAGCCCCTCGGCGATGGCGCTCATCTTCGGCACGCCGCTCAAATGGGTGGTGATGCTCGCCCCGCTGGGCTTCGTCTTCTTCCTCAGCGCCCGCATCCACAAGATGAGCCTGAGCGCCGCCCAGCTCACCTTCTGGGCCTTCGCCGTGGTCATGGGCCTGTCGCTGGCCAGCATCTTCTATGTCTTCACCGGCACCAGCATCGCGCGGGTGTTCTTCATCACCGCCGCCACCTTCGGCGCCATGAGCCTCTACGGCTATACCACCAAGCGCGATCTCACCGCCTGGGGCTCGTTCCTGTTCATGGGACTGATCGGCATCATCGTCGCCGGGCTCGTCAACATCTTCCTGATGAGCAGCGCCCTGCAGCTGGTCATCAGCATCGTCGGCGTCGGCATCTTCGTCGGCCTTACGGCCTACGATACCCAAGCGATCAAGGAAGAGTACTACGCCTACGACTCGCCGGAAGTGGCGACCCGCAAGGCCATCTTCGGCGCCTTGCGCCTCTATCTCGACTTCATCAACCTGTTCATCATGCTGCTGCAGCTGTTCGGCCAGCAGCGCAACTGACCGCGGGACGAGCTCTCTGCCCGCGCAACGGCCGCCGGCCCGTCTCCTTCGCGAGGCGGGCCGGTGCGTATGCTGGGTACCGATCGCCTTCCTGCCGCTTACCGGGACGGGGGAAGCGCGGGCCTGTCCGTGGGAACCCTCACGGCCGGTCGGGGCGACGCTGCTCCCGGTTCCCGGCGACGAGGGATCGGGCATCCGCCTCGGCGAGCTGCGCCTCTTGGCGGTGATGCGGCTCCGATCCCGCGACCCCGCCTTCGGCGGTTTCTCGGCTCTCGCATTCCTGGACGGACGGCTCCTCGCCCTGTCCGACCGCGGGACCCTCTGGCGTCTCCCGCAGACCCTCCTGCACGGGCGCGCGGCCGACGCCACCCGCTGGGATCGTTGCCGGGTTTCCACCGCAACGGGTGTGCCCGACACCGAAAGTCTGGCCACTACCGAAGGTGCACTGATCCTGGCTGCCGAGGGGAACCACGCCCTCTACCGTCTCGACCCGGACGGCGGTCCGGGCCTCGATCCGCTGCCCCTCCCCGCCTGGCTGCGGGCCGCTCCCGTCAATGCCGGCCTCGAGGCGGTGGCGCGGCTTTCCGACGGCCGCCTGCTGCTGTTCACCGAAGGGATGTTCGTGGCACCCGGCATCCTGCGTGCCGCGCTCCGGACGGATCGGGACTTCCTGCCGCTCCGCTACCCGACGAGAGAAGGGTTCGTGCCCGTGGGTGCCGATGCAATCGAGGATACCGTCTACGTGCTGGAGCGGCGGTTCTCGCTGTTCGGCGGCTTCGCCGCGCGCATCCTCGCCCTCGAGCCGCCGGCCCGGCCACAGGCCGACACCCTGCTCGCGCCACGGGAGCTCGCCCGGCTCCAGACACCTCTGCCGAGCGACAATTTCGAGGGCATCGCCGTGCGCCGCGGCGCCGACGGCGTACGGGACATCTATCTCGTTTCCGACGACAACTTCAGCCCGCTGCAGGCGACGCTTCTGGTGCGACTGCAGCACCGTCCCCGGGGGCCGCGGGAACCCGGCTAGCTGTCGGCGCGGGCCTCGCGGGCGGCCGCGATCCGCCGCTTGAGACGTACCAGTGGGCGCGGCAGATCGGTGTCGGCGGAAGAGAGCAGAAAGGCGTCGAGCCCGCCCCGCTTGTCGATGGTGCGCATCGCGTTCGTGGTGATGCGCAGACGCACCGATTCGCCGAGAGTCTCGCTGAACAGGTGCCGCTGCTGCAGATTGGGCAGGAACCGGCGCTTGGTCTTGTTGTTGGCGTGGCTCACATTGTTGCCGACGAGCACACCCTTGCCGCTCAGCGGGCAGCGTCGTGCCATGGCGGAACGTCCCGTTGGTGAGAAAGCGAAGACGGCGCGCGAGGACGCGCCGGGCCGCGGATCCTTATCGCCGCCGCCGGCCGACGTCAAGGGCGCCCGTCGCTGCGATCGGAAGAGCTGCCCGGAAAATGTGCAGGCTGCACGGTTTCTGGGCAGCCCTCCTGCTGAGAGAGCCGCGAAAGAAACGTGTCGCCGGCATCCGATCCGGCTGGCACGATCCCTGCATGAACCGAAGCAGAGCGCCGGCGGTCGTTTCGGGCCGCCCCACCATGGAGAGTACGGCGGGATGAAGAAGATCGAGGCGGTCATCAAGCCCTTCAAGCTCGACGAGGTCAAGGAAGCCCTGCAGGAGATCGGCCTCAAGGGCATGACGGTGAGCGAGGTCAAGGGCTTCGGCCGGCAGAAGGGCCATACCGAGCTCTATCGCGGAGCCGAATATGTCGTCGACTTCCTGCCAAAGGTGAAGGTGGAGGTCGTGGTCGAGGACGAGCTCGTGGAGCGGGCGGTGGAGGCCATCCAGAAGGCGGCCAAGACCGACCGCATCGGCGACGGCAAGATCTTCGTCATTCCGGTGGAGGATGCGGTGCGCATCCGCACCGGGGAACGGGGCGCCGACGCCCTCTAGGGCGCGTTCCGGCGCTCCCCGTCGGGTAGCAACCACAACCCGCAGCGCGGGACACCAGCGAGAGAGGATCCGTCATGACACTGGGATGCAGCACTCCGGCCGAGGTGATGAAGGCGATCAAGGACGAGGGGGTGGAGGTCGTCGACCTGCGCTTCACCGACGTGCCCGGGACCTGGCAGCACACCTCCTTCCCGGCGGCCTGCTTCGACGAGGATGCGATCACCGAGGGGCTGGGCTTCGACGGCTCGTCGATCCGCGGCTTCAAGCAGATCCAGGAATCCGACATGCTGCTCATGCCGGATCCCACCACCGCCTTCATCGATCCCTTCTACCGGCACCGCACCCTGGTGCTGATCTGCGATGTCAAGGATCCGGTCACGAAGGAGTTCTACAGCCGCGATCCGCGGGGCATCGCCAAGAAGGCGGAAGCCTACCTGAAGAGCAGCGGCATCGGTGACCGCGCGTTCTTCGGTCCCGAGGCCGAGTTCTTCGTCTTCAACGACGTCCGTTACGGGCAGGACACCAACTACGGCACCTACGAGGTGGATTCGGTGGAGGGTCACTGGAACTCCACCGCCGACGAGGCCCCGAACCTCGCCTACAAGATCCGCCCCAAGGAGGGCTACTTCCCCTGCCCGCCCTCGGACACGCTGCAGGATCTGCGCAGCGAGATGGCTCTCGTCATGCAGCGGCTCGGCATCGACGTGGAATGCCACCACCACGAGGTGGCGACCGCCGGCCAGTGCGAGATCGACATGCGCTTCGCGACCCTGCTCCGCATGGCCGACAATCTCATGAAGTACAAGTACGTGGTGAAGAACGTGGCCCGGCAGCACGGCATGACGGCCACCTTCATGCCGAAGCCCCTCTACGGCGACAACGGCTCCGGCATGCACGTGCACCAGTCCATCTGGGGAGCCGACAAGCCGCTGTTCGCCGACGAGGCAGGCTATGCCGGCCTGTCGCAGGTCGCCCGCTGGTACATCGGCGGTCTGCTGCGCCATGCCCCGGCGGTCCTGGCCTTCGCCGCTCCCACCACCAATTCCTACCGGCGGCTGGTGCCGGGCTTCGAGGCGCCGGTCAACCTCGCCTGGTCGATGCGCAACCGTTCGGCCGCCTGCCGCATCCCGATGTATTCGGACAGCCCCAAGGCGAAGCGGGTCGAGTTCCGCTGCCCGGACCCCTCCTGCAACCCCTATCTCGCCTTCTCGGCCATGCTGATGGCCGGTCTCGACGGTATCCGCAACAAGATCGATCCCGGCGACCCCGTGGACAAGAACATCTACGATCTGCCGCCCGAGGAGGCCGCGGAGATCAAGAAGGTACCCGGTCAGCTCTCGGAGGCGATCGCCGCCCTCGAAGCGGACCACGACTTCCTGCTCGAGGGCGACGTCTTCACCGCGGACTTCGTCGAGGCCTACATCGATTACAAGCGGTCCTCGGAGCTGGATCCGATCCGGCTGCGGCCGCACCCCTACGAGTTCGTTCTCTACTACGACGTCTGACGACCTCTCTCGGAGGGAACTGGGGCGGCCACGGCCGCCCCTTTTTTCGCCTCCGCCCGGGAGCGGGCATCAGCCTCAAACCGAGGACGGGCCGAGACCCAGGCGGCGCATCTTCTCGCACAGCGTCGTGCGCGAGATGCCGAGCAGGCGTGCGGTCTCGACGATGCGCCCGCCGGTCATGGCCAGCGCACGCTCGATCTGGCGTCGTTCCGCCGCCGCCCGAGCCTCCTCCAGCGTCTGGAAGCCCCGCTCCCCGCCGCCACCCTCGCCGACCAGCTCCGGGAACAGGTCGCCGGGCCGATGACCGGTCGCTCCGCCAGCGCCACCGCCCGCTCCGCCCGGTTGACGAGCTCCCGCACGTTGCCGGGCCACGACCATTCGAGGGCGGCTTCCTCGGCCGCCGGGGCGAAGCCCGTGATCGGCACCTCGAAACGTGCCGCGAACTCGCGCAGGTAGCGGGTGAGCAGCAGCGGTATGTCCTCGGGGCGCTCGCCCAGCGGCGGTACCCGCACGGGCAGGACGTTGATGCGGTAATCGAGGTCGGCCCGGAAGCGTCCGGCCGTCACCGCTTCCTCGAGATCCCGGTTGGTGGCGCAGATCAGCCGGGCGTCGAACGGCAGGGCCCGTTCCCCCCCCCCCACCGGATGGAAGCTGCGATCCTGGACGAGACGGAGGAGCTTCGCCTGGGCGGCCAGGGGAAGCTCCCCCACCTCGTCGAGGAACAGGCAGCCCGTCCCGGCCCGTTCGGCGAAGCCGGCGTGGCGCCCGACGGCGCCGGTGAACGCGCCCCGCTGTGTCCGAAGAACTCGCTTTCCACGAGTTCGGCGGGAATGGCGGCGCAGTTGACGGCCACGAACGGGGCCTCGGCACGCGGCGACACGGCGTGGAGGAAGCGGGCGCACACTTCCTTGCCGACGCCGCTCTCGCCCAGGAACAGCACGTGGCTGTCGATCCGCGCCACCCTGCGGAGAAGCACCTCGATCGCACGCATCGCCGGCGACACGCCGAGACTGCCGTCGCTGCGGGCGGTCTCGGCCGCCACCAGATCGCGTAGCTTGGCCACGAGTTCGTCTGCGGCGAAGGGCTTGGTGATGTAGCCGACGGCGCCCGCCCGCACGAGCCGCACCGCCTGCTCGACGTCGCCGAAGGCGGTGATGAACAGGAAGGGCACCGGCCCCAGGAGTCGGGTGCTGCGCCCGAACAGCGCCTCGCCGTCGAGATCGGGCAGGCGGATGTCGCACACCACCAGCTGCGGGCGATGGCGGGCGAAACCGGCCAGCGCCTCCTCGCCGCTGCGCCACCACTGGGTGGCGATGCCCTCGATGGCGAAGCGCTGAGCGAGGGACGCGCCGATGATCGGATCGTCCTCGACGATCGCCACGGTCCCCACATTACCGCTCATCGCACCACCTCCGTCCGCTCCGCGACGGGCCCCAGGAGCAGGATCCGCGTTCCCCCTCGCTCTTCCCGCTCGGCCCTGACGGTTCCACCGATCCGCCGCCACAGCGTGGCCGCCGTCCACAATCCGAGGCCACGGCCGGGAGGTGTCGTCGGCGGTCCCGAGCGTTCGAGAATGGCGGCCATGTCCGGGGGAGGGCCACGACCCTCGTCCGCGATCAGAAAGCGGCAGCCGCCATCCTCCGCCACCGCCTCGAACACCACCTTTCCGCTCACCGGCGAGGCCCCGCAGGCGTTGAGCAGCGGGTTCGGAAGCGCCTGGCGCACGGCGCCGCCGTCGACCGGCAGACAAGGCAGCAGCCGGCTGGTCCAGACGAGCTCGAGACGCTTGCGGGCCACCTCGTGCTGCACGAGGTACCGCAGATCGTCGATCGCCTTCTGGGTGAGCCGTGGCGCCTCGCGGTCCTCCTTGCAGGCCACGAGCATGATGCCCACCACGTTGCGGATGCCCAGGAGACCGCGTTCGAGGAGTTCCACCGCGTGGCGTCGCACGGCGTCGTCCTCGCCGCGGCGGCGCAGCGTATCGACCACCTTGAGCAGCCCCGCGAGCGGATTGTTGCCCTCGTGCGCCATGGCCGAGGCCAGCCGGCCGAGCTGGGCGAGCCGGTCCTCCTCGACGAGCCGCCTGAGGATGGTCTCGCGCTCCTGCACCGCCCGCACCATCGCACGAAAGCGGCCGAACAGCTTGCGGAACTCCCGCGAGCTCCGCGGCGGCTCCAGCAGCCCGCCCGGATCCTCGCCCCGTTCGAGACGCTCGGCGGCCGTGACCTTTCCTTCGATTTCCCCTGCTCCTCCCCGGCCCGGCTCGATGCGGGAGGGCCGCGCGAAAGTATCCATCGGGCCGGGCGGCCAGGCAGTGCCCGGCGGAGGATCCGCTTCCCCGTCTTCGCCGACGGCGGTCGCCGACGGCGGATCCGTCCCGGCCTGCCACGGGGGCCGCCCCTTCGGACGGCCCCCGTCGGCCGAGGATGCGGCGGCCTCAGAAGGTGAGCGTGACGTTGATGGTATCGGTGTAGGTGCCGGCGGGAACCGTCTGACCACCGCGGATGCGGCCGTAGACCGGTACGTTGAGGGTCGTTCGCCCGGTCATGTCGATGGTCCGCCCGTCACCGTTGTCACCGAACATGTTGCCGAGATTGGGACCCTTGAAGAGCTGATAGGAGAGGCTCGCACCGCCGGGACCGGTGAGACGCCGCCCCCGGGTGTTGCCCGCCTGGCCGCCGTCGAGCTCGACCACGACGCTGTCCACGGTACAGTTGCTCAGAACGAGCCGCGTGTTGACGACGAGATCGTCGACCTGTCCGCTCTGGTAGGTTCCGAAATCGAGCGAGGCGTCGCCCACCTCGCAGCCGCCGACCACCTCCACCTGGAGGGCGAGGGTCGCCGTGGTGGTGGCGGCCCGGGCCGGCGGCGCCTGCACGGCGCCGGCGGCCATCACGGCGACCAGCGCGCATCCGCACCATCTCTTCATCGCTTCTCTCCTCCTCGCATCGCCTCCGCCCGCCGCAGCAGCCGGAGATCGGACGTGGGAGGAGCTGTAGCCCGAGGCCCCTTAACGGACCGTAAAAGCCGCCGGCGGAACATACCCCGGAGCCGCCTCGCCCCGGCGCCGGGGGCTTGACGGCCGCGGCCCTTCCGATCGGGCGCGGGAACCTACTCGAGGCCGAACAGCCGCGCGCGGTTCCGCTCGTAGTAGCGGTCGGGCTCGTAGACCTCCACCTCGAGCCCGAGATCGGCCGCCGTGAGCTGGCCGACGGCGCTCTTGAGCTGGTAGCTCGCCTGGACGTGGGCCTGCGTCGCCCGTACGAGTCCGATGCGCGAATCGAACAGCTCCTGCTCGGCGTCCAGCACGTCGAGCACCGTCCGGGTGCCGACCAGATTTTCTTCCTGGACGCCTTCGAGCGCGATCTTGTTGGCCTCCACCTGCGCCTCGAAGGCGCGGATGAGCTCGGCCGCCGCCCTCAGCCGCTCCCAGGCCTCGCCCACCTGCTTCTGCACCTGGCGCACCGCGGAATCGAGCTCGCGCTGGAACCTGGTCACCGTCTGGCGCGCCTCGCGCACGCGCGCATAGGCGGCGCCACCCTGGTAGAGGGGGATCGACACGCTCACCCCGAGACGCGCCTCCCGCTGCCAGTCGACGAGGGAGGTGGGATCCTCGGTGTAGCTGAGCCGCCCCTCGAGATCGACCGTCGGCAGCAGACCGGCCCGCGCCTCCAGAACCGCCTGGCGGCCGGCGGCGAGCTGGTAGCGCGCTGCCTCGATCAGGGGATGCCCGTCGGCCAGGGTGTAGGCCTCCTCGAGGCTGGCGGGCAACGCCTCGAGCGCCGGCTCGCTCACGAGCTCGCCCGGCTCCTGGCCCACCACGCGCCGGTATTCGGTGATCGAGCCCGCGAGATCGGCGCGCGCCGATTCCACGTCCGCGAGCCCGCGCGCGTAGCGGGCTCGGGCCTGGGCGACGTCGGTGCGCGCCACCTCGCCGACCTCGAAACGGTCCCTGGTGGCGGCCAGATGCTGCTTCAGACGTTCGGCGTTGTTGATGGCGATGCGCAGCACCTCGCGATCACGGACCACGGCGGTATAGGCGGCGACCGCCTGCAGGAGGACCTCCTGCTCGGTCGCGTAGAGCCGCGCCCGCTCGGCCCGCACGGCGGCTTCCGCGCGGGCCACGGCGGCGGTGGTGCCGCCGCCGGCATAGAGATTCTGCAGCAGCCGTGCGGTGGCGCCGTAGGTATCGCGATCGATGTCCGCGAGCTCGCTCTGTCCCCGGACCGTCTCCGCCACGCCATCGACGAAGAGCCGGGGCCGGAACCCGGCCAGCGCCTGCGGCACCTGTTCGACGACGGCCCGCAGCCTGGCCCGGGCCGCTTCCAGATCGGGATTGCGCTCGTAGGTGAGCTCGAGCGCGTCCGACAGGGTTTCCGCCACCGCGTCCCGCTCCGGGGCGGCCAGCCAGGACAGCACGCACGCCAGCGAGAAACCGGCGATCCGCAACCATGCCGGCGATGCCACGAAACCGTTCGACACTCCCGTTCCTCCTCACCGCGGCCGGCCCTGTCCTTTCCCGGACGACGGATTATGATGCCGCCCGGGCGGCGGAGGTCCAGCACGTTGTGCGGAGAGGGGCGCGAGCGCCCCCGGCTGGCACCGATTTGCCACAGTGGCCGGTCTCCTTCCCCGTGCTCTCGACGCGGCCGCTCGAGCACCTGTGCTGGCGTCGCCGGGGAAGAGGAGGAAGCGATGGCCGAGATCGGGTTCGCGCAGATCCACGAGACGGCGCTGGTGCGGCATGGGATGGCGGCCCTCGAAGCGCGGCTGCCGCAGCCACGACCGCCGGCCGAGCTGCGGGCGATGCCGGACGACCGCTATCTCTCGACGATGAGTCTGCGCACCTTCCGGGCCGGGCTCAAGCACCGGCTCGTGGACGCCAAATGGCCGGCCTTCGAGGAGGTGTTCGCGGGTTTCGATCCCGCCCGGGTGGCCGCACTTTCCGACGAGGATATCGAGGCGCTGCTCGGCGACCGCCGCCTGATCCGCCACCTGGGCAAGCTCCGGGCGGTGCGCGCCAACGCCCGGGCGCTGCTCCAGATCGCGGAGCGCCACGGCGGTTTCGGCAACTGGATCGCCGGCTGGCCGGTGGCGGAGATCGTCGATCTGTGGGCGGAGATCTCGCGCCGCTTCTCCCAGATGGGCGGACGCTCGGCACCCTATTTCCTGCGCATGGTGGGCAAGGACACCTTCGTGCTGACGAGCTCGGTGGTGAAGGCCCTGAACAGCTTCGGCGCCTGGGAAGGCGAGCCCCGGAGCCGAGCCGACCACCGGGCGGTGCAGCGCATCTTCAACCGCTGGGCGGCGGAGACCGGACGTCCGCTCTGCCAGCTCAGCCAGATCCTGGCGATGGCCGTGGACTAGGAAAGCCGGGAGCGCGCGCCGAAAGAGAGCCCATCCGAAGAAGCCCAACGCCCTCCAGCTCCGCACGCTGGCCGTGCTGCAGCTGCTCGCCGCCGATCCGGCGTTCGCCAATCCCCCCGACGAGGACGGCAGCGTGCTGATCCGCGGCCTCCCGGATGCCCACGGCGATCGTTTCCACCCGACGGCCGGGACCATCCGCATGCGCGATGCTACCGGGCTCCACAATCCCGCCGTCTACCGCGCCCTCGTGCGCAAGGGCCTGGTCCCGGGCGGCATGGCCGGAATGCCGGTGCTGACGCGCGAGGGGCTCGCCTACGAGACCGGCCTCGGCGCGCGCATCCTGCGCCGCGGCTGCGGCCCGGACCGCGCGCGGTAAGCGAATGTTAACCCCGGCCGTGACATCAAGGGGCCGGCGCCGCCCGCATCGGCGCCGCGGACTCTGTCGGCAACGGAAGCGGGCCCGATGTCGGGTATCTTTCTCACTATTCTCCTGATGCTGTCCTTCTGGCATCCGATCCCGACCCGCGCCGCCGGGGAGAAGACCCGACTCGCCTGGTGCTATCGCACCCTGGCCGACGTGGTCTGCTACACCGCCCCCGATCCGGGCCGGGAAAACCGCTTCGTCGGCGCCTACCCCTGGCGCCCGGGCGCTGCCCGCAACCAGCTTCTCGAGGAGAGGCGACGCCACGCCGCAGCGCGCGCACCCGGGTCCCGGCCGCCCGGCGCACCGGACCGCCCCTCCCCGACGCCGAACGGAGACGGGATGCGCACCGAGCCGCCCCCTGTATCGGCGCCGGTCGCCGCACCGGAGGCAGGGACGAACCCGCCACCGGCGCCGGTGATGCGCCCCCGGCCCGGGAACCGGCCGACGGCGGCACCGATGCCACCGAAGTCGCCGGCCGGATCCGCTCCTCGACCGCCGGATGTCGAATGCACGGTCTCCGGGCCCGCCGGCCCGCGACCGCTCACGGGTCCCGGCCACGCGGGATGCGGTATCGAAGCGGATTGAAGCGCGGGCGTTTTCGTATCACATTGTCGCCCGAAGACAGCCGGCATCCCGATCGGGAGGGACCATGTACACACAAGGGCTCGACGGCAAGATCGGCCCCGTGCGCGAAGCCGAGACCGCCGAAGAGAAGGAACGCGAGGCGCGCTTCCAGGCGAGGATCGACGCCGAGGAGCGCATCGAACCCAACGACTGGATGCCGGAAGGCTACCGCAGGACCCTGATCCGCCAGATCAGCCAGCACGCGCATTCCGAGATCGTCGGCATGCTGCCCGAGGGCAACTGGGTCACCCGTGCGCCGACGCTGCGCCGCAAGGCCATCCTGCTGGCCAAGATCCAGGACGAGGCGGGCCACGGCCTCTATCTCTACTCGGCCTGCGAGACGCTGGGGGTGGAGCGGGCGGAGCTCGTGGAGCAGCTGCTCGCCGGCAAGGCCAAGTATTCCTCCATCTTCAACTATCCGACCCTGACCTGGGCGGATGTGGGGATGATCGGCTGGCTGGTGGACGGCGCCGCGATCATGAACCAGGTGCCGCTGCAGCGCTGTTCCTACGGCCCGTACGCGCGGGCGATGGTGCGCATCTGCAAGGAGGAGAGCTTCCATCAGCGCCAGGGCTACGAGATCGTCATGACCCTGGCCCAAGGCACCCCGGAGCAGCGGCGCATGGCCCAGGAATCCCTCGACCGCTGGTGGTGGCCCGCCCTCATGATGTTCGGACCGCCCGATTCCGATTCGGTCCACACCGCCCAATCCATGAAATGGAAGATCAAGCGGGTCACCAACGACGAGCTGCGCCAGAAATTCGTCGACGTCACGGTGCCGCAGGCGGAGCGCCTCGGGCTGCGGATCCCCGATCCGCAGTTGCGCTGGAACCCGGAGCGCGGCCACTATGACTTCGGTCCCGTGCCCTGGGACGAGTTCTGGCGGGTGATCGCCGGCGAGGGCCCGTGCAACCGGGAGCGGCTCGAACAGCGCCGCCGCGCGCACGAGGAAGGGCGATGGGTGCGGGAGGCGGCTCTCGCCCACGCCGAGAAGCGGCGCCTGCGTGATCGCGCCGCCTGAACCCGGAACGAAAACCGACATCTTCGGGGGAAAGTGGAATGGCGGACAAGGACTGGCCGCTCTACGAGATCTTCATCCGACCGCGCAACGGCCTCGCGCACCGTCACGTCGGCAGCCTGCACGCGCCGGACGGCGAGATGGCGATCGAGATGGCACGGGACCTCTACACCCGACGGGGCGAGGGCAACAGCATCTGGGCGGTACCGGCAGTGGCGATCGCCGTCTCCTCGCCGGACGACAAGGCGAGCCTGTTCGAACCCGCCGAGGACAAGGAGTACCGCTATC
This sequence comes from Alphaproteobacteria bacterium, assembly GCA_027045875.1. GTDB lineage: Bacteria > Pseudomonadota > Alphaproteobacteria > Geminicoccales > Geminicoccaceae > JALSRW01. Next base: position 44,850 of record JALUAG010000109.1, on the reverse strand, counting down.
CCACCCACTACACGATCCCGAGCGACGTGAAGAACATGTGAGGCGGTGGCGATGGCGGAGGACAGAGCCCGTTTCGAATATCTGCTGCGCCTCGGCGACAACAGCCTGATCCTGGGTCACCGGCTGAGCGAGATGCTGGGCAACGCGCCGGCGCTCGAGGAGGAGATGGCGCTCGTCAACGTGGCGCTCGACCTCATCGGCCAGGCGCGGCTGTTCCTGGGCTATGCCGGCGAGCTCGAGGGCGCCGGCCGGGACGAGGACGCCCTCGCCTACCGCCGGGACGTGCTGGACTATCGCTGCGCCCTGATCGTGGAGCTGCCGAACGGCGATTTCGCCCACGCCATCGGCCGCCTGTTCCTGATCTCGGCCTTCGATTTCGAACTCTACGGGGCACTCCGGGAGTCGGCGGATCGGCGTCTCGCCGCCATCGCCGAGAAGTCCCTCAAGGAAGTGACCTACCACCTGCGCCATGCCGGGGAATGGGTGATCCGGCTCGGGGACGGCACCGAGGAGAGCCACCGCCGGATGCAGAAGGCGCTCGAGGATCTGTGGATGTATACGGGCGAGCTGTTCACTCCGGACGCGCTCGACGAGGCGATGCGGGAGGCCGGCATCGCCCCCGATCTCGCGCGGCTGCGGGAGGGCTGGGACCGGCGGGTGGACGCCGTGCTCCGCGAGGCCACCCTCACCCGACCGGCCGAGGGCTGGATGCAGTCGGGCGGCAAGGACGGGCGCATGCACACGGAACATCTGGGCTACATCCTCGCCGAGATGCAGTTCCTGCAGCGCGCCTACCCGGACGCGAGGGCCTGGTGAGCCCGGGCACCGGGCCGGAAACCGCCGATCCCCGTTACCACCGGATCTGGCAGGCCCTGGCCGAGGTCGAGGATCCCGAGATTCCCTATGTCACGATCGTCGATCTCGGTATCGTGCGCGAGGTCGTCGCGGACGAGACGGGCGATCCGGTGGTGCGCATCACCCCGACCTATTCGGGCTGCCCGGCCACCCGGCTGATCGAGCTCCAGATCCGGGCGGCCCTCGACCGGGCGGGCTTTCCGCATGCCCGCATCGAGACCGTGCTCAGCCCCGCCTGGACCACCGACTGGATCAGCGAGGAGGGGCGCCGCAAGCTCAGGGAAGCCGGCATCGCCCCGCCGGTTCCGGGCAGCGGACGCGCGGCCCTCTTCGGCGCCGGACCGGCGGTCCCCTGTCCGCGCTGCGAGTCCACCGATACCGAGCGCATCGCCGAATTCGGCTCCACCGCCTGCAAGGCGCTCTACCGCTGCCGCCACTGCCGCGAGCCCTTCGAGTACTTCAAGTGCCTCTGAGGCGCGCGGCCCGACGGCGGCTGGCCGGGGCCGATGCCGGCCCGCCGCCCGCAATGTCCGGTCAGCCGCCGGCCGCGGTGATCTGGTCGGCCTTGGCCACCAGCGCCTGGGCCTGACGGATGGAGGCGATGTCGATCAGCCGCCCGTCGAGGCTCACCGCGCCACGCCCCTCGCGGGACGCCTCCTCCATGGCGGCGAGGATGCGCCGCGCCCGCTCCACCTCCTTCTCGGAGGGGCTGAAGACCTCGTTGGCGAGCCCGATCTGCGAGGGATGGATGGCCCATTTGCCCTCGCAGCCGAGGGCCGCCGCCCGCCGCGCCGCCGCCCGGTAGCCGTCGGCGTCGGAGAAGTCGCCGAACGGTCCGTCGATGGGACGCAGGCCGTTGGCACGCGCGGCCACCACCATGCGGGCGATGGCGTAGTGCCACATGTCGCCCCAGTGGACCTCCCGCCGCCCGTCCTCCCCGAGGGGATCGGTGAGGACGCTGTAGTCGGGGTTGACGCCGCCGATGTTGGTGGTGCGGGCGCGGGTCGAGGCGGCGTAGTCGGCAACGCCGAAATGCAGCGATTCGTTGCGCGGGCTGGCGCCGGCGATCTCATGCACGTTCTGCATGCCGAGCGCGGTCTCGATGATGAGCTCGAAGCCGATCCGCTTCTTGCGCCCCTTGGCCTGCTCCACCTGGGTCACCAGCATGTCCACCGCATAGACGTCGGCGGCGGTGCCGACCTTGGGGATCATGAAGAGATCGAGCCGGTCGCCGGTCCGTTCCAGCACCTCCACCACGTCCCGGTACATGTAGTGGGTGTCGAGACCGTTGATGCGCACGCTGATGGTCTTGTTGCCCCAGTCGATGTCGTTGAGGGCCTCGATCACGTTGCGGCGCGCCTCCTCCTTCTTGTCCGGCGCCACCGCGTCCTCGAGATCGAGGAAGATGACGTCGGCGGCCGATTTCGCCGCCTTCTCGAACAGCTGCGGGCTCGAGCCCGGCACGGCCAGTTCCGAACGGTTGAGACGAGGCGTGGCCTCCTCCACGATCTTGAAACTCATCGGTGCTCCTTCGGCTGCTCATGTTCGGCTGGCGATCGGTGCTCGCGGTCCGACCCGGTCTTGCTGCACCGCACCGCAGCCCCCTCTTGAGGCGCCTTCCTAGCAAGAGGATGATGCTGCGTCACGACCTGCGCCAGCCGTTCGGTCTGGAGATGGGTGTAGATCTGGGTGGTGGCGATGTCGGCGTGGCCGAGCAGGGCCTGTACCGCCCGCAGGTCCGCGCCCCCTTCGAGGAGATGGGTGGCGAAGGCGTGGCGCAGGACGTGCGGCGACAGGCGCGCCGGATCGAGGCCGCATTCCGCGGCCAGCTCCTTGACGAGCTGCAGCGCCCGCTGGCGGGTGAGGTGGCCGCTCTTCCCCCGGGAGGGGAACAGCCAGGGGATCGGCCGCCCGCGGGCGTCCCGTTCGGGGCGGATGGCGAGCCATTCGCGCAGGGCCGCCCGCGCCCGGCCGCCGATGGGCACGAGGCGCTCCTTGCCACCCTTGCCGACGACCCTGAGAGAGCGCAGATCCGGTGCCAGCGCCCCGCACCGGAGGCCCACGAGTTCGCTCACCCGCAGCCCGGTGGCGTAGAGCAGCTCCAGAAGCGCCAGCAGACGGACCCCCTCGGGACCGGGCCGCCCGGCCGCGGCGACCAGCAGCGCCGCCACCTCCTCGGGGCTCAGCAGACGCGGCAGGGGCCGGCGCGTGCGCGGCCGGTCGATCCGGCTCGTGGGATCGTCGCGGCGCTCCCCCTCGAGGAACAGGAAGCGGTAGAAGTGCCGCAGGGCCGACAACCGACGGGCGACGGTGGTGGCGGCGAACCCCCGCTCGCCGAGATCGGCGAGCCAGGCCCGCACGTCCTCCGCCGTCGCGGTCTCCGGCCGCGCCTGGCGGGGGTGGAGGAAGCGGCCGAAATCCTCGAGATCACGGCGGTAGGCGTCGAGGGTGTTGGGCGAGGCGCCCCGCTCCACCACCAGCATCTCGAGGAACCGTTCGAGCCCCGCCATCACAGCCGCCAGACGAGGGCGAGCTCGACCGCCGCCGCCCGCGCCGTCGCCTCCTCGCCCAGGGCGACGAGGCCGCGCAGGGCCTGCCACAGCGCGAGCGGTGCCGCGCCCTCCGGCGCATCGCCGAGCAGCGCCAGGGCCGCGAGCAGCCCCTCGCCCGCCCGACCCTCATCGCGCGCCGCCTCGAGCTCCAGCCACAGGAACAGGGGCGGCGCCTCGGCGGCACCCGTGACCTCGTTCGCCAGCAGCCACACCCCGTCCGCCGGCGGCAGGCTGAGGCCGAGCCCCTCGGCCAGGGTGGCGAACAGCAGGCGCCGGCGATCGTCCGGCATCCCGAGCTCCGGCGGCAGCGGCCGCAGACCGGCGAGCGCCAGCAGGCGGGCGATGCGCGCCCGGGCCGGTCGCCCCTCGCCGGTCGCCTCCACCCGCCGCTCGAGGAGCGCCGCCCAGTCCGCGACGGTGGCGGTCTCTCCCGCCGCCAGCAGGCCGAGCAGTACCGCCTCCGCGGCCCAGTCGAGGGCCGGATCGGGGATCAGGGTGCGGGCGTAGGGAGCGAGCACCCGCAGCCAGTAGAGCCGCTCGATGCCCGCCGCCCGCGCCTCCACCGCCTCCACCAGGAGCGCCGCCCGGGCGGCCGGTACCGTCTCGGCGGCGAGCCGCGCCACGAGCCCCGCCCGCTCGCCCGCGCGCGAGGGATCGCCTTCCGTGGCGGCCTCGAGATAGACGCCGCGCAGGCCGTCGGCGTCCAGCCAGCCCGCGGCGGCCGCGGCCTCGGCCGCACGCAGCCGGATGCGGGCCGGCGTCCGCGGGTTGCGCGCCAGTGCCGCGAGCATCGCCGGATCGGCGGCGAGCTCGCCCTCCACCCGTGCCTCCCCCACCGGCAGACCGGCGATCAGCAGCAGGACGGCCGGACGTTCGACGGCGGTGGGCAGGGTCACCGACAGCGGCCGGCCGGCCCGCGCCGCCTCCAGCATGGCGAGGAAGTCGGGGGTGAAGACGAGACCGCGCTCGCGGGCGAGCTCGAGACGCAGGCCGGCGAGACCGGCATCCCCCGCCCGCAGAGCGCAGACGATGCGCACCGCCGCGAGGCGGACGGCCTCGTCGGCGGCCCCTTCGGCGAGTGCGCAGGCCTCGGCGCTGCGGCCGGCAGCGGCCAACGCCACGAGGGCGTTCTCCTCGCGCATCGCCCGCCCCTCTGCCTCGCCGGGGGCGGCCAGCAGTTCCGCCGCCAGACGCGGATCGCCGATATGCTCGAGGGTGCGGGCCCGGGCCAGCAGCAGCGCGAGCCCGTTGTCGATCGGTGGTCCGGGCACGGTCAGCAGCCGCCGGGCGAGCTCGCGCAGGGCCGGCAGCGCCAGGCGTTCGGGCAGCCGCTCGAACAGCGCCAGCAGGCGTTCGGGGTCGGCATCGGGCCAGAGCGGCCCCGCGAAGCCGAAGGCGGGTCTGCCGAGACCGACCGTGGAGAGGGAGGGCGCGCCGATGGCCTCGCTGCGGATGGGCGGCTCGGTCGCGGCAGACGGCGGTGCCGGCTGCGATGCCGTCTCCGGCGGTTGCGGCGCGGCGGGTGGCAGCAGGCGGCGGGGGGTCTCCTGGCCGCCTGCCGCGGATGCCGCGAGAAGGACGGCCAGGGCCAGAAGGAGCGGACGGATCGGCATGACGGTGCCCGCTCAGCGCGGCAGGCGTTCGTCCGGGATCACCGTCTCGACCTGCCGTGTGGGCGGCGGGATGTCCCAGGTGACGACGAAGATGAGGCCACCGAGGAGGAGGACGACGGCGAGGAGGATCAGAATTCGGCTGAAGCTGCCCATAATCCCCGAACCGGATGGGTCCCGACAGGCAGGCACCGCCGTGCCGGGAACCCATTGCCGGGACGAAGGGTTGCGTCCGCGTCTCGGCGACGGTTTATATCGGTGGCAGGATGGAGTTGCAACGCGCCCGATGTCCGAGCTCGTCCCCGATGCCGAAGCGACCGCCGCACCCCCGCGGGCGAGGGCGTGGCCGGTCGTGCTCGTGGGTCTCATGGGAGCCGGCAAGACGGTGGTCGGACGGCGGCTCGCGCGGCTGCTCGGGGTCTCCTTCTGCGATGCCGACGAGGAGATCGCCGCCGCCGCCGGGATGGGCATTCCCGACATCTTCGAGGTGTACGGCGAGGCCGCGTTCCGCGATCTCGAGCGGCGGGTGATCGCCCGCCTGATGCGCGATCCGCCGGGCGTGCTCGCGCTCGGTGGCGGCGCCTTCGTGGATCCCGAGGTGCGGCGCCTCGTCAAGGAGGGTGCCGTCTCAATCTGGCTGCGGGCGGATCTGGAGACGCTGCTGCGCCGCACCGAGCGACGGCGCCACGCCCGGCCGCTGCTAGCCAAGGAGGATCCCCGCCGGGTGCTGCGCCGGCTCATGGAGGAGCGCTATCCGCTCTACGCCGAAGCCGATCTCGTGGTGGACACCGGCGAGCAGCCGGTGGAGGTGGTGGTGACGCGGATCCGGGATCTGCTGGCGGACCGGGCCCGCCGGTCATGAGCGACGAACCCGCGCTCGTCGTCCGCCTCGGCGATCGCAGCTACCCGATCCATCTGGGTGCGGGTCTGCTGGAGCGGGCCGGAGAGCTGATCGCCCCTCTGCTGCGCACACCGCGGGTGTTCCTGGTCACCGACGCCGGTCTCTTGGCGACCCCCCATCCGGCACGCCTGTCGGCCGGCCTCGGCGAGGCCGGCCTCGCCGTCGAGACCCTGCCGGTCCCGGCGGGAGAATCGAGCAAGAGCTTCGCCGGTCTCGAACGGCTGATCGAGGCCCTGCTCGAACGGGGCATCGAGCGGCACTCGGCCATCCTCGCTTTGGGCGGCGGCGTCGTGGGCGATCTCGCCGGCTTTGCCGCCGCCGTCGTGCTGCGCGGCGTGGACTACGTGCAGATCCCGACCACCCTGCTCGCCCAGGTGGACAGCGCGGTGGGTGGCAAGACCGGCATCAACACCCGCCACGGCAAGAACCTCGTGGGCGCGTTCAAGCAGCCGCGGGCGGTCGTCGTCGACGTCTCGGTGCTCGACAGCCTGCCGGCGCGGGAGCTGCGGGCGGGCTACGCCGAGATCGTGAAATACGGCTGCATCCGCGATGCCGCCTTCTTCGCCTGGCTCGAGGCGCACGGTCCCGCCCTGCTCGCGGGCGATCCCGGCGCGCGGGTGCGGGCCGTCCGCCGCGCCCTCGAGATCAAGGCCGAGATCGTCGCCCGCGACGAACGCGAGGAGAGCGGCGAACGGGCCCTTCTCAATTTCGGCCATACCTTCGCCCATGCCTACGAGGCTCTGGCGGGGTACGGCTCGCGGCTGCTGCACGGCGAGGCGGTGGCCATCGGCATGGTCAGGGCGGCCTCGCTCTCGGCCCGCCTCGGGCTCGCTCCCGAGGCCGATACGCGGCGTCTGCGCCGCCATCTCGAGACGGTCGGGCTTCCCGTGTCGCCGCGCGACCGCGACCTCGCCTTCGCCCCCGAGGCGCTGCTCGCGAGCATGCGGCACGACAAGAAGATCGCCGCCGGCCGCCTGCGCTTCGTGCTCTGGCGGGGCATCGGCGAGGCCATGCTGACGGAGGCGGTGCGGACGGACGTGCTGCTCGAGCTCCTGGCCGCGGACTGAGACCGACGATGCAGGAAGAAGACCACCGAGGGCCGCTGCCCCTCCGGTCGTCCGGCGAGGGAACCGACGGATGGTCGATGTGCTGGTGACCGTCCTTCTCGTCGTGCTGCTGCTGGCGGCCAACGGCATGTTCGTGGCCGCCGAGTTCGCGATGGTCAAGGTCCGGCCGGTGCGGATGCAGCAGCTGGCCGAAAGCGGTTCCCTGCGGGCGCGCCTCGCCAACCACATCGTTCAGCGGATCGATTCCTATCTGGCCGCCTGCCAGCTCGGCAACACGATGAGCGCGCTGGGTCTGGGGTGGGTCGGCGAGCCGTTCGTCGCGAGCCTCCTCGAGCCCGCGTTCGCGGTGGTGGGCCTCGGCGATCAGACCCTGAAGGCGACGGCCTTCCTCGTCGGCTTCCTCGCCTTCTCTTCGATGCACATCGTGATCGGCGAGCAGGTGCCCAAGACGATCGCCATCCGCCATGCGGAGAAGATCTCCCTGTGGGCCTCGATCCCCCTGCACGGCTTCTACCTCCTGCTGTTTCCCCTGAACTGGCTGCTCAGCCGCGCCGTCCGCTCCATCCTCCATGTCCTCGGCCTCGACCGCTCGCCGCACATCGAGGTGCCGACCGCCGACGAGCTGCGGGGTCTCATCCTCGCCTCCCACCGGCACGGAGCCATGCTCAAGCAGGAACGGGACATGCTGGACGCCATCCTCGACCTCTCGGAGGTCGAGGTGCGGGAGGTGATGACGCATCGCCGCCAGATGGTGACCATCGACGCCGATCGGCCGCTGGCCGAGGTGGTCGAGACGATCGCCAGCAGCCCCTACAGCCGCTTTCCCATCTGGCGCGGCGAGCCCGACCGGATCATCGGCGTGATCCACGCCAAGGACGTGCTGGCGGCAGCCTGGCGTGCGGGGCCGGAGACCGCCGAACTCGACCTCGAGCGCCTCGCGAGCCCGCCCTGGTTCATCCCCGAGACCACCTCCCTGCTCCATCAGCTGCTCGCATTCCGCAGGCGGCGCGAGCACCTCGCGCTCGTGGTGGACGAATACGGCAGCCTGCTCGGGCTCGTGACCCTCGAAGACGTCCTCGAGGAGATCGTCGGCGAGATCGTCGACGAGCGCGACGTCGAGACCGCCGGCATCCAGGTGGAGGCGGACGGCAGCGTGCTGGTCGAGGGACGGGTCACGGTGCGCGACCTCAACCGGCGCATGGACTGGAGGCTGCCGGAGGAGGAGGCGGCGACGGTGGCCGGTCTCGTGATCGCCGAGGCCGAACGCATCCCCGAACCCGGCGAGCGCTTCGTCTTCGACGGCTTCGAGTTCGAGGTGCTGCGCCGCCAGCGGCACCAGCTCACGCTCCTGCGGGTCCGCCCCCTCGAGACCGCGGTCGGCGGCGGCTCGCCGTCCGGGACGTAGGTCGCGCCGGCGGCCGGCTCAGCGCTCGAGGGTCTCGCCAGGCGCCAGGATCCGCACCTCGCCGCAGGTCACCCGCCGCCGGAAATCCTCGGGATCCCCGGACAGCAGATCGAAGGTGCCCCAGTGGATGGGTACGACGAGTTCGAGGTCGAGGAACTCGTTGCAGGCGACGGCCGCGGTCTCTGGCCCCATGGTGAAGCGGTCGCCGATCGGAATGAGGCCGACGCGGGGCCGGTAGAGCCGCTGGATGAGCGCCATGTCCGAGAACAGGGCGGTGTCGCCGGCGTGATAGATGCTCCAGTCCTCGCCCTGGATCACGAAGCCGGCGGGATCGCCCATCGTCACCGGCGTGCCGTCGCGGATGATGGCCGAACTGTGGAAGGCCGGCACCATCACGTAGCGGATCCCGCCCTCGAGGATGGCGCCGCCGGTGTTCATCGGCTGCAGCTTCTCGACCCCCTGGCCGTTCACCCACATGCAGATCTCGTACTGGGCGATCACCGTGGCGTCGTACTTCCTGGCCAGCCGGACGGTATCGCCGAGATGGTCCTCGTGGCCGTGGGTGACGACGATGGCGTCCACCTGCGACAGCCCGTCCTCGTAGCCCTGCGGGAATTTCGGATTGCCGGTCCAGAAGGGATCGATCAGGATGCTGCGGCCGCCGAGCTCGAGGTGGAAGGCGGCGTGACCGAGCCAGGTGAGCTTCATGACGGGTCCTCCCTCTTCTGCGAAATCCGACCGGGGCGCCGCCCCGATCATCGATCGCCGGGGCGGCGACGGCAAGGGTTCGGCGCGGGTGCCGGGACGGCGCCGGACGGCCGGTGCTGCGACGCAATATCGCAGTCCGTGGCCGCCGGTCCGGGGCCGGTGGCGGGCCGCCGCTTCGGAGTCGGCGGTAACATTAGCCTATACGAAATCACCCTGCGGGTGAAAACCTTGCCCTTGCGGCTTGAAGCGCTGCTTGTTACAGCCGGTGTAACAATCTGTAACACAACGTGAGTAGAGACAGCGGATTCCGGTGGCTAGAGTTTCGCCGGATCTCGGCGGAAAATGGCATGCAGGGATCCGCGACGTCGGGGAGTGGGAGAACCCCGGACCGGAACGGCGGCGGGCGGGACGCGGAGAACGTCCCGCGGGAGCTGCCGGGAATGCGGTCCGAAACTGACTTGAGGATTGCGGGTCGCCCGAGATTGGCTGCGACAGAGATCGAAACCGCGACCGGCACAGACGAGGTCCGGGGTACGGGGAGAGATGGATGACCGATCCGACGCCGACGACGAACAGATCACTGCCCTTTCGCGTCGACGGTTTCGATACGCTTCTGGACGGTCTCGACTACGCCGCCCGGGGTGAGACGGGCTTCAACTTCCACTCCCCGCGGGGGGAGCTCGTGGCCGTGCTCCCCTATGCCGAGCTGCGGGAACGCGCCCGGCGGCTCGCCGAGCGCCTGCCGCGGGCGGGTGTCGCGCGCGGCGACCGGGTGGCGGTCATCGCCGAGACCCGCCCCGACTTCGTGATCGCCTTCTTCGCCTGCCAATACGCCGGTCTGATCCCGGTGCCGCTGCCGCTGGCGGTCAACTTCGGCGGCCGGCGGGCCTATGTCGAGCGGCTCCACGGCATGCTCAAGGCGGCCGACGCCCATCTTGCGATCGCCTCCCACGGGCTGCTCGCCACCCTGCGGGAGGCGGCCGCCGGCACCGCCGTGCGCGAGGTCTGCGCCGTCGACGAACTCATGGCCCTGCCGCCGAGCGCCCGTCCCTTCGCCCCCTTCGGTGCCGCCGAACCCTGCTACATCCAGTACTCCTCGGGCAGCACCAGCTTCCCCCGCGGCGTGCTGGTCACCCAGCGGGCGATCGCCGCCAACGCCCATGCCATCGCCGCCCACGGTCTCGCCCTGCGGCCCGAGGATCGCTGCGTCTCCTGGCTGCCGCTCTACCACGACATGGGCCTCGTCGGCTGCTGCCTGACACCGGTGATGAGCCAGATCACCGTCGACTATCTGGAGACCACCGCCTTCGCCCGGCGGCCGCTGGTCTGGCTCAAGCTCCTCTCCGAGCGGCGGGGGACCATCTCCTTCAGCCCCACCTTCGGCTACGAGCTGGCCGCCCGGCGGGCCGCCGGCAACAACGGCGTCGACCGCTACGACCTGCGGGCCTGGCGGGTGGCCGGCGTCGGCGGCGAGATGATCCGCGAGAGCGCGCTCCTGCGCTTCGCCGAGACCTTCGCGCCGGCCCGCTTCGATCCGCGCGCCTTCCTCGCCAGCTACGGTCTCGCCGAGGCCACGCTGGCGGTGACCTTCGCCCCGCTGGGCCGGGGCCTCCGGGTCGATCACGTGGCCCGCGGCGACACCCTCGAACGGGACCGGCTGGCCCTGGCCCTGGCCGAAGGGGATCGGCGCCCGGCCCGGCGCTTCGTCTTCTGCGGCCGACCGATGCCGGGTTACCGGCTGGAGATCCGCGACGATGCCGGCCGGCCGCTGCCGGACCGCCGTATCGGCCGCGTGCGCATCAAGGGTCCGAGCCTGATGGCCGGTTACTTCCGCGATCCCCGGGCCTCGGCCGAGATCCTGACCGCCGACGGCTGGCTGGAGACCGGCGACATGGGGTACACGGTCGACGGCGAGCTGGTGGTGACCGGGCGCTCGAAGGATCTCATCATCCTCGGCGGCCGCAACATCTGGCCCCAGGACCTGGAATGGGCGGTGGAGCACATCCCCGGCGTGCGCTCGGGCGACGTCGCCGCCTTTTCCGCGCCCGACGAGGAGGACGGCGAGCGGGTGGTGGTGGTGGTCGAGTGCCGGCTCGCCAAGAAGGCGGATCAGGAACGTTTCCGCCGCGAGATCCGGGCCGTCCTGTCCCGCGTCGCCGGGGTCGACTGCGAGGTGGTGCTGGCGCCCCCGCGCAGCCTCACCTACACCACCTCCGGCAAGCTCAGCCGTGCCGCGGCGCGGGCCAAGTATCTGGCCGGCGATCTGCGCGACCTCGCGGAGGCCTCGGGGCCGGAGCTCGCCCCTGCGGCATGATCCCCTCGGCCGCGTCCGCGGCACGCCCGATCGGGGAAGGACCGGCATGCGGCGCGTCGCCATCACCGGGGCCACCGGCTTCATCGGCCGCCATCTCGTGACCGCACTCGCGGGCGGGGCGGACCTGCGGCTGCTGCTGCGGCGACCGGATCCCGCCCTCGCACGCAGCGGCGCGACCGTCCTGCGCGGTTCGCTCGACAGCGAGAGCGCACTCGGGGAGCTCGTCGCCGACCGCGAGGTGGTGGTCCATCTGGCGGGCGCCATCCGGGCCCCCGACCGGCGGACCTTCGAGGCGGTGAACGCTCTCGCCACCGCCCGTCTGGCCCGCGCGGCGGCGCGGGCCGGTGTCCGCCGTTTCCTGCTGGTCTCCTCGCTGGCGGCCCGCGCACCCGAGGTCTCGGCCTATGCCTGGAGCAAGGCCCGCGCGGAGGAGGAGCTGCGGGCCGCCGCCGGCGGGATGGAGATCGCCATCGTGCGGCCGCCCGCGGTCTACGGGCCGGGCGATCGTGCCACCCTCGAGATCTTCCGCGGCCTCGCCCGCGGTCGCCTGATCATGCCCGCCAACCGCGAGGCCCGCTTCTCGCTGATCTTCGTCGAGGATCTGGCGGCCCTGCTGGCGCACCTGTGCGAGGCCCCGTTTCCTCCGGGTCTCCTCCTCGAGCCCGACGACGGCCGACCCGGCGGCTACAGCTGGCGGGAGCTCGCGACCATCGCCGGCGCGCATACCGGCCGGCCGGTCCGGCTCGTGCTGCTGCCGCGCGCCGCCGGGCAGGTGCTGGCCTCGACTTCGGAGCTGATCGCCCGTATCAGGGGCGCGGCACCCCTCTTGCCCGTCGACAAGCTCGGCGAGTTCTATCACAGTGACTGGCTGTGCCGGCCCGAGGGCCTGGAGACGGTCGCCGGCTGGCGGCCGCTCGTGGACTTCGCGGAAGGCATCGGCAGGACCCTCGCCTGGTACCGGGCCGCCGGCTGGCTGTAGCCGGCGCCGAACGGGTGCTCCGGCGGGAGACGCGCGTGCGGGAGTGCGGAGGTGACGGCAGGTGATCGTGTCTTCGAGCAGGTCCTCCAGCTGCTCGAGAAATACAATCAGGAGGGACGCCCGGTGAGCGCCGGAACCGACCTCGGTGCCGATCTCGCCATCGATTCGGTGGCGGCGATGGATCTCATCATGGAGATCGAGGACCGGTTCGACATCGATATCCCGATCAACCTCGTCGCCGACTTACGCACCGTCGGGGATCTGGTAGAACTGGTTCGCCAGCAACTGGAGGGGCGCTCCGACTGATGGACATTCTCGCCAAGCATTCGGCCCTGGCGGCGCGCCACGAGGAGCTTCTGCGGCTCGGCGTCGATCCCTTCGCCGTCCGCCTCGACGAGGTACTGTCGCCGACCCTCGCCGTGGTGCGCGGACGCGAGACCATTCTGCTCGGCACCAACAACTATCTCGGGCTGACCTTCGACCCGGCCTGCATCGAAGCCGCGGCCGAGGCGGCCCGCACCTTGGGTACCGGCACCACGGGCTCGCGCATCGCCAACGGCACCTACGGCCTCCATCGCGAGCTCGAGGAGGCCTTCGCGCGCTTTCTCGACCGCCGTTCCTGCATCGTCTTCACCACCGGCTATCAGGCCAATCTCGGCATGCTGGTGGGTCTCGCCGGACCGCGCGACGTCATCCTCCTCGATTCCGATTCCCACGCCTCCATCTACGACGGCTGCCGGCTCTCCGGGGCCACGGTGGTCCGCTTCCGCCACAACGATCCCGAGGATCTCGACCGCCGCCTCACGCGACTCGCGGGCAAGGGCGAATGCAAGCTGATCGTCGTCGAGGGCCTCTACAGCATGCTCGGCGACGTGGCGCCGATCGACGCCTTCGTCGAGGTGAAGAAACGGCACGGGGCGTGGCTGTTCGTCGACGAGGCCCATTCCTTCGGGGTCTTCGGCGAGCACGGCCGCGGCGTCGCCGAGGCCCAGGGCGTCGATCGGGAGGTCGACTTCGTGGCCGGCACCTTCAGCAAGAGCCTGGGCGCGGTGGGCGGCTTCGGCGCTTCCGACCACCCCGCCTTCGACCATCTGCGCTTCTGCTCGCGGCCCTACATGTTTACCGCCTCGCCCAGCCCCGCCACCATGGCCTCGACCCGGGTCGCGCTGCAGCGCATCGCCGAGGATCCGGGCCTGCGCCGGCGGCTGTGGGACAACGCCCGGCGCCTGCACGAGGGCCTTTCGGCCCTCGGCCTCGTCCTCTGCGCGCCGGCGAGCCCGGTGGTGGCGGTCCGCCTCGCCGACGAGCGCAGCGCCGTCGCCGCCTGGAACCGGCTGCTCGACAACGGCCTCTACGTCAATCTGGCCCTGCCGCCGGGCACGCCGGGCGGGCTCTGTCTGCTGCGCTGCAGCGTCTCCGCCGCCCACAGCTCGGATCAGATCGACGAGGCCTGCGCCCGCTTCGCCCGGGTGGCCGACGAACTCGATCTGCGGGTGCCCGCCTGAGGGCTCAGCGGATGATGCGCCGGCGGTAGAGGCGCCACGCCAGCGAGGCCGAAGCGAGCACCGGATGCCGCTTCTGCCAGGGAGTGAGGGCCAGCGGCACGCCCGAATGGCGTTCGATCTTCCAGGCCAGATATTCGGCGCCGCCCTGGAAGGTGAAGGCCGCCTTCACGAGCCGCATCACCGACAGGAGCTTGCCCTGGAAGCGGCGCAGCCGCCAGCGCCGCCGGCAGGCCGCGGCGTCGACGCGGGGGGGCGGCGCGGCTTCCAGAAGGCGCGACAGGCGGCGGTAGCGGTCGGCGAAATGCTCGACGATCTGTCGCGCCCGCTCGGGCTTCTCGGCCCTGAGCTCGGTGCCGTAGCTTTCGAGAAAGGCCCGCCGCCACACCGCCAGCGGATCGTCCGTTCCGGCGACGAGCGGCCGCGCCGCCCGGTAGGTGGTGACGATCGCCCGCGCCAGCGCCTCGCGGACGCGCATGCGGACGGTTTCGTCGCGCACCCAGGCGAGCCCCGTGGGCTGGGCGAAGCGGGCCCAGAAATAGGGATTGAAGCAGCGGGGGCCGGTGAGACGCCCGAACCCGGCGAGGTCGACGACCGCGTATTTCGCCCGCACCTTCCGCCCCTCGTGGTGGCCGTCCACGTAGTAGACGTTGGGCGGCAGGAGGGCGTTGGCGCAGGCCGCCAGCGGGTTCCGGTGCGCGTTGCGGTAGCGATCGACGAGGAGATAGAGATCGACGAGACCCTCCTCGCATCCCGCGCGGTAGCAGCTGCCGTAGAACAGCACCGCCAGCACGGCCGCACCGTGACGCGCCCGGGCCGCATCCGCCACCGCGCGGACCGCGGCGGGCACCGGTGCCGCGAGTTCGGCGTCGACGATCGCGCCGATGGCGGGCGGGATCTCAGAGGCGGACAAAGCGGAGCCGCTCCTCTGCGGTCACGGTGACCGGGAAATCCGGGGCCGGCCGGTAGATCTCCCCGTCCACCGTGAAGCGCGAAACCGGACGGATGTCGAGGCGATCCACGCCGCAGCTCTCGTACTCGGGAGGCAGCGGCCGGCGACCGCCGTAGAGCACCCGCGGCGCGTGCCGCAGCAGTTTCGGCGGCGGACAGGCGATGCTCGTGTAGCGGATCGGCCGGCCGCCGATGTTCCAGAACGGGCGCGAGCGCATCACCAGTCGGTCGAGAGTGGTCGCCAGCAGGAGCAGGCGGGCGGCCTCGCTCTCCTGCTCGCGATCGCACACCACCCGCATCCGCTCGCAGCCGATCCCCGCCACCTCCGGACCGCGGACGGTGGCCACCGAGAGCAGCCAGAGGAGGGTCAGAAGGTGGGCGAGCTCGCCGCGCAGCCCGCGACTGTGGATCGAGCCGGTACAGATGCGGATGGCGTCGACGATACCCGCCGCGCCGAAGAACATGCCGCGCACCGCCGGCCGGTCGGCGGCCCAGCGCACCTTCAGGATCGGACGGGCGATCAGATGGCGGTCGAGCTCGCCGGCATCCACCGCCGCCAGCAGGGTGGCGAGCCCGCGCGGCCCCGGATTGCGCAGCCCGATGTCGGCGGCAGTCATGTTGGCGGTGCCCCGCGGCAGGATGGCCACCGGCGGCGGCGGGTCCCAGATGCGGTGCGCGAACATCGCGGTGAGGGTCCGGCTGACCGTGCCGTCGCCGCCGCTGATCACCAGCAGCTCGATCCCGCGGGCCGCCATCTCCCGCAGCAGCTCGACGGAATCGGTACCCTCCTCGATGCGCAGATGGAGCACCTCGGGACGGCCGTCGAGCGCCCGGTCGAGCTCGCGGATGCGGCGCCGATTGCGTCCGCTGCGCGCGTTGCTGAGAATGCCGATGCGCATCCGCCCTACGCCGCCTCCGGCAGCGGCCTGCGGCGGCCGGGCATCTCGGCGCTCACCAGCATGCCGACGACGACCGCGGTCAGCAGCAGCGGCGGCCCCCAGGCGGCCGGCACCGGGGCGACGAAGCCCCCCTCCCCCAGCGCCAGCACGAAGCCGCCGAAGATCTGGAAGGCGAAGCCGGTCGCCAGCCCCTTGACGAACAGCGGCGTGATGCCGCCGACGCGGCGGAAACTGCGCAGGAAGCCGAAGGGCAGGATCAGCATCATCGCCGGAACGAGGCCGCCGGCCAGACGATAGTGCAGCCAGGTCCGGTGCGCGTGCACCGGCCGCATGCCGTAGCCCTCGGCCTCGACCACCCGCAGGAGATCGGCGTAGGCGAGTTCGGCCGCCGGCCGCGCCATCAGCGCCACCGCGTCGAGATCGATGCGCGCCGGCAGGAAGAGCCGCTCCAGGCGCCGGGTCTGGCGGCCGCCCACCGGGCGGCGGATCACCTCCTCGAGCTCGACGCCGTTTCCCACCAGCCGCCCGCGTGCGGCGTCGATGCGCTCCACCAGGGTGCCGTCCGCGGCCCGACGGAACACCACCACGTTCCGGAGCTCGCGCCGCTGGGCGGGATCGGCATCGAGACGGATCACGTCCTCCCCGCTCTGGATCCAGACGTAGTTGCGGTCGGCACCGAAGCGGGCCTGCTTGAAATCGCCCACCTCCCAGTCGCGCAGCACGGCCGTCGTCGGCGGCACCAGCAGTTCGTCGTTGGCGAACTTGAGCCCGACGAGGAGCACCGCCAGCGGCAGCATGCGCAGGGCCAGTCCGCCCGAGGACAGGCCGCTGCCCCACATCACCACGATCTCCCGGTGGCGCAGCAGATCGGCCACCGCGAACAGACCGGCGAGCAGCGCCGACAGCGGCAGCATCTCGCGCACGAGCGAGGGCAGGCGGAGCGCGCCGTAGGCGAGCATCGCCAGCGCGGGGTTGGTGTCCCGCTTGAGCAGATCGTCGCTGGCGTCGATGAGGTCGAACAGCAGGCCGAAGGCGGCGACGGCGAAGATCACCACCGCGAGACGCAGGGCGAAATGCCGCATCAGGTACCGGTTCATCACCGTCATCATGCGCGCCCGGCCTGCTGGCGCCGCTGCAGCCAGGCGAGGACGCGCTCGAAGCCGCGATCCAGCACCGCACCGCGGGCCGGATCCGGTACCCGGGTGGCACGGCGCAGGAACAGCAGCACGCTCAGGAGCGCGAAGGCCGCGAAGGGCAGCCACAGCGTGGTCAGCGTGGGGGCCAGCCCGTCGTCGGCCAGCGATTCGCCCGTCTGCAGCACCTGGCTGTAGCCGACCAGCAGCAGAACGCCGACGATGAAGCCGTAGGAGCGGCGGCCGCGCCTGCGGCCGAGCGCGAGGGGCACCGCGAGCAGCGGAAGGAACGGCATCGACAGCGAGCGGACGAGCCGGCCGTCGAGCTCGGCCGCGATCTCCGCCGCCCGGATGCCCGGCCGCGACAGGCCGCGCAGGGAGAAGAGTTCGTCCAGGGTCAGTTCCCGCTCGTCCTGGCCGCGCGGGCGGAAACCGATCGGCTCGCTGCCCCGCAGATCGGTGGTGAACTCGCGAAAGCGCATGGTGAGGGCGGAGGGCAGCCGCTGGCTGCGGTCCTCGTCGGTGGTGCTGGGCACCACCTGCTGGACGCCGTTCTTGAGTTGCAGGAGCACGGGACGGGTGGCCCCCTCGACCACGATCCGCCCCGCCACCGCGGAAATGGTCACCGCGTCGCCGGTCTCCCCCTCGGAATAGAGGAACAGCGCCTCGAACCGCTCCTTCCCGTCGTCCAGTTCGCGCACGAGATAGGTGGTCCGGCCGAGGGTGGTGAAGACACCGGGTTCGAGCAGGGTCTGGAAGGACACGTTGGTGAGGGCGAACACCGCGGCACGGTAGGCGTAGCGGCTGTAGGGCTGGAGGTAGCCGACGAGCGCCATGTGGAGGGCGATCAGGAGGAACGACAGGCCGACCAGCGGGCGCGTGTAGCGCCAGATGCCGACGCCGCCCGCCTGCAGGGCGTCCAGCTCGCCTTCCCGCGACATCCGCGCGGTGGCCATGAACACGCCGAGGAAGAGGGCGGCCGGAAGGGCGAAGCCCATGTAGTGGGGGACGAGGTATCCCAGCATCTCGAAGACGGCGAACACGCTGCCCCGCCAGCCGACCACCAGATTGACCACCCGGATGGCGCGCTCGGCGAGGAGGGCGACGAGGGCGACCAGGATGATGGCCCCCATGGGCCGCAGCACCTGGACGAGAACGTAGCGGCTGAGCACGGTCACGGGACGCCACCCAGGAGATGGCCGGCCGGGACCCCCGCCTCCGGCCGCGGCAGCCGCAGTTCGCGCGTCGCACCGTCCGCGAACGCGAGCTCCCCCTCGACGAGGCGCCGGAGCCGGGCGCCGAGCCGCCAGCCCCCGGCCTGCCGCTCGATGTCGAACAGGAGATAGCCGCTCCGCTTCTCCGCGAGGTCGCCACCGTGCGAGGCGGAGGGCACGACGAAGGCGGGGACCGGTCCCCGCGGCCCCGCCAGGAACCCCTCGTGGAAGCGATGCTCGTGGCCGGAGAGGACGAGCTCGGCCCCCGCCCTCCGGATCACCGCACGGAAGGCCTCGCGGTCCTCGAGCGCCTTTCGCGGCCGGCTCACCGGCAGCGCCGGATGGTGGAGGAGGACGATGCGGAAGCGCCCTTCCGCGGCGAGCGCCACGAGCGCCGCCTCGAGCGCCCGGAGCTGCGCATCGCCCAGTCGCCCCGAGGCGTAGCCGGGCGGGCTCGGCACCGCGGTGGAGAGGCCGAGGATGGCGACGAACCCGCGGCGGCGCAGATAGGGGAACACCGGTTCCGCCGCCGCGTCGCCGCGCATCCACGCCGCCCAGTGCCGCCATCCCCGATCGGCCGCACCCGCCACGTAGGCGTCGTGGTTGCCGGGCACGAGGCTCACCTGCCGGGGCGGGCCAAGGGCCGCCAGCCACGCCGCCGCCCGCTCGTACTCCTCGGGCAGGGAGATGTTGACGAGATCGCCCGTCACCAGGAGATGGTCGGGCGCCTGCGCGCGCAGGTCGGCGACCAGGGCGTCCAGGATCTCGCGGCGGTGCAGCCGGTGACGCTTCAGGTTCCAGGACAGCCAGCCCAGGATCCGCTTGTTCAGGAGCAGTCGGGGCGGCGCCGCCGGCATCGGCGCCAGATGGACGTCGCTCAGATGCGCGAAGCGCAGGGTGGCGGAACCGCTCACGCTGCCTCCCGGCGGGCGAGGAGCCGCTCCACGAGCTCGAGATCGGCCGGCCTGTCGACATCGACGGCGGCCTCGGCGAAGGGCAGCACCACCGCCCGCGCCCGGCCGCCGATGCGGCGGGAGGCCCGTTCCATCGCCGCATCCAGGGTGAGCCGCCGCAGCAGATAGGCGAGCAGGAGGCCCGGACCGAGCGCCCGCGCGATGCGCCAGGGGCGCTTGCGATCCCGCTCCACCCGCTCCCAGAAGGCGAGGATGGCGGCGGCTCCCGGCCCCGCCAGCAGGAACAGGTTGGCGCCGGAAAAGGCGCGGTCGCGGAAGCGCAGGAAGGTGCGCCGCGTGTCCGGCAGCCGTTTGCGGATCGTCTCCTCGGCGACGAGGCCGGCGACCAGATCGGCGGCTTCGCGGTCCGCGAGATCGAGGAAGCCTTCCACCATCGCCACCGTCAGCAGCGGATGGTCGGCGGTGGTCACGAGCAGCGGCGGGCCGGTCTCGGCGAACAGGTCGGCCACCGACCGCGCGACGCTGGCGGCGGCGGGTGCCGCGCGCAGGCGCCCCGTGCGGACCACCTCGCGGAGACAGGCGGTGCGGTCGAGGATCGCCGGATCGGACAGGGCGACGTGGATGGTGCCGATGCGCGGCATCGAGGCCAGGGTACCGACCACCCGGCACAGCATCGGCGTCCCCGCCACCGGCGCCAGACATTTGTGGCGCACTCCGGCCCGGACGGCCACGGGATCGGCCTCGCCGCGGCGATCGCCCGCGAGGACCAGGGCGGGAGTTTCGGCCGTCATGTCAGGCTTTTTTCGAAGATCCGGTAGGTCTTGTAGGGCACGCCGCCGATCCCTTCGATCAGTTCGCGGACCGGGCGGTTGTCCTCGAGCACCCAGGAGAGCTCGCCGCGCAGGACACCGCGACGGGCATGGTAGCTCCGCATGGCGTCGATCACCAGCAGCGCCAGCGCCGCGCCCCGCCGGGTCCCGTGAAAGCGTCGCGAAACGCCCATCAGGGGCATGCGCCAGCTCCTCACGCCGCGGACCTTGAGCCGCCACAGGAGGACCGCCCAGCCGAAGGGCAGGATCCGGCCGTCGAGCCCGCGGATCGCCTCGTTGAGATTGGGCAGGGTCACGCACATGGCGACCGGCTCGCCCGCCACCTCGCCGATGGCGAAACAGTTGGCATCGACCAGCGGCCGGATGCTGCGGGCCAGATAGTGCGCCTCCTCCTCGCCGAAAGGGATGAAGCCCCAGTTTTCGGCCCAGGCGTCGTTGAAGATGCGGCAGATGGTGGCGATCTCCTCGCGATAGTGCCGCATCTCCAGCGGGCGCACCCGGATCTCGCGGCTGTTCCGCACCCGCTCCAGCATCCGTGTGATGCGCGGCGGCCAGGAGCCCCGGACCTCGAAATCGTAGGCGACGAGATCCTTCGCCTTGCGGTAGCCGAGCGCCTCGAGGCGGGGCCGGTAGTAGGGACGGGCGTGCCCCATCATCATGTTCGGCCCGGTGTCGAACCCCTCGACCAGGAGCCCGCATTCGTCGTTGATGGAGGGGTTGAAGGGCCCCTGGATGCGACGCATGCCGCGCGCGCGGAGATCGGCCTCCGCGGTTTCCAGGAGCGCCGCGAACACCTCCGGATCGTCCTCGGCCTCGAGGAAACCGAAATGGCCGGTGGCGTCGTCGTAGCGCTCGAGATGGCGGCGGTTGACCTGGGCGCTGATACGCCCGACGCAGCGGTCGCCCCGAAAGGCCAGCCAGTAGCGGAGCTCGATGCCGCGCAGAAAGGGGTTCCGGCGCGCATCGAGATGCAGCAGCCGCTCGAAGGTGAGCGGTGCCACCCAGTGGGAATCGCCGGCGTAGATCTGCCGCGGCATGGTGACGAAGCGGCGGAGATCGCGCCGGTCCTCGACGGGGCGGACGTGCAGATCGCTCATCGGCCGGGAGACGGCCTCTCAGGCACTGGCACGGCGACGGCGCGCCTCGGCGAACTCCTCGTCCGCGGCCGACATCCGCGCCACCCAGGGATAGCGCTCGCGGTCCTCGCCGGCATAGCCGAGGTTGAACGCGGTGGCGCTCCTCGGCCAGTCGGACGCGCGATCGTAGAAGGTGCCGAAAAGGCGGTCCCAGAGGTTGCTGGTGATGCCGTAGTTGCCCTGCTCGTTGTGGAAATGATGGGCGAGATGGCGGCGCTTGACCTCCCGCAGCCAGCGCGACTTCGGCTTGAAGGGCAGATGCTCGACGCAGTGGACGAACTCGTAGAAGCAGAAGATCACGCATCCGGTGGCGAAGGCCGCGGCCGCTCCCGCCTTGCCGGCCACCAGCCCGCCCACGGGCAGGGTGACGAGGGCGATCACCGGCAGCGTGGTGTAGAGGGCGCCGAACAGTACCGAGAGGTCGTGCGGGTTCTGGTGGTGGTCGTAGTGGATCCGCTTCCACAGCTTGGCCGTGTAGGGACTCCGGTAGAGGAGCCGCGAATGGAGGATGTAGCGGTGCACGCCGTATTCGACCAGCGGATAGAGCACGAGCATGAGCAGGGCAGCGAGGATCGGCCCGCCGGCGTCGTCCGCCCAGGCCACCGCCAGGAACACCGCCGCCGCCGCCAGCAGCAGGTAGATCTGGATCGCATAGTAGGTGAAATAGGCCTTGACCAGGTCCCCGAGGCTCATCCTGTCGAGGCGGAAGCGCTTGGCGCTCCAGGGTCCCCACACGAGCGGCATGATCGCTCTCCCGAAACGACACCCGGGCCTTCGTGCCATTGCGATCCTAGCTAGTCCCGGAGGCCGCCGAGAGCAAGGCGGACGGCCGCCGCCCCGGTCAGCCGGCGGCTTCTTTCCCGGCCTCCGGCCCGGGCTCGTCGGGAGAGCTCCATTCGCGGATCAGGGCCATGGCCAGAGCGAGCAGCGTGGGACCGAGGAAGATGCCCAGAAAGCCGAAGGCCGCGGCACCGCCGATGATGCCCATGAAGGCGATCAGGAAGGGCAGCTTGCTGCCGCGGCTGATCAGATAGGGGCGGATGAAATTGTCGGCGCCGCTGATGACGAGCACGCCCCAGAGCGCCATGAACAGGCCCCAGCCCAGCCCGTGGACATAGTAGAGCCAGATGGCTGTGGGCAGCCAGACGAGCGGGGCGCCCACCGGGAACAGGGACAGGATGAAGGTGACGAAGCCCAGCAGGAAGGCCGCCGGCACCCCGGCGATCAGGAAGCCCACCACCGCGAGGCCGCCCTGAACGATGGCCGTGCCCACCGTGCCGTAGACGATGCCCCGCACCGTGTTCTCGCCCACGGCGAAGAACTGGAGCGCGCTGTCGCCGGCGATGCGTTCGCCCGCCGCCCGCAGATAGCGGCCGATGGTCGCACCGTCCCGATAGAAGAAGTAGGCGGCGAGCACGCTCATGCTGACCTGGAGGATGGCGGTGCCGGCGGTGAGCCCGCTCGCCAGCACGAGATCCCGGAGGGGCGCCAGGAGCGGCTGCAGGATCTCGGCGACACGGCTCGGGTCTTCGATCAGCGCCTGCCAGTAGCCGGTGAGGGTGGTGCCGAAGAAGGGCAGCTTCGGCAGCCAGGCCGGCGGCTCCGGCGGACCGTTGGCGAAGGCGAGGCTGAGGGCCGCCCAGAGCGTGCGCGCGTTCTCCGCGAGCCGCGTGCCCACGAGCAGCAGCGGCAGCACGAAGGCCGCCGCCAGCAGCAGCGTCATGATGCCGGCGGCCAGCGAGCGGCTGCCGCCGACCCAGCCGCACAGCCGGCGATAGAACGGCCAGGTGGAGACGGTGAGCACCATGGCCCAGAGAAGGGGCGAGAAGAAGGGACGCAGGACGACGACGGAACCGATCAGCAGCAGCAGGACGACGACGAAGCCGGCGATCTGATCGAGCCGCCCTCCGAGGGAGGGAAGTGTGGACCGCGCCATGACGAGCCGCTCCGCAGATACCGTTCCCGGGGGCCGGACGAGAACGCGCCCCGGCCGCCGGCCTCTGACGCGCCCACCACCTTGTCAGCCCACCGGGAGCGATGCAAGCTCGCGCCCGGCCGTCTCGGGGGAGAAGCATGGCTCTGCCGTCGTCGCTCGAGGGGCGCCTCGGACTGCCGCTGGTCTGCGCGCCCATGTTCCTCGTTTCCGGACCGGAGCTTGTGATCGCCGCCTGCCGCAGCGGCATCCTCGGCACCTTCCCGGCCCTCAACCGCCGCAGCAGCGAGGGGTTCGCGGAGTGGCTGGTGCAGATCGAGGAGGCGCTCGCCGACGAGCCACGGGCCGCTCCGTTCGGCGTCAATCTCATCGTCCACCGCAGCAACCGGCGTCTCGAGGCGGATCTCCGGCTGTGCGTCGATCACCGGGTGCCGGTGGTGATCACCTCCCTCGGCGCGGTGCCCGATCTCGTACGGGAGATCCACGCCTACGGCGGCCTCGTCTTCCACGACGTCATCAACCGCCGCCATGCGGAGAAGGCGGCGGAGGCGGGGGTCGACGGCCTGGTGCTCGTCTGCGGCGGCGCCGGCGGCCATGCCGGCACCCTCAACCCCTTCGCCTTCCTGGCCGAAGCGCGTCGCCTCTTCTCCGGCACCCTGGTCCTCGCCGGCGCCCTCTCCACCGGCGCCGACATCCTGGCCGCCCGCGCGATGGGCGCCGATCTCGCCTACATGGGCACCCGTTTCGTCGCCACCCGGGAGAGCCGCGCGCCGGACGCCTACAAGCGGATGATCTGCGAGGCGGGAGCCGGCGACATCGTCTACACGAGCGCGGTCTCCGGGATCGCCGGCAGCTTCCTGCGCCAGAGCCTCGAAGCCGCCGGCATCGATCCCGCGGCCGGCGGGCAGAGCGATCTCGCGGCCGAGCTCGAGCGCGGCGAGGTCCGCGCCTGGCGGGACATCTGGTCCGCGGGTCAGGGGGTGGCGGCGATCGAGGACGTGCCGCCGGTGGCCGCGCTCGTGGCGCGGCTGGAGCGGGAATACCGCGCGGCCCGCGCGCGTCTCTGCGGCCACGCCCCCTGAGCGCGTACCCCTACATCACCACGTTGGCGAACTTGACGTTGAGATAGTCCTGGATGCCGTGCCTGCCGTTCTCGCGACCGAAACCCGAATGCTTGACGCCGCCGAAGGGCATTTCGGTGGTCGCCGCCACGTAGCTGTTGACGCCGACGATGCCCACCTCGAGGGCGTCGATGGTCTTCTGGGCGGTGTTCATGGACCGCGTGAAGGTGTAGGCGGCGAGGCCGTAGGGCAGCGCGTTGGCCCGCGCGATCACCTCGTCGAAGTCCTCGAAACTCGTGAGCAGGGCGATCGGCCCGAAGGGTTCCTCGCGCATCGCACGGGCATCGTCCGGCACCTCGTCGAACACCGTGGGCTCGAAGAAGAAGCCGCGGTTGAGATCGGCCGGCCGGCGGCCGCCGAGGAGCAGCCGTCCACCGTCGGCGAGGGTGTCCTCGACCATCTTCTCGACGAATTCGAGGCGGCGCCGGTTGATGAGCGGCCCGACGTCGGTCTCCGGATCGAGGCCGTGACCGAGCCTGAGCCTGCGGGTGGCGGCCACGAAATGCTCGACGAAGGCGTCCTTGATGCGCCGATGGACGAAGAAGCGGGTGGGCGAGACGCAGACCTGACCGGCGTTGCGGCACTTGCCGAGGGCCGAGGCGGCGGCCACCGCTTCGACGTCGACGTCCTCGTGGACGATCACCGGGGCGTGGCCGCCGAGCTCCATCGACAGCCGCTTGACGGTATCCGCCGAGCGGCGGATCAGATGCTGCCCGACCGGTATGGAGCCGGTGAAGGACACCTTGCGCACGATATCCGAATCCATCACGGTTTCGGAGATCTCCTGCGGCAGACCGGTCAGCAGATTGAGCACCCCCGCCGGCACGCCGGCCTCGACGAAGCAGCGGATCATCTCGGTGACGGCGCCGGTGCCCTCCTCGGCGGGACGGGCCACCACCGTGCAGCCGGCGGCCAGCGCCGGCGCGATCTTGCGCGCCTGCAGGACCACCGGGAAGTTCCAGGCGGTGAAGGCGGCGACCACCCCCACCGGCTCGTAGGAGACGAAGAAGCGCTGGCCGGGCGTGCGGCCGGCCAGGGTCTCGCCGTACAGGCGACGCGCTTCGTCGGCGTACCAGTCGATGCATTCGACGGTGGAGGCGATCTCCGCCCGCGCCTGGGCGATGGGCTTGCCGACCTCGAGGGTGAGCCGTCGCGCCACCGCCTCCGCCCGCTCGGCGAGAAGACCGGCGGCGCGCCGGAGAATGGCCGAGCGTTCCCAGGGCGGCACCCGACGCCAGGCCGGCAGGGCCGCGGCGGCGGCCTCGATCGCCGCCCGCGTGTCCTCGCGACCGGCCTGCGCGATACGCGTCACCACATCCTCGGTGGCCGGATCCACCACCTCCATGCGACGACCCTCGGCGGCCGGCCGCCACTCGCCCCCGATGAAGAGATCACACTGCAGCACGTCGTCCATGAACGTCGCTCCCCCGTGACGATCGACCCGAGGCGGGTCCGCCCCCCCATAGCGCGACGGGAGCCCCGAACCAAGCACCGGGAACCGGCGAGGGTGCGAAAAGAAACCGCCGGCCCAGGGGAGGCACGGCGGTTTCAGGGGGCTTTCACGCAGGTCCGACTTGGTCCGCTGGGGGGAGGGAGACCAAGGGGACGCACGCCTTGTACGCGGCCCGGCCGGACGATGCTGTGATATACGTCACCCGTGGGGCGAACGGGCCGAAGGGGCGGCTCCTCTTGTCGAACTTCCGGCGGCGATTATCTTGACGACACGGTTTCGCCGGAAAGCGGATGAGGTGGCTGGGGAGGAGCCGCGGCCGGCGGCCGGAGACCCCGGGTCTCCCCGAACCCCGATGCGTCGGCAGCTTGTGCGGAGGAAGGGCCGTGCAGGAGATGGTTTCGCTCGACGGTCTCACGAAGCGGTTCGGGCCGCTGGTGGCCGTCGATCGGGTGAGTTTCACCGTCGGCCGCGGCGAGGTGGTCGGGTTCCTCGGTCCCAACGGCGCCGGCAAGACGACGACCATGCGGATGCTCACCGGCTTCGTGGCACCGAGCGCGGGCAGCGCGAAGATCCTCGGCCACGACGTCGTCACCCGGCCCGTGGCGGCCAAGCGCCACCTCGGTTATCTGCCCGAAGGGGCACCGCTCTACGGCGACATGGCGGTGAGATCGTTCCTGAACTTCATCGCCGACATGCGCGGGCTCGCGGGAGACGAGAAACGGCGGCGCATCGGCGAGGCAGTGGCGCGCACGGGTCTCGAACAGGTGCTCCATCAGCCCATCGAGACCCTGTCCAAGGGCTACAGGCGGCGCGTCGGCCTCGCCCAGGCGATCCTCCACGATCCGCCGGTGCTGATCCTCGACGAGCCCACGGACGGGCTCGATCCCAACCAGAAGTTCGAGGTCAGGAAACTCATCGCGGAGATGGCGCCCGACAAGGCGATCATCGTCTCCACCCACATCCTGGAGGAGGTGGACGCGGTCTGTACCCGCGCCATCATCATCGCCCGGGGTCGGGTGATCGCCGACGAGACCCCCGAGGCGCTGCGGCGCCGGTCGCCCTGGCACAATGCTCTGCGCCTGAGCGTGGACCGCGAGGGGGCGGACGGCTTCGAACAGCTGGTGGCGGGCCTGAACCGGGTCCGCGAGGTGCGGCGCACCGGTGAGGTCGACGGGGTGGTCGAGTTCCTGGTGGCGCCCGCCAACGGCACCGACATCGCCCCCGAGGTCCTGGCACTGGCCCGGGAACGGGGTCTCACGATCCACGGAGCGAGCATCGAGCGGGGGCGCCTTGAGGAGGTGTTCCGCCAGCTCACCACCGTCTCCTGAAGCACGGAAGAACGAACAATGCGCGCCGTGACCACCATCATGAAACGGGAGCTGGCGGCCTATTTCGCCACCCCGCTCGCCTATCTCTTCATCCTCCTCTTCCTGGCGCTGGCCGGCGGTTTCACCTTCTACATCGGAGGCTTCTTCGAGCGCGGTCAGGCGGATCTCGAATCCTTCTTCGTCTTCCACCCCTGGCTCTATCTCTTCCTCATGCCGGCGCTCGCCATGCGTCTGTGGGCCGAGGAGCGCCGTACCGGCACCATCGAGCTCCTGATGACCCTGCCGGTGACCATGAGCCAGGTGGTGGTGGCGAAGTTCCTGGCCTCCTGGCTGTTCGCCGGCATCGCGCTCGCCCTCACCTTCCCGGTGTGGATCACGGTCAACTACCTGGGCGATCCCGACAACGGCGTCATTCTCGCCGGCTATCTGGGGAGCTGGGTGATGGCGGGCGCCTTCCTCGCCATCGGCGCCGCCATGTCGGCATTGACCAAGAACCAGGTGATCGCCTTCGTGCTGGCGGCCGCCGCCTGTTTCTTTTTCCTCATGACCGGCGTCGACCTCGTGGTATCGCCGCTCAGGGCCGTGGCGCCGCCGCAGCTCGTCGAGATCGTCGCCTCCTTCAGCTTCGTCAGCCATTTCACCCAGCTCACCAAGGGTGTGGTGAGCCTGTCGACGGTGCTGTTCTTCGGTTCGGTGATCGTCGTCTCGCTCGTCGTCAACGCGCTCCTGGCCGAGCTCAAGAAGGCTTCGTGAGGGGATGGCGTCCATGTCCGGAAAAGCGTTCGATCGACGCGGCCTCGCCATCGCCGGGGTGGTGCTGGCCCTCGTCCTCCTGTTCTCGCTCAACACCTTCGGGGCACTCGTTCTGCGCCCGCTGCGGATCGATCTCACGGAAGACAAGCAGTTCACCCTGTCCGAGGGCACGCTAGAGCTGCTGGGCCGGCTCGAGGAGCCGGTGGAACTGCGCCTCTACGTCTCGTCGGGCATCCGCGAGGCCAACCCCTTCCTCGCCTCCTACGCCGACCGGGTGCACGACTTCCTCAAGGCCTACGCCGAGGCCGCCAACGGCAAGATCACCGTCCGCTACATCGACCCCGAGCCCTACTCCGAAGAGGAGGATCGGGCGGTGGGCTTCGGTCTGCAGCCCATCAGCCTCGGTGACGGTACCACCGGCTACTTCGGCATCGCCGGCACCAACAGCACCGACGACAGCGATGTGATCGCCGTGCTCTCCCCCGAGCGCGAGCGTTTCCTCGAGTTCGACCTCACGCGCCTCACCTACAATCTCGCCTACCCGGACAAGCCGGTGGTGGGCCTCATCACCGGACTGCCGATGAACGGCGATCCGATGCTCCAGTACAAACCGTGGCAGGTCTACAGCCAGCTCGGGCAGCAGTTCGAGCTGCGCTATCTGGGCGGCGACATCGGCAGCTTCGACGAGGACATCGACCTGCTGCTGATCGCCCATCCCAAGCAGCTTTCCGACCGGACCCTCTATGCCATCGACCAGTTCGTGCTGGGCGGTGGCAAGGCGCTGGTGTTCGTCGATCCGCATTCGGAAGCGGCGGCCATGAGGCAGCGCCAGCCGGGCATGGAGCCGACGTTCTCGAGCCTCGACAAGCTGTTCGACGCCTGGGGGATCACCTTCGCCAAGGACAAGGTGGTGGCGGATCCGAGCGCCGCCCGACAGGTGCAGTTCCCCACGGGACAGCGCCAGCAGATCGTGGACTATCTGGCCTGGCTCTCCCTCGACCGGTCGCACCTCAATCCCGACCAGCCGATCACCGCCGAGCTCGAACGCGTCAACCTCGCGTCCGCCGGTTACATCGAGAAGAAGGAGGGGGCGGAGGTCGACCTCGTGCCCCTGCTCATCTCCTCGCCGCAGGCGATGGCGATCGATGCCGAGGAGGTACGGCTGTTTCCCGATCCCCTCAAGCTGCTGCGCGACTACAAGCCGGGCAACAAGGCCCTCTACATGGCGGCGGTCGTCGAGGGCCGGTTCCCCTCCGCCTTCCCGGACGGTCCGCCCGAAGGCGCCGACAGCTCCGGCGAGCATCGCCGCGAGGCGGCAGAGCCCGTGAGCGTGATCGTGGTCGCCGATACCGACATTCTCGACGACCGGAGCTGGCTCGCGCGGCAGAGCGTGCTCGGGCAGGAGGTGATGCTGCCGCTCGCGAGCAACGCCGACTTCGTGGCCAACGCCCTCGACTTCCTGGCCGGCAGCGATGTCCTGATGGCGCTCCGCGGGCGCGACGTGGCGCTGCGGCCCTTCACCCGCATCATCGCCATCCGCCGGGAGGCCGAGCGTCGTTACCGCGCCAAGGAACAGGAGCTCCTCGACCGTCTGTCCGAGCTCAAGGACAAGCTCCGCAAGCTTCAGGTGTCCGACGACGCCGGTGCGGTGCTGAGCGAGAAACAGCAGCAGGAGATCGAGAACTTCCGCAGCCAGATCCTGGAGACCCGGGCGGAACTGCGGGAGGTGCAGCGGGCGCTGCGGCGTGACATCGAGACCCTGAAGGCCCGCATCCGCTTCGCCAACATCGGCGCGGTCCCGCTCGTGGTGGGGCTGGTGGCGATCGGCCTCGCGCTGGTGCGCCGGGCGCGCTACCGGCGCAAGGTCACGACCGGCGCCTGATCCGACGGAAAGGAGGTTGTGGCCATGTCCCCCAAAGGTCTCCTGGCTCTCGCGGTCGCCACCATCGTGAGCCTCGGCCTCGCCGCCTACGCCGTCGCCAACCGCGACCTGCCGGTGGCGCAGACCCGCCTCGACCGACCCTTCCTGCCCGAGCTGGCGGCGCGGGTGGGTGACGTCGCGCGGATCACCGTACGCGTGGGTGGCACCACGATGACCGCACGTCGTGCCGAGAACGGCTGGGTCCTCGAGGAGAAGCAGGGCTATCCGGTCGAGCTCGACAAGGTGCGCGAACTGGTGCTGGGGCTCGCCCAGATGCGGCTCGTCGAGGCCAAGACCTCGGATCCCGAACGGCTCGCCCGCCTCGAGCTCGAATCGCCGGATACCGAAGGGGCGAAATCGCGCGAGATCACCCTCGCCGACGCCGACGGCAACGTCCTCGCGAAGGTGGTGATCGGCAAGCGCAAGTTCAGCCTCTACGGACCCGGCAAGTCGGGCAGCTACGTCCGCCTCGCGGAGGAGACGCAGGCCTGGCTCGCTGACCGGGCGCTCGACGTTCCCGAGGAACCTCTCGACTGGTTCGACCGCACCATCCTGAGCCTGCCCCGCAAGGACGTGGCCGAAGTGGTACTGCGGCCCGACTCGCCAGACGAGGTCCGGATCGAACGGACCGGTTCAGACAACGATGCCTTCGCCTTGGCCGAGGTTCCGGAGGGCCGCGAACCGGACGCCTCCAAACCTTCGCTGCTGGCGGGCACCCTCGGCAACATCACCATGCTCGACCTCGCGGCCGCCGAGGAAAAGCCTCTTCCCGAAGATGCACCGATCGCCCGTTTCACGGCCTTCGACGGGCTGCAGGTGGAGGCCCGGGTGGGGGTCTTCGGCGAGGGGGACGATGCCGAGTACTGGATCGCCTTCACCGCCCGCGAAGTGGCGCCCCGCGAGCGCCCGAAGGCCGCGGAGGACGCCGAGGGCGAGGCACGGGCCGACGACGAAGCGGCCGCGAAGGAGGAGCCCCGGCCGGTGGCGGAGCGCGTGGCCGCGCTGCAGGAACGGCTCGAGGGGCGGGTCTTCAAGGTCTCGCCCTATCTCGCCAAGCGTCTGCTGTGGCGGGTGGAGGATCTCCTGAAGGAGCCGGACAAGGCCTCCTGAGGCCGCCTCTCACTATCGGACGTCGCCGAAGCGCGGTTGCCGTCCTTCCACCGGATATTGCGGGTCGTTGTAGCCGTGGGTGGAAGGATGGCCCACCGGCACGAGCCCGTCGACGAAGGCCTCGTCGTCGGCCGTGAAGCGGTAGGCGAGCGCTCCCAGGTAATCGCGCATTTGCTCCACGGTGCGAGGTCCGACGACCGGCGCGGTGACGATCCGGTTGGCCAGCAGCCAGGCGACCGCGAACTGGCTCGGGGTGATGCCGCGGGCGGCCGCATGCTCCTTGATCCTGGCGGCGATGACGAGGCTTTCCCGCCGCCATTCCGTCTCCAGCATGCGACGGTCGCCACGCCCGGCCCTGCTGTCGGGTGGTGGCGGCGCGTCGGGGTCGTACTTGCCGCTCAGGACACCCCTCGCGATCGGACTGTAGGGCACCACGCCGAGGCCGTAGAAGGCGCAGCAGGGCAGGAGCTCCACCTCGGGCTGGCGGTTGAGGAGGTTGTAGTAGGGCTGCAGGACGACGGGTCGCGGCATCCCCGCACGATCGCACAGCCGGACGATCTCGGCGATCCGCCAGGCGCGGAAGTTGGACAGCCCGAAATAGCGGATGTGGCCCGCCCGCAGGAGGTCGGCGATGGCGCTCAGGGTCTCCTCGAGCGGCGTCGACGAATCCTCGCGATGGAGATAGTAGATGTCGATCCAGTCGGTGCCGAGGCGGCGCAGGCTGGCCTCGCAGGCGGCCAGCACCCAGCGGCGGGAGAGCCCCCGCATGTTCCGGTCGTCCCCCATCGCGTTGCCCACCTTGGTGGCCAGGATCCAGTGCCGCCGCTCGCCGGCGAGGGCCCGCCCGACGATCTCCTCCGACCGTCCGTCGTTGTAGACGTCGGCGGTATCGACGAAGTTGATCCCGGCCGACGCCGCGAGCGCGAGGATGCGTCCCGCTTCCTCCTCGTCGGTCCTGCCCCCGAACATCATCGTGCCGAGGCACAGGGGGCTCACCCAGAGTCCCGAGGCGCCGAGCTTCACCCGTTCCATGCCCTTCCTCCCCTGCTTCGCGCGCGGCCGCTCAGCGAATGTCCTCCGGCAGGCCGAAGCCGCCCACACGCGGCGCCGGCGGCTCGGAGCTGTGCGCGTCCAGCCGCTCCGCCAGGCGCAGCATCACGGCCTGGGCCAGCAGCGGCACCGCCGCCTCGAGGCGGACGGCATCGTCCAGAAGCCAGCTGTCGCGGGGAGCGGGCGGCATGTCCTCGAACGGCCACAGCGAGCGGACCACCTCCAGATCGGCCTCCCCCGGCCAGGCCTCCATGAGCTGCACGGCCTCGCTGTGGGCCTGCGCCAGGGCGGTGGCGACGCCGTCGCCCACCATCCGCGCGTAATGGGCGGCACCGGCCGAACCGAAGGCCTGGGCGCGGCCCGGGGCGATCAGTTTCCGCAGTGCCGGCAAGGCGATATCGACGCCCGAGGGGTCGCCGCTGGCGAGCAGGAGCGCGGCCTCGCCCTCGCCGAACAGCGCCACGTCGACGAAATAGAGCGCCCGGTGGCGCAGCCGCCGATAGCGCCGCAAGGTGTCGCACCACCAGCTTCCCCCGGGATCGACCAGCACGTCGCCGGGTTCCATGACGGCCGAACCCTCGTCGATCACGGCGTCCAGCCGTTCACCGAGGGGCAGGTCGAGCAGATAGATCCGGGGCGCTTCCAGGGCCTCCGAGAAATCGGTCCAGGCCTCGAGGAGGCGGTGTCCGCGACCCTCGAGGGCCTCACCCTCCCCCTCCGAGGTCGCGAAGCAGAGGACCTCGAGGCCGGCATCCGCCGCACGGTCCGCGATCCCCGTGGCATCGCCGATGATCGCCAGTTTCACCTCCGCCTCCTCGCTTGCCCGTGCCATCCCCGATGCGGGGGCAGATGGTGCGCCGGCACCGTCTTCGCCATTCTTGGCCTGCCAGCGACCTCCGGGGACAGTCCGGTGCGGCGGTTTGCCGCCACCGGGGGGGCCGGGCGAAGGACGCGCCCTTCTCCGAAAAAACGGCGCAGTAATAAGTCATTAAGGAATCGCGGTTAGGGTGCGTCGTCGAAACCGGCGGCTCGCGGGCCGCTCCGCAACGCCTCCAGCCCGAAGAGAACACGGTGGTCGCACCCGAACTTGACACCCGAGATCCGACACGTGCCGGGGCGAAGGGGGGCGGTGAAGGTGCCACCGCCACGGCCCAGGAGCAGCTCGCGGTCCTGGTCTCCATGGTGCCGGCGGCGGTGGTCGCGAGCACCGTCAACGCCGCGATCCTGGTCTGGCTGCTGTCCGGCGTGCTGCCCCCGCGCCATCTCGTGCTGTGGAGCGCCGCCCTGGCCATGGCGCTCATCGCCAAGCTGGGACTCGCCAGCGCAGCCCGCCGGTTCGCCCTCGAACGGGCCCGGCCAGGTCCGGGCTTCGCCCTGCTGTCCTTCGGCTCGGCGCTGACCGGCCTCGTCTGGTCGGTACTGGTGCTGCACATGCCGGACGTCACCACCTTCGACACCGGCCCCTTCGTGATCTTCATGATCGGCGGCGTGATGGCGGCGGCGATGATTCTGTCGACTCCCCATCTGCCCACCGCTCTCGCCCACGATCTGCCGATCGTCGCCGCGCTCGCCTTTTCCTTCGCCACCGCGGACGGTCCCGGCTCGCTGAAACTTGCGGCCCTCGTACCCCTCTATTTCCTGCTGCTGGCGAGTGCCGGCTATTGGCAGCAGAAGGCCTTCCTGCGGCTTGTGCGCCTCGAGAAGGACAATGCCCGTCTGGCGCGCCTGCTGCGCCGCGAGCGGGACGGCGCCCGGGAGGCTTGGGCACGGTCGGCGGAAGCCGAGCGCAGCTTCCGCACCCTCGCCGAACAGGCACCGCTCGGCATCGCTCGGCTCGCCCCCGACGGCGGGCTGCTGTACGCCAACCCCGAACTGCGCCGCATGCTGGGGGCGGCGGAGGACGAAGTCATCGCCGACCGCCTGTCGGCCCTGCTCGCCGACTGCGACGGTGATCCGGACGGCCCGCGCGACCGGGTCGTCGGTCGCATCGACGGCGAGGAGCGGGAGCTGATGGTGACCGGAGCCCCGCTCGTGGGCGCTTGGGGGGAGAACCGCGGACGGATCGTCTGCGTCAACGACGTCACCGAGCTCGCTCGGGCGATCGCGACCGTCGACCGCCTCGCCCATCACGATCTGCTCACCGGCCTCGCCAACCGCGCCCTTTTCCAGAAGGAGCTGGTGACCACCGTTTCCGCCGCCGGGCGGGAGGGGCACGGGGTCGGGCTGCTGCTGATCGACGTCGACGGCTTCGGACGCATCAACGAGGCGCTGGGTCAGGCGGTGGGAGACGCGGTGCTGGAACAGATCGCCGCGCGGCTCGCCGGGCGCCTGCGGTCGCGCGACCTGATCGCCCGCCTCGGCGGCGACGAGTTCGGCGTGCTGCTGCGCGAGGTGCAGTCGGCGGAGACCGCCCGCGAGGCCGCACAGCGTCTGCTCGCGGAGTTCGAACGGGCGTTCCGGATCGACGGTCACGAGCTCTATCTGAACGCCAGCCTCGGCCTCGCCATCTATCCCGAGGACGCCTGCTCGGCCCGCGAACTGCAGACCTTCGCCGGCCTCGCCCTGCGCCGGGCGAAGAGCCGACCGGGGGCCGCCCTCTGCATCTTCGACCGCGAGGTCCACGCCGAATTCTGCGAGCGTACCCGACTCGAGAGGGAGCTGCACGATGCCCTCAGGAGCGGGCAGTTCCGGGTCCGTCTGCAGCCCCAGATCGACGCGGTCGACGGCAGGCTCGCGGGAGTCGAGGCGCTGGCCCGTTGGGAGCACCCCGAGTACGGCCTGCTCGGCCCCGGCTCCTTCCTGCCATTGGTCGAGGATTCCGATCTCCTCGTTCCCTTCACCCTCGAATGCTTCCGGCTCGCCTGCGACGCCCTGCGCCACCTCGGCGACCGTGTGCCGCACATCGCGGTCAACCTTTCGCCCCTCGCCCTGCGCCACAAGGGTCTGGTGGCGGAGCTCGGGGAGCTGCTGAGCCGCGAGCGCATCGCGCCCGACAAGATCGAGATCGAGATCACCGAGAGCGCCGTCCTCGACACCGACAGGGCGATGCGGGCGCTGGCCGAACTGCGGGCGCTCGGGGTCCGCATCGCCATCGACGACTTCGGCACCGGCTACAGCTGTCTGACCCGGCTCAAGGATCTCGATGTCAGCACCATCAAGATCGACCGCTCCTTCGTGAACGAAATGGTCCGGAAGAGCGACGTGCGGGGGCTCGTCGAAGCCATCGTCGGCATCGGCCGTACCCTCGGCCTCGAGATCGTCGCCGAAGGGGTGGAGACGCACGAACAGGCGGAGCTGCTGGCCGGAATGGGCTGCACCAGCCTGCAAGGTTTCCTGTTCTCCGCGCCGCTGCCGCCGGCCGAGTTCGAACGGTGGCTCGCCACCCGGCAGCGGGGCGCGCGCGGCGGCGAAACGCGGCCCTCCGCGAGCGCCCGCGACGAATCACGACCGCGGCTCCTCGTGAGCACCGCCCGCGGTCGCGGCGGCTGAGACCTCCGCCCTCTTCCCGCCGGCCTCGGCGAGGAGGCGCGCGGTGGCGGTCTCGATGCGTGCCTCGAGGAGGCGCACGAAGGTCGCTCGCGGCAGGCCCGGCGGGATCGGTTCCAGGAACTCGACCACGATCCGCCCGGGATGCTTGAGAAAGCTGCGTCGCCCCCAGTAGAGGCCCGAATTGAGCGCCACCGGCACGCAGGGGACGCCCAGCGCCGCGTAGAGGGCGGCCACACCGGGCTTGTAGGCGGGCGGCGCGCCCGGCGGCCTGCGGGTGCCCTCGGGAAAGATCAGCACGCTCTCGCCCCGTTCCACCGCCCGTCTGGCCCCCTCGAGCAGCGAGCGCAGCGCCCGGCCGCCCCCCCGCCGGTCGATGCGGATGCTGCCGGCGATCGTCAGGTACCAGCCGAAGAGCGGGATGCGGGTCAGCTCCTCCTTGAGCGCGATCACCAGCTCCGGGCGCACCAGATGGAAGAACAGGGTCTCCCAGGCCGACTGATGCTTGCTGGCGATGATCACCGGGCCCGGCGGCAGCCGCTCGAGCCCCCGGACCTCGTGGTCGAGGCCGACGATGTGCCGCAGCATGGCCTGGGTACCGCGCAGCCAGAAACGGGCATAGGCGCGCATCGCCGGTGCCCCCATGAACGGGGCGGCCGGCAGCACCGCCACCGCCAGCCCGGCAGTCCACAGATAGAAGCCCAGGTTGAAGAGGCCGGCCCGCAGCCGCTGACCGGGTCGTACCCGCATGCGCTGGCTCCTCCCGAAGCGCTCCGCGGAGGCCACCAAAGCCCCGCGTCCGGGACGATGGCAAGAGTTAAGCCGCTCGGGAGAGCCCGCGACCGGCGACGAGACGGGCCGCGAGCGCGGTCAGAAGGACCGTGATCACCGGCACCACCGCCAGCAGTACCCAGTCGACGGGACGCAGCCCCCGGCCGGGGAACAGGCCGAGCCCGAAGGCCGTGCCCGCCTCGATGGCAGCCAGCAGGATGACGGCGGCGAGAACGAAGCCGAACAGGCCGCCGCGCAGGCCGCAACGCACCGCATGGTCCTCGAACTGCCGCGCCACGTAGCGATGGGCGGCCCCCATCTGCTGCAGGAGATCGACAGTCTCGGCGTAGTTCCGCAGACTGAGGTGGGTGACCGCCGCGACGCCCGCGACGCCGAAGCCGACGAACAGCACCGAGGCCAGGGCGGCGAGGGCCCGCAGGTTGCGGATCGCTTCCGCGGGACGCGGGTCGGCGGGCTCGTTCCGCTCCACCACCACCTCCGGCTGGAGGCGTCGCAGGGCCGCCGACAGGGCTTCGACGTCCGGCGAGAAGCCGGGCTCGAACGTGACGTCGATCAACGGCGGAATCGCCAGCCCGCGTCCCGCCCCGGCATCGCCCAGCCAAGGTTCGACGAGCTGCGCCAGTTCCTCCTCGTCGACCGGCTCGGCGAAGGCCACGCCCCGGCTCTTCTCGAGCAGCGTCACCACCGCCGCCACCTCGGCGGGTCCGGCGCCGGCGGGCAGGGCCACCGTCAGGACCGCCGGCTGTCGCGCCATCTCGCGCAAGGTCGCATCGGCGACCGCCGCCACCGCCAGCGCCAGCACCGCGAGACTAGTGGCGGCCGCGACGATCCACTGGGTGAAGCGGCCGACACCCTGTCCGGCCAGCGGCAGATCGAGCTCGACCTCCCCCATCCGCCCGCCTTCAGTCCACCGCCGCCAGCGGAGAGGAGAGAGAGCCGCTCCTGAGGCGTCCCGCGACCATCTCCAGGATGGGAAAGCGGTGGCGCTGCAGCAGCTCGTTGCTGTGGGTGGCGAGCAGGACCGCGGTACCCCGGCGGTGGAGCTCGGTGAACAGGTACATCAGCCGTTCCGCCCGCTGGGTGTCCACATTGCTCAGCGGTTCGTCCGCGAGCAGCAGATCGGGTCGGGTGATCACCGCCCGGGCGACGGCGACGAGCTGTCGCTCGCCGATGGAGAGTTCGGGCGGCGGCAGCGGAGCGAGCGTCTCGAGGCCCATCCATGCGAGCAGTTCCGACACCAGCCGGGAAACCGCGTCTTCCGACACCCCGTTGATCCGCAGCGGCAGGGCCACGTTGTCGAAGGCCGTGAGGTGGTCGAGGAGGCGGAAGTCCTGGAAGACGATGCCGATGCGGCGACGCAGCCGCGCGAGCTGGCCGGGATCGAGACCGGCGACGTCACGACCGAACAGGGTGATCGACCCTCTGGAGATGGGCACCGACAGGCCGATCACCCGCAGCAGCGAAGTCTTCCCGGCACCGCTGGGGCCGACCAGGAAACGGAAGCTCCCCGCCTTGAGCGTCAGGTCGATATCGTGCAGAACCTCGGCACCAGCAGCGTAGCGCATGCTGACCGACCGCAGACGGAGAACGACCCTCTCTTGCGGTGCCAAGGGGAACCTCGACAATGGCGAGAGTGCGGATACACTTGCACAAAACGGTTTGGTCGTCCAGGGTTCTATCAACTTCCGCGAGATATCCGCGCTGCCCGGTCGAGGACCTCCGGCATCGATGATCATCACCTGTCCGAACTGCCAGACACGGTTCAGGATCGATCCCGAGGCGCTGGCTCCCAGGGGCAAGATGGTCCGCTGCTCGCAATGCGGGCATCGCTGGTTCGCGGAGCCACCGGCCGGCGAGCCGGAGCCGCCGCCGCTGCCGGATAACTCGCCGATCGAACGCCCGCCGGAGACCGGCGCCGCGACTCCGACCGGGGCTCGCGGGCGCCCCGCCACCCTCGCCATCGTCGGCTGGTTGCTGGTGGTGCTGGTAGTGCTGCTGCTCGCCGGGGTGTTGCTCGGACGCAACGAGATCGTCGCCGCCTGGCCGCAGACCGCCACTCTCTATCGCCAGCTCGGCCTGCCGGTCACCATGTCGCTGGAGCTCGAACTGCGTGATCTCGGTTCGGAGCGGATCGAGGAACGCGGCATCACGATCCTCCGGGTGACGGGGGAGATCGTCAATCCGACCCGCGAGGAACGGATCCTGCCGCCGCTCCGGGTGGCCCTGCTCGATGCCGAAGGGCGGGAGCTGGATTTCGGTCTGTTCGATCCCCCCCGGCGTCGCCTCCCTCCGGGGGCGACGGCACGTTTCGACGCGCGACTGGTCGATCCGCCGGCGGCGGCGGCGAGCTTCGTCGTCACCTTCGCCGATCGACCGGCCTTCGGCTCGTGAGCCCGCGCCGCTCGCCGATGGCGCGGGCCCTGGCGGAGGCCAGGGCGGCGGCGGCACGGGGCGAGGTGCCGGTGGGGGCGGTGATCGTCGACGGAGGCGGTCGGCTTCTCGCCGCCTGCGGCAACGCCGTGGAGGCGCGGCAGGATCCGACCGCCCATGCCGAACTGCTGGCGATCCGCGCGGCGGCGGCGCGACTGGGAGCGCCCCGCCTTTCGGGCTGCGACATCTACGTCACCCTCGAGCCCTGCCCGATGTGCGCCTACGCCATCGGCCTCGCCCGCCTGCGACGTCTCTACTACGGCGCCGAGGACGAGAAATGCGGTGGCGTCGATCACGGCCCACGGATCTTCCACAGTCCCGCCTGCCATCACCGGCCGGAGGTCTACGGCGGCATCGGCGAGCGCGAGAGTGCGGCGCTGCTGCGCCGCTTCTTCGCCGCCCGGCGGAGCACGGACCGGACCGTGGGGGGCGGCGGCTGAGGCGCCGGAACCGGCCCGACGGTCCCGGCTGGCCCGATCTATCGGAC
The DNA here is from genome assembly GCA_027045875.1 of Alphaproteobacteria bacterium. Taxonomy (GTDB): domain Bacteria; phylum Pseudomonadota; class Alphaproteobacteria; order Geminicoccales; family Geminicoccaceae; genus JALSRW01. Next base: position 6,016 of record JALUAG010000109.1, on the reverse strand, counting down.
GCCCGGCGGGTACGCGGAGACGCCGCCCGGGCGAGGCCCGTGGCGCCCCTTCGTGAGGGGGGCCGCCGGACGGCGGCGGTCCCGCGGACGGTTCGCGGCGGCTTCCCGAACGGAAGCCGCCGCGTCACCCACCAACTCGGCGATTGCGGTCAGGCCACCTGACGGGCCGCCTGCAGGAAGCCGTCGATCTGCTCGCGCAGGGCCTTGGCCCGGGTGTCGAGGTCGGCTACCGCGGCCGCCAGGGTCTTGTCCTCGGAGACGCCTTCGATCGAGCCGACGGCGGCCGTCACGGTACCCACCGCGCGCGACACCTCGTCCATGCGCCGGGCGATGTCCTGCACCACCGCCGCCTGCTGCTCCACGGCCGAGGCGATGGAGGAGGCCGCGGTGTCCGCCTCACCCACCCTGGCGGCGATGCGACCGAGAACCGCCGTCACGTCGCCGATGACCTGGCGCATGTCCTCGGCCCGGCGCCGGATGGTCTCGGTCGCCTTGCCGGTCTGCCCGGCCAGGGTCTTGACCTCGCCCGCCACCACCGCGAAGCCCTTGCCCGCCTCGCCGGCGTGGGCCGCCTCGATGGTGGCGTTGAGGGCCAGCAGGTTGGTCTGCTCGGCGATGTCGCGGATGGTCTCCACCACCGAAGCGATCTGCTCGGCGGTCTCGGTGAGACGGGCCGCCGCCTCCCGCGACTGCTCGGCCTCCGCCGCCGCCGAGCGCACCACGTCCGCCGACAGCGTCGCGTTGCCGGCGATGTCCTGCACCGAAGCGGTGAGCTGCTCCACCGCGGCGGCCACGTTCTGCACGTTGCCGGCACTTTCCTCGGCCGCCTGTCCGACCTCGTGGGCGATGCCGCCGAGGCGCTCGGCGGTGGTGCCGACATCGTCGGCGACGCTCTTCACCTCGGCCTCGAACTGTCCCGTCAGCTGCTGGAAGCTCTTGCTGCGCTCGGCGATGCGGGTGATCTGCTCGTTGGCGATGCCCGCCCACCGCGCGTAATCTCCCGACAACCCCTGTACCAGAATGCGCCGGTAGTACTGGTTGTTGGCGACATGGCCGAGGGTCTGGCCCAGTTCGCGCACGAAGGTGTCTCCGAGGTCGGAGAGGCGGTTGACGTCGCGCGCGAGCGAGCGCAGCAGTCCGCGGTCGCCGAGGAAGACGACCCGCTGCTGCAGATCGCCCTGGGCGGCCGCGGCACAGACCCGGGCGATCTTGCGCAGGCGGTTGCTCGCCCGCCAGGCGAGGGCCGCGGCGAGCGATGCGAGCGCCGTGGTCCCGGCGGCCAGCCAGCCGCCGACACCTTCCCCGCCGACACCCAGTATCTGCAATCCGCCGACCAGGGCGGCCATCGTCGCCGTGATCGCGGCGAGGCCGAGCGAGGAGTCGTCGAAACGGGGAACGGCGGGACGACGCCGTTCGCCGCGACGGTCGCGGGCGGCTCCGTTCTCAGAGGGAGAGGACGAATTCATTGAAGGACAACCCCTTGTCTGCCAGCATCTTGTCGAGGGCCGAGCGCGAGGCGGCGAGCCCGGCCTTGCGGTCCTGGTGCCCGTTTTCGATCGCCAGAAGTTCCGCGTAGATCTCCTTGATCTCCGCGACTGCCCGGCGGTCGGGCGAGCGGCGATTGGAGTGGTAGCCGACGATCTGCCCGTCGGCGTCGAAGGTGGGGGTGACGTGGGCGAGCACCCAGTAGTGGTCGCCGTTCTTGCAGAGGTTGACGACGTAGGCGAAGATCTCGTTTCCGGATGCGATGGTTTCCCAGAAGAACTGGAACACGCAGCGCGGCATGTCCGGGTGGCGGACGATGCTGTGCGGCGCGCCCATCACTTCCTTTTCCGTGAAACCGGAGATGGCGAGAAAGACGTCGTTGGCGTAGGTGATACGCCCCTTCAGGTCGGTCTTGCTGAGGATGAAATCGCGACTGCGGAACCGGCGTTCCCTGCCGGTCGGCGTGACCGTCCGCCGGATCGACCTCGTGGGGGGCTTCTTCTCCAACAGGCTCAACACCGGTCACCTCTCGAGACAGCGGTGGGAGGGGCATCGCGCAGCCGGCTCGTCGGCACCCCGGTTGGCGAGGATCCCCGGGGGCGGGCCGTCCGCCGACCCCGGGAGCATAGGCTCGGGGCTCTTACCGAAGGGTTAACGGCAGCGCGCTTTCCGGGGGCGACGTCCCGAGCAGGCGTCCGAGACGAATCGCGTCGGTGACGGCATGGGCCGCCTCGTCGGTATTGTCGAAATAGATCCAGGCCTCCCGACGCTCCTCCAGCCGGCGGCGCAGCCAGGCGGCCCAGTCGGCGAGCAGGGCCTCGCCATAGGCCCCCCGGTAGCGATGCCGGTGACCGTGGAGACGCACGTAGACGAAACCGGCGGTCACCACCCGCGGACCCGTGAGGCCCGCGAGATCGAACGGACAGAAGGCGGCGCCGAACGCGCGCAGGGTCCGGTAGACGGGCTCGACGTGCCAGCTCGGATCGCGGAACTCGAAGGCGTAGCGCTGCCCCGCGGGCAGCCGTTCGAGGAAGCGGGCGAGGCGGTCGGCGTCGACCGGAAAGCGGGGCGGCAGCTGGAACAGGACCGGACCGAGCCGGTCGCCGAAGAGGGTGATGCGGGCGAAGAACCGATCCAGCAGGTCGGCGCAGTCCTCGAGGCGACGGAAGTGGGTGATCGCCCGCCAGGCCTTGACGGCGAAGCGGAAATGCGGCGGCGTGCGTGCGAGCCAACCGGTGACGAGCCTTTCCGTCGGCAGCCGGTAGAAGCTGGCGTTGACCTCCACCGTGTCGAAGACGCGGGCGTAGTAGGCCAGCCATTCGGCCGGCCGCAGACCTCGCGGATAGAAGACCTCCCGCCAGTCGGGATAGGCCCAGCCGGAGGTGCCGATCCGGGCCCGTACCTCCGACGAAGCCCGATCGCTCCGACCCGGCATCCCCGCGCATGCCATCGCCACCTCCTCCCCCGAGGGCGGCCCCGTCGGCGGCTCCGCCCTCCAGATGCGCACCGGCCGCCGCCCGGTCAACGGGTCCCGGGAGCGGCGGGCCGCGCGGCGCCGACGCAGCCTCCTATTCGGGCAGTGGCGCGAACAGGGTCTCGATGTCCTCCTCGGTGAAGGTGAGGCCGGTACGGGCACCGCTCAACACGCCTTCCACCAGCGCCTTCTTGCGTTGCTGGAGCTCCACCATGCGCTCCTCGACGGTGCCGCTGGCGATGAGCTTGTAGACGAAGACCGTCTTGTCCTGGCCGATGCGATGGGCACGGTCGGTGGCCTGGGCCTCCACCGCCGGATTCCACCAGGGATCGTAGTGGATCACGGTGTCCGCCGCCGTCAGGGTGAGACCGGTGCCGCCGGCCTTGAGGCTGATCAGGAAGATCGGCACCTCGCCCTTCTGGAAACGCAGCACCGGGGCTTCGCGGTCGCGGGTACGGCCGGTGAGGACCGCGAAGGGAAGATGGCGTTTCCTGAGACCGGCCTCGATCAGCCCCAGCATCTCGACGAACTGCGAGAAGACGATGATCCGCCGACCGGTCTCCACCATGTTGCCGAGCATTTCCATCAACAGCTCGAACTTGGCGCTCGGCGGCGCCGTCCGCTCGCCCAGGTTCTTGAGGAGCCTCGGATCGCAGCAGACCTGGCGCAGCTTCAGCAGGGCTTCCAGAATGGCGATGTTGCTGCGTGCGAGACCGCGCTGCTCGATCTCCTCCCGCACCCGCGCGTGCACCGCGAGGCGCACGCTCTCGTAGAGATCGCGCTGCTCGTCGGTGAGCTCGATCTCCCGCAGCACCTCGGCCTTGGGCGGCAGCTCGGCGGCCACCTGTTCCTTGGTCCGGCGCAGCATGAAAGGCGCAATGCGATTTACGAGGAGGGCCTGGCGCTGGCCGTCGCCCTCCTTCTCGATGGGATTCCGGAACACGCGGCGGAAGGTCTCGCGATCGCCCAGCAGCCCCGGCAGCAGGAAATGGAACACCGACCACAGTTCGCCCAGATGGTTCTCCATCGGCGTGCCCGTGAGCGCCAGCCGGTGGTCGGCCTTGAGCTGGCATGCGGTGCGGGCGAGCTTGGTGGACGGGTTCTTGATCGCCTGCGCCTCGTCTAGGACCACGAGCCGCCACTCGCGGGGCAGCAGCTCTTCCGCATCCCGCAACAGCAGGGTGTAGGAGGTGAGCACCATGTCGTGGCGGTCGATCAGCGGAAACAGCTCCTGGCGGCGGTTGCCGTGGAGCACGAGCAGCCGCAGATCGGGCGCGAAACGGCGGAGCTCGCTGCGCCAGGTGGGGATGAGACTGGTCGGCGCCACCACGAGAGCCGGGCGATCGAGCCTTCCCCGCTTCTTCTCCCACAGGATGTGGGCCAGGGTCTGCAGCGTCTTGCCGAGCCCCATGTCGTCGGCGAGGACACCCGAAAGACCGGCTTCGGCGAGGAACTGGAGCCACGCCATGCCCTGGCGCTGATAGCCGCGCAGCTCGGCCGCCAGCCCCGGCGGCTGGGGAAGCTCGGCGAGGTCTCCGCTTTCGCGCAGCCGACGGGCGATCTCCCGCAACCTCTCGCCCCCCTTCCAGGCGATGGCGCCCTGCGGCACGCCGCGCTCGATGACGTCGAGCCGCGCCGCCTGCGCCCGGGACAGGCGGACGCGGCCCGCCCGGTCGATGCGCCCGGTCTCGAACACCTCGAACAGGGCCTCGAGGATGGCCTTCAACCGGCTCGCCGGGATGGGCAGGATGCGCCCGTCGGGCAGGGTGCCGTAGATGGGTTCGTCGCCGTACTCCTCGAGCGCCGCCGGGGTCATGGTGTCGCGCGCCTGTTCGAAGAGGTCGAGCAGCACGGGCAACAGCGGCACCCGCTTGCCGTCGATGTCGATGCCGAGATCGAACTCGAACCAGTCGGTGCCGGTCTCGGTGACCTCCGCCTGCCAGCTCGCGGGCGGCGTCACCACCTCGTAGGGATAGCCGGCATCGAAGGTGATCTTCCAGCCCTCGGCGCGCAGCCGCGGGATCTCGTTGTGGTTGAACTCCACCCAGCGCAGGCTGACGTCGTCGTCCTCGTCCTCCTCGAAGGTGAAGTCCTGGCGCAGGTTCTCGGGCGCGAAACGCCCCAGACCGACGGGACCCAGCGGCTGCAGCCCGAGGGCGTTCAGGCGCTCCACCATCTGCATCTCGAAGACGCTGCTGCGCGGGATCACCAGCAGCCGGTTGTCCACCACGTGGTTGATCTCGCTGCGGCGGTCGTGCCAGTGGACCATCGCCCCGGCATAGTCGAAGCCGAGGCGGGCCAGCGGCACGATCACCTCCTCCTCCTCGCGTTTCCAGCCGGTGCCGCGAACCACGGTGATGGTCGGACAGTGCAGGTGCAGGACCGGCGTCGGCGTCACGTCCACCCGCTCGCGCCGACGCAGCGGCTCCGGCAGGGGAATCCGGTCGGCATGGGCGGCCAGCTTCTGGCGCACCAGGGTGGCAGCCGCCGGGGGCACCGCCGGAGCGCGCAGAAGAAGGGAGACGAGCTGCGGCGGTACCCCGGTTTCGATGCGCCCACAGGCACCCGAGCGCATGTCGACGTACCAGGGCCCGCCCAGCGAGGTGATCAGCATCTCCTCGTGCATCTCGTCGAGTTCGCAAAGCAGGCGCTGGCGGCCCTCGCCGTCGAAGCGCCAGGCGAGCCGTCCCGGCCGCGGATCGGCGAGATGCAGCGGCGTCCCCCGCACGCTCCGCCAGAAGCAGCGGCCGGTGGCGATCATCCGGGTCAGGGTCTCGGCATCGGCACTGCCGCCGAGGCGTCGCAAGGGAGATGGCACCCCGCCCAGCAGTCGGCCGATGACCTGATCGTCGAGGGTGACGAAGGCGGGCGGCTCCTCGGCGGTGAGATTGGCGATCGCCAGCGGATGCTCGCGCCCGTAGATGCCTTCCCGCAGCCGCTTCGCCCGCACGAGATTGACGGCGATCGGCTGCGCGAGCCCGAGATCGGACCAGGAGCGCTGGGCGGGCTCCAGCACGTAGAGGATGCTGTCCCCCGTCTCTCCGGTGCGAGAGGCGA
>JALUAG010000108.1 GCA_027045875.1 Alphaproteobacteria bacterium | reverse complement strand
GCCCTGTGTCCTCGTTCTGGCGGCCACCACAACGACGCTGGGCCGCCAGAACGAGGACACAGGGCATGGCTGTGGGTTCCGGCGTTGCCGGGGAGGTGGCGATGGGGTGTCGAGCGGCAGGCGCTCTCGGCTACGCGGCGGCGGCCTCCTCGGTCGCGACGACCGTGAGGTCTGGGGCGTAGAAAGCCCACACGTCAGCGAGGAGCTGATTGGCTGGCACGCGCAGGATGTAGCCACGGGCGGTGCGGAGGAGACGGCCGGGTGAGTTGAAGAAGCGGAACTGTCTCCACTCGAGCCCGAGCCGTCGAACCTGCCGCTGGTCTGCAGTGGCCTGGGCCTCGGTGTGGAGCTGGAACCGCGTGTCTGCGTTGAAGGCGAGCAGGCGAAGGAGGAACGCGACCTCGTTGGCACGGAAGCGGCGACCGACGAGGTGGGACAAGGCCAGGGTCTGCTTGGCCACGCGGAACACCCGTTCGCAGTCGGCACGGCCGTTGTAGAACCGCCACACATCGACGGGGTCCCACTCGAGCTGGTTGGTGACGAGCGCCTGGTACCGCCACCTGTCGCACCCCGACACGACCTTTCCCATCGGCGGTGCCTTCGGGTCGTGGACCCGTCGGCGGAGCACAACGACGCGCACGCCCTCGCCGTGTCCCGTCTGGTCTCCATCCAACGACGCGAACTGGATGTCCTCGTCGTCGGTGAGCTGCTGGAACGTCGCCTTGTGCAGCATCAACTTCACGCCTGCGCTCATCGGCGAAGCCATGACGAACGGGAGGTCCAGCTCGTTCAGGCGTCGACCGATGCAGGGCCACCAGAACTCCGAGTCCGCGCGCAGGAAGACCTTGGCTCCGTCGGCCAGGACCGTGCGAACGCGCGCAACGGCAGCCTCGATGAACGCGAGCATTTCCTCGGCCGTCATGCTGGAGCCGTCGCGATACTTCGCCATCACCACGGTGCGTGTCTGGGCGACGGAAGCCACCAACGGGAAGTGACGACGGCGGCGCCGGCCCTTGCCGCAGTAGCCGAACTTCCCGCCCTCCGCCTGCCCGTAGTCCACGATGGCGGTGGGATCGATGTCGACGATCGCGGATTCAGCGCCGCGGATCGGTTCAAGCCCGAGCTTGCCGATGAACTCCTCCAGCTCCTGAACCCCGCGGTCGGACACCATGAGGAGCGCGTTCGAGAACACCTTGCGAACCGGCCAGTACGCCAGCCGGCAGTACTTCACCAGGGCGATGTCGTCGCGCAGCCAGTCCAGGTGGGCCAGTCGCTCGATCCCGGCCAGCGCGGCGACCACGAAGGCGAAGAGCACGAGGTGAGGAGCGTGGACACGCGTCCTTCCCCGGTACCGGACGATGCTCTTCAGCGCCGCCGGGATGCCGAGCTGCTCGGTCATGTAGATGATCAGCGGGATCAGTCCGGCGAAGCGCGTCAGCGTCGGATCGTCCGCCCGAACCTCGGGCTTCGCCAGCGGGCCGCGCCGGGTGGAGCGCCGCGCCACCCGACGGCGACGCCTTTCCGTGCGCTTCGCGGCGCGGTTCGCGGTAGACTTGCGGCGGGAGGTGTTCTGCTTCCCCATCGGGATCTCCGGGTTCTGTTGCAAGCAAACCCTACAGGAG
>JALUAG010000107.1 GCA_027045875.1 Alphaproteobacteria bacterium | reverse complement strand
GTCAGGATTCGAGAAAGCGCTCCACCCAGGCGCGGATGCCGCCCATGATCCCGGTACCGGTCTCCACCGGCCGAGCGGTGTCCTGCGTCCAGCCCACCATCGAGGCGTCGTAGAGGCGGACGCCTCGGCGACCGAGGATCTCGTGCAGGACGAACCAGTCGGTGGCCGCCCAGTGGCCCGTGTTGCAGTAGGCGACGATCGTCCCCTCCATCGCCAGGAGTTCGGGCGGGATCACCTCGAGCAGCGCCTCGCGCGACTTGAGGCCGCCGGTCGCGGGATCGAAGAAGACCTCCTGGGGCACGCTCCAGGCCCCGGGCAGATGGCCGTAGGCCTTGGCGGCCCGGTGCTTTTCCCTGCCCAGATACTGGTCCACCGGGCGCGCATCGACGAACACCGCCCCGCCCCGGGCCATCGCCTCCTCGACGAAGGCGGTGTCGACCGCGTACTCGGGCCGCAGCCGGGCCTCGAACCGCACCGGCTCGGGCTCGCGCACGCCCCGCTCGACCGGCAGGCCGGCCGCCTGCCAGCCACGCCAGCCGCCGTTCAGGATGGCGACCCGGTCGTGCCCCAGATACTTGAAGGTCCAGTAGATGCGGGCGGCGCTGCCGAAATCGGTGGCGTTCACGCCGCCGTAGACCAGCACCACCGCGTCCTCGTTGCCGATGCCGAGGCTGCCCACCAGCCGTTCGAGCTCCGCCACCGGCGGCGCCATGCCGATCACCCCGTCACGGGTGACCCGCCAGCCGTCGGTCAGGTAGTTGCTGTAGACGGCGCCCGGCACGTGCCCCGCGGCGTAGCTTTCCAGCGAGCCGCCGTCGATGGCGTTGCGGATGTCGAGGATCACGAGATCGGGGGCGCCGAGGTTCGCCTCGAGCCAGGCCGTATCCACCAGCGGGCCCGGGAGCTCCACCGCCCGCAGCGGCGTACCCGCCACCGTCAGCACGAATCCGAGCAGAAAAGCCGCTTTGCGCCACATCCTCCGTCTCCCTTCGCGGCAGAACCAGAAATTACACTATCGTAAGAGGTGATGAAATACAATACAATTATTCAATGTTGAATATGGGCATCCTCGACTGCCGACGAGGAAGCCGCCCACCGATGGTCAGCTCCGGTCCGCCGGGGGCAGATCCTCCATCCATTCGTCGATGCGGGCGAAGAAGGCGGCCTTGTGGCGGCGGACCCAGGTCGCGAGGTCCCAGGGCCGATCCCCCGCCTCCATCACCGTCTCGCGGCCCAGGAACAGCCAGGCGGCGACCTTCTCGCCCGCCGCCGTGCGGACATGGTGGAGCTCGGCCCGGTACTCGTCGCATTCGTAATGGTTGATGCGGCGCACGTCCTCGGCGCCGGCCAGGAACAGCACGCCCTCGACCCGTCCCTCGGGGTCGGGCAGCAGCACGGGATAGCTGGCGTTGCGCGCCGCCACCCGGCGGAAGCCGTGCAGCACCACCGGCCGCAGCTCGCCGGCCGCCACCGGACGCCCCAGGAGATGCGCGAGGACGTCCCGGTCCATGAGGGTCCCGAAGAAGAAGATGGGGGTTGCGCCCGCGGTCCGCGACGGCACCTCCTCGGCCACCGCCAGCGGCCGGGGCCGGGATGCCTCGCGTGCCATGTCCCTTCCCTCGCCGGCTGTCGGGTGCGCCCAGATAGCGGCAAGCCGGGAGCGGGGCAAGTTCAGCACAGGATGTCGAAAATCCGCCCCCGCCAGGGTTCGTCGCGGCGGCGGCGCCGGCGGCGCCGTTCGACGGGCGTCCGCAGGTGGCCCCCGTCCTCGGGCCGGTAGGGACGGTAGGGTCCCGCCTGGGCGCGCCGTTCGGCCGTCTCCTCGCGGCCGTCGGGAAGGATGATGGTGACCGCCGGCTCGATCGCCGTGATCATCGCGTCTCTCCCGTTAATCCCCCGTTAACATAACCGCATGCACGGCCGTGCGCAGCCGCGGGGCGGCGCCGGACACCACCGGGTACGGCCGCCCCCCCGTCTTGCCAGCGCCCGCCGCTTCATCCTACCCTGGCGCCGGCGGCCGCCGTGTCGCGCCATAGCCGTGTTCGAGGGATCGATCGATGCGACGGAAATTGTTCGGAACCGACGGTATTCGTGGCGTCGCCAACCGCCATCCGATGACCGCCGACACCGCCCTGCGCCTCGGTCGGGCGGCGGGCCAGATCTTCCGCCGCGGCACCCCGCCCCACCGGGTGGTGATCGGCAAGGACACCCGGCTTTCGGGCTACATGCTGGAGCCGGCGCTGACCGCCGGCTTCATCTCCGCCGGCATGGACGTCATGCTGGTGGGCCCGATGCCCACCCCGGCCGTCGCCTTCCTCACCCGCAGCCTGCGCTGCGACATCGGGGTGATGATCTCGGCCTCCCACAATCCCTTCCACGATAACGGCATCAAGCTCTTCGGTCCCGACGGGTTCAAGCTGTCGGACGCGCTGGAGGCCCGGATCGAGGAGGTGATGGCGGCGCTCGACGGCGACGGGCTGGTCGATCCCGAGGCCCTCGGCCGGGCGCGCCGGCTGGAGGACGCACGCGGCCGCTATCTCGAGAACCTCAAGAACAGCTTCCCCCGCGATCTCGATCTCGCCGGCCTCAAGGTGGTGGTGGACTGCGCCCACGGCGCCGCCTACCACCTGGGCCCCGACCTGCTGTTCGAGCTCGGCGCCGAAGTCGTGCCCATCGGCACCAGCCCGAACGGCCTCAACATCAACCGCGGCTGCGGCTCCACCGCGCCCGAGGCCTGCCGCCGCGCGGTGCTGGAACACGGCGCCGATCTCGGCATCTGCCTCGACGGCGACGCCGACCGGGTGATCATCCTCGACGAGCGGGGCGAGATCCTGGACGGTGACCAGCTCCTCGCGGTGGTGGCCACCAGCTGGCGGCAGCAGGAACGGCTGCGCGGCGGGGCGGTGGCCGCCACGGTGATGTCCAACCTCGGCCTCGAACACTATCTGGCCGGGCTGGGGCTCGCCCTCCATCGTACGCGGGTGGGCGACCGCTACGTGGTGGAGGCGATGCGGGAACGCGGCCTCAATCTCGGCGGCGAGCAGTCGGGCCACATCATCCTCTCCGATTTCGCCACCACCGGCGACGGGCTGCTGGCCGCGCTGCAGCTCCTCGCCGTCATGCAGCGCCGGCAGCGACCGCTGAGCGAGATCGGCCGCCCCTTCGAGCCCTTGCCGCAGAAGCTCGAGAACCTGCCCGCCGCCGGCCTCGATCTCGGGGCGCCGCGGGTGCGCGCCGTACTCGAGGCGGTGGAGAAGCGCCTCGAGGGCGAGGGCCGCCTGCTGGTGCGGCCCTCGGGTACCGAGCCCGTGGTGCGGGTCATGGTGGAGGCCCGGGACCCGGCCCTCTTGGAGGAGGTGATGGCCGAGGTCCGGGAGGCCCTCACCGCGGCGACCGCCGGGACACCCTAGCAACCAACGGTAGAAACTTTCTCCGAACTCGGCTACCATCGCCGCCGTGGACTGCGGCGGAGGCACCATGCCCGTGACCATGCACGGCGGATTCGCCACCACCGGCCTGCTGTTGCTGGCGGCGTGCGGCGGCGCCGGCCTGTCGCCGGTGGCAGGGGGCGGCCCGACGGCGGCGGCGACGACACCCGAGGTGGTGCTGGCAGCCGTCGCCCCGGCGGCCGGCCCCCAACCGTCGATTGAAAAACCTCCTCCACCCCGCGACTGCCGGCGCCTGCTCGCCGCGGTGCGCGCCGGCGAGACCGGTGCCGTGCTGCCGGTGGTGCTGGTCGATCCCGACGATCCGGTGCGCCTCGACCTTCCCGGGCTGAGGCGCGGCGCCGGAGAACCGGGTGCGCCCTGTCTGCTGCTCGTCGATCGCCTGCGGGCGGCCGGCGGCAGCCTGCGCGAGCTCGGTCGCGAGCGGCTGGAGGGCCGTCGTCCGGTCGGCAGCCGCCGGGTCGCCAATCCCGAATACACCCGCCTCGAGCGCGAGCTCGCGGCCGTCAAACGCGGGGAGGGGCGCGACCGGCGGACGGACCGCATTCTCGCCACCGGCGATCCCGCGCTCGATCTCGTGGGCATGGTGGCCGAGACCCTCATCGCGGGCGGCCGGGCGCTGTTCGGCGGCGACCGCGCGGCCGAGCTCGAAGACGCGCTCGCCGCCACGCCTCCCTACATCGAGCGCCCCGTGTATCGCCGCTACCGCTACGAGCTCGTCCGTCTCGCCGGCGAGCGCCGCGGTATCGCCCGGGCGGCCCTGCTCGACCGGCGGCGGGGGCGCGGCTGGACCACCGAGATCCGGCTCGAGGAGCGGCGCCGCTTCGCCCTCGCCCGCGACCGCGATCCCGAGGACGACGTGCCGCTGCCGCCGGGGGTCGGCGAGCTCGCGGAACCGGCCGCGCTCGAGGCCTGGCGGACGGGTCCGCCGGCGGTGCCGGCGAGCGTCCTCCTCGACCATCTGGCGGCGGCCATCGACGGACCGGGGCAGCCGATGACCCCGAAGGCCCTTCTCGCGGCCTGGCGGGAGACGCCCGCCGATGCCGCTCCCGCGGCCTCCGCCGCCGCCCGCGAGAGCCCGAGCGTGGTGGTGCTGCGGCGCGGCGAAGAGGCGGTGGGCCTCGGCTTCTACGTCACGCCGGAGATGATCCTGACCTTCGAACGCTTCCTCGGCCGCTCGGTGCTGGTGCCCGTCGAGGCCTCCCCGGGCCTCCTCACCTACGGGGTGGTGGAGGCACGCGATCCCGAAAGGGGCCTCGTGCTGGTCTGGCTGCCGCGGAGCGGCCCGCCCCTGCCCCTCGCCGAACGGGAGGCGGAGACGGGAACACCGCTGCTGCCGGTCGGCGCGGGCGGCGTGCTCCGCGCCGGGGCACCGCTGGTGGTGGACGGCGCCGTGGTCGGCGTCGCCTCCGGGGAGGATGTGGCGGCGACGGTCCCGCTCACCGCGCTCCGCGCCTTTCTCGACGGCTCGGCGACGGCGGCGCCGCGTACCGCCGCCAGCCGCTGACGGCGAGCACGAGCCAGCCGACGAGGAAGGCGAGACCGCCCAGGGGCGCCGCCGTCGCCACCGCGACGGGCGCCCCCAGAGCCAGCGCGGCGACGCTTCCCGAGAACAGCAGGATCCCCCCGCCGAAGGCGGCGACGAGGAGCGGCGAGGCGAGACCGAGCGCCGCCGCCGCGAGCAGCGCGAGCCCGTGCCACATGGCGTAGCGTGCGGCCGTCGCCATCCGTTCTGCGGCCAGGGCGTCGCCGGCCGCCTCGAGCCCGTGGGCGGAGAAGGCGCCGCCCGCCACCGCCAGCGCCCCCGCGAGGGCACCGATCACCACCGCCGTCCGCTGCGCCGTCACCATCGCCCTCCTTGCACCCCGCGGCCCGCCCTCTATCCTCGCCCCGGTTCCCGGCGCCCTCTCCGGCGCCGGCCGTGCGGGGGAGGAGATAGGTGTCGCGGGCTGCCGTCGCAATCGAGGTCCGGCGCGACGGCCGGGTGGAGAGCCGCCATCGGCTGCGCTGGTGCCTCCGGCGCGACGACGGGCGGGTGCTGGCCGCCGAAGGCGATACGGCCGAGCCCGTGTTCCCGCGCTCGGCGATCAAGCCCCTCCAGGCCCTGCCCCTGGTCGCGGAAGGTGCGGCCGACGCCTTCGGGCTCGAGGAGGCCGACATCGCCCTCGCCTGCGCGTCCCACGGCGGCGAACCCGGCCATGTGGCGCGGGTGGCGCGCTGGCTCGAACGGCTGGATCTCGGCCCCGACGCCCTCGCCTGCGGCGCCCACCCACCGCTCCACGCGGAGAGCGCGGCGGCACTGCTGCGGGCGGGTACCGCCCCCTCGCCGCTCCACAACAACTGCTCCGGCAAGCACGCGGGCATGCTCACCCTGGCACGCTTCCTGGAGCTGCCGGTGGCGGGCTACCCGGCGCCCGAACACCCGGTTCAGCGGCGGATCCTGGCCGTCCTCCGGACGCTTGCGGACGGCGCGGTCGCGGCGTCCCCCGCCATCGACGGCTGCGGCGTGCCGACCTGGGCGATGCCCCTCGAGGCCCTCGCCCTGGCCGCCGCCCGCTTCGCCACCGGCCGCGGTCTCGCCGCCCGGGAAGCCCGCGCCGCCGCCCGCATCCTCGCCGCCTGCCGCGGCCATCCCTGGATGATCGCCGGCACCGGCCGGCCCTGCACCCGCATCCTGCCGCATCTCGCGCAGGGCCTCGTGAAGACGGGAGCCGAGGGGGTCTACCTCGCCTTCCTGCCGGAGATCGCGGCCGGGCTCGCCCTCAAGGTGGAGGACGGGGCGGGGCGGGCTTCGGCGGTGGCGCTCGTGGCCCTGCTCGACCGCCTCGGGCTGCTCGATGCCGCGGCCCGTCGGGACCTCGGCGATCTGTTCGCGACCCCGCTCCTCAACCATGCCGGCACCCCGGTCGGGGAGATCCGCCCCGCCGCCGGCTGGCCGCCCGCCGTCGCGCGATGAGAGAGGGGCGGATCGCCGGCGTCGACGAGGTGGGCCGTGGACCACTGGCCGGGCCGGTGCTCGCCTGCGCCGTCGTGCTGCGCGAGATCCCGGAGGGGCTCGCCGATTCGAAACGCCTCGCCGCCGCCCGCCGCGAGGCCCTCGTACCCCTCATCCGGCGGAGCGGATGGGTGGCGCTGGGCGCCGCCTCGGTGCGCGAGATCGACCGCACGGACATCCTCCGCGCGAGCCTCCTCGCCATGCGCCGGGCGGTCCTGCGGCTGCCGCTGCGTCCGGCCCGGGTGCTGGTGGACGGCCGCCACGCTCCCGATCTCGATCTGCCGGTCGAATGCGTGGTGGGCGGCGATGCCACGGTGCCGGAGATCGCCGCCGCCTCCATCGTCGCCAAGGTGGTCCGCGATCGGCTGATGGTCCGGCTGGGGGCGCGCCATCCGGCCTACGGGTTCGCCGGCCACGCCGGCTATCCGACGGCGGCGCACCGCGAAGCGCTGCGCCGTTTCGGTCCCTGTCCGCACCATCGCCGGAGCTTCGCGCCGGTGCGGGCGGTCCTGGAGGAGCGGTGCGGCGGAGGCGGTCAGTAGCGCCCGAGCATGGCCGCCCAGAAGGCGTCCCGGGCCATGAAGCTCTCCGCCGAATCGTTGGGATAGAGGATGAGGAAGAGAAAGGCGAAGCCCGGCAGCTGCACCATGGCATCGCGCAGCCGGCCGGCATCGCCGGCCTCGATCCAGGCCATCGCCGCCCGGAGCAGCGGCTCGTGGCCGGAAAGCAGGAAGGCGAGGGCCGTCGCCTCGGCCTCCACCGCCGGCTCCTCGCCGAGCAGGGCGAGACAGGCGGCGAGGGTGGCGCTGACGGCCTCCGCGTAGCGGCGGACGCCCTCGCAGCGTCGCAGGGTCTCGGGCTGGCGGTTGACGACCCCGGTGATCTCCTCGGTGGAAAGACGGCGCTGCGCCTCCGCCCAGCAGAAGGCATCGAGCGTGCGGGCACGGTCGCACCAGGGCAGGAAGCGGATCTCCTCCGCGAGGCGCTCCGCCTGCGCGCGGACCTCGCCCCAGCCCTCGCCGAGCCTTTCGCGCAGCAGCCTCTCGACGCCGGCCGTGGTGCCGATCATGATGGCCCCCGGCGGATCCGTCCCGCGGCTCGAGGAGTGTTCGGTTTCGTCACGCCCAACATCCGGTTCTGTCCATGCGTACCCGTGCCGTCTTCCCCGTCCATGCGGAGCTTCCCACGCGCACTCGCCGACCGACGGTCCTCCGGGTCGCCCGCCCGCCGGTGTTCCCACCGGCACGGCGCCATAGCGGAGTATATCTGTTCGTTGGAAAAGGGCAAGGATCAATTCAACCATTGGTGATGATCGCACCGCGATGAGGGCGTCCCGCGCGAAATCGCCGTCGCCAGCGGCGACCGACGGCGGGGAGCCCCGGGCCTCGCCGATGATCGCCCAGTACCAGGCGCTCAAGGCCAGACATCCGGGCACGCTCCTCTTCTTCCGCATGGGCGACTTCTACGAGCTGTTCTTCGAGGACGCCGAGATCGCCGCCCCCGCCCTCGACATCGCGCTCACCAAGCGGGGCCGCCATGCCGGCATGGACATTCCCATGTGCGGAGTGCCCGTGCACAGCGCCGAGCTCTACCTCCAGCGGCTCATCCGCAAGGGCTTCAAGGTCGCCATCTGCGAGCAGCTCGAGGATCCGGCGGCCGCCCGAAGGCGCGGCAGCAAGGCGCTCGTCGCCCGCGACGTGGTGCGGGTCGTCACCCCCGGCACCCTGACCGAGGACAGTCTGCTCGACCCGAGGCGTCACAACTATCTGGCCGCCATCGCCCGGCTGCGTCGCGAAACCGCGGTCGCCTGGGTGGAGATGTCCACCGGCGCCTTCTTCACCGAGCGCTGCGATCCCGGGGAGCTCGCCACCCTGCTCGCCCGCATCGATCCGGGAGAGATCGTCGTTCCGCCCGGCTTCACCACCGACCCGGAGGCGGCGCGGCTCGAGGACTGGCGGGAACGGCTCGAGGAGGCGACCGGCGTGCGGTTCGACAGCCTGCACGGCGAACGGCGCCTGTGTGGTCATTTCGGCCTCGCCACGCTGGAGGCGCTCGGCGATTTCGGCCGAGCCGAGCTGGCCGCCGCCGGCGCGCTTCTGGACTATCTCGAACTCACCCAGAAGGGCAGCCTCCCGCGTCTCGAGCCCCCCCGCCGCATCGAACCCGGGCGGGTGATGCGCATCGATCCCGCCACCCGGCGGAACCTGGAGCTCACCCGCAGCCTCGCCGGCGAACGGGAGGGGAGCCTGCTGTGGGCGGTCGATCGCACCGTCACCGCCGCCGGGGCGCGGCTCCTGGCCGACCGGCTGGCGGCGCCGCTGCGCGATGCCGCCGCCATCCGCGAACGGCTCGATCGCGTCGAGGCCTTCGTCGACGATCCCGAACTGCGGGGCCGGGTGCGAACGACCCTCCGGGGCATGCCGGATCTGGGGCGGGCGCTTTCCCGCCTCTCCCTCGCGCGCGGCGGCCCGCGCGATCTCCTGGCGGTGGGGCGCGGGCTCGAGGCGGCGGGCGGCCTCGCCACCATGCTGGGCGCCGCGGCGCCACCGCTCGCCGCCCTCGCATCCGGCATCGCGGTCGAGGAGCCGCTGCGGGAGCGGTTGCTGGCGACCCTGGTCGAGAGCCCGCCGCCCACGAGTCGCGAGGGTGGCTTCGTCCGCGCCGGCGTCGATGCCGAGCTCGACCGGCTGCGCGATCTGCGGGATCAGGGCCGGCGCCACATCGCCGCTCTGGAGGCGCGGTACCGGGAGGAGACGGGCATCCCCTCCCTCAAGATCCGCCACAACAACCTCCTCGGCTATTTCGTCGAGGTCACCGCCACCCATCGCGACAAGGTGCCGGAAGGCTTTCTGCAGCGGCAGAGCATGGCCAACGCCACCCGTTACGCCACGGCGGAGCTGGCGGAGCTGGAACAGCAGCTCGCGCAGGCCGCGGAACGGGCGCTCGCACGCGAGCAGGCGATCTACGCCGAACTGCTGGAGGCGGTGCTGACGGCCGCCGGCAGCGTCGCCGCCGCGGCGGCGACGACGGCCGAGATCGACGTCGCCTCGGCACTCGCCGAACTCGCGGCCGAGCAGCGCTGGGTGCGGCCGAGCATCCGCGAGGACACCGTCTTTCGCGTCACCGGCGGCCGCCACCCGGTGGTGGAGCAGGCCCTCGCCCGCCGCCACGAGCGCTTCGTCGCCAACGACTGCGATCTGTCCGAGGGGCGACGCCTGTGGCTGCTCACCGGCCCGAACATGGCCGGCAAGAGCACCTTCCTGCGCCAGAACGCGCTCATCGCCGTCCTCGCCCAGAGCGGCAGCTTCGTGCCCGCCGCGGCGGCCGAGATCGGCCTCGTCGATCGGCTGTTCTCGCGGGTCGGCGCGGCCGACGACCTCGCCCGCGGCCGCTCCACCTTCATGGTGGAGATGGTGGAGACCGCGACCATCCTCCATCAGGCCACCGACCGCAGCCTCGTCATCCTGGACGAGATCGGGCGCGGCACCGCCACCTTCGACGGGCTGTCGCTGGCTTGGGCGGTGATCGAGCATCTCCACGACCGCATCCGCTGCCGCGGCCTGTTCGCCACCCACTACCACGAACTGACGGCGCTCGCGGGCCGGCTTCCGGAGCTCGCCGCCCACACCATGCGGGTCAAGGAATGGCGCGGCGAGGTGGTGTTCCTGCACGAGGTCACCCCGGGCTCGGCCGACCGCTCCTACGGCATCCACGTGGCGCGCCTCGCCGGGCTGCCGGCGCCGGTGATCCGCCGTGCCCGCCAGGTGCTGCGCCGGCTCGAGGCGGCCGAGGCGGGCTCGCCCGCGGTGGTGCTGGCCGAGGATCTGCCGCTCTTTTCGGCGCTGCGGGAGGACCCCCCCGAACCGCCGGCCGAGCATCCCGCGCTGCAGCGCCTGCGCGCCCTCGATCCGGACACCCTGTCGCCCCGCGAGGCCCTCGATCGCCTCTACGAGCTGTGCCGGCTCCTCGACGGCGGCGAGGAGGAGAGGTGAACATCGCCCTCGTTCCCCTGCTCGTCCTGTGGCTCGCCTGGCCGGCCACGGAGGCCCGGGGCACGCCGTCCCTCGACCGCTTCCTGCGGGAAAGCGGGCCGGTCTGCGCGGTCGCACCGGCCGGGGACTGCCTCTCGCGCCTGTTCGCCTTCCTCGACGCCGATCGCGACCGTCGGATCGTCCTCACCGAGCTGCGCCGGGCGCGCCGCGAGGCGGGGAGCTGGCTCGCCCGCTACCGGGACCGGCTCGCGCCCTTCGATCGCAACCTCGCCGACGGCCTTCTCTGGATCGTCGACCTCGTCGGTCTCGACAGCCTGCTCGCCGGCTACGACGCGGACGGCGACGGCGGGCTCACCGCCGCCGAGCTGTTCGCCGACATCCGTCCCGACGCGCGTCCGCTGGGCGAGCTCCTGCGCGATCCGCAGGCCTTCGACTGGCCCCGGCTGCGCGCCCGCTTCGGCCGGGTGGCGCTGCTGCTCCGCGCCCTTCTCGAAGGCCTCGACTGAAGCCGTCTCGACGCGGCCCCGAGGGCGGTCTACATGACAAGGGATGCCTTCGGTCCGAGATCCGGAGAGGAGCCGTGGACAACAAGCAGGCCCAGTTCCATTTCTGGTACTTCATCGCCGCCTTCATCCTGCTCCTGCTGATCCAGGACTGGTGGCAGACCTCCCAGACCACCGAGGTCGTTCCCTACAGCCAGTTCGAGAAGTACCTCGAGGAAGGCAAGGTCGAGCGCATCGTCGTCGGCGACCAGTACATCACCGGCTATTTCGCCGAGCCCCAGGACGGCAAGCTGCGTTTCGTCACCCCCCGCGTCGATCCGCAGATCGCGAGGGAGCTCAAGAAGTACGGGGTCGAGTTCACGGGGACGGTGGAGAACACCCTGATCCGGACGATCCTTTCCTGGGTCATCCCCATCGTCCTGTTCTTCGCCATCTGGGCCTTCTTCTTCCGCCACGTGGTGGAACGCCAGGGCATGGGGGGGCTGATGTCCATCGGCCGCTCGAAGGCCAAGGTCTACATGGAGAAGAACACCGGCGTCACCTTCGACGACGTGGCCGGCGTCGACGAGGCCAAGCAGGAGCTCCAGGAGGTGGTGGAGTTCCTCAAGAGCCCGAAGGATTACGGTCGCCTCGGCGCCCGCATCCCCAAGGGGGTGCTGCTGGTGGGCCCCCCCGGCACCGGCAAGACGCTGCTCGCGAGAGCGGTGGCCGGCGAGGCCGGGGTGCCCTTCTTCTCCATCACCGGCTCCGAATTCGTCGAGATGTTCGTCGGCGTCGGGGCGGCGCGGGTGCGCGATCTCTTCGAACGCGCCCGCAAGCACGCTCCCTGCATCATCTTCATCGACGAACTCGACGCCCTCGGCCGCGCCCGTTCCTCCCTGCCCACCATGGGCGGTCACGACGAGCGGGAGCAGACCCTGAACCAGCTCCTCGCCGAGATGGACGGCTTCGATCCCAGCACCGGCATCGTCGTGCTGGCCGCCACCAACCGTCCCGAGATCCTCGATCCGGCGCTGCTGCGCGCCGGCCGCTTCGACCGCCAGATCCTGGTCGACCGCCCCGACAAGAAGGGACGCGAGGCGATCCTCCGGGTCCACATCAAGAAGATCAAGACCGCGGGGGACGTCGACATCGAGAAGATCGCCGCCATGACCACCGGCTTCTCCGGCGCCGATCTCGCCAATCTCGTCAACGAGGCGGCACTGCTCGCCACCCGCCGGCGGGCCGACGCCGTGAGCATGGACGACTTCACCCGCGCCATCGAGCGCATCATCGCCGGCCTCGAGAAGAAGAACCGCCTGCTCAACCCGCGCGAGCGGGAGATCGTCGCCCATCACGAGATGGGGCACGCCCTCGTCGCCATGGCCCTGCCCGGCACCGACCCCGTGCACAAGGTGTCGATCATCCCGCGCGGCATCGGCGCCCTCGGCTATACCATCCAGCGCCCGACCGAGGACCGTTACCTGATGACCCGCGAGGAGCTGCTCAACAAGATCTGCGTGCTGCTCGGCGGACGGGCGGCGGAGAAGCTCGTCTTCGGCCATCTCTCAACAGGCGCCGCCGACGATCTCGTCAAGGCCACGGACATCGCCCGCAGCATCGTCACCCGCTACGGCATGGAGGAGAAGCTCGGCTACGTGGCGTACGAGAGCGAGCGCACCCCCTTCCTGCAGCCGGCGCCGGGGCAGGTGGTGACCGAGCGCCATTACAGCGAGCAGACCGCCCGCGAGATCGACCTCGCCGTGCGGCGCATCGTCGAGGACTGCTTCGCCCGCGCCCTCGGCATCCTCGAACGCAACCGCGAGATCCTCGAGGGCTGTGCGAAACGGCTGCTCGAGGTGGAGACCCTGGACGAGGAGGAGCTGCGCCGCCTGACCGCCGATCTCGTGCGCGAACCGGCGCTGCCGGCGGCCGCCGAATAGCACCGGGGCGCGCTGCGGCGAGCCGTAGCAGCGCCGATTGACAGGGTTCCCCTTGCCCGTACTATCCCGCGCGTGCGAAATACCGCCGTTCTTCGCATCTCGCGCATTCACGGATCGTCGGGGAGAAGATCAGATGGCTCGCCAGGCCGCCCGGCCGCTTTCGCCGCATCTGCAGATCTACCGCTGGTACCTGACGATGGCGACCTCGATCGCCCACCGCATCACCGGTGTGGCGCTCGTCCTCGGTCTGCTGCTGCTCACTTGGTGGCTGACGGCGCTGGCCCGCGGCCCCGATTCCTTCGCCATCGTGCGGGCGGTGACCGACAACATCCTGGGCGGGCTCGTGCTGTTCGGCTTCACCTTCGCGATCTTCTATCACCTCGTGAACGGCATCCGCCATCTCGTCTGGGATGCCGGGGTGGGCCTCGACAAGGAGACCGCCGAACAGGCGAGCTATCTCGTCATCGGCGTCGCCGGGGGGCTCACGATCCTCACCTGGCTTCTCGTCCTGATCTTCGGCTGAGGGAGCGGACC
Source organism: Alphaproteobacteria bacterium (assembly GCA_027045875.1). GTDB lineage: Bacteria > Pseudomonadota > Alphaproteobacteria > Geminicoccales > Geminicoccaceae > JALSRW01. The sequence goes on along the minus strand of JALUAG010000107.1, from coordinate 88,854 downwards.
ATGCCCAGCCCACGCGCCGCGATGCGAAGCCTCGGCTCGGCCCGGCACGGTTCCGGCCACTGGATCCTGCAGCGGCTGACGGCGGTCGCCAGCGTCTTCACGGTGCTCTGGTTCGTGGCGGCGATGGTCTCGCTTTCCGGGGCGCCCTACGCCGAGATCCGGGCCTGGCTGGGCTCCAACTTCAACGCCACGATGATGATCCTGCTCGTGGTCTCCGCTTACTGGCACGGCGCCCTCGGGCTCCAGACCATCATCGAGGACTATGTGCACAGCCCCGCCCTCAAGGTGGGATCGCTGGTGGCCGTCAAGCTCCTGGCCTTCGCCCTCGCAACCTCCAGCATCGTCGCGATCCTCCAGGTCGCGATCGGGAGCTGAGACCATGCCGAACGCCTATCCGGTCACCGATCACCATTACGACTGCCTCGTCGTCGGCGCCGGCGGGTCCGGTCTGCGGGCGGCGGTGGGCATGGTCGAGGCCGGGCTCCGGGTGGCCTGCATCTCCAAGGTCTACCCCACCCGCTCCCACACCGTGGCCGCCCAGGGCGGCATCAACGCCGCGCTCGGCAACATCATCGAGGACGACTGGCGCTACCACATGTACGACACCGTCAAGGGGTCGGACTGGCTGGGCGACCAGGACGCCATCGAGTACATGACCAAGAACGCTCCGGCCGCGGTCTACGAGCTCGAGCACTACGGCGTGCCCTTCTCGCGCACCGAGGACGGCCGCATCTACCAGCGCGCCTTCGGCGGCCAGTCGGTGGAGTTCGGCAAGAGCCAGGCCTATCGCACCTGTGCCGCCGCCGACCGCACCGGCCACGCCATGCTGCACACCCTCTTCCAGCAGGCGCTCAGGAACAAGGTCGAGTTCTTCAACGAGTATTTCGCCCTCGATCTGCTGATGGACGAGGAGGGGGCCTGCCGCGGCGTCGTCGCCATGTGCATCGAGGACGGCAGCTTCCACCGCTTCCACGCCCACATGACCTGCCTCGCCACCGGCGGCTACGGCCGGGTCTACTTCTCCTGCACCTCGGCCCACACCTGTACCGGCGACGGCAATGCGATGGTGCTGCGGGCGGGGCTGCCGCTGCAGGACATGGAGTTCGTGCAGTTCCATCCCACCGGCGTCTACGGCGCCGGCTGCCTGATCACCGAGGGGGTGCGCGGCGAGGGCGGCTATCTGACCAACGCCGAGGGGGAGCGCTTCATGGAGCGCTACGCCCCCACCGCCAAGGATCTGGCCTCGCGGGACGTGGTCAGCCGGGCGATGACCATCGAGATCAACGAGGGGCGCGGCTGCGGGCCGAACAAGGACTACATCGAGCTCCATCTGGAGCATCTCGATCCCGCGATGATCCACGAGCGGCTGCCCGGCATCGCCGAGACGGCGCGGATCTTCGCCGGCGTCGACGTGACGAGGGAGCCGATCCCGGTGGTCCCCACCGCCCACTACAACATGGGCGGCATCCCGAGCAACTGGCGCACCGAGGTGGTGGCGCTCAGGAACGGCGACCCCGACGCCGTGGTGCCGGGCCTCCTGACTGTGGGCGAAGCCGCCTGCACCTCGGTCCACGGCGCCAACCGCCTCGGCGGCAATTCGCTCATCGACCTCGTCGTCTTCGGACGCGCCGCCGCCCATCACGCGGCCGAGACGGTGCGCCCCGGCGCCCCCCACAAGCCGCTGCCGAAGGATGCGGGGGAACCTGCGATCGCCCGCGTCGACCGGCTGCTCAACGCCCGCGGTTCGACGAGCACCGGGCAGATCCGCCTCGCCATGCAGCGCACCATGCAGCGCTACGCCGGCGTGTTCCGCGAGGCGGGCAGTCTCGAGGAGGGCTGCCGCAAGCTGGACGAGGTGGCGAAGAGCCTGTCCGACATCCGGGTCGAGGACCGCTCGCGGATCTGGAACACCGATCTGATCGAGGCGCTCGAGCTCGAGAACCTGATGCTGCAGGCGGTGGCGACCATCAACTCCGCCCTCTATCGCACCGAATCCCGCGGCGCCCACGCCCGCGACGACCATCCCGAACGGGACGACGAGAACTGGCTCAAACACACCCTCTGCTGGGTGGACGCCGAGCACCGGCCGCGGCTGGACACGCGACCGGTGCATCTGAACACCCTGAGCAACGAGGTAGAACCCTTCCCGCCGCAGAAGCGGGTCTACTGACACACGCGGCCGACAACGAGGGTCATCAACCTATGGTCGAATTCGCCCTGCCGAAGAATTCCCGCGTCCAGTCCGGCAAGACCTGGCCGGCCAAGCCCGGCGCCAAGCGGCCGAAGAAGTTCCAGATCTATCGCTACGATCCCGATTCCGGCAGCAATCCCCGGATCGACACCTACGAGATCGACCTCGCCGACTGCGGACCGATGGTCCTCGACGCGCTGATCAAGATCAAGAGCGAGGTCGACAGCACCCTCACCTTCCGCCGCTCCTGCCGCGAGGGGGTGTGCGGCTCCTGCGCCATGAACATGGGCGGCCACAACGGCCTCGCCTGCATCAAGGCGATCGAGGACGTGCCGGGCGAGGCGGTGACCATCTATCCCCTGCCCCATATGGATGTGATCAAGGATCTGGTGACCGACTTCGAGCCTTTCTGGGCCCAGTACGAATCGATCTCCCCCTGGCTGCAGACCCGTTCGCCGGTACCCGAAAAGGAATACCGGCAGAGCCCGGAGGAGCGGGCCCGGCTCGACGGGCTCTGGGAATGCATCCTGTGTGCCTGCTGTTCGACGAGCTGCCCCTCCTACTGGTGGAACGGCGACAGGTATCTCGGTCCGGCGGTACTGCTGCAATCCTACCGCTGGATCGTGGATTCGCGCGACGAGGCCACCGGCGAGCGTCTCGACGAGCTCGAGGATCCGTTCAAGCTCTACCGCTGCCACACCATCATGAACTGCACCAACACCTGCCCCAAGGGGCTCAATCCGGCCAAGGCCATCGCCGAGATCAAGAAGAAGATCGTCGAACGCAATCTCTGAGACGGCGCCGCGAGGCGGAGCCGGAAACCGCCGTCGGCACCGCGTGGATGTCGCGGCCGCTGCCGGAAATCCCGGACGAGTAAACCGATAGTTGAGAACCCCTGTTCACTGTCCGGCATTTTGGCCTTGGCCGATGTCGCGAAAGCGTGTATTAGTAACTGCATAAGAGGCGCAAGCCCACACACGCAGGTCCGATCTCGAGAGGAGGCGTGCGAGCGCCTCCTGTTTTTTCCTCCGTTTTCCGTCTTCGCGGCACCCCCATCCGCGGCTCTTGACCGGGCGGCTCCGGCTCGTGTTCCCTCCACCCGGCGCCGTCGGCCAACGGAGGGGAGGAGCCGCGATGTACCTCGGCGAACGCCTCGCGGAACGGGCCCGGGAGGGCCGGCCGGTCCGCATCCTCGTGATCGGTTGCGGCAAGTTCGCGACCATGTTCCTCGCCCAGGCGCGCGGCACCGCGGGTCTCGAGATCGCCGCCGTGGTCGATCTCGATCCCGGCCGCGCCCGGGCCAATCTGCGCGCCGCCGGCTGGCCGGAGGAGGAGCTCGCGCGCCTGCCGCGGCTCGCGGACGCCGAAGCCGCCCTCGAGCTCCCCGATCTCGAGGTCGTGGTGGAGGCCACCGGCGATCCGCTGGCCGGCACCCGCCACGCCCTCGCCGCCATCGCGCGTGGCCTCCATGTGGTGATGGTCAACGTCGAGGCCGACGTGCTCTGCGGTCCGGCCATCGCCCGCCGCGCCCGCGCGGCGGGGGTGGTCTACGGCCTCGCCTACGGCGACCAGCCGGCCCTCGTCTGCGAGCTCGTGGACTGGGCCAGGAGCTGCGGCTTTCCGGTGGTGGCGGCGGGCAAGGGTACGAAATACCTGCCCGCCTATCACGCCTCGACCCCGGACACGGTCTGGCAACATTACGGCATCACCGCCGAGCACGCCGCCGCCTCGGGCATGAACCCGAAGATGTTCAACTCCTTCCTCGACGGCACCAAATCGGCCATCGAGATGGCGGCCATCGCCAATGCCACCGGCCTCTCCGTCCCCCGCGACGGGCTCGCCTTTCCGCCCGCCGGCACCGGCGATCTCGCCACCGTGCTGCGGCCGCGGGCGGAGGGCGGCTGCCTCGAGGCCGCGGGCATGGTCGAGGTGGTCTCCTGTCTGCATCGCGACGGCCGCCCGGTGGCCGACGATCTGCGCTGGGGCGTTTATGTGGTGATCGAGGCGCCGGGCGACTACACCGCCCGCTGCTTTCGCGACTACGGCATGGTGACCGACCCGAGCGGCCGCTACACGAGCCTCTGGCGCCCCTACCATCTGATCGGCCTCGAGCTGGGCATCAGCGTCGCCCGGGCGGCCCTCTACCGGGAAGCGACCGGCAGCGCGGCGGCCTGGCGGGGGGACGTGGCGGCCTGCGCCAAGCGCGATCTCGCGGCCGGGGAAGTGCTCGACGGCGAGGGCGGCTATCGGGTGTGGGGAAAGCTCGTGCCGGCGGCGCGGGCGGCCCGGGAAGGCCTGCTTCCGATCGGCCTCGCCCACGGCGTGCGCCTGCGGCGGGCGGTCGCGGCGGGCGAGCTGCTGACCTTCGCCGACATTGAGGAACCACCGGCCGGGGAGGCCGCCGCCCTGCGCGCCGAACTGGAACCGGAAGGCGACGGATAAACGCGGGGCGCTTGTCGGCAGCCCGGCCCCGAGGCATGATCCGCCCGCCATGGCCACCATCTCCGCCCCCCATCGCCATCTCCTCGGCATCGCCTCGCTGGCGACGGAGGAGATCGAGGCGCTCCTCGAGACCGCGGACGGCTTCGTCGATCTCAACCGCAGAAGCGACAAGAAGCTCGCGCTCCTGCGCGGGCTCACCCAGATCAACCTCTTCTTCGAGAGCTCGACCCGCACCCGCACCTCCTTCGAGCTCGCCGGCAAACGGCTCGGCGCGGATGTCGTCAACATGTCGGTGGGGGCCTCGGCCATCAAGAAGGGCGAGACCCTGATCGATACCGCGATGACCCTGAACGCCATGCATCCCGACGTCCTCGTGGTGCGCCACCACGACAGCGGCGCGGTGGCGCTCCTCGCCCGCCATGTGCGCTGCGCGGTGATCAACGCCGGTGACGGCACCCACGAGCACCCCACCCAGGCGCTGCTCGACGCCCTCACCATCCGCCGGCGGCGCGGCCGCATCGCCGGCCTCACGGTGGCCATCTGCGGCGACATCGCCCATTCCCGCGTGGCCCGCTCCAACATCCTGCTGCTGACCCGGCTCGGCGCCCGGGTGCGCCTCGTGGCCCCGCCCACGCTGCTGCCGCCGGGCATGGGTCCGCAGTACGGGGTGGAACTCTTCCACGACATGCGGGCGGGGCTCGAGGGGGCCGACATCGTGATGATGCTGCGCCTGCAGAGCGAGCGCATGCAGGGCAGCTTCGTCCCTAGCCTGCGCGAGTATTTCCGCTTCTTCGGGCTCACCTGGGAGAAGCTCGCGAGCGCCCGTCCTGACGCGCTGATCATGCACCCCGGGCCGATGAACCGGGGGGTCGAGATCGACGGGGTGGTGGCCGACGACATCGACCGCAGCGCCATCCTCGACCAGGTGGAGATGGGCGTGGCGGTGCGCATGGCCTGCCTCGATCACCTCACCCGCCATCTCCGCGAGGCGGCATGAGCCGGCCCTTCGCCTTCCTCGGCTGCCGGCTGCTGGATCCGGCGAGCGGCCTCGATACGACCGGCGGGCTGCTGGTGCGTGACGGCCGCATCGCCGATCTCGGCCCGCATCTGCGCGCCGACGGGCTCGGCCCGGACATCGAGTGCATCGACGCCGACGGCCTCTGTCTCGCGCCGGGCCTCGTGGACATGCGGGTGCGGCTGGGCGAACCCGGCAGCGAGCACAAGGAGCGGATCGACAGTGCCGTGGCGGCGGCCGCCGCCGGCGGCGTCACCAGCCTCGCCGCCCTGCCCGACAGCCGGCCGCCCCTCGACGATCCCGCCATGCTGGAGTTCGTCGCGCGGCGGGCACGCAAGCTCAAGTCGGTCAAGGTCCATCCCTGCGCCTGCCTGACCCGCGGCGGCGAGGGGCGCCAGCTCGCCGAGATGGGGCTGCTGCGCGAAGCCGGTGCCGTGGCCTTCACCGACGGCGGCCGGGCGGTCGCCGACGCGCGGGTGATGCTGCGGGCGCTCGCCTATGCGACCACCTTCGACCTGCTGGTCGTCCAGCATCCCGAGGAGCCGGCGCTGGCCGCCGGCGGGGCGATGAACGAGGGTGCGGTGGCGACCCGCCTCGGCCTGCCCGGCATCCCGCCCTGCGCCGAGGTGATCCTGATCGAGCGGGATCTGCGTCTCGTCGAGGCCACGGGCGCCCGCTACCACCTGGGCTGCGTCTCCACCGCCGCCGCCGTCGAGGTGGTGCGCGCCGCCAAGGCCCGCGGCCTGCCGGTGAGCTGCGGCGTCACCCCCCACCATCTGCTGCTCACCGAGGCCGAGGTGGAGGGCTATCGCACCTATGCCAAGGTGTCGCCGCCGCTGCGCACCGAGGAGGACCGCGAGGCGCTCATCGCGGGCCTCGCCGACGGCACCATCGAGGTGGTGGCGAGCGACCACACCCCCCAGGACCAGGACAGCAAGCGGGTGCCCTTCGCCCAGGCGGCATTCGGGGTGGTGGGGCTCGAGACCCTGCTCGCCGCCGGCCTCGAGCTGTGGCACGACGGCCGCATCGGCCTTCTCGAGCTGCTGGGCGCCATGACGGTGCGGCCGGCCGCGCTGCTCGGCATCGAGGGCGGCCGGCTCGCCCTCGGCGCCGCCGCCGATCTCCTGCTGTTCGATCCCGTGGCCCGCTGGACCGTGACCGAGACCGGCCTGCGCTCGCTTTCCAAGAACACCGCCTTCGAGGGGCGCGAATTCCGCGGCCGTGCGGTGCGCACGCTGGTCGACGGCCGTACCGTCTTCGCGCGCGAAGACGCGGCTACTTGACCACCGTCACCGGGCACTCGGCGAGCTGGATCACCTTGTGGGAGACGCTGCCGAGCAGCAGCGCCCCGAGGTCGCCCATGCCCCGCGTGCCCATGACGATGAGATCGGCCCCCACCCGCTGCGCCTCCTCGAGCAACGCCTCGGCCGGTTCGCCGGTGAGGGCCATCTTCGAGACCTTGCGGGCCCCCGCGTCGCGCGCGACCATCTCGGCGTCGCCCATGATCTTGTCGCCCAGGGCGGCGATGATCTTGGCATCGAGATCGTCCTCGGGGGCGGTCGAGAGAATGCCAGGGCCGAGGGATTTCGGCGGTTCGGGCTGCACGAGATGCTCGATCTCCGCCATCCGCCGCAGGGATTCCGGGATCTTGCGATTGACCAGCACATGGGCGATCACCAGCTCCGCCTCGTAGCGCCCGGCGAGATCACCGGCGAGGCGCGCCGCCTTCTTGGCGTGCTCGGAACCGTCGACGGCCACCAGAATCGTCTTCAGCATGGGGCGTTCCTCCCTCGAAGGCCGGTTGCGATGCCTGGATCCGGCTCCTTCTTATCACGTTCCCGCCGAACGGGCGCGGGCCGCGGCCCCGCCGTCCCGGTCCGCCGCGAACCGGAGGGCGACGCCCGCGAGCGCGGCGAGGCCGAGCGCGAGGAGCGCGTTCCAGGCGGCGATGGAAAGGCCGAGGAACACCGCCGCCGGCCGGTCGCAGCGGGGCGGCTCGGCGGCCAGCAGCCGCGCCTTGAGCTCGGCCAGATCCCCCGCCGGCCCACCGGCGGCCGCGCAACCCTCGGGCAGCGCGAAGATCCCGGCCTCGACCCCGGTATGGAAGAGGGCGATGCCGGCGTCGGTCAGATACAGGAGGAGCGCGAGGGCGAGCGCCGGCCGCAGGCGCCCGATGCCGAGCCCGACCGCCAGCACCGCCACCGCCGCCATGTAGGGGTAGCGCTGGTAGAGACAGAGCTCGCAGGGCTCGAGCCCGAAGCCGTACTGCATCACATAGGCGGCGCCCAGCCCGGCCGCGGTCACGAGCAGCAGAACGAGCGCCAGGGCGCGTCGCGTCGGGCGCATCGAGGCTCCCTCAGATGAACTTGAGGGCGGCGAAGCCCCCGAGCAGGAGTACCACGAAAGCGGTGGTGATCCAGCCCAGCCGCCGCTCGATGAACGCCCGCAGCGGCGGCCCGAACCAGCGCAGCAGCGCCGCCTCGAGGAAGAAGCGCGCGCCCCGGGTGGCCGCCGAGCCGAGCACGAAGGGCAGGAGCGGATAGCCCACCACGCCGCTGGCGATGGTCACCACCTTGTAGGGAAAGGGGGTGAGGCCGCCGATCAGCACGATCCACAGCCCCCATTCGAGATAGAGCTGGCGGAAGCGTGCGAACTCGTCGGCGTAGCCGTAGAACTCGACGATCGGCCGTCCCACCGCCTCGAACAGGAAGGCGCCGATCAGATAGCCGAAGACGCCGCCCACGACGCTCGCCACCGTGGCGATGGTGGCGACCCGCCAGGCCCGTCGCGGCCGTGCCAGCACCATGGGCACGATCATCACGTCCGGCGGCACGGGGAAGAAGGAGCTTTCGGCGAAGGAGACCGCGCCGAGCGCCCATTCCGCCCGCGGACCGGCCGCCATGCGCATCGTCCAGTCGTAGAGTTTCCGTATCAAGATGGATCGTCGCCCGTCGCCGCTGGGAGGTCCATTTGCCTACAGGCCCCGGCCTGCGACCACAAGAAGGGAGATTGCGGGAGTCGTACGCGGGAGCGTAAAACCGCCGTCGCGCGGCAACCCGCGATTGGATCCCTCGCCTTCGGGAGCCCGAGCATGCCGACCGAAGCCTTCTCCGTCCTCGTCGTCGCCCTCGTGCTGCTGCTCCTGCTGCTGCTGTTCATGGGCGTCAAGTCGGTGCCCCAGGGCGAGGAATGGACGGTGGAGCGGTTCGGCCGCTACGTGCGCACCCTGCGCCCCGGGCTCAACCTCATCGTGCCCTTTCTCGACCGCATCGGCGCCCGGCTCAACATGATGGAGCAGGTGCTGGACGTGCCCTCCCAGGAGGTGATCACCCGCGACAACGCCCTCGTCACCGTGGACGGGGTGGTCTTCTCGCAGGTGCTGGACGCCGCCCGGGCGGCCTACGAGGTGCGCGATCGCGAGCGGGCGATCCTCAATCTCACCATGACCAACCTGCGCACCGTGCTGGGCTCGATGGACCTCGACGAGGCGCTGTCCAAGCGCGACGAGATCAACGCCCGCCTACTGCAGGTGGTGGACGAGGCCACCGCCCCCTGGGGGGTCAAGGTGACCCGGATCGAGATCAAGGACATCACCCCGCCCCAGGACCTGGTGGAGGCGATGGCCCGTCAGATGAAGGCCGAGCGGGACAAGCGCGCCCAGATCCTGCTCGCCGAAGGCGAGCGCCAGTCGGCGATCCTCAGGGCCGAAGGCGAGAAGCAGGCGGCCATCCTGGAGGCCGAGGGACGCAAGGAGGCGGCGAGCCGGGACGCCGAGGCCCGTGAACGGCTGGCGCAGGCGGAAGCCCGGGCCACCGAGATGCTGTCGGCGGCGCTGGCCGCCGGCAACGTCCAGGCGATCAACTACTACGTGGCCCAGAACTATCTGACCACCCTCGCCGAATTCGCGAAGAGCGGCAACCAGAAGACCCTCATCCTGCCGGTGGAGGTGACGGGCGTGCTGGGCTCCCTCGCCGGCATCGCCGAGCTCGCCAAACAGGCGGCGGAGGGCACGGCGGCGGCACGTCCCGGCCCCTGGCAGGGAAACGAACGGGGATGAACCTCCTCTTCTGGTACTGGTGGGCCTTCGCGGCCCTTCTGGTGGTGGTGGAGATCTTCGCCCCGGGCTTCGTCTTCCTGTGGCTCGGGGTGAGCGCCTTCCTGACCGGCGCCCTGCTGTGGCTCGTCCCCGACCTCGCCTGGCAGTGGCAGCTCCTCTCCTTCGCCGGTCTCGGCCTCGTCACCGTCCTCGGCTGGCTGTGGGCGCAGCGCCGCTTCGGACTGCTGCGGGCGCGCGACGAGAGCCTGCCGCTGAACCGGCGCGGCGAACAGCTCGTGGGCCGCCAATGCGAGCTCCTCGAACCGCTGCGAGGCGGCAGCGGCAAGGTCCGGCTGGGCGACACCGTGTGGCCGGTCACCGGGCCCGATCTTCCCGCCGGGACGAGGGTGACGGTGGTCGGCGTCGAGGGCACCGTGCTGCGGGTCGAGCCCGCCGGAGGCTGTGCCGGGGGGACGTCCGGCGCTTGACCGGCGCCGGTGCGCACCTAGACTGCCGGACCGTGCCCCTGTGGCGGAACGGGTAGACGCGGCAGACTCAAAATCTGCTGCCCGCGAGGGCGTGCTGGTTCGAGTCCGGCCAGGGGCACCAGGCATCTCGCCCCGTGCGCGGGAGGTGAGCGATGATCGGGCTCGAAGCCCTGGCCGCCCTGGCCCAGCGGGCCGAGACCGACGGTCGGCGTTTCTGGCGCAAGCTGGCCGCGGTGTTCGCCCGCATCCCCTTCGCCGAGGAGATCACGGCCGCCTGGCTGTGCGCCCGCGATCCCGCCACCCCGCCCCATGTCCGCCGCGTCCTCGCCGGCGCCGTCGCCTATTTCGTGCTACCCGCCGATCTGGTGCCCGATCTCCTGGCCGGCATCGGCTTCACCGACGATGCGGCGGTGGTGGCCCTCGTGATCTCCACCCTCGGCCGGCACATCCGTCCCGAGCACTACGAGGCCGCCGCCCGGCGCCTCGAGCGACTGCGCGCCCGGGGCTGAACGGCGACGCGCTTCGGCAGGTGGGTCGGGCCGGCGGCGCCACCCGCGGTTGGCGGTTGACCCGCCCCGAGCGCGATGGGTACCGTGTCCCCACATGAATGGACCGGCCCGCTTCGGAGACCGGTCCCGTGGAGAGGAGGCGGAGAATGAACAGACTGCTGTTTGCCGCGGCGGGCATCGCCGGACTGCTTGCCGCGGGATCGCTCGCGGCCGCCGAGCGATGGGACATGCCGATGGCCTATGCCGACAGCAACTTCCACACCCAGAACGGCAAGCGCTTCGCCGAATGCGTGAAGATCGGCACCGGCGGCGAGCTCGAGATCGTCGTCCACGGCGGCGGCTCGCTGTTCAAGGGCAACGAGATCAAGCGGGCGGTGCAGACCGGCCAGGCGCCCATCGGCGAGCGGCTGCTGTCCGCGCACCAGAACGAGAACGCCGTCTTCGGCTTCGATTCCGTGCCCTTCCTCGCCACCTCCTACGAGGATTCCAAGAAGCTGTGGAAGGCCGCCCGGCCGGTGATCGAGAAGATCCTCGAGGAGCAGAACCTGGTGCTGCTCTACTCGGTGCCCTGGCCGCCCCAGGGGATCTACACCAAGAAGCCGCTCGACTCGGCGGCCGACATGAAGGGGGTCAAGTTCCGGGCCTACAACGCCGCCACCGCGCGCCTCGCCGAGCTGATGGGAGCCCAGCCGGTGCAGATCGAGGCCGCCGAACTGTCCCAGGCGCTGGCCACGGGCGTCGCCGAGAGCTTCATCTCCTCCGGCTCCACCGGCTACGACCGCAAGGTCTGGGAGCACCTCAAGTACTTCTACGACGTCCAGGCCTGGCTGCCGCGCAACTACGTCTTCGTCAACAGGCAGGCCTGGGAGGGGGTCGACGACACGACCCGCAACGTACTCCGCGCCTGTGGCTACATGGCGGAGATCTCGGGCACCCTCGAATCCGAGCTCCTGGCCGGCTGGTATCTGCAGCAGCTCGCCGCCAACGGCATGAAGGTGCAGCCGCCGAGCGAACAGCTCAAGGCCGACTTCGTCGAGATCGGCGAGCAGATGACCAAGGAGTGGCTGGAGGCGGCCGGGGACGCCGGCAAGCAGATCATCGAAACCTACCGGTCCATGTGAGCGGTCGCCGGCGGGCGGCGAGACCGCCGTCCGCCGGCCCGCGGTCCGGAGCGATGCGCCTCCGGGCGGTAGGGGAGACATCTTCTCGTGCGACGCGTGCTGGACGGGCTCTACACCGTCTGCGGGGTGATCGGCGCCTGCGCGCTGCTGGTGCTGCTGCTCGTCATCCTCGCCCAGATCTTCGCCCGCTGGGCGGGGCTGACCTTTCCCGGATCCACCGATTACGCCGGCTATTTCATGGCCGCGTCCTCCTTCTTCGCCCTCGCCTACGCCCTCAATCACGGCGCCCACATCCGCGTGAACCTGCTGCTCACCCGGCTCGAAGGAAGGGCGCGGCGCCTGGCCGAGCTCTGGTGCCTCGCGATCGGCAGCTTCCTCGCCTGGTACTTCGCCTTCTACGCCGTCAAGGCGGTGCGGGTCTCCTATCTCATCAACGACGTCAGCCAGGGTCAGGACGCGACCCCCATCTGGATCCCCCAGCTGTCGATGGCGATCGGCACCGTGGTGTTCGCCATCGCCCTCACCGATCACCTGCTGCGCATCGCCCTGGGCCGCGGGTCGCGGATCGGTGACACGGGGACCGTCGAATAGCCATGGACGAGTTCTGGCTCACCGTCGTCTTCCTGGTCACCCTCTTCCTCCTCCTCGGCACCGGGGTGTGGGTCGGGCTCGCGCTCCTCGGGGTGGCGCTCGTCGGCATGGAGCTGTTCACCACGCGGCCGGCCGGCGATGCCATGATCACCACCATCTGGACCTCGAGCTCCTCCTGGGCGCTGACGGCGTTGCCGCTCTTCATCTGGATGGGCGAGATCCTGTTCCGCACCCGACTGTCGGAGGACATGTTCAACGGCCTCGCCCCCTGGATGGCGCGCCTGCCGGGCCGGCTGCTGCACACCAACATCGTCGGCTGCACCGTGTTCGCCGCCGTCTCCGGTTCCTCGGCGGCGACCGTCACCACGGTGGGCAAGATGTCGATCCCCGAGCTGCGGCGTCGGGGATATCCCGAGCACATGATCGTCGGCACCCTGGCCGGCGCCGGCACCCTGGGGCTCATGATCCCGCCCTCGCTGACCCTGATCGTCTACGGCGTCACCATCAACGAATCGATCTCCAAGCTGTTCATCGCCGGCATCCTGCCGGGCATCGTGCTGGCCAGCTTCTTCATGGGCTACGTGGGCATCTGGTCGCTCGTGCACCGCGAGGCGGTGCCGGCCGAGCCGGTGCTGCCACTGCGCGAAAAGATCGCCCGCTCCCGCCACCTCGTGCCGGTGCTGCTGCTGGTGGCGGGGGTGCTGGGTTCCATCTACTTCGGTTTCGCCACCGCCACCGAGGCGGCGAGCTTCGGGGTCGTCGGCGCGCTCCTGCTGGCGGCGAGCCAGGGCGCGCTCACCCGGCAGGCCTTCACCGAGAGCCTGATGGGGGCGGTGCGTACCTCCGCCATGATCGCCCTCATCCTCATGGGGGCGGCCTTCCTGGCCCTCGCCATGGGTTTCACCGGCCTGCCGCGGGCGCTGGCCGAGTGGATCGCGGCCATGGAGCTCTCGCCCATCGCCCTGATCGCGGCGCTGACCGTGTTCTACATCGTGCTCGGCTGCTTTCTCGACGGCATCAGCTCGGTGGTGCTGACGATGGCCGTGGTGGAGCCCATGATCCGCACCGCCGGCATCGACACCATCTGGTTCGGCATCTTCATCGTGGTGGTGGTCGAGATGGCCCAGATCACCCCGCCCATAGGATTCAACCTGTTCGTGCTGCAGGGCATGACCGGCCACGAGATCAACTACATCGCCAAGGTGTCGATCCCCTTCTTCCTGCTGATGGTGCTGATGGTGGTGGTACTGGTGGCCTTCCCCGAACTCGCCACCTTCCTGCCGGAGACCATGCGCCAGGTGCCGGGCGGCTGAGCGCGGCCTTGGCGGCGTCGGCCGTCTTCCCATATGCGGCCCATGAGCGATCCCCACCGACCCTTCGATCGCCGCCTGCTGCGCCTGCGCCGGGCGCGCGCGGCGTCACGGCTGTTGGCCGGAAGCTTCCTGCACGAGGAAGTGGCGGCGCGGCTCCTCGAACGGCTGGCCGAGATCCGCCGGCCGCTGCCCCGGATCCTGGAGCTGGCGTCCGCCTGCCCGATGCTGAGCCGGGCGCTCGCCGCCCGCGCGGGCACCGAGCTCCTGCTGCGCCTCGACGGCGTGCCGGCCCTGCTCGCCGGCCACGGGCCGGCGGTGGTGGCGGAGGAGGAGCTGCTGCCCTTCGCCGCCGACCGCTTCGATGCCGTGCTCGGGATCATGAATCTGCACAGGGTCAACGATCTCCCCGGTACCCTGGTGCAGATCCGCCACTGTCTCAAACCCGACGGGCTGCTGCTGGTGGCGTTTCCCGGCGGTGGCACCCTCGGGGAACTGCGCGAGGTGCTGCTGCGCGCCGAGCTCGAATGCCTGGGCGGCGCGGCCCCGCGGGTGGCCCCCTTCGTCGAGCTCGCCGATGCGGCGGCGCTCCTGATGCGCGCGGGCTTCGCCCTGCCGGTGGCCGACCGCGAGACCATCACCGTCCACTACCGCGATCCGGCGCGGCTGCTCGCCGATCTGCGGGCGATGGGGGAGACCGCGGTCCTCGCCGCCCATGTGCGGCGTCCGTTGCGCCGGGCGGTGCTGCGACGCGCGCTCGAGCTCTATCGACGGGACTACGCGGTCGGCGACGGGCGCGTGCGGGCCAGCTTCGAGATCCTCTTCATGACCGGCTGGAAGCCCCATCCGAGCCAGCCCAGACCGCTGCCGCCGGGCTCGGGGGCGGTCGATCTCGCCGCCCATCTCGGCCGCCCGCCGGGCGGCGGTCAGTGTTCCTGAACCTCGGGCAGCCGGGGCGGCTCGAAGCGGGCCGCGAATTCGGCACAGCCGTCGAGCCCGGGGGCGCGCATCACGTTGCGGAACTCGAAATAGATCACCTCGGGCTTCTCCGAGCCCGGATCCCGGTAGAGGAACACGTCGAGAATGCAGCCCGTGAAGCTGTAGCGCCAGTATTCGGCGGGCGGCTCGCGCCGCCGCAGACTGGGCCGCCCCAGCATCGCCTCGAGTTCGGCGGCACGGACCCCGACCAGGATCACCCGTGGCGGCAGCTCGGGCCATCCCCGTGCGCGGTGCTCGGCGGCGACAGCCGCCGGCGGGGTCTCCACCCGCGGCGCCGCGGGCCGCTCGGCCGCGGCGCAGGCCCCCAGCAGCAGCAGGGCGAACGGCATCCCGGTCCGACGGAGACGGCGAAGCCGTGCCGGCCCGCGCTCGCGCGACCGCCTTTGCCGCATCGCCGGTCTCCGCCCAGGCCCGTTCGGTGGGGGCGCGCTTCCGGATCAGGAGGCGGCCTTGGTCACGCCGCCCGATTTCGGGCTCTCGCTCTTCTCCTCGAGCATCGAAATGGAACCGGAGATGCGGCCGCCGCGCTCGATCTCGAGCTCGCCGTAGCGCACGGTGCCGGTGACCTTGCCGGTGCTGCGGATCAGCAGCCGGTTGCGGACCGTGAGCTCACCCTCGTAGACGCCGCTGATCTCCGCCTCTTCCACCGAGGCCTTGCCCGCCGTGAACTTGCCGGTCTCGGTGATCTCGATCGCCCGGGTCTCCTTGAGGGTGACCTGGACGCTGCCCTCGACGATCAGGCGGTCGCAGGCCTCGATCTCACCGGAAAGGCTGATGCCCTGACCGACGATGAGGCGCTTGCCCTCGGCCGGCATCGATTCGGCCTTCTCGCCGGCAACCGGCGCCGTCGGCAGGTCCACCTGCCGGCGCGGCAGGTCCGGCTTCACCTTCTCCGCCTGCGGGCGGGCGAGGGAGGGATCGGCCGGCCGCTCTGCCGGGCGCGCTGGTTCATGGTCCTTTTTGCGGAACATCTGGATCACCTCAACGTTCGCGACACCAAGGGGGATTCGGGGCCGACACCGCGGTGCGATGGCAGGCGAGGCCACAAGCACCGTCAGCTTTAGACACAAGGATACGCGTCGTCAAACCTTCACCGCGAGTACCGGACCGTCGCGAGGTTATCACCTGATGCGCTTTTCCGAAAGAGGCGAGCTCGCGTATTACGAGAAAACCCTCGCCGCGACCGAACGGCACGGTGGCGGCAGACGGTTCCTCCCCACGGCGACATGCGCTAGCCTTTTCTCGGGAGCCCGGGCGCGGGCCGGCCGGCCGCCGCGGCGCTCCCCTGGTCCGTTCCTGCCACCGAGAGGAGCCCGGAGATGACCCGCCCCTGGTGCGTTTTCGTGCACACCAACGAAAAGCAGTACGTCGGCGCCCTCGTGTCGGCCTACTCCATGCGGCGCCAATCGCAGGATCCGGACGCCTTCGACGTCCGCATCATCGCCCATGCCGACCATCCCTTCTTCGCGCGCTACGAGGGCCGGCTGTACCTGCGGGACGGGACCTGGCGCCCGTGGCTCAACGACGATCTGCAGTCCTTCACGCCGTTGCGCTTCATGCCGCCCGAGCTCATGGGGTACCAAGGCCGGGCGGTGGTGGTCGATCCCGACATCTTCGCCGTCGGCGACGTGCTGGAACTCTTCCGCCGCGACATGGGGGGCAAGGCCATCATGTGCCGCACCCACGACGGCGTGAAGCTGGCCGTGCGCGGCCGCTACGCGAGCTCGGTGATGCTCCTCGACTGCGCCAAGCTCACCCACTGGAAGGTGGAGGAACAGTTCGGCAAGCTCTTCACCGGCGAGCTCGACTACCGTTCCTGGATGGGGCTCGAGAGTGAGGATCCGACGACCATCGGCGCGCTGGAGCCGGAGTGGAACGACTTCGACAAGCTGACCGCCGAAACCAAGATGCTCCACACCACCCGGCGCTCCACCCAGCCCTGGAAAACCGGCCTCAAGATGGACTATCTCCCGGTCGAGCATTTCCGGCCCTTCCCGCCCTTCGGTTGGCTGATGCGGGCGCGGCGGGTGCTGTTCGGCCCCTACGGCCTGCTGCCGCGCTACCGCCGCCATCCCGATCCCAACCAGGAAGCGCTCTTCTTTTCCTACGTGCGCGAATGCCTGGAGCAGGGGATCATCACCGAGGAGATGCTGCGCGAGCACATCGCCAAGAAACACGTGCGGCCGGACGCCTTCGAGGTGGTGGAGCGGGCGCCCGGGGTGGATGCGGTGCTGGAGCGGCTGCGGCTGCCGCAGGCGGCCTGAGGCCGGCCGGCGGTCTCAGCCCACCGGCTGGCTGCGGGCGAACTCCCAGTAGAGGGCGTGGGCCCGGCGGCAGACCGGGCCCACCTGCAGCTCGCGGTCCTCGATGCGGGTCACCGGCAGCACCTTGCCGTAGTTGCCGGTGGAGAAGATCTCGTCGGCCTCCATCACGTCGCGGCGGGTGAGGGTGGCCTCCCGCACCTCGATGCCGTCCTCCCGCAGGAGCGCGATCACCCGCTGGCGGGTGATGCCGTTCAGGAAGGTGCCGTTGCAGACCGGGGTCATCGCCACCCCGTCGCGCACGATCCACAGATTGGCGGTGGCGAGCTCGGCCACGTTGCCGCAGGGATCGAAGGTGACGCAGTTCTGGAAGCCGCGTCGCATGGCGTCGGCCAGGGCTCGCTGCATGTTGGGATAGAGGCAGCTCGCCTTGGCGTCGGTGGGGGCGGCGTCCCGGGCCGGCCGGCGGAACTCCGAAAAGCACACCGTCATGCCGTCCGCCCGCGGCATCGGCAGTTCGTGGATGGCGAGGGCGAAGCGGGTCGAATCGGCCTCCGGGACCACGAACCCGCGGGTGGCGAAGAACATCGGGCGGATGTAGAGGGCCTTGCCGCGCGGAAAGCGCCGCACCCCCTCGAGGCATAGGGCGGTGATCTCCTCCACCCCCATGGTCGGCTGCAGCAGCAGTCCCTTGGCGGAATCCACGAGCCGGGCGCAGTGCCGGTCGAGGTCGGGGGCGGTATCTTCGAACGCTCGTGCCCCGTCGAACACCACGCTGGCCATCCAGAAGGCATGATCGAGCGGACCGAGGATCCGCGGATCCTCCTCGTGCCAGCGTCCGTCCCACCAGACCAGTGCCGCCATGCGGTTCCTCCCCTGCCGCCGGCCACATATCCCCGAGCGCGCCGGTAACGCAAGAAGAAGCGCCGACAAACCCTTGCAAGCCGCCGATCCCCGTGTCAACTATGCCGGCTATGCTCGCCGGCCGCGAAAACGACAGCGGGGGAGTGCAATCCGGGCGATCATGGCCGCTCCTGCGCTGCCCGGACTGCGACCTTCTGCACGCGGTGCCGCCGCTGCCCCGGGGCGGTACCGCGCGGTGCCGCCGTTGCCGGGCGCTCCTGCTGCGGCGTCGCGGGCACGGCCTCGAGAACGCCTGTCTGCTGACCCTGGCGGCGGCGCCCCTGTTCGTGATCGCCAACCTCTTTCCCTTCCTGGTCCTCGACCTTCCGGGCGGCGAGCAGTCGAGCCGGCTGCTCTCGGCCTCCTGGTCGCTCCTCGCCCACGACATGCCGGTGGTGGGGCTGCTCGTCTTCTTCCTCGTCTTCCTCGCTCCGGCGACGGTCCTCCTCGTCGATCTCCTGGTGCTCGGTCCTTTGTCTCGCGGCCGAAGGCCACCCGTGGCGGCGCGACTCTTCCGCCTCGTCGAACACGTCCGGCCGTGGGCGATGCTGGACGTCTACCTGCTCGGCATCATCGTCGCCTACGTGAAGCTGCGGGACATCGCGAGCATCGAGTTCGGGCCCGGCTTCTTCGCCTTCCTCGGCACGCTTCTGCTGCTGGTGGCGGCCGATGCGATCCTGGAACCGGGACAGGTCTGGGAACGTTTCGGGCGCCAGACCCGGGCCGCACTCGGAGCGCTGCGGACGCTGGGCGATCTCGTGAGCTGCCACGGCTGCCGTCAGCTCCTGCGGCTGCGCACCGCGGCCGACGGGCGGGCGCTGCTCTGCCCGCGCTGCGGCGGCGCGGTGCACCGCCGGGCGCCCGCGAGCCTCAGCCGTTCCTGGGCCTATCTGGTGGCCGCCGTCGCTCTCTACCTGCCGGCCAACATCCTGCCGGTGATGACCGTGACCTACCTCGGCAAGACGCGGTCCGACACCATTCTGAGCGGCGTCCACGAGCTCGCCCTGGCGGGCATGTGGCCGCTCGCCCTGCTCGTCTTCTTCGCCAGTTTCGTGGTACCCATCGTGAAGATGGTCGGCCTCGCCTATCTGCTGCTGTCGATCCGCTTCGGCTGGCGGACCGGCCCGCGGGCCCGCACCCGGCTGCACCGTCTGATCGCCTATCTCGGCCGCTGGTCGATGATCGATGTCTTCGTGGTCGGCCTGCTCGCGGCCCTGGTGACCGCCGGCAATCTGGTCCTGATCGTCCCCGAGCTCGGTGCCGCCGCCTTCGCCCTCGTCGTCGTGCTGACCATGCTCGCCTCCGACAGCTTCGATGTGCGACTGATCTGGGATGCCGCGAGAGGAACCGATGAGCGACCCGCACCGGCCTGAGACGGAGGAGCCGCAGGTCGCGGAGGTGGTCACCGGCGAACGCAGCCGGATTTCGGCGGTGTGGAT
The DNA here is from genome assembly GCA_027045875.1 of Alphaproteobacteria bacterium. Classification (GTDB taxonomy): domain Bacteria; phylum Pseudomonadota; class Alphaproteobacteria; order Geminicoccales; family Geminicoccaceae; genus JALSRW01. The sequence goes on along the minus strand of JALUAG010000107.1, from coordinate 69,549 downwards.
CGTGCCCCTGGTGGCGATCGCCATCGCCGGCTGGCTGGTCTGGTCGACACTGGCCGCGAAGGGGCCCGAGATCACCATCCGCTTCCGTTCCGCCGAGGGCATCGAGCCGGGCAAGACCACCGTCCGCTACAAGGCGGTCGAGGTGGGCACGGTCACCGGCACCCAGATCGCCGCCGATCTCGGCCATGTGCTGGTCTACGCCGAGCTGACCCGGGGGGCGGAGCGTCTCCTCGCCGAGGACAGCCGCTTCTGGGTCGTGCGGCCGCGGATCGGCACCGGCGGCGTCAGCGGTCTCTCGACCCTGATCTCCGGGGCCTACATCGAGGTCGATCCGGGCAAGGGGCCGCCCGCGACCGAGTTCGTGGGTCTCGAGGAACCGCCTCTCGTGCTCTCCGACGAGCCCGGCCGGCAGTTCCTGCTGGAGGCGGACGCGCTCAAGGGCATCAGCCGCGGTTCGCCCATCTACTACCGCGACATCGAGGTCGGCGAGGTGCTCGGCCACAGGCTCGCCGGGGACGGGCGGGAAGTGGAGATCATCGCCTTCGTGCGGGCGCCCTTCGACCGCCTGGTGCGTACCGACAGCCGCTTCTGGAACACGAGCGGGATCGAGATCGGCACCGGTACCGCCGGTTTCTACGTCCGCATGCAATCGGTGCAGGCGATGCTGACGGGCGGCATCGCCTTCGGCGAGGGGCGGGGCGAGGTGGCCGAGGAAGGCAGCCGTTTTCCCCTCTATGCGAGTTACCGGGAGATGCGCGATTCCCAGCTCGCCGACGCCCGCGAGTATCTCGTCTATTTCGACGGTTCGCTGCGCGGCCTCGAGCCCGGCGCGCCGGTGGAGTTCCGCGGCATCGAGGTGGGGCGCGTGACCGACATCCGCCTGGTCGTCGAACCCGACACCGGCGAAGTGCGCGTGCCCGTCCGCATCGCCGTGCTCCCGGAACGGCTGGCGCCCCTCGACGCCGCGGGCGATGTCGGCCGGCCGCCCGCGGATCTCGCCGAGAAGCTGGTGGCCCGGGGAATCCGCGCCCAGCTCAAGACCGCCAATCTGCTCACCGGCGAACTGGTGGTCGATCTCGACGTTCGTCCCGACGCGCCCCCGGTCGAACTCCGCATGGAGGGCGGCGTGCCGGTGATCCCGAGCGTGCCGTCCGAGCTCGAGACCATCACGAGCTCCGCCGCCGCGCTGCTCGACAAGCTGTCGAACCTGCCCCTCGAGGCGCTGATCGCCGATCTGCGTACCGTCATCGCCGAGGTCGACCGGCTCCTCAGCGATCCCGGGGTCGCGCGGATGCTCGCCGCTCTCGAGCTGGCGGCGACCCGGGTGGCCGAGATCGCCGATGCGCTCGAGGGGGAGGTGGAACCGACCGCCGCCGCCCTGCGCCGGGCGGCGGAGGGGGCGGATGCGGCGGTGCGTGAGGCGAGGCTGCTGTTCCGCCAGACCCGCGATACCCTCGATCCCAATGGCCGCCTCTACCAGTCGGTGCTGCAGATGACCAGGGAAACCGCCCGGGCGGCCCGGGCGGTGCGGCTGCTGGCCGAATATCTCGAACGCAATCCCCAGGCCCTGATCCGCGGGCGCGGCCAGTAGGCGCCCGATCGCGCGGAGGTGACCGCCATGCGTTCCGTCCCGACACTCGCCGCCGCCGTGATGCTGACGCTGGCCGCCTGCGTCCCGGCCCAGAAGCCCATCAATTACTACAATCTCGCCACCGTGGGCGGCGACAATCGCGGCGACGCGCACACCGCCCGGCTGCGCATCCAGGTGCGGGAGGTCTCCCTGCCGCCGTATCTCGACCGCAGCCAGATCGTCGTCCGGGTGAGTCCCAACCGCTACACCGTCTCGGATTCCCACACCTGGCTCGAGCAGCTGCCGGCGGCGGTGGCCCGGGTGCTGGCCGAGGACATCGGCACCCGTCTCGGCACCGCCGCGGTCTACACCCCCGCCCAGATGGTGCCATACGAGCTCGACTATCTGGTGGACGTGGACATCTTCCGTCTCGAGCCGTCCAGTGAGGGGATGGTGGAACTGGACGCCCGCTGGCATCTGTTCCGGGGCCCCAGCCGGGTGGTGGACAGCCGCCGGCAGCGGCTGCGCATCCCGGTCGCTGCCGGCGACTACGAATCCTACGTGGCAGGGATGAGCGACGCCATCGCCCGCCTCGCCGACGACATCGCCGAGGCCATCCTCGCGCGTCGCGAGAGGGGCCACGGCTCCTGAATCCGTACCCGGATGCGGGCGGTGACGAAAAGCCCACTGGGCAACCTGCGGTTTTCCCTTATCTGTTTGAGGAGGGACGTTCCGCGCCCGCGAAAGGACCCTCGCGCACCGTCTCGAGATGGGAGCAGTTATCGATGAAGGTCGGCATTCTCGCCGGAGGCATGGGCTCCCGGCTCTCCGAGGAAACCGTCGTCAAGCCCAAACCGATGGTCGAGATCGGCGGACGCCCGATCCTCTGGCACATCATGATGCACTACGCCTGCTACGGTCACAAGAATTTCGTCATCGCGCTGGGATACAAGGGCGAGTACATCAAGAAATACATGGTCGATTACTGTTCGCTGAACAGCAACCTCACGGTCAACCTCAAGACCGGGGACGTCGAAACCCAGGGCGGCTCGCCGCAGGACTGGGTGGTGGAGCTGATCGACACCGGCATGCGCACCAACACCGGCGGCCGCATCAAGCGACTCGCCCCCTACCTCGGCAACGGGACCTTCATGCTCACCTGGGGCGACGGCGTCTCCAACGTCGATCTCGACGCGCTCCTGCGCTTTCATCGCAGCCACGGCAGACTGGCCACCGTCACCGCGGTGCGGCCGCCGGCCCGCTTCGGCCGGCTCGAGCTGGACGACTGCCAGGTGGTCAGCTTCCAGGAGAAACCGCAGATGAGCGAGGGCTGGATCAACGGCGCCTTCTTCGTCCTGGAGCCGGGGATCTTCGACTACATCGAGGGCGACCATACCCAGTTCGAGAAGGAGCCCCTCGAGAACCTCGCCCGCGACGGCCAGCTCATGGCCTTCAAGCACGAGGGCTTCTGGCAGTGCATGGACACGCTGCGCGACAAGGTGCGGCTGGAGAAACTCTGGGAGAGCGGCAACGCGCCCTGGAAGATCTGGGATTGATGTCATGAAGGTGCTGGTTACCGGCCACGACGGCTATATCGGTCACGTGCTCGTGCCCATGCTGCAGCGGCGCGGCCACGAGGTGACGGGGCTCGACAGCTTCCTCTTCGAGGACTGCGGCTTCGGCCCGGGGCGGCTCGCCGTGCCCGCCCTGCGCAAGGACCTGCGCGAGGTGACGGCGACCGATCTCGAGGGCTTCGACGCCGTCCTCCATCTCGCGGGCATCTCCAACGATCCGCTGGGCGATCTCAACCCCGAGATCACCTACGACATCAACTGGCGGGCCTCGGTGCGCCTCGCCGAACTCGCCAAGGAGGCCGGGGTCGAGCGCTTCGTCTTCTCCTCCTCCTGCAGCAACTACGGCGCCGCCGGCGACGACTTCCTCGACGAGACCGCGCCCTTCAACCCCGTCACCCCGTATGCCGAGAGCAAGGTGTGGGTGGAGCGCGACGTGGCGCCGCTCGCCGATGCCACCTTCACGCCGGTGTTCCTGCGCAGCGCCACCGCCTACGGCGTCTCCACCCGCCTGCGCGGTGATCTCGTGGTCAACAATCTGGTGGGCTACGCCTTCACCACGGGCGAGGTGCTGATCAAGAGCGACGGCATGCCCTGGCGGCCCCTGGTCCACATCGAGGACATCGCCCGCGCCTTCGTCGCCGTCATGGAGGCGCCGGCCGAGATGGTTCGGGGCGAGGCCTTCAACGTCGGCCGCACCTCGGAGAACTATCGGGTGCGCGAGGTCGCCGAGATGGTGGCGGAGATCGTTCCCGGCGCCCGGGTCACCTACGCCGCCGACGCCGGCCCCGACGCCCGCAACTACCGGGTGGACTGCGAGAAGATCCGCAGGCTCGTGCCCGCCTTCGATCCACAGTGGACGGTGCGCAGGGGTATCGAACAGCTCTACGCCGCCTATCGGGCGCACGGACTCACCGCCGAGGCGTTCCTGAGCGGCCGCTACATCCGCCTCCGCCACGTGCGCGATCTCCAGCGTTCGGGGCGCCTCGACGAGCGGCTGCGCTGGCGGGAGGCCGCCTGAGGTGGCGCGGTCCGTCTGCCGGTCCTGCGGCGGCGACCGCCTCGAGGTGTTCCTGTCCCTGGGCCGCCTGCCGCTGTCCGACGACTTCCTCTCTCCCGAGCGCCTGTGCCGGGAGGAGCCGCGCTACCCCCTCGACGTCGCCTTCTGCCACGACTGCACCCTCGTGCAGATCCTGGAGACGGTGCCGCCCGAGGAGCTGTTCGGCGAGGACTATCCCTACTTCTCCTCCTTCACCGACACCCTGCTGGCCCATGCCCGGGCCAATGTCGAGGCGCGCATCGCCGAGCGCGGTCTGGGGCCGGATTCGCTGGTGATCGAGCTCGCCAGCAACGACGGCTATCTCCTCCAGTACTACCGCGCGCGGGGCATCCCCGTGCTCGGCATCGACCCCGCGCCCGGCCCCGTGCGGGCGGCGCGCGAGAAGGGCATCGAGACCCTGCAGGCCTTCTTCGGGCGGGAACTGGCGCAGGAGATCGCGACCTCGGGGCGGCGAGCCGATGTGGTGCACGCCAACAACGTGCTCGCCCATGTCGCCGACACCAACGGTTTCGTGGCGGGCATCGCCACCATCCTGAAGCCGGAGGGGGTGGCGGTGATCGAGGCACCCTACGTGCGCGATCTCATCGACCACGGCGAATTCGACACAATATACCACGAGCATCTCTGCTATTTCTCGGTGACCGCGCTCACGGGTCTCTTCGCCCGCCACGGGCTACATCTGAACCGGGTGGAGCGCCTCGCCATCCACGGCGGCTCGCTGCGGCTCTTCGTCGAGCATCGCGAGGCCCGGGATCCGAGCGTCGCCCGCCTGCTCGAGGAGGAGCGCGAGCTCGGCATCACCGGTTTTTCCTACTACGCCCGCTTCGGCGAGCGGGTGGCGGCCATCCGCGACCGGCTCACGGCGCTCCTGCGCGGGCTCAAGGCGGAGGGCGCGCGCATCGTCGGCTACGGCGCCGCCGCCAAGGGCACGATCCTGCTAAACTACTGCGGCATCGGCACCGACATCCTCGACTATGTGGTGGACCGCAACGTGCACAAGCAGGGGCGCTACGTGCCCGGCGTGCGCCTGCGCATCGAGCCGCCGTCCAGGATCATGGAGACCCGACCCGACTATCTCCTGATCCTGCCCTGGAACTTCAAGGACGAGATCATGGCCCAGCAGGCCGCCTTCCGCGAGGGCGGCGGGCACTTCATCCTGCCCATTCCCGAACCCGTGGTCGTGTGAGGGAGAAGCTCATGGCGGTGGACAGCTGTCAGGCCTGCGGCGGTAGCCGGCTCGAGCCCTTCTACGAGCTGCGGAACATCCCGGTCCACAGCTGCCTCATGGTGGACAGCCGCGAGGCGGCGCTCGACTTTCCCCGCGGCGATCTCGAGCTCGTCTTCTGCGAGGACTGCGGCTTCATCCAGAACCGGCTGTTCGATCCCGCGAAGGAGAACTATTCGCCGGACTACGAGGAGACCCAGGCCTTCTCGCCGCGTTTCATGCGCTTCGTCGACGAGATCTGCGCCGACCAGGACCGCAAGTACCGCCTCGCCGGCAAGACGGTGCTGGAGATCGGCTGCGGCAAGGGGGAGTTCCTCCTGCGGCTGTGCGAGACCACCGGCTGCCGCGGCATCGGCATCGATCCCGGGGTACGGCCGGAGCGCCTGTCCTCGCCGGCTCTCGAGCGGATCACCTTCGTCCGCGACTTCTACGGGCCGAAATACGCCCATCTCGCGGCCGACTACGTCTGCTGCCGGCACACTCTCGAGCACATCCAGCCGGTACACGAGTTCGTGACCCTCGTGCGCGAGGCGATCGGTCCCCGCGAGGACACGGTGGTCTTCTTCGAGCTGCCCGACATGAAGCGGGTACTCGACGAGCTCGCCTTCTGGGATATCTACTACGAGCATTGCAGCTACTTCACCGCCGGCTCGCTGGCACGGCTGTTCCGGGCCACCCGTTTCGAGGTGGAGCATCTCTACCGCGCCTACGGCGACCAGTATCTGATGCTGGAGGGACGACCCGCCGCCGCGGCCACGCGGGCGCGGCTGCCGCTCGAGGACGATCTCGCCGCCACCCGGGCACGGGTGCACCGGTTCCGGGAAGGGATCGGCCAGCGTCTCGACGCTCTGCGCCGCGATCTCGAGCGCTGGCGGCGGGCGGGCCGGCGGGTCGCCGTCTGGGGCTCGGGCTCGAAGGCGGTCTCCTATCTCACCACCCTCGGCCTCGGCGAGGAGATCGCCGCGGTGGTCGACATCAACCCCCACAAATGGGGCAAGTACCTCGCCGGAACCGGCCACGAGATCGTCTCCCCGGACCGTCTCGCGGACATCCGTCCCGAGGTGGTGGTGATCATGAACCCCATCTACACCGAGGAGATCCGCGGCGATCTCGACGCGCGGGGACTGACGCCCGAGCTCGTGCCGCTCTGAGCGACGACCTTCAGGCGCCGGGCGTGTCCGCCATGCTGGGGGTGGCGGTTCCCTCGGCGGCGGTGCGCGGCCGGGAGGCCTGTCCGCAGATCAGGGCGTAGAGGCTCTCCACCCGCTCCGCCGCCGCCTGCCAGGTGCAGTGGCGCTCGACGAATTCCCGGGCGGCCCGACCCAGGGCACGGGCCAGCTCGGGCCGTGCGGCGAGGGTCGAAAGCGCCCGCGCGAAGGCGGCCACGTCGTTGTCGGGCACGACGAGCCCGGTACGACCGTGCTCCACCACCTTGGCCGAACCGGCGCTGGCCACCACCGCCTTGCCGGCCGCCATGTAGTTCAGGAGCTTCTGGGGGATGCCGTCGCAGCGGGTGCGCGGCAGGGCGGCGATGGCGCTGGCCGCGAGGCGTGCCGGGAGCTGCTCGAAACGGTCCTCCACCACCTCGACGGCGTCCATGATGCCGAGCTCCCGGGCCATCGGCTCGAAGGGGGCGAAGCTGGAGCTCACCGACAGGCAGAGGGACATGCCCGGCTGCTCGGCGCGGGCGCGGGCGAAGGCCCTAAGCAGCAGATCGACGTCCTGGTAGCCGGCCAGGGTCCCGGTGTAGATCACCCGGCCCGGCGTCTCGGTGATCCCGGGGGGCGGCGCGAACTGTTCGACGCCGACCCCGTTCATGGCCACCACCACCCGTTCCGGGCGGCAGCCGCCATCGCGCACCAGCCGGTCGCGGATGTCCTCGGTGACCGCGATCACACCGTCGGCGAGGCGCGGCAGCCGGCGGTCCATCCAGCGGCCGATCCAGGCCCCGGTGGCGGCGATCGGGCCGCGGCCGTATGTCGGGAGCTCCGAGCCCAGCATGGTGTGGGCGTCGTAGATCACCGGCAGGCAACGCCGACGCCGTGCCCAGAGCGCCACCAGCAGCCCCTCGACGTGATGGGCGTGGACGAGATCGAAGGGCGCCGCCGCGAGACCGCGCGCCAGCACCGAGGCCAGCCGCGGATCGAGCAGCAGCTTGCGGAGATTGGGGCCGGGCGGCATGGCCTCGTCGCGCCGGCCGCGGCCGGTACGGTGCACGGTGAACGGAAGCGGGTCCGGATCCCCGACGTCGTAGGTGAACACCTCGACCCGATGGCCCCGCCCCGTCAGGGTCTCCGCCAGTCGCTGGATGCGCAGCGGTGTGCCGCGACGGGCCGGAAAGGGGCACGCGGCGACCATGGCGATCCGCAGTCCGGCGACATGCTCCCGGCGATCGTCGCGTCGCCCGGCCATGGCGATCCTTCCCCGTTCCTGCATGTTCCCCGACTCTTATCGCCTCGCGCGAGTGCCCGCAACCGTGCGGCGACTTCTCATATGGGGATTTCCAACCGTTTTCGTACCCGGTGGTCCGATGCGTGATAATGTCGCCGCCGCACGCCCCGCAACGGGCCGGCGGCCCTCAGAAACCCAGGAGACGGGGCAGGGCGAGGGCGAGACCCGGGAACGCCAGCAGCAGCAGCAGCCGCAGGACGTCGGCCGCGAGGAAGGGCGGCAGGCCGCGGACGATGGTGGCAAGCCGCAGGCCCGGTACCGTGCCCTGGATGACGAACAGGTTCATGCCCACCGGCGGGGTGATGAGACCGAGCTCGGCGGCGGTCACCACGATCACCCCGAACCATACGGGATCGTAGCCGATGGCGGTGACCAGGGGGAACACGAGCGGCACGGTGAGCAGGATCATGCTGAGGCTGTCCATGAAGCAGCCGAGCAGGATGTAGAACAGGAGCAGCGCCAGCATCACGGCGAGCGGCGTCATGCCGCTGGCCTCGATCCAGCCCACCATGGCCTGCGGCAGGCCGCTCGTCTCCACGAAGTAGTTGAACACCGCCGCCCCCACCAGGATGAGGAAGATCATCCCGGTGATGCGCGCGGTCTCGACGATGCAGTCGGCGAGCACGCGGGCCGAGAGCTGGCGCCGCGCCCAGGCCAGGAGCAGCGCCCCGGCGGCCCCCACCGCCGCCGCCTCGGTGGGCGAGAACAGGCCGGCGTAGATGCCGCCGATGACCACCAGGAAGAGGAGCCCCACCGGCCAGACCTCGCGCAGGGTGGCGAAGCGCGTCGGCCAGTCCCGGCGTTCGCCGGGCGGGGCGAGCTCGGGACGGCGCCACAGCGCCACCCGCACCGCCGCCATGTAGAGAGCGGTGGCCAGCAGCCCGGGAAGGATGGCGGCGGCGAACAGGGCCCCGATCGACTGCTGGGTGAGCAGGCCGTAGATGACGAGCAGGATGGAGGGCGGGATCAGCACCCCGAGGGTGCCGCCGGCGGCGACGGCGGCGGCGGCCAGGCTGCGGTCGTAGCCGCACCGGCGCATCTCGGGAAAGGCCACCCGGCACATGGTGGCGGCGGTGGCGAGCGAACTGCCGCAGATGGCGCCGAAGCCGGCGCAGGCGCCGATGCTGGCCATCGCGAGGCCGCCCCGCCAGCCGCCGACGAAGGCGTTCACGCCGTTGAAGAGGGCGGCGGAGAGGCCGGCGTGGGCGGCGAACACCCCCATCGCCACGAACAGCGGCACCACCGACAGGGAATAGGGGAACACCGCCTCGAAGGCCGCCGAGCTCATGACGAAGCCGACGGCGAAGAAGCCGTTGGTGATGCCGAAGCCGGCGGCGCCCACGAGCCCCATGGCGACCGCCACCGGCACGCGGAGGAAGATGAGCAGGATGGCGGCGAGGAAGCCGGCGACCCCGAGCAGCGGCCCGTCCACGGGCGACCTCAGCGAAGCGGCGCGAAGGCGCGGAGGAGGAGGCTCGCGCCCTGCAGGCCGGTGATCGCCACCGATAGCGCCGCGCCCAGCAGCAGCGGTGCCCAGTACCAGACGAGGGGGATGCCGAGGGTGGCCGAGCGGTCGCCGTAGGAGGCCACGAGAAGCGCCTGTTCGATGCCGTAGCGCAGGATCATGGCCATGAACAGGCAGGAGAGGAGCGCCGCCAGCGCCCGCAGCAGGGTCTGCAGACGGTACGGCAGGCGCAGATAGAGCATGTCCACGGTGACATGGCCCTCGCCGGCGAAGGTGAAGGGGATGGCGAGATAGGCGGCCGCCATCACCGCCAGCTGCATGAGATCGACGATGCCCACGAGGGCGAGGCCCGGTGGTGTGCCGGTGACGAGCCCGAGCGCCCGCGACAGCGCCCGCAGGCCGATGTCGGCGAGGGTGACGAGGGTCGCCCCCGCGAGGCAGAGGAGGGCGAGCCAGGCGAGGGCGCGCGCCCAGCGGTTCAGCCGCTCGGCCATCACCGACGCGTCTCCCGGACGGAGGGGGAGGGGCCGCTCAGCCCTTGGCCTTCTCTATGGCGTCGATCTCGGCGCGCAGCGCCTCGTAGATCTCCCGCGGATTCTCGACGCCCTGCTCGGCGAGGCCCGCGAGATAGGCGTCGATCATCGGCCCCAGGGTCTCGCGCCAGCGGTCGCGCTCCTCGGCGGTGAGACGCGTCACCACCCCGCCGTCGGCCAGCGCCGCCTTCTTGCCGAGATCGTCCCAGGCGTTCCACCAGGGGCCGAACTTCGGGATCAGATTGTCGCCCGAGATGGAATCGATCGCCGCTCGCACCTCCTCGGGCAGGCCCTCGTAGCGCCGCCGGTTCATCACGAAGTAGAAGGAGACGGTGTAGGCCCGGGCGTCCAGATGATAGTCGATGAGCTCGGCGAGCTTGAAGCTGTACATGGGATCCCAGGGCATGACGAGCCCGTCGATCACCCCCTTCTGCAGGCTCTCGTAGATCTGCGACGGCGGCAGCCCGACGGGCACCGCCCCCAGATACTCGAGCATCATCTTGGTGGCGGCGCTGGGAAAGCGGATCCGCAGCCCCCTGAGATCCTCCATCGCCACCACCTGCCTGTCGCGGGTGTGGATCAGCCCGCCGTTGTGGGCGTGCACGGCGAGCACCTTCACGCCCGGATACTCGACGGCGAAGTAGCGATCGTGCAACGTCCACAGGGCACGCGTGGCGGCATCCGCGCTCTCGGTCATGAAGGGCAGGTCGATCACCGAGGTGCGCGGAAAGCGGCCGGAGGGGATGCCGTGGAGCCCGTGGGCGATGTCCACCACCCCCGCGCGCACCTGGTCGTACTGCTTGGCGACATTGCCGAGGGGGGTGCCGCCCGGGAAGATGGTGACCTTCACCCGCCCGTCGGTGCGGGCTTCGAGCTCCCGCGCCCAGGGCTCCATGAAATCGTAGTGCATGCCGTTGCCGGTGGGCAGGAAATGGCTGAGCTTGAGCTCGATGACCGGCCTGGCGCGCAGCACACGGGGGAACCCCAGCGCGAACGCGACCGCCGCCGTGCTCTTCAAGGCCCGCCGCCTCGTGATCATGGTTCGCCTCCCGTTCAGGGTCGTGGTCCGACGGCAGTCTCGAACCGGGGCGAACGTCGGTCAAGCCCGTGGCCGCGGCCCTCTACTCTTCGCAGCTCACCCCGAAGGCGGCGAGCCCCTCGGCCAGATAGTCGGCCAGGAGCGGCATCCCGAGCAGATATTCGGCGGTCCGTTCGTTGTGGGCGCGGCTGGCCTCCGCCTTGGCCTCCTCCCACTCGTCGGCGGTGAAGCTGCCGCGACCGAGCCAGGAGAGGGCCACGAGCTCGATCTGCTCGTCCTCGTTGAGGCCGTTGATGAACTCCCGCAGTTCGTCGTAGGTGGGATCGTCGGGATAGTCCTGCAGCACCTCCCGCATGTCCTCGTCGGCGGGATTGGAGGCGTAATCCTCTTCGACCACCTCTTCCTTGGCGTCGAAGGCCCTGGCCTTGACGATGATGTGGCATACCTTGTCGGGATCGATGGTGATCATGACGCCCACTCCCTCGCCTTTCTCGCGGCCCCCCGCCTCGAGCTTATTGCGATGATCGGGGCGGCGAGGCAAGAGGAGACGCGGGCGCCGCGACATCGGCGACCGCACGACGCGGCATGGTTTTTTTGCGATGCGACGATGCACGTGCTGCGTTAAAGTCGCCGCGACTTCGCAGGCTTCGGACAATACAGGCGTATGACCAATCCCCAGCGTTTCCTCAATCGCGTGGCCCTGTTCCTGCTGGCGACGCTCGTCGTCATCGGTGCGGTCTACGACATCCTGTGGCGCGCCTTCATGCACAACCCGGCCCTCAACGGGCTCATCCTGGGCGTGCTGGCGCTGGGCATCGCCTATGCGGTGCGCCGCATCATCATGCTGCGGCCGGAGGTGCGCTGGATCGAGGCCTTCCGCTCCGCCGCCCCCGGTTTCTCGCTGCAGGAGCCGCCCCGGCTGCTGGCGCCGGTGGCCACCGTGCTGGGCGATCGCGAACGCAGCGGCGAGGTGCTCTCCACCCTGTCGATGCGCTATCTCCTCGACAGCATCAGCGCCCGTCTCGACGAGAGCCGCGACATCAGCCGCTACCAGACCGGCCTCCTCATCTTCCTCGGCCTGCTCGGGACCTTCTGGGGGCTGCTCGAGACCATCAACGCGGTGGCGCTGGTGATCGGCGAACTGCAGCTCGGCACCGGCGACCTCGTGAGCGTGTTCGACGATCTCAAGGCCGGTCTCTCGGCGCCGCTCTCCGGCATGGGCACCGCCTTCAGCTCCTCGCTGTTCGGTCTCGCCGGTTCGCTCGTGCTGGGGTTCATCGATCTGCAGGCGACCCAGGCCCAGAACTCCTTCTACAACGACGTCGAGGAATGGCTGTCCGGCCTCGCCCGCCACAGTGCCCAGGAAGCGCCGGCGACGGGTCCCGGGCCGGTGGCGATGGCGGTGCCCGGCCGGCCCATGCCGGCCTATGTCCAGGCCCTTCTCCAGCAGACCGCCGAGGGGCTGTCGCGCATCGAGCGGGTGCTGCAGGAGGGCGAGCGCGCCCGCAACGTCTTCCACCAGCAGGTGGCGGCCCTGAACCACGCCATCGGCGCCCTCAACGAGCGGCTGCAGCGCGACCAGGAGGTTCTGGCGCGTCTCGCCGAGGCGCAGCGGGCCACCGTCCAGAAGCTGGGCGAGCGGCAGTCGCCGCTGGACGCCGCCACCCTCGATCACCTGCGCAGCATCGACCGGCAGCTCGCCCGCCTGCTCGAGGAGGTGGCGCGCAGCCGCGACGAGGTGACCCGGGAGCTCGCCAACGAGATCCGGGTGGTGGCGCGGACCATCGCCATCGCCGCCGGCGAGCCGCAGGTGGCGGGCGAATAGCATGGCCGTCGGCCGCACCCGCGGACATCGCGACCGGGTGGACATCTGGCCGGGCTTCGTCGATGCCCTGTCCACCCTCCTGCTGGTCATCATGTTCCTGCTGGTGGTGTTCGTGCTGGCCCAGTTCTTCCTGGGCCAGATCCTGCAGGGCCGCGACGTCACCCTGGAACGTCTCGAGAGCCGCATCGCCGATCTCCAGCAGCAGCTCGATCTCGAACGGGAGACGGCGAGCGAACTGCGCGGCGATCTCGCCCGGGTGACGGCCGAACTCCAGGCCCTGCGGGCGGAGAAGGAGGATGTCGAAGCGCGCCTCTCGGAAAGCGAGGCAGACCGCGACGTGCTCGACCGTCAGCTGGTGCGGCTGCGCGGCGAACAGCAGGTGCTGGAACAGAGCCTGCGCGACGTCACCGCCGAGAGGAGCCGGCTCGCCGAACGGCTCGAAGTGCGCGAGGAGGAGATCGCCCGGCTGAACGGCATGCTGGAACAGCTCCGCGGGGAGCGGGAACGGGCGACGCTGACCGCCCAAGAGGCGCAGGCCCGGGTGCGCAGCCTGCGCGAGCAGATCGCGGCGCTTTCGGAGCAGCTCGTCGGCCTCAGCGGCCTGCTGGACGCGAGGCAGGCGGAGATCGAGCGGCAGAGCGCGCGCATCGCCGAACTCGGCACCCGCCTCAATCTCGCGCTGGCGAGCAAGGTGGAGGAGCTGTCGCGCTACCGCTCGGACTTCTTCGGCCGGCTGCGGCAGGTGCTGGGCGACCGTCCGGACATCCGCATCGTCGGCGACCGCTTCGTCTTCCAGTCGGAGGTGCTGTTCGCCACCGGCGAGGCCGAGATCGGCGAGAGCGGCAAGCGGGAACTCGCCAAGTTCGCCGACGCCTTCAAGGAGATCATGGCCGAGATCCCGGACGATCTGCCTTGGGTGCTGCAGATCGACGGCCATACCGACAAGCGGCCCATCCACACCCCGCGCTTTCCCTCGAACTGGGAGCTTTCCGCGGCGCGCGCCATCGCCGTCGCCAATTTCCTCATCTCGCGCGGCATCCCGCCCGAGCGGGTGGCCGCCCGCGGGTTCGCCGAATTCCAGCCGCTCGACCCCGGCGACAGTGAAGAGGCCTACCGACGCAACCGCCGCATCGAAATCAAGCTCACCACCCGCTGAATAACGGTGACGCGACGATTGCCTTCCCGCCGATAAGCCGCCACAGTCCCGTCGAACATCGTGGTGATCGGACAAGCGAAGGGAGCGATACGGGCGTGACATCCGAGCGGCGGAACGGGACGAGAAGCGGGCGCGACTTGTACGGTTTCCTGCCGGTGATCAGGATCCATGCCCGGGCGCGCCGTTTCTACCTGCTTTTCGGCCTGCTGCTGGCGGCGGCGGGGACGGCATTGCTGGTGCTCGGCTATCTCGGCGACGCGCCGGTTCGGACCTCCCTGCTGCCGGCGGGCGCCTTCACCCTCGTGCTCTCCCTCCTGCCCTTCGTGGAGGCCGCCGAACAGGGCGAACGCGCGCGCGGCCTCGAAGCGCTGGCGGGGGACTGGGAACGGGTGCGGAACGCCTCCGGCACCGGCCCGCAAGGCCCGTCGCGCGCGGCACGTCTCCTCGAGCGTCTCTACGATCCCCGGATCACGGCATAGGCGGCACGGTCATGGAAGATCCCCTCGAGCAGCTCGAAACACGCGCACGGAAATGGGAGCACCGCCACCGCTGGCGCCGGTCGCTGGCGGTCCTGGCGCTGCTCCTCGTGGCGGCCGGCGGCGGCTGGTACGCCTACGACCGGATGGCGGCCCTGCGCGCGGCCATGGGCGAGGCGGTGGCCGTGCTCGGCGGTGCGCCCGCGGAGGCCGATCCGGAACGGCTGCTGGAGGAGGCACGGGCGGCCGCGTCGGAACTCGCCACCCTGCGCCCGCTGCCGCAGAAGCTCGCCGCCGAGACGGCGGCGCGAGAAGCGGCCGAGGCGCGGCTGGCCGAGCTCGAGCGGGAGATCTCCGAGCTCGAGGCGAACCGCCGGGACCTCGGGCAGCGGCTGGCGGCGCTGACCCGGGAGGGCGGCGCGCTGCGGGCCGAACGCGACGCCCTCGAAGCGGAACGCGATGCCCTCATGGAGGAGCGTGACGCCCTCGTGGCGGAGCGCGACCGGCTGGCCGGTGAACTGGCCGCCGCCGGGGAAAGACTGGCCACCGCGGAGGCGCGGATCGAGACCCTCGAATCCGAGCTCGTCGCCGTCACGGAGGAATTCGGCGCCGCCAAGGCGCGGATCGCGGCCCTCGATACCGAACTCGCGCGCAGCCGGCGGACGGCCGAGGAAAGGGCCGCCGAGCTCGCGCGGGTGACGGCCGAGGGGACGGCCGAACGGGACGCGCTCCGGACCGCCCTCGATGCGGCCGAGCGCGAGGGGCGGGAACTCGCGCGGACGGTCTCGGAGACGGAGGCGAAGCTCGCGGCTGCCGAACGGACGCTCGCCGAGGTGGTGGCGAAACTGGCGCGCACGGAGGCGGCGCTCGCCGACAGCCGCCGGGCGCGCGCGGATCTCGAGCGCGAGCGCGACCGGCTGGCCGGTGAACTGGCCGCCCGCGAGCGGGATCTGCGGCGCGGCCGCCGGGCCCTCGAAGTCGCCCGGGCGCGGCTCCGGGAAAGCCAGCAGGAGGTGGCGGCGGCGAGGCGCCTCGAACGCGAGCGGGCGGCCGAGATCGCCGAGCTCGAGGCGCGGCTCGCCGAGCAGGCGTCCCGCCTCGCCCGGCTCGAGGACCTGCAGGCCCGGCAGCGGGACACCCTCGCCGAGCTCGAACGGGCCCAGCGGCAGCAGACCGAACTCGAGCGCCGGCTGGCCGACGCCGAACGGACCGTCGAGCGCCTGCGCGGCCGCATCCGCGATCTGGAGGCGGAGCGGGACGCGGCGCTGCGGGAGCGCGGCCGACTCGAAAAGGCACTCGCCGAGGCCCGCGACCGGCTGGGCGCCCTCGAGGAGGCCGAACGGGCCGCTCGCGAACGGGCCGAGCGCCTGCAATCGCGGCTTTCGGAGCTGGAGGCCGAGCGCGAGGCGCTGCGCGGCCGCATCGCTTCCCTCGAAGCCGCCCTCGACGGAGAGGATGCGGCGGCGGCGCGGCTGGCCGAGCTCACGGAGGAGATGGCGCGTACGCGCGAGCGCCTCGCCGGGGTGGAACGGGAACTCGAGGCCACCCGCACGGCCCTGGCCGAGGCCGAGGCGCGGATCGCCGGACTGGTCGCCGAGCGCGAAGCCAGGGCCCGGGAGCTCGCGGAGCTCGAGGCGCGCTTCGCCGCCACCCGCGCCGAGCTGGAGGCCCAGGCGGCGCGGCTGGCCGAAAGCCGCGAGGCGATCGCGGCCGGCGAGCGGGAGCGCGAGCGGCTGAGCGGTGAGCTCGAGACCACGCGCATGCGGATCGCCGAGCTCGAACGCACGTTGCAGCGGCTCGAGCGGCTGCGGGCCGGGCTCGATCGGGAGCGCACGCGACTGGAAGGGGAGCTCGCGGAACTCGCGAACGCCCGCGAAGCCGACCGGGCGACGCTCGCGGAGACGGAAAGGGCCCTCGCCGAGGCGCGCGCCGAGGTCGAAGCCCTGCGCGCCCGGATCGCCGAACGCGACGCCGGGCTCGCGAAAGCCGCCGAGGAACGCGACCGGCTCGCCGCCGAGCTCGCGGCCCGCGATGCCCGGATCGTCGAGCTCCAACGGGCCCTCGAGGCCGAGCGGAAGACCATCGCCGAGCTCGAAGGAGACCTCGCCCGGAACGCGACGGCGATCGCGACCCTGCGCGCCCGCGTGGCCGAACTCGAAGGGGCGCTCGCCGATCTCGTGCGGACGCGCGACGGCCTCGCCGCCGAGCTCGAGGTCCGCGACGCCCGGATCGCCGAGCTCGAACGCGCCCGCGAGGCCGACCGGGCGAAGCTCGCACAGACCGAGAAGGCCCTCGCCGAGGCGCGCGCCGAGGCCGAAGGCCTGCGCGCCCGGATCGCCGAACGCGACGCCGGGCTCGCGAAAGCCGCCGAGGAACGCGACCGGCTCGCCGCCGAGCTCGAGGCCCGCAGTGCCCGTATCGCCGGGCTCGAACAGGCCCTCGAGGCCGAGCGTGCGAAGCGCACCCAGGCGGAACAGGTGCTGGCGCAGGCGAGACGCGAGGCGGAGACTCTCGCGAACCGCATCGTCGCCCTCGAAGCGGACGTCGCCGGGCTCCGCCGCAGCCGCGACGATCTCGCGTCCGAACTCGCGAGCGTCACGGCGGCCCGCGACGATCTCGCCGCGCGGCTCCGCGCCGGTGAGGAACGCGCCGCCGGTCTCGAGGCCGAGCTCGAGCGGGTGACGGCGCTGCGCGAGGCCCTGGCCGGCGAGCTCGAGGCGCGCGATGCCCGCATCACCGAGCTCGAAGCCAGCCTCGAAGCCCGCACCGAGGAGCGCGACCGCGCGCGCCGCGAGCTCGCGGCGACCCGGGACGAGCTCGAACGGGCGAAGGCCCTCGTGGCCCTCAAGGCGGTGGAGCCCGCGCCCGTGGAACCGCCCCCGGCCCTCGGTGCCGAAGGTGCCGAGCGGCGTCTCCAGGCCCAGGCGGCACGGCTCGCGGCCTATCGTCGCACGCTGGAGGAACGGGAAAAGGAGATCGAGTCGCTGCGCCGGGTGCTGCGGCAGCTGGGCGAGGAGCTGGCCCGGCTGCGCGGCCAGCGCGAGGCGTTGCGGGCGCGGCTCGAGCAGGCCGGCCTGCCGCTGCCGGACGACGAGGTCCGGGATCAGATCGCCGTCTCCCTCCGTCCGCTGGACGCCGAGCTTCTGGAAGCGGTGACGGCGGCGGAGGAGCGGCAGGTTCGCGTCCTCGGCGCCATCCGTGCCTATCTGCCGGGGCCGCAGGACGTCGATTTCCTGCGCGACAACAAGATCGTTCTCGGCAGCTCGCTGCTCTTCGAATCGGGTAGCGCCGAGCTGCGCGAGGGCAGTCGTGCCGAGCTCACGGCGGTGGCGTTGCGGATCATGCGGGCGATCGATTCATTGCCCCGGGACCTGCCCTGGGTGCTCCGGATCGACGGCCACACCGACAGCCTGCCGGTGGTGGGCGGCCGGTTCCGCTCCAACTGGGAGCTGTCCGCGGCGCGTGCCGCGGCGGTCGCCGAATACCTGATCTCGCTGGGCTTTCCCCGCGAGCGGCTGATGGTGGCGGGCTTCGCCGACACGCGACCGCGGGCGCGCGGCCACGACGAGGAAGCCCGTCGCCTCAACCGGCGGATCGAGCTCACCCTGACCGCCGGCTGAGGCGTCAGGCGAGACAGGTGAAATCGACCGGGTAGCGCTCGCGCAGGCAGGCGCTCCAGCCCCGCGGGACGCGGCGGACGAGCACCCGCACCTTGCAGGCGTGGGCACGGTTCAGAAGGGTGCGGAAACGCTCGCTGCAGGGCGCCTCCGACCCGGCGGGCGCGTGGAAGGGGACCGTCACCATCGGCGCCCGGATGGTGGGAAGATCCGGCAGCTCCGGGCGGCGGATGTCCACCTCGACCGCCTGCAGGCGGCAGAAGGGACGCAGCGCGGAGACCAGCCGCGCCACCTTGGGAGCGTAGACGCCGGGCGGCACCCCGCAGATGTTGAAGCCGAGCACGGCCCGCAGATCGTCCGGGATCTCCTCCAGGAGGGCCATGTAGGCGTCACCGCCACAGCGGCTGGCCAGGGTCTCGTGGTGGACGTCCACGAGCGCCACGTCGCTGCCCATGCGCAGCTCCTCCATGAGCAGCAGCAGGTGCCGTTCCAGTACGAACTTGTCGAGCTCGAACAGCAGCGTCGGATCCTGGCCGGCCTTGCGCCGGTACCGTTCGACCTGGAGGTGGGTGCGGGGGTCGAAGGCGAGGAGCAGGATCGGTGCCGGGACGCCGTCCCCGTCGAGGGCCGGCTCGTACTCGCCGTGGGCGGTCTTCCGCAGCTCGGCCATGATCCCGGCCGGATGCGTCGCTCCGCCCTGACCGTCCTGGTGACTGCGGGCCCGCAGAACCTCCCAAAGATCCGCCTCCGCCGCCAGGTCTTCGGCGCCGATGGGGATCTCCTCGATGCTCGTCTCGAGGGCGGCGAGACGCTCGTAGGCCTCCCCGCTCAGCGGCGGCCGCTGCAGCCGCCCGCTCTCGGCCAGCTCCTCGGCCCCGAGCACCGCCGCTCGCACGGCCTCCTCGATGGCGGCGATGCGGGCGGCGGCTTGCCGCTCGTCGCCGCCACCGAAGATGATCACGTAGCCCAGCTCCGCCTCGCGGCAGAACCGCTCGCCGGGACCGAGCTGACTGCGCAGGACCCGTTCCACCACGTCCCGCACCTGCGCCTCGAACTCGTCCCAACGTTCGCCCAGCGCGGTGCGCAGTTCGTCCAGACCGAGCAGGTGGATGCGGGCCATGGGCAGCCGGCCGTCGCCCTTCGCCAGCACCTCGCGCAGGGCGCGGCGCAGGGCGTCGTCGGGGTCGCTGGGCGGCGCGGGGGCGACCTCCCGGCTTTCGGGTACCAGCCAGACCAAGCGCCACACGCCGCCCGTGCCGGACGGCACGACGCAGTGTCGCAGCCGCACCTTCTCCGGGCCGCTCGCGGTGACGAGCTCGACCGGCGTCTCGCTCTCCTCCTCCGAAGCCGGTGCCGCCGCCAGCTTCGTGAGGACGCAGCGGCTCGAGGGGGCGAGGAAGTCCTCGAAGCGCCGCCCCTCGATGCGGCCGATGGGTCGGTCCAGGAGTTCGCCGGCGCCGCGGTTGCAGTGGGCCACCCGACCGTCCCCGTCGAGCGCCAGCACGGCCACCGGCGTGTTGTCCATGAGGGCGTGGAACAGCCGCTGATCGGCGCGCTGACGCTCCCTGAGCTCGCGCAGATTGCGCCGCAGTTCCGCCCGCTCGAGGGTGTAGGCGAGGAAGCGGGGAAGGCCCACGAAGAGCGGACCGCTCTTCGGTACCCAGTCGTCGGCGCCGGCGGCCAGCACCCGTGGCGCCGCCCGCGCATGCTCGGGCTCGGCGAGAACGATCACCGGGGTCTCGCCGAAGCCGGCGATCTGGGCCTCGAGCTCGGACCGCTCGTCGAGGGTCAGCAGGGCCGAGGAGACGAAGGCGCAGGCCGGCGGCCGGGTGCGGCATCGGGTCGCCGCGCCGCCGAGATCGGCGGTGCTGGCGATCTCCAGCCGGGTGGCGTTGCCTCTGCCGAACAGGGCCTCGATTTCGGTCACGAGGTCCGGCCGGGGATCGACCAGGAGGAGTTCGAGCATGGGCGTCCCAATGTGCGATGGCGCGAGCCGCGGGCGTATTCCGGGCAGTCTGGGCCACCGGTGTGAATTCCGGGTTAACGGAAATGCGCCGCTATACGGCTTCGACGCTGCGGAACTGGAGCTCGGCGAGGCGGGCGTAGAGGCCCCCGCGGGCCATCAGCTCGCGGTGACGTCCCTGCTCGACGATCCGCCCCTCCTCCATCACCAGGATGCGGTCCGCCCGCTGCACGGTGGCGAGCCGGTGGGCGATGACGATCGAGGTGCGCCCCTCCATCAGCCGCTCGAGGGCCCGCTGGACGAGCCGCTCGCTCTCGGCGTCGAGGGCGCTCGTGGCCTCGTCGAGGAGAAGCAGCGCCGGATCGCGCAGGATCGCCCGGGCGATGGCGATGCGCTGGCGCTGGCCGCCCGACAGCCGCACCCCCTTCTCGCCGAGGAAGGTGGCGAAGCCGTCCGGCAGCCGGTCGAGAAACTCGGTGGCGAGCGCCGCCTCCGCCGCCGCCCGCACCTCCTCGTCGCTGGCATCCGGCCGCCCGTAGCGGATGTTGGTCCAGGCGTCGGCGGAAAAGATCACCGGTTCCTGGGGCACGAGGCCGATGCGCGCCCGCAGCGCCACGGGGTCCACCGCGTTCACCGCAACATCGTCGAACAGCACCCGTCCGGAGCCGGGGTCGTAGAAGCGCAGGATGAGCTGGAAGACGCTGCTCTTGCCGGCACCCGAGGGACCCACCAGCGCCACCGTCTCGCCGGCGGCGACGGAGAAATCGAGTCCGTGTAGCACCGGCCGTTCGGGATGGGAGGGATAGGCGAAGGTGACGCGCTCGAAGGTCACCTTGCCGCGCGGCGGCTCGGGCAGGCGCAGGGGGTTCGGCGGGGCGGTGATCGCGGGTTCGGTGTCGAGCAGTTCGAACATCCGCTCGGCGGCGCCGGCCGCCCGCTGCAGATCGCCGAACACGTCGGAAAGCCCGCCGAAGGCGCCGGCCACCACCGCCGCGTAGAAGACGAAGGCGGAGAGCTGCCCGGGCGTGATGCGGCCCGCCACCACGTCGTGGCCGCCGATCCACAGCACCACCACGATGGCCCCGAACACCAGGGTGATGACGAAGGCGGCGAGCAGGGCCCGCGCCCGCGCCCGCCGGGCCGCGGTCAGGAACGCGGTTTCGCTGCGGGTCACGAAATCCCGGCTCTCCCGCTCCTCCTGGGTGAAGGCCTGGACGGTGCGGATGGCGTTGACGGTCTCCTCGATGTGGCTGCTGACGGCGGCGATCTTGTCCTGGGCGAGACGCGAGAGATGGCGCACCCGGCGGCCGAAGACCACGATCGGCACCACCACCACCGGCACCACCAGCAGGATGAAGCCGGTGAGACGGGGATTGGTGACGGTCAGCAGCACGGTGCCGCCCAGCAGCAGCAGGAGGTTGCGGAGCGCCTGGGTGATGCCCATCGACATCACCGTCTGGATCACCGTGGTGTCGGTGGTGAGCCGCGAGATCACCTCGCCGGTGCGCCGGGTCTCGAAGAAGGCGGGGGAGAGCCGCAGCACGTGCGCGTAGATCTGCTCCCGGAGATCCGCCACCAGCCGTTCGCCCAGCCAGTTGACGAGATAGGCCCTGAGATAGGTCGCCACCGCGAGGGCGAGGATCACCACCAGCACCGCCTCGAGGGCATGGTCGAGGGCGCTCGCATTGTCGCCCGCAAAGCCGCTGTCCACGAGGTAACGCAGGCCGATGCCGAGCGACAGCACCGAAGCGGCGGCCACCACCAGGGCGACGACCGCCCCCACCACCCGCAGGCGGTAGGGCGCGAGATAGCGGGCGAGGCGACGGAGATGGCGGAGGTCCCGCGACTTGCCGCGCCCGGCCGCCTCGGGCGACATCACCTGCGACCCGCTTTCCATGCCCCGTCCCTTCGATGTTCCGCCGCGGCGCGCCGCCACCCGGCGGCCGCGCGCGACCGGCGGCGCGACCCTTGAGTTCGGTACCCGCGGCGGCTATATACCGGCCGCCCTGTGCGGAGGAAAGATCGGTGAAGGAAGGCATTCACCCGGACTACCACGAGATCACCGTGGTGATGACCGACGGGACGACGTTCAAGACGCGCTCGACCTGGGGCAAGGCGGGCGACGTCTTGCAGCTCGACGTCGATCCCAAGTCGCACCCGGCCTGGACGGGCGGCCAGATGCAGGTGATCCAGCGGGGTCAGGTCGAGAAGTTCAACCGCCGCTTCCAGCAGTTCCGCCGCAAGAAGTAGAGCGCGGCGCGGCCGGAGACCGTCATGAAGATCGCCAATTCGCTGAAGACCCTGAAGAAGCGCCACAAGGACTGCCGCCTGGTGCGGCGCAAGGGCCGGGTCTACGTCATCAACAAGACCAATCCGCGCTTCAAGGCCCGCCAGGGCTGAACCGCGGCATCTCCGGGTGAACGGGAGGCCGGCCTCGTCCGGCCTTCGTCGCTCGGAGACCCGCGTCGCGTTCCCGGCATGAGCGCTGCGCGCTCCCGCAAGCCCCCCTCCGCCCGCCCGCCGGCGGCGGCCAACGACCGTCGCGGCCAGGTGCAGTCGCTGCAGCGGGCGATCCGGATCCTCGAGGTGCTGGCGGAGAGCGCCTACGGCATGAGCCTCGGCGAGATGGCCGAGATCCTGGGACTGCCGCCCTCCACCCTGCACCGCCTGCTGACCACCCTCGAAGCGGCGCGCTTCGTGCGCTTCGATGCGGCCGAGGGGCTGTGGCAGATCGGCGTGCAGGCGTTCATCGTGGGCAGCGCCTTCGTGCGCGCCCGCGATCTCGTGCGCACCGCGCGGCCCCACATGCGCCGGCTGATGGAGGCCAGCGGCGAGACCGCCAACATCTACGTCGAGGAGGAGGGCGAGGCGGTCTGCATCGGCCAGGTGGAATGCCGGCAGATGATGCGGGCCATCGCCCGGCCCGGGGGTCGCGTGCGCATGCACTGCTCGGGCGCCGGCAAGGCGCTCCTCGCCTGGCGGAGCGACGAGGAGCTGGCCGCCATCCTGCGCCGTCACGGCCTGCCGCGGGCCACCGAGCACACCATCGACCGTCCCGCCCGGCTGCGCGAGGAGCTGGCGCGCATCCGCGCCCGCGGCTTCGCCGTCGACGACGAGGAGCACGCGATCGGCCTGCGCTGCGTGGCGGCCCCGGTGTTCGACGAGCAGGGCTACGCCATCGCCGCCCTCTCGATCTCCGGCCCCCGCGCCCGCATCGACGATGCCCGTCTGGCCGAGCTCGGCCCCCTGGTGGCGCGCGCCGCCGGGGCGGTCACCGCCGCCTACGGCGGCCTCCATCCGGACCGCGACAGTCGTTTTTGACGAGCATTTTTCGTCGTTTTTTCAGTTGGTTGATGTATCGTTTCCACCATGCGGAATCGTGTTCCGAAACGCTGTACCCGGCGGCCGAAAGGGATACACTGGGGGGTGACAATCCTCGGGAGGTCGCCATGACCCAGATGACAGCCGCCGAAGCCGCCGTGCGCGTTCTCGAAAGCGAGGGCGTCGAGATCCTGTTCGGCGTTCCCGGCGCCGCCATCCTGCCCTTCTACGCCGCCCTCCGAAAAAGCCGCATGCGCCATCTCGTGGTCCGCCACGAGGAGGGCGGCACCCATGCCGCCGAGGGCTACACCCGCGCCCGCTCGGGCCGCATCGGCGTCTGCGTCGGCACCTCGGGACCGGCCGGCACCAACATGGTGACGGGGCTCTATTCGGCGATGGCCGACAGCATCCCCATCCTCTGCATCACCGGCCAGGCCCCCCGTGCCGAACTCCACAAGGAGCATTTCCAGGCCGTCGACGTGGCCGCCATCACCGCGCCGGTGACCAAATGGTCGGTCTGCGTGATGGAGCCGGCCCAGGTGCCGGGGGTGTTCCGCAAGGCCTTCCGGATCATGCGCGAGGGGCGACCGGGACCGGTGCACATCGATCTCCCGATCGACGTGCAGAAGGCGATGATCACCTACGATCCGACCCTCGACCGGAGGCTCGAGATCCAGCGTCCGGCACCCGCTCCGGAGGCCATCCGGCGCGCCCTCGACATGCTGGCGGCCGCCGAGAGACCGCTCATCATGGCCGGCGGCGGGGTGATCGGCGCCGATGCCGGCGATCTCCTCGTCGAATTCGCCGAGATCACCCGGACGCCGGTGGTGCCGACGCTGATGGGCTGGGGGGCCATTCCCGACGATCATCCGCTGCAGGCCGGCCAGGTCGGCCTCCAGACCCAGCACCGCTACGGCAACGCCACCTTCCTCGAGAGCGATTTCGTGCTCGGCATCGGCAACCGCTGGGCCAGCCGCCACACGGGCTCCCTCGAGGTCTACCGGCGCGGCCGCAGGTTCGTCCACATCGACATCGAGCCCACCCAGATCGGCCGCGTGTTCGGGCCCGACCTCGGTATCGTGGCCGATGCCCGCCTCGCCCTCGAGGCGCTGGTGGCGGAGGCGCGCCGGCGCCGCGATGCCGGCCGGCTGCCCGATCGCAGCGCCTGGGTCGCGGCCTGCGCCCGGCGCAAGCGCAGCATGCGGCGGCGCACCGACTTCGACGAGGTGCCCATCAAGCCGCAGCGGGTGTTCCGGGAGATCATGGCCACCTTCGATCGCGACACCCGCTATGTCACCGCCATCGGTCTCTACCAGATCGCCGCCTGCCAGTTCCTCGAGATGTACCGGCCGCGCCAGTTCCTGATCTGTGGCCAGGCGGGGCCGCTGGGCTGGGAGATCTCGGCCGCCACCGGCGCCAAGCTGGCCGAACCCGAGCGCGAGGTGGTGGCGATCTGCGGCGACTACTCCTTCCAGTTCCTGATCGAGGAGCTGGCCGTGGCCGCCCAGTACCGGGTGCCCTTCGTCACCGTGGTGCTCAACAACGCCTATCTCGGCCTCATCCGCCAGGCGGAGATGGGCTATGACATGGATTTCGAAGTCCAGATCGGCTTCGAGAACGTCAATGCCCCGGAGATCGACGCCTACGGCGTCGACCATGTGAAGGCGGTGGAGGCGATGGGCGGCATCGCCCGGCGGGTGTTCACGCCCGGAGAGATCGCCCCGGCCCTCGCCTGGGCGCGGGAGGAGGCCGAGCGCCGGCGGCTGCCGGTGGTGGTGGAGGTGATCACCGAGAAGGTGACCAACATCGCCATGGGTCCCGAGATCGACCGCATCACCGAGTACGAGCCCGTCCTCGATCTGGCGCTCGAGGACGCCTGAGCGGAGCGAAGGGAGGATACGGATGCCGCGTTTCTGCGCCAATCTCAGCATGCTGTACGGGGAGCGGGACTTCCTCGACCGGTTCGCGGCCGCCGCCACCGACGGTTTCCGCGGTGTGGAGTACCTGTTCCCCTACGCCTTTCCGGCGGAGACCCTGGCCGCCCGGCTCGAGGAGAACGGCCTCGAGCAGGTGCTGTTCAACCTGCCGGCGGGCGACTGGGAGGCCGGCGAGCGCGGCATCGCCTGCCTGCCCGACCGGGTCGAGGAGTTCCGGAGCGGGGTCGAAAAGGCGATCGCCTACGCCCGGACCCTGGGGTGCCGGCAGCTCAACTGCCTGGCCGGCATCGCGCCGCCGGACGCCGACCCCGCCCGCCTCGAGGCGGTGCTGGTAGACAATCTCGCCTTCGCCGCCCGCGCCCTGGCCGATGCCGGCATCCGGCTCCTCCTGGAGCCCATCAACACCCGCGACGTCCCGGGCTTCTTCGTCTCCCGCACCGACCAGGCGCTCCGGATCCTGGAGGCGGTGGGCAGCGACAACCTCCATCTCCAGTACGATTTCTACCACATGCAGATCATGCAGGGGGATCTCACCCCCACCTTCGACCGCCTGCAGCACCGCATCGCCCACGTCCAGATCGCCGATCATCCCGGCCGCCACGAACCCGGCACCGGCGAGATCGCCTACGATTTCGTGCTCGGGCATCTCGACGCGCGGGGCTATGCCGGCTGGGTCGGTTGCGAGTACAAGCCGCTCGGAGACACCCGCGCCGGGCTCGGCTGGCTGAGCCGCTGGCGCGCCGACGGTGCCAACGGTGGTTGAGGACACTTTGCGGGGAGGAGAGGCATGAAGGTCGGTTTCATCGGTCTCGGCATCATGGGCAGGCCCATGGCCGGACATCTCATCGCGGGCGGCCACGAGGTCCATCTCATGAGCCGCTCCGGCGTGCCGCAGGAACTGGTGGATGCCGGCGGCATTCCGCACACCACGCCGCGCGAGGTGGCGGCGGCGGCCGAGGTGATCATCACCATGCTGCCCGACACCCCCGACGTGGAGAAGGTGCTGTTCGGCGAGAACGGCGTCGCCGAGGGGCTCACGGCGGGCAAGCTCGTGATCGACATGAGCTCCATCGCCCCCCTGGCCACCAAGGAGTTCGCCGCCCGCATCGGCGCCCTGGGCTGCGGCTATCTCGATGCGCCGGTCTCGGGCGGCGAGGTGGGGGCCAAGGCGGGCACCCTCACCATCATGGTGGGTGGCAGCGAGGAGGCCTTCGCCCGCGCGAAGCCCCTGTTCGAACTGATGGGCAAGAACATCACCCTGATCGGCCCCAACGGCGACGGCCAGACGGCCAAGGTCGCCAACCAGATCATCGTCGCCCTGACCATCGAGGCGGTGGCCGAGGGGCTGCTGTTCGCCGCCAGGGCGGGCGCCGATCCGGCCAAGGTGCGCGAGGCGCTGATGGGCGGCTTCGCCGGCTCCAAGATCCTCGAGGTGCACGGGCTCCGGATGATCGAGCGCACCTTCGAGCCGGGTTTTCGCATCGAGCTCCACCAGAAGGATCTCGGGCTCGCCCTCGACGGTGCCCGGCAGATGGGCCTGTCGCTGCCCAACACCGCCACCGCGCAGGAGCTGTTCAACGCCTGCCGCGCCCACGGCGGCGCGGGCTGGGACCATTCGGCCATGGTGCGGGCGCTCGAGTTCCTGGCCGGCACCCGGGTGGCCGGCGAGGAGGGCTGAGGGCGGCTTACCAGGCCGTCCGCCGCCCCCTATATTCGGCGGACGGTCACCGTCGCGACGCCGGAGAGGAGCCATGCAGATCACCCTGCCCGAACCGGACCCGGAGATCCTCGCGAAACGCGACCGCATCGTCGCCGATCTGCGCGGGATCGTGCCCGGGGAGGGGGTGATCGACGATCCCGAGGAGCTGCGCGCCTACGAGAGCGACGGGCTCACCGCCTATCGCAACCCGCCCATGGCGGTGGTGCTCCCCGACACCACCTCGCAGGTGGCGGCCATCCTGCGCTACTGCCGGGAGGAGGGGGTACGGGTGGTGCCCCGCGGCGCCGGTACCTCCCTTTCCGGTGGCGCCCTGCCGCTGGCCGACGGCATCGTGCTCGGCATGGCGAAGTTCAACCGCATCCTCGACATCGATTTCGAGAACCGCACGGTGACCGCCCAGCCCGGGGTCACCAATCTGGGCATCACCCGCGCCGTCGAGCACGCCGGCTTCTACTACGCCCCCGATCCCTCCTCGCAGATCGCCTGCACCATCGGCGGCAACGTGGCCGAGAACTCGGGCGGCGTGCACTGCCTCAAGTACGGGCTCACCACCAACAACATCCTGGGCCTCGAGCTGGTCACCACCGACGGCGAGATCCTGCGTCTCGGCGGCAAGCATCTCGACGCCGAGGGCTACGATCTCGTCGGTCTGCTCACCGGCTCCGAGGGGCTGCTCGCGGTGGTCACCGAGGTCACCGTGCGCATCCTGAGAGCCCCCGAGACGGCGCGGGCGGTGCTCATGGCCTTCGACAGCGTGGTGCGGGCCGGCGACTGCGTCGCCTCCATCATCGGCAACGGCATCATCCCCGCCGGTCTCGAGATGATGGACAGGCCGGCCATCAACGCCGCCGAGGACTTCTGCGGCGCGGGCTATCCGCGCGAGGCCGAGGCGCTCCTCATCTGCGAGCTCGACGGGCCGGCGGCCGAGGTGGAGCATCTGATCGGCACCGTCACCGCCATCGCCCGCCAGCACGGCGCCTTCCTCACCAAGGCCAGCGAGAGCGAGGAGGAGCGGCTGCGCTTCTGGGCCGGGCGCAAGAACGCCTTTCCGGCGGTGGGACGCATCTCGCCCGACTACTACTGCATGGACGGCACCATCCCCCGCGGCCGTCTCGCCGAGGTGCTGGCCGGCATCGGCGAGATGAGCGAGCGCTTCGGTCTCGCCGTGGCCAACGTGTTCCACGCCGGCGACGGCAACCTCCATCCCCTCATCCTCTACGATGCCAACAGGCCGGGGGAGCTCGAGAAGGCCGAGGAATTCGGGGCCGAGATCCTCAAGCTCTGCGTCGCGGTGGGCGGAGTGCTGACCGGCGAGCACGGGGTCGGCATCGAGAAGCGCGATCTCATGCCCACCATGTTCGACGAGGAGGATCTCAATCAGCAGCAGCGGGTCAAATGCGCCTTCGACCCCACGCAGATCCTCAACCCCGGCAAGATGTTCCCCGAGCTCCACCGCTGCGCCGAGCTGGGCCGTGTCCACGTCCATCACGGCCGCACGCGCTTTCCCGACCTGCCGCGGTTCTGACCATGGAACGGGCGGCACCGGAGAACCTGCAGCAGACCGAGGAGCTGGTGGCCGCCGCGCTGGCCGAGGGGCGACCGCTCGAGATCCTGGGAGCCGGCAGCAAGCGCGGCTTCGGCCGGCCGGTGGAGGCGCGGCTCGCCCTCTCCACCGAGCGGCTGGCGGGCGTCACCCTCTACGAACCCGGCGAACTCGTGATGACCGCGGGCGCCGGCACGCCGCTCGCCGAGATCGAGGCGATGCTGGCCGAACACCGCCAGGAACTGGCCTTCGAGCCCGCCGACTACGGTCGCATCACCGGCGGCGAGCCGGGCCGTCAGACCATCGGCGGCGTCTTCGCCTGCAATCTCTCGGGGCCGCGGCGGATCAAGGCCGGCGCCGCCCGCGACCACCTCCTCGGGCTGCGCTGCGTCACCGGCTTCGGCCGGGAGATCAAGACCGGCGGCCGGGTGATGAAGAACGTCACCGGCTACGATCTCTGCAAGCTCCTCGCCGGCTCCTTCGGCACCCTCGCGGTGATCACCGAGCTCACCTTCAAGGTCCTGCCGGCGGCCGAGACGGCGGGAACCCTGCTGTTGTCCGGAGCCGCCGAGGCGGATCTGCTGGCGGCCCTGCGGGCGGCCATGGGCACCCCCAACGACGTCTCCGCTGCCGCCCTGCTGCCGGCGCCGGTGGCCGCCCGGTCGGCGGTGGACGCGGTGCGTTCGGCGGGGCGGGCGCTGGCGGCGATCCGGGTCGAGGGTCCGGCGCCCTCGGTGGACTACCGCCTCGAGCGGCTGACCGGGACGCTGACCGCCCCCGGTCGCGAGTTCGCCCGTCTCGATGCCGAGGCCTCGCGCCTCCTGTGGCGGGAGATCCGGGATCTCGCCCTGCTGCCGGAAACGCCCTGCCTGTGGCGTCTGTCGGTGCCGCCGTCGGCCGCGGAAACGGTCGCCTCGCGCCTGTCCGGGCTCGCCGCCGCCCGCCTCCACGACTGGAGCGGCGGCCTCGTCTGGCTGGCGATGGAGGAGACTTCGGCGGAGGAGGCCCGCGCCATCCGCGAAAGCTTCGCGGCGTTCGGCGGCCACGCGACCCTCGTGCGGGCGCCGGAGGCGGTGCGGGCGGCGGTCGAGGTGTTCCAGCCCCAGCCCCCGGCCCTCGCCGCCCTCACCCGGCGGGTCAAGGCGAGTTTCGACCCCGAGCGCATCCTCAATCGCGGGCGCATGTACCGCGAGTGCTGAGGGAGAACGCCCGTGCAGACAGGTTTCAGCGCCGAGCTTCTGCGTGATCCCGACATGCGCGAGAGCGAGCGCATCCTCCGCGCCTGCGTGCACTGCGGCTTCTGCACCGCCACCTGCCCCACCTACCTGCTGCTCGGCGACGAGCTCGACAGCCCCCGCGGCCGCATCTACCTGATCAAGAACATGCTGGAGAGCGGCCGCCCGGCGAGCCCGCAGGTGGTGCGCCATCTCGACCGCTGCCTGTCCTGCCTCTCCTGCATGACGACATGCCCCTCGGGCGTGCACTACATGCACCTCGTGGACCACGCCCGCAGCTACGTCGAGCGGACCTACCGGCGGCCGGCGGCGGACCGCTGGCTGCGGGCCCTCCTCGCCACCGTCCTGCCGCGTCCCTTCCTGTTCCGCCTGGCCCTCATCGGCGCCGGTCTCGTGCGGCCCCTGGCACCCCTGTTCGGCGGCCGCCTCGGTGCCATGCTGGGCCTCGCCCCCAGGAGGCTGCCGCCGCCCTCGCCGGTGGACCGGCCCCGCATCTTCCCGGCCGAGGGGCAACGGCGCGCCCGCGTGGCGCTGCTTTCGGGCTGCGCGCAGCAGGTGATCGCGCCCGAGATCAACGAGGCCACCATCCGGCTGCTGACGCGGATGGGCGTCGAGGTGGTGGTGGCGCGCGGCGCCGTCTGCTGCGGCGCGCTCACCCATCACATGGGCAAGACGGCGGCCGCGCACGCCACCGCGGCGGCGACCATCGAGGCCTGGTGGCGGGAGCATCGGCGCGAGCCTCTCGATTTCGTGGTGATCAACGCCTCGGGCTGCGGCACCACCGTCAAGGACTACGGCT
The DNA here is from genome assembly GCA_027045875.1 of Alphaproteobacteria bacterium. Taxonomy (GTDB): domain Bacteria; phylum Pseudomonadota; class Alphaproteobacteria; order Geminicoccales; family Geminicoccaceae; genus JALSRW01. The sequence goes on along the minus strand of JALUAG010000107.1, from coordinate 39,043 downwards.
TCATGTTCCGGGAGGACGCGGCGATGGCCGAGAAGGCCGCCACCATCGCCTCCCTCGCCCGCGACGTCTCCGAGGTGATCGGCGAACTCGGCCTGCCCGAACCCGTGCGTCGCCCCGGTCTCGTGGTGGCCTACCACGCCGCCTGTTCGATGCAGCACGGCCAGAAGATCACCACATTGCCCAAGCGGCTGCTCGCCGAGGCCGGCTTCGAGGTGCGGGACGTGCCGGAGGGGCATCTCTGCTGCGGTTCGGCCGGGACCTACAATCTCCTGCAGCCGGAGATCGCCTCCCGCCTCAAGGCGCGCAAGCTCGCCGCCATCGAGAGCCTGCGGCCGGAGGTGATCGCCAGCGGCAACATCGGCTGCAACACCCAGATCGCCAGCGGCACCGCGATCCCGGTCTGCCACACGGTGGAGCTCCTCGACTGGGCCACCGGCGGCCCGCCGCCCGCGGCGCTGCCCGCCGGGCTCGCCGCTCGCGAGGCCCCCGAAAAGGCGCCGGTGCGCGAGCCGGCGGTTCCGGGCTGACGCGGCTCGCCCTGCGACGGGATCGCGGCCATGCTCTTCACCGTGCTCGAGACCAGGCGGGCGTCCGGCAACAGGGTCGTCGACATCGGCATCGCCGACAAGAGCCCCCTCGTGGTCCAGGGGCTGCGGAGCCTGTTCGCCACCGAACCGGGCTTCCACGTGCTGGTGACGGCGAGCGACGGCGAGCGCTTCCTCGATGCGGTGGACCGCTTTCCGTTCGAGATCGGGGTCGTCGGCTGGGAGATGCCCTTCGCCGGCGGGCGCGAGGTGCTGGAGGCGCTCCGGGAGCGGGAGGGGGCGCCGCGCATCGTCGTCTACAGCGGCACCGCGGATCCCGCAGCGCCGCGCGATGCCATGCGGCTCGGGGCGGCCGGCTTCGTGCGCAAGAGCGAGCATCCGGCGCGGCTGATCGAGGCGGTGCGGGCGGCCGCCGACGGGCGGATGGCCTTCCCGATGCTCGATGTGCGGGAGGTGATGAGCGATCCGCTGGCCCGCCTGACACCCCGGGAACGGGAACTGCTGCGGGCGCTGGGCAGCGGCAAGACCAACGCCGAGCTCGCCCGCCAGTTCGGCGTCTCGGTCAACACGGTCAAGTTCCATCTGCGCAACCTGTTCGACAAGCTGGGCGCCCGCAACCGCGCCCAGGCGGTGGAGATCTTCATCCGCCGCACCGCCTGAGCCGGGCGGAAGGCGGCGCCCCGGGAGGGCGGCGGGAACCGGGAGCGGAGTGCGGAACGGAGAGACGAGCCATGGCCGGAGCGTTGCGGCGTTGCTCGGCCGATCACCGACCATCCGCGACGGCGCCGTCGCCCTTTCTGCTGCGCCTCGCCAGCGAGGCGGCGGCCCTCGCCGCCCACCGGCCGCTCGGCGAGGGGAGGCTCGAGGTGGACGGGCCGGCGGCGGTGGCGGCCATGCGGGCACGGCTCGGGGAGCTGCCCTTCCGCGGCACGGTGACCGCCTGCACCGCCGCCGGCGGCGATGCCGCCTTCCGCCCCGGCGAGATCCTCGGCACGGCCCCCGATCCGCCGGCCTGGGACCTCGTCCTCGATCCCCTCGAAGGCACCACCTGGCTCGGTCCCGGCCGCACCAATGCGCTCGCCGCGGTGGCCCTCGCCCCGCGCGGTTCGCTGTTCGATCCCGGCCCGTGCTTCTACATGGAAAAGCTGATCGCGCCGGCGGCCGCGGCGGGCGCCCTCGACCCGCGGATGCCGACCCGCGAGAAACTGGAGCGGCTTGCCGAATGCCTGGACAGGCCCGTGCGCGGGCTCACCGTCTACCTGCTCGAAAAGCCGCGCCACAACCGTCTCCTCGCCGAGATCCGACGGGCCGGGGCGCGGGTCGCGCTCCATCCGGCCGGCGACGTGGCGGGAGCCGTGATGGCGGCGATCCCGGGGTCCGGGATCGACGCGCTGATGGGAACCGGCGGCGCCGTGGAGGGGCTGCTCGCGGCCTGCGCCGTCCGCGCCCTCGGTGGGGTGTGCTTCGCCCGGCTCGACCCGCAGCTCGCCGGCGAGCGTCGCCGGGTGGCGGAGGCGGGCCTCGACACGACCCGCTGGCTCGCCCTCGAGGAGCTGGTGACGGCCCCGGAGGTCACCTTCTGCGCCACCGGCATCACCGACGGGCTGCTGCTCGAAGGGGTGCGGCGGCAGGCCGACCGGCTGCGCACCCAGACCCTGATGCTGTCCGGCCTCACCGGCGAGCACCAGCTGCTGACCGGTTTCCATCTCCCCGCCACTCCCTCCCGCGGAGCGCCCCGACGATGAGCGAACGCCCCCTCGTCCTCGGCATCGTCGGCGACTCCGCCGCCGGCAAGAGCACCCTCGCCGCCGGCATCGCCTCGGTGCTGGGTCGCCACCGGGTGGCCGTGGTCTGCGGCGACGACTACCTCCGCTACGACCGCCGCGAACGGGCGCTGCGCCGGCTCACCGCTCTCGATCCCGAGTGCAACCATCTCGCCATCCTCGAGCAGCATCTGGAGCTCCTGCGGGCGGGCCGGCCGATCCTCAAACCGGTCTACGACCACCGTGCCGGCACGCTGGTGCGGCCCGAGTATCTGGAGCCGCGCCCCTATGTGGTGGTGGAGGGCCTGCTGGCCTTCCACAGCCGGGCCATGCGGGAGTGCTGCGACATCAAGATCTACCTCGAGCCCGAGGAGGAGCTCAGGCGGCGCTGGAAGCTCGCCCGCGACACGGCGCGGCGGGGCTACGGCCGCGAGCAGGTGCTGCGCCAGCTGGAGCGGCAGCGACGCGACGCCGCGACCCACGTCCGGCCCCAGCGCGTGTTCGCCGACATCGTCGTCGCCTTCCACCCGCCGGCGGACGATCCCGAGGAGACCGGCGCCCGGCTGTCGGTGCGCCACCTCCTGCGGCCCACCCTGCCGCATCCGGATCTGTCGCCCATCCTCGACGGCAACCCCCGCAGCGGCATCCGTCTCGAACTGGCCCGCGACATCGACGGCAAACCGGTGGACGTGCTCGAGATCTCGGGCGACATTCCCGAGGCCCGTGCGCGCCGGGTGGAGGATCTGCTGTGGTCGCTCATTCCCGAGGCCAGCTATCTTCGGGGTAATGTCGGCACCTTCGAGGGCGGTGGCCGCACCGTCAGCCACCCCCTCGCCCTCACCCAGCTGCTGATCGCCTACCACATGATCAAGGCGGCGCAGGGCGTGGTCGCCAACTGAACCGTCTTCGGAGTGACTGGCATGACAGCGATTCCCGGGCAGGTCGGCAGCGAGGTCTCGCACCACGATCTCGCCAACGCCGTCCGCTTTCTGGCCATCGACGCGGTGGAGGCCGCGCGATCGGGGCATCCGGGCATGCCCATGGGCATGGCCGATGTCGCCACCGTGCTCTGGACGCGGCATCTCCGGTTCCTCGCCGCCGAGCCCGAGTGGCCGGATCGCGACCGTTTCGTGCTGTCGGCGGGCCACGGCTCGATGCTGCTCTACGCGCTCCTGCACCTCTCGGGCTTCGCCGACATGACCCTCGAGGAGATCCGCCGCTTCCGCCAGCTCGGATCGCGCACCGCCGGCCATCCCGAATACGGACACGCGGCCGGCATCGAGACCACCACCGGCCCCCTGGGCCAGGGGCTCGCCAACGCCGTCGGCATGGCCCTCGCCGAAGCCCATCTGCGGGCCGAGTTCGGCCCCGATCTCGTGGATCACCGCACCTTCGTGATCGCCTCCGACGGCGATCTCATGGAGGGCATCAGCCACGAGGCCTGCTCGCTGGCCGGCCATCTCCGCCTCGAGCGGCTGGTGGTGCTGTTCGACGACAACCGCATCTCCATCGACGGCGACCTCGACCTCACCTGCTCCGACGACGTTCTGAAACGCTTCGAGGCCTACGGCTGGAACGTCGACCGCGTCGACGGGCACGATCCCGAGGCGGTCGACGCCGCCCTCGCGGCGGCGCGGGGCTCGGACCGGCCGGTGCTGATCGCCTGCCGCACGGTGATCGGCTACGGCGCCCCCCACAAGGAGGGCACCGCCGCCACCCACGGCGCACCCCTCGGCCCCGAGGAGGTGGCCGCCACCCGCGAACGGCTCGGCTGGCCCCATCCCCCCTTCGAGATCCCGGAGCCGATCCGCGCCGCCTGGCGCGCCGCCGGCGGTCGCTGCCGCGCGGCCTTCGAGGCCTGGCGCCGGCGCTTCGACGCCACGGAACCCGACCGGCGGGCCGAATTCGAACGACGGCTCAAGGGCCGCCTGCCCGCCGCCCTGCGCGAGGCGGTGGCCGCCCACAAGCGCCGGCTGGTGGCGGAGAAGCCGGGATGGGCCACCCGCAAGGCCAGCCAGGAGGCGCTCGAGGCGATCACCCCGGTGGTGCCGGAGATGATCGGCGGTTCGGCCGATCTCACGGGCTCGAACAACACCCGCACCGCGGTCATGCGCCCGATCACCCGCGAGGATTTCGCCGGCCGCTACCTCCACTACGGGGTGCGCGAGCACGGCATGATGGCGGTCATGAACGGCATGGCCCTGCACCGGGGCGTGATCCCCTACGGCGGCACCTTCCTCGTCTTCAGCGATTACTGCCGCCCCGCCATCCGCATGGCGGCGCTCATGCACCAGCGGGTGATCCTGGTCGCCACCCACGATTCCATCGGCCTCGGCGAGGACGGCCCCACCCATCAGCCGGTGGAGCATCTGGCGGCGCTCCGGGCGATGCCCAACCTCTGGGTGTTCCGCCCGGCGGATGCGGTGGAGACGGCCGAATGCTGGGAGGTGGCGCTGGAGCGGGCCGACGGGCCGTCGGTCCTGGCGCTGACCCGCCAGGGCGTGCCGCCGGTCCGCCTGCGCGAGGAAGAGGACAACCTCTGCGCCTTCGGCGGCTACGTGCTGGCGGAGGCCGAGGGGGAACGCGACGTTACCATCCTCGCCACCGGTTCGGAGGTGCGGATCGCCCTCGAGGCGCGCGAGCGGCTGGCCGGCGAGGGCATCCGGGCGGCCGTCGTGTCGCTGCCCTGTGTCGAGCTCTTCGAACGGCAGGATCCGGCCTGGCGGAGCCGGGTGCTGGGCCGCGCGCCCCGCATCGCCGTCGAGGCCGCGGTGCCCTTCGGCTGGACGCGTTACGTGGCGAGCGAGGAGGATGTGATCGGCATGCGTTCCTTCGGCGCCAGCGCCCCCTGGAAGGACCTCTACGCCCATTTCGGCATCACCGCCGAAGCGGTGGCGGCGCGGGCGCGGCAGCGTCTCTCCGGCGGGGAGGGCTGAGGCGATGGCACGGTTCCGCACCCTCGACGATCTCGATCCCGCGGGCCGGCGGGTGCTGGTCCGGGTCGATTTCAACGTGCCCATGCAGGACGGCGAGGTGATGGACGCCACCCGCATCGAGCGCGCCGCCACCACCCTGCGCGAACTGCTGGAGAAGGGCGGACGGGTGATCGCCATCTCCCATTTCGGGCGCCCCAAGGGGCGGCGCGAACCCTCCATGTCGCTGGCGCCGATCGCACCGGTGCTGGCCCGCGTCCTCGGCATGGACGTGGCCTTCGCCGAGGACTGCATCGGCGAGCCGGCGGCGCGGGTGGTGTCGGCTCTCGGCGACGGGCGGATCGCGCTCCTGGAAAACCTCCGTTTCCATGCCGGCGAGGAGAGGAACGATCCCGCCTTCGCCGACGCCCTCGCCGCCCTGGGCGAGGTCTACGTCAACGACGCCTTCTCCTGCTCGCATCGGGCGCACGCCTCGGTGACCGGCCTTCCCGAGCGCCTGCCGGCCTACGCCGGACGGCTGCTGGAAGCCGAGATCGCCGCCCTCGAAAAGGCGCTCGGCGGGGCGCAGCGGCCGGCGGCGGCCCTCATCGGCGGTGCCAAGGTCTCGACCAAGCTCGCGGTACTCGAGCACCTGCTGCCGCGGATCGACCTCCTGATCCTGGGCGGCGGCATGGCCAACACCTTCCTCGCCGCCCGAGGCGTCGATGTGGGCAAATCGCTCTGCGAACACGAGATGCTCGATACCGCCCGGCAGATCGTGGCCCGCGCCCGGGAGAGCGGCACCGAGCTTCTGCTGCCGGTGGACGCCGTGGTGGCCACCGAGTTCCGCGACCATGCGGAGACCCGCACCGTGCCGGTGACCGGGGTGGCGGCGGAGGAGATGATCCTCGATATCGGCCCCGAGACGGTGCGCCGGATCGGCGAGCGCCTCGCCCGCTGCCGCACCCTGCTGTGGAACGGACCGCTCGGGGCCTTCGAGGTGCCGCCCTTCGAGCGCGGCACGGTCGAGGTGGCGCGTCGGGCGGCCGAGCTCACCGAACGCGGCCGTCTCGAGACGGTGGCGGGCGGCGGCGATACGGTGGCGGCGCTCGCCCGCGCCGGCGTGCTCGAGCGCTTTTCCTACGTCTCCACCGCCGGCGGGGCCTTCCTCGAATGGCTGGAGGGCAGGACCCTGCCGGGGATCGCGGCGCTGGAAAAGGCAGCCGAGCGGATGTCCGCCTGAGCCCGGGGGAGGATCACGCCATGGCCCGCACGCCGCTCGTCGCCCCCTCCATCCTGTCCGCGGATTTCGCCCGCCTCGGCGAGGAGGTGCGGGCGGTGGACGCGGCGGGTGCCGACTGGATCCATCTCGACGTGATGGACGGGCATTTCGTGCCCAACATCACCTTCGGCCCCGAGGTGGTGAAGGCGATCCGCCCGTGCTCGGACAGATGCTTCGACACCCATCTCATGATCGCCCCGGTGGATCCCTACATCGAGGCCTTCGCCCGGGCCGGCGCCGACCGTCTCACCGTCCATGTCGAGGCCTGCACCCATCTCGATCGCACCCTCCGGGCGATCGCCGATCTCGGGGTGAAGGCCGGGGTGGCGCTCAACCCCCACACCCCGGAAACGGCGATCGAATACGTGCTCGATCGGGTCGATCTGGTGCTGGTGATGACCGTCAACCCGGGTTTCGGCGGCCAGAGGTTCATCGGGGCGATGGTGGAGAAGATCCGCCGCATCCGGGCGATGATCGGCGACCGTACGATCCGCATCGAGGTGGACGGCGGCATCGACCCCGAAACGGCGCCGCTCGTCGTCGAGGCCGGCGCCGATGTGCTGGTGGCCGGATCGGCGATCTTCCGCCGCCCCCCCTACGCCGAGGCGATCACCGCCCTCCGCACCGCCGCCTGAGCTTCAGAGTCTCCGGAAGGCTCGCTCGGTCGTCAGACCCGTTCGGTTTGCCCGGCGGCGGACCGGACGGTAATCTTTCACGCGATCGGCCGTCCCGGTCGGCGACCGCCGCGACCAAGGGAGAAGCGAGATGACGTCCGTGCGCGACGAAAAGGCGACGGATCCGGCCCGGGACAATCCGGACGTTCCTCCCGGGAGTGTGATGAGGATCCAGGCCCGGCACTTCCGTAGCTTTCGTCATCTTGACGTCGATCTTTCACGCTTTCTCGTCCTCGTCGGTCCCAACGCCAGCGGCAAATCGAACCTTCTCGACATCGTCGCCTTTCTCGGAGATTTCGTGAACGGCGGTCTACAGGCCGCGATTGAGGGCGACCGCGCGCTCAGCATTCCCCTGCGTGCTTCGGATGCCCGCCACCTCGTCTGGATGCAGCGGGGAAATCATTTCGAACTCGCCGTCGAGGTGGTCCTGCCGGAGGATCGGGTGGGTGGAGCCAAGAACGGTACAAGCGGGCAGCGGCGGATCTGCCGCTACGACCTGCGGGTCGAGGTCGAACCGAGCCTCCGGGTAGTTCGGGAAAGTCTCTGGCTCAAGCCGCCGGAGAAAGTGCGATCGCAGCAACCCGACCTGTTCCCCGAGGAGCGGGCGGAAAGGTCGGCATCTATCACCATCCCGGGACGCCGCCATGCTCCGCACGGGTGGAAGGCGGTGATCCGGCGGGGTACGGACGACCCCGAGCGGATCACCTTTTACGCCGAGCGGACGAAGTGGCAGAATCCGTTTCGGATCCGGGCCGACAGATCCGCTCTCGCCAACCTGCCCGACGACGAGGAAAGGTTCCCTGCCGCGACATGGTTCAAATCGCTGCTTCGGGAACGGATCCATCGGCTCGCCCTGTCGGGAGAGGCGTTGCGGATGCCGAGTCCGCCCACCCGCCGCGGCCCCTATCTGCCCGACGGGTCGAACCTCCCTTGGGTGGTCCACGAGCTCGAAAAGGGGAATCCGCGACGGCTGGCCCAGTGGATCGAACACGTCCGCGAAGCCCTCCCCGACATCGACGAGTTGTTCACGCGGGAGCGGGAAGAGGACCGGCACCGGTACCTCGTCGTCCGCTATCGCTCGAAGCGCGAGGCGCCTTCCTGGACCCTCGACACGCCTTCCTGGACGGTGTCGGACGGAACCCTCCGTTTTCTCGCGCTTACTCTGCTCGCTTACGGATCCGCCGACGGAATCTATCTGATCGAGGAACCGGAAAACGGGCTTCATCCCCGCGCGCTCGAGAGCATCTACCAGTCTCTTTCTTCAGTTTATCGCTCCCAGGTCCTGCTCGCCACGCACTCCCCCGTGCTGCTGGCCGCGGCGCGCCCCTCGGAACTGATCTGTTTCGCGAAAAATACCGCCGGGGCGACACAGGTGGTGCGGGGGGACCGGCATCCGCGGCTGCGTGAATGGCGCGGGACGCTCGATCTCGGAACCTTGTTCGCGAGCGGCCTCCTCGGATGAAGGATCCGCTCGTCCTGGCCGCCGACAAGAACATGGAGGCGGTATTCCAGGAACTGCTGAAGCGGAGCCATTCGCTTGGGATCCGCTCCATCGACTTCGATGTCCGTGTCCATCCGCAGCGCGACCCGGGCTGCTACAAGGACGGGCCGGAATGGCTGCGAGCCCAGCAGCACGGACACGAGTATCTGCTCCTGTGCCTGGATTTCGCCTGGGAGGGGCACGAGCACCAAACCGCCGCGGATCTCCGGGTGGCGTTGCTCCATCGTCTCGAGCGGTACGGCCTGGCCTCCAAAAGCGACGTCCTGGTCATCGAGCCCGAGCTCGAACAATGGCTGTTCGTCGATTCCCCGCATGTGGCGAAGGGCCTGGGATACGACAATTTCGCCGAGCTCCGGCAAACCCTCGAGGATGCCGGCCTGTGGCCGCCCGGATCCCCGAAACCGGGGGATCCGAAGGAAGCCGTCGAGCGGTTGCTCGAAAACAAACACGTACCGCGGTCGTCTTCGATCTACCGACGGATCGCTCGCAAGGTATCGCTCGCAGGCTGCCAAGATCCTGCCTTCCGGCATTTGCGGCAGTGCCTCTCCCAGTGGTTCCCCCCTGACCGGACGCGCCCGAGAGGACCGCGCGCCTCGCCCTAGCTGTAGGGGTCGGCGGCGTCGCGCAGCCCGTCGCCCAGGAAGTTGAAGGCCAGCACCACGACGATCACCGGCACCACCGGCAGCATCAGCCAGGGATAGAGAGCCACCACGTTGACGTTCTGGGCGTCGTTGAGGAGCACGCCCCAGCTCGTCATCGGCGCCCGCACCCCGAGCCCGAGGAAGGAGAGGGCGGTCTCGCCCAGGATCATCGAGGGAATGGAGAGGGTGGCCGAGGCGATGAGATGGCTCGCGAAGGAGGGGATCAGATGGCGGCCGATCACCCGCGCCGGGCCGGCGCCCATGAGCCGCGCCGCCTGGGCGAAGTCCTCCTCGCGGAGGGCCAGGATCTTGGACCGCACCGCGCGGGCGAGACCCGTCCAGTCGATCAGCCCGAGGATGATGGTGATCCCGAAATAGACCCAGAGCGGATCCCACCAGACGGGCATGGCGGCCGACAGCGACAGCCACAGGGGAATGGTGGGAAAGCTGCGGACGACCTCGATCGTGCGCTGGACGAGGGTGTCCACCCAGCCGCCGTAGTAGCCGGACAGTCCGCCCAGGACGAGCCCGAGGAGGAAGCTCACGGCGATGCCGAAGATGCCGACCGTGAGCGATACCCGCGCGCCGTAGAGGATACGGGAGAAGAGATCGCGCCCCAGCCGGTCGGTGCCCATCAGGAACAGGGTGCCGCCCTCGGCGGGACAGACGAGATGGAGATCGGCGGGCCAGAGATTCCAGAAGCGGTAGGGATCGCCCCGGCAGAAGAAGCGCAGCTTCTGCACCTTGTCGCGGTTCTCGGTGTAGACCCGCTTCAGGGTCGTCATGTCGAGGGTCATGTCGTAGCCGTAGACGAAGGGTCCGACGAAGCGCCCCTCGTGGAACAGGCGAACGGTCTGCGGCGGCGCCAGGATGAAGGCGGGATTGCGGGTGTCCTTCCCGTAGGGGGCCAGCAGCTCGGTCACCAACAGCGAGGCGTAGGCGAAGGCCAGCAGCCACAGGGAAAAGACGGCCAGCCGGTGACGCCGGAAGCGCCACCACACGAGCTGCCACTGGGAGGCGGTGTAGAAGCGCTCCTGCTCGGGCGTGGGGGGCGGCTCGCCGGCGGCCGGATCGAAGGGCTCGGGATCGACCCACCGGCGGCTCATCGCGCCTGCCCCGCGCCGAAACGGATGCGCGGATCGAGGGCCGCCAGCAGGAGATCGGAGACGAACACTCCGATCACCACCAGAAAGGCCTCGAGCATCAGGAAGGAACCGGCCAGGTACATGTCCTGGGTCTGCAGCGCCCGCACCAGTATGGGGCCGGTGGTGGGCAGGGAGAGCACCACCGAGACCAGCGCCGAGCCGGAGATGAACTCGGGCAGCAGGTTGCCGATGTCGGCCACGAACGGGTTGAGGGCCATGCGGAGCGGGTACTTCACGAGCGCCCGGCCCGGCGGCAGGCCCTTGGCCTTGGCCGTCACCACGTAGGGCTTCCTGAGCTCGTCCATGAGGTTGGCCCGGAGCCGGCGGATCATTCCCGCGGTGCCGGCGGTGCCGATCACCACCACCGGCACCCACAGATGCTGGAGCACCGAGACGAACTTGTCCCAGCTCATCGGCTGGTCGAGATATTCGGGATCCACGAGCCCGCCGATGGAGATGCCGAACCAGACGTTGGCGAAGTACAGGAGCACCAGTGCGAGCAGGAAGTTGGGGGTGGCGAGGCCCAGAAAGCCGAGGAAGGTGAGGCCGTGGTCGGCCCAGCTGTACTTGTGGGTGGCCGAATAGATGCCGATCGGGAAGGCGATCAGCCAGGTGAACAGCACGGTGGCGAAGGAGATCACGAAGGTGAGGAAGATGCGGTCGCCGATCACCTCGCTGACCGGCCGGTCGTATTCGAAGGACCAGCCGAGATCCCCCCGCAGGAGCCCCGCGGCCCAGTAGAGGTACTGTTCCCACAGCGGCCGGTCGAGACCGTAGAGCCTGCGCAGATACTCGATCTTCTCGCCCTGCAGGCTCTCGCCCTGGGCCTGCATCTCGGCCATCTGCGCGCTCAGGAAATCGCCCGGGGGGAGCTGGATGATGACGAAGGTGAGCATGCTGATGGCGATCAGCGTCGGTACCATCAGCAGCAGGCGACGCAGCACGTATCGCAGCACGGAACGGCCCCTCTTCTCGCCCTCATCTTACCGGGCGCGGGAGGCAGGAAAAGAGCGAAGGAACCCGTTCAGCGGGCCGGAGCGCGGGGCCGGCCCGCTTCGAGCAATGTCTGGCGGCAGACCAGCTCCGCCGGAACGCCCGTGGTCTTGCAGGCGAGTTCCGCCTCCTGCAGCCGGGCGAGGGTGGCGATCAGCCGGCGGGCGTCCCACTGCGGCAGGCAGGCGGCGAACACCGCCCGGGTGCGGAAATGGAGCGGCGGTTTCATCGCCGCCAGCAGCCGGTCGAGCGGCTCGCCCCGGTCGAGGCCGTGGCGCAGGGGCAGGAGTCGCTGGAGGGCCCGTGACACCGCCCGCAGCAGGCCCACCGCATGCACCCCTTCGGCCAGCAGCCGATCGAGCAGACGGGCGGCTTCCGCCGTCCGGCCACGCAGCACCGCCGCCACCAGGGCGTCCGTGCCGATGGCCGAACTGTCGCCGATCACCGCCTCCACGTCCTCGAGGGTCGCCTCGCCGCCATCGGGACCGAGATAGAGAGCGAGCTTCTCGAGCTCGGCCCGGGTGACGCCGGAATCGGCCCCGAGCCGGCTGGCGAGCCAGTCGCGCGCCTCGGCGGTGGCGCGCAGGCCCAGCCGCTGGAGCTCCGCCTCGATACTGCGGGCGAGCTGGCGCTCCTCGGGGCGGTAGCAGGGACAGGCGGCGGCGCGGGGGCTGCGCTCGACCGCCCGGCGCAGGCCAGATCCGGCGGCCAGCTCGCCAGCCTCGAGCACGGTCACCGCCGCCGGTTCGGGAAGGGTGAGCAGGGCGGTGACGGCCCGCGCCAGACGATCACCCGCGCCGCGGATCCGTACCACCCGCCGCCCGCCCGTGAGCGGAAGGGACTGCGCCTCTTCGAGGAGCAGCCGGGGCTCGGCGGCCACCCTGTCGGGCTCCAGTTCCGCGACCCGGAAGGGATCGCCCGGATCCCCCGCGATCCGCGCCACCAGCCGCCGGGCGCGCTCGCCGACGAGGCCCGCGTCGGGGCCGTAGAACAGCCACAGACCGTACTCGGCGCCGCCGTCGATGCTCCGGTCGATCTCGGCCGGGCGGATCTTCACGGCTCGCGATCCGCGAAGAACAGGGCGAGGCGGGTGCGGATGGCGCGGCTGATCTCGACCGCCGCCCGGCGCTCGGCGTCCTGTTCGGCGATCAGGGTGGCGAAGGGCGCATCGACCACGTTGTAGCTGGCGATGCGCCGCACCGAGGAGCGGTAGACGGGCTTGCCGTCGGCCCGGTCGAGGAGGGTGAAGAAGGCGGCGAGGGTGAGATCGAAGCGGGTCGTCGAATCGTCGAGCTGGATCGCCAGCGGGCGCTGGCGGCGTTCGAGCCGCACCCGCAGCAGATAACGCGGTTCCTCCCTCCGCCCGCTCGCACGCAGATCGCGCTCGAGCTGCTCGCGCAGCAGCCAGCCGGTGCGGGTCTTCGGGGTCTCGATGGCGATCGCCGCGAGCCGGGCGTCGAGCTCGGCACCCGCGGCGCCGCCGTAGAGCGGACGCAGGTTGCAGGCGGACAGCAGCAGCGGCAGACCGAGCAGGAGCAGCCCGGCGAGGCGACGGCGGGTGGCCCCGTCAGAGCACCACATTGACGATGCGGTCCGGCACCACGATCACCCGCCGCGGCTCCCGCCCCTCGAGGAAGCGACGGATGCGCGGCTCCTCGAGGGCCCGGCGCCGCACCTCCTCCTCGGAGCAGCCCCGGGGCAGCTCGAGTTCCGCCCGGCGCCTGCCGTTCACCTGCACGGCGATCCGCACCGTTTCGGCCACCGTCCAGGCCTCGTCCGCCTCGGGCCAGGGGGTTTCGGCGAGGATCCGCCGGTGGCCGAGCCGTTCCCACAGCTCCTCGGCGAGATGGGGAACCATCGGCTCCAGCATGCCCACCAGCGCCTCCAGGGCCTCCCGCAGCAGCGCCCGACCGCTCTCCCCCTCGGGCCGGAAGCCCTCGATATGGTTCGAGAACTCGCGCAGCAGCGCCACCGCCTTATTGAAATGGAAGCGCTCCAGCTCGTCCCGCACGCGGGCGATGGTGCGGTGGGTCCAGCGCTTGAGCTCGCGCTCGGCCGGCGTGTGCGGCTCGGGCAGCGGCGTTCCCGGCGGCGGCAGCAGTCCCAGCCGCTCGTCCACCAGGCGCCACAGGCGGTTGAGGTAGCGCCAGGCGCCGTCGATCCCGGCGTCGGTCCATTCGAGATCACGGTCCGGCGGGCTGTCGGAGAGCATGAACAGCCGCGCGGTATCGGCACCGTAGGCCTCCATGATGGAGGTGGGATCGACCACGTTCATGCGCGACTTGCTCATCTTCTCGACGCGGCCCACCTCCACCGGCCGGCCGTCGGCGACCGCCACCCAGCGCCCGCTCTCGTCGCGGCGCACCTCCTCGGGGGTGAGCCAGCGCCCCTCGGCGTCGCGGAAGGTGCGATGGGTGATCATGCCCTGGGTGAAGAGGCCGGCGAAGGGCTCGTCGAGATCGAGGTAGCCGCAGGCCGACATCGCCCGGGTGAAGAAGCGGGAATAGAGGAGATGGAGGACCGCGTGCTCGACGCCGCCGATGTACTGGTCCACCGGCAGCCAGTAGTCCACGTCCTCGCGCAGGAAGGGGGCGTTCTCGGCCCAGGGCGAGCAGAAGCGCGCGAAGTACCAGGAGCTCTCGACGAAGGTGTCGAAGGTGTCGGTCTCCCGTCGCGCCGGCCGCCCGCATGCCGGGCAGTCGACGTGGCGGAAGGTGGGATGCCGCTCGAGCGGGTTGCCGGGCTTCGAGAAATCGACGTCCTGCGGCAGGGTCACCGGCAGCTGCTCGCGCGGCACCGGCACGATGCCGCAGTGCTCGCAGTGGACGACGGGAATGGGGCAGCCCCAGTAGCGCTGGCGGGACACGCCCCAGTCGCGCAGCCTGTAGGTGATCTCCCGCTTGCCGAGCCCGTGCTCCTCGAGCCAGGCGATCACCTTCCGCTTCGCCTCCTCGACCCCGAGCCCGTCGAGGAAGGCCGAGTTGACGAGCCGGCCGTCACCGAGATAGGCCTCCTCGCCGATGGAAAAACGCGCGGGATCGGCATCCGGCGGCAGCACCACCGGCCTCACCGGCAGCCCGTATCGGCGGGCGAATTCGAGGTCGCGCTGGTCGTGGGCGGGGCAGCCGAAGATGGCGCCGGTGCCGTAGTCCATGAGCACGAAGTTGGCGACGTAGATGGGAAGTCCGTCGGGCGCGCCCCAGGGCGCCAGGGGATGGCGGCCGCGCAGGCCGGTATCGAAGCCCTTTTTCTCGGCCTTCTCGATGACCTCCTCCGACATGCCGGTTCGGAGGCACTCGGCGATGAAGGCGGCGAGGTCCGGGTTCTCCTCGGCGAGCTTCTGGGCCAGCGGGTGGTCGGGCGCCAGCGCCAGGAAGGAGGCGCCGAAGAGGGTGTCGGGACGGGTGGTGAAGACCTCGATCGCCTCCTCCCGTCCGTCGATCGGAAACCGGACCCGCGCCCCTTCCGAGCGGCCGATCCAGTTCTTCTGCATGAGCCGCACCTTTTCCGGCCATCGCTCCAGCCGGTCGATGGCCTCGAGCAGCTCCTCGGCGTAGGCGGTGATGCGGAAGAACCACTGGCTCAGCTTGCGTCGCTCGACCGGCGCCCCCGACCGCCAGCCGCGGCCGTCGATCACCTGCTCGTTGGCGAGCACCGTCTGGTCCACCGGATCCCAGTTGACCCAGCTCTCCTTCCGGTAGACGAGGCCGCGTTCCATCATGTCGAGGAACATCGCCTGTTCGTGCTTGTAGTAGGCGGGATCGCAGGTGGCGAACTCGCGCCGCCAGTCGAGGGAGCAGCCCATGGCCTTGATCTGCTCCCGCATCTCCCGGATGTTGGCCCAGGTCCACTCGGCGGGGTGCACGCCCTTCTGGATGGCGGCGTTCTCCGCCGGCAGGCCGAAGGCGTCCCAGCCCATGGGATGCAGCACGTTGAAGCCCTGGCGCCGTTTGACGCGGGCCACCACGTCGCCCAGCGTGTAGTTGCGCACGTGCCCCATGTGGATGCGGCCGGAGGGATAGGGGAACATCTCCAGCACGTAGTACTTGGGCCGCGAGGGGTCGGTACGGGCCTCGAAGCAGCGCCTCTCCTCCCAGATGCGCTGCCACTTCTGCTCACTCGCCCGAAAGGGGTAGCGTGACATGCGTCCTACCTCGAATGCCGCGATGCGCGAAGGTCCCGGCGCCGCCGAGCCGCCGGCGGGGCCGCGGTGGCCGGGATCAGCCGCCCGCCTGGACGGCGACGATCCTGAGCTCCCGCGCCCGGGTCAGAATCTTGTCCTCGAGCGCCCGTTCGGTACCGGGCGCCACCGGTGCGTCCACCCACTCGCCGTCCGGTGTCCGCACCTGCCGGAACACCGACACCTTGACGGCATCCGCGCGCAGCACCCGGTCGCGGATCAGGATGTTGAGCTTGAAGCGCTCGTCGGGCACGTCGGCGGGCTGGTACCATTCGGTGATGATGAGTCCGCCGAAGGGATCGGCGGACGCGAGGGGCACGAAATCGACGGTCTCCAGGGTCGCCCGCCAGAGATAGGCGTTGACGCCGATGCCGGCGGCCCCCGCGGCGTCGTCCCGGCGTCGCCGTTCGGTGCTGAACACGAAGGCGTCGTCGCCGAACACGGTCCCGTATTTCTGCCGGTCGCGGAGGTCCTTGGGATCGAACACCTGGCCGATGTCCGGCGGCTGGACGTTGGGGGCCTGGCAGGCCGGGAGCAGGAGGACGAGACCGGTGAGCAACACCGGCAGGCGGGACCGGGCGGATGGCTTCTGCATGGGGCTGTCCATCACCTCTGGATGCGCGCGCAGGAGTTCGGACGCGGGCGCAACATAGCGCCCCGCCGGACGCAGTTCCAGCATCGACGCGGTGGAGAGAAATGCTCGGCGGAACGTTCAGAAGTTGAGCCGGATGCCCAGGCGACCGACCGCGATCGCATCCGTCCCGTCCGATTCGCCGACCGCGAGATCGCTCTCGAAGGCGAGCCAGGGAAGGGCCACGAGATCGGTGCTCAGCATCAGCATGTCGAAGGGTGCCTCGTCCCGGCCGTCGCGCCAGGCGTAACCGAAACTCGCCGAAAAGGCGCCGAAGCCGACGCCGGCGGCCACCAGATCCGCGGGCCGGCCGAACATCGGGGAGCGACCGTAGACGCCGCCGAAGGCGATACCGTTGTACTCGAAACCACCGCCGACCAGCATGTGGTCGTCTCCGTCCTCCTGCTGCGGCGGACGGCCGAGGCCCAGCCGGTCGATGCCGAGAATGGCACGGCTGCCGATGCCGAAATCGAGCCTGGTGCCGTCGAGCGCCCGCGAGGCCTCGCCGAAGCGGAGCTTGCCCGCGGCCCGCGGCGTGAAGGCGATGATGAAGGGGGTGAGGGGCCGCTCCTCCTCTGCGGCCGGGTCACCGGCGAGGGCGGACGGCGGCGCACCGTAGTCGCCGGGCACCAGCTCGACCGCCCGGGCGGCGCCGGCGACCGGACCGCCCGCCAGCAGCAGCGACCACATCAGCCGGAAAAGCCCGCTACGCATCCCTACACGTCCGCTGGTCCGTGCGCCGACGCATCGACGACGATGCATCCGAAATCGCAACCCATCAATAGCACGATATCGGTGGATTTTCCACCATCGCAAGACGACCGTCTTCCGAAACCCGGTGCCGTGACATTCCTGCCGCCGCGGTGGCCGGTGCCGCAGACGCGAAGCGGCGGGCCGAAGCCCGCCGCCCGCATCGGGTCCGGTGACTGGACTCAGTAACCGATGTGCAGCCGCACCACACCGGTCACGCCGTCGTCGTCGGTGCCGGTGTCCCTGTCGAAGATGGAGATGTCACCCTGCAGGGCGACGCCCGGGAACAGGCCCATGTCGGCACTGAGCACGATGTTCTTCGGGTCGATGTTGCTGCCGTCGTTGTCGATCGCCGCGTAGGTGACCGAGACGTTGGCCGGGCCGAGGCTCGCGGCCGCACCGACGCTCCAGATGTCGCGATCGCCACCGACGTCGTCGTTCTCGGTGAAGTAGCCGCCACCCACCGAGAAACCGCCGAAGCCGACCGTGGCGCCGCCGCCGAAGGCGGAGAAGTCGTTGTTGCCGGTCTCGTAGTCGGCCCAGCTGCCGACCAGCGAGGCCTTGACATCGACGCCGTTGAAGGAGTTGGCGTAGACGACGCCGGCCTCGATCCAGTCCTCGCGATCCGTCGCCGTGGTGTCGGTCGGATAGGTGGTCGAACCGGCGTGGCCGGAATCCGGCGTGTAGCTGACACCGAGCTGGAAGCCGGACACCTTCGGCGAGTAGTAGATGATCTTGGTGGCGTCGCTCGAGTTGTCGAAGAACACGCCGACGTTGGCCACTTCGCCGGCACCGTCGATACCGCCCGTACCGGCCGCGACGCTGAAGCCGCCCACCTTCATGTTGTCGGCGGCACCGTCCTCGTCACCGAAGCGCAGCTCGCCCCAGTTGCCACCGATGAAGATCCAGGTCTCGTCGGTGTTGACCGTGGCGTTGGTGTCGGCCTCGAACTCGACCGTGGCACCGTAGCGCATGCCGGTGGCGTCGTCGGTGGCGCGCGCCTTGACATGGACCTCGGTGTCGTTGCGGAAGTAGAAGCTCCGCGCATCGGCGGTGCCGCTCTGATCCTCGAGGTTGCCGAAGGCGGCCATGAAGCGGGAGAAGCCGCTCACCGAGACCTCGAACGCCTGTGCGTTGGCCCGTCCCGCATCGGCGACCATGAGTGCGCCGACACCGAGCAGGGCCGTCGTGCCTAACAACGCCTTTTTCAGGTACATCCTCGTTTTCTCCTTTCGTGCCACGAAGGCGCGTGTCCGATTTCTTCGACCGGGCCGGCGCACCGACCCTGCACGTCACGAGGTGGCGAAGACCGCCACACTCAATCGGCCCGTGATTTATCGGAACAGCCATCCGGCCGTGCAAGCCGCCTTCGCCGAGCCGGCACGGCTAGCGAAAACACTGTGTTCCCCGTGCAACAAGCTCAGATGGCGAGGCGCAGCACCGCCATCTTCTCCATGTCCCGCAGAAACTTGGCGCGCTGTTCCGCCGGCCGGTCGAAGAAGGCGCGGTCGAGCTCGGCCCGGGTGAAGGCGGTCCGTTCGAGCGCCCAGGAGACCATCGGCTGCATTTCCCTGGGCACCTCCACCCCCTGCCGGGTACCGCTCTTGACGAGCGCGAAGCGGCCGCGGCGGGAGACGAGACGCAGCCCGTCGCCGCGCACTTCGAAGCGCTGGCCCTCGGGCTCCAGGATCCGCGGCAGATCGTAGGTCTCCCGCGGCCAGCGGAAGCCCGCCATCTGCCGCTCGATGTCCTCGAGGCTGCGCGGCTCCGCGAGGATCTCCGTCATGCGGGCGGCCAGCTCCCGCAGCCGGGTCGCCAGCGCCTCGCGGTCGCCCCGCGGAAGATTGGCCCGCGCCAGCGGATCGGTGACCATGCGGTCGAAGAGGTAGCTGACGACATCGATGCCGATCGGATAGGTCACCCCGAAGGCGATGTGGATGCAGCCGCCGTCCTCGGCCAGGGCGTAATGGTACTGGCCGCGCGGCAGGTAGAGGAGATCGCCCGGGGTCATGCGGATCTCCTTCCACAGCGCCCCCTTGGCCTTCTCGTGCACCTCCTGCGGCAGGTTCTTGAAGGCGGGATGGGCGATGGGGTCGTCGGCCCGCCCCTCGAACACGAACCAGCGCTTCTCCCCGGCCACGTGGACGGCGAACACGTCGTGGGTGTCGTAGTGGACCCGGAACGCCTGGCGACGCTGGCTGCTCATGTAGAGATTGGCCTGCACCTTGCCGCCCAGGGTCTCCTCGAGGAGACGGGCGAAGGTGGAGAGCTCGGGGGTGAGCTGGTCGATATCGTTGGCCACCAGCGTGGCGCCGCGGGCCAGGAGCCGCTTGACGCGCACCGGATCGGGCCGCATCACCTGGCCGCCGTCCCGTCCCGGCGCCGGGCTCGCGTAGGCCTCGACGGGCACCGTCTCGCGGTCGAGCACCAGCATCAGCGAGCGGTTCGACCAGATGGTGGTCATGCCCAGGAGCCGGTTCAGGATCTCCCAGTTCATGACCTCCCGGAACTTGTCCTCCGCCCCCTCGAGATAGAGGGGACGCCGGTGGAGATACTCCTCCCGGAACCGCTCCGCGCCCAGCGGCGCGACGATATCGTCGAAATTCCGGATCCTGCCGCTCATCGCTTGACACCCCGAGGCTATGGCGTACTGGCTCACCGAAGGTTCGGAGCCGGAGGATACAGCGTGGCGACCGCCGAACAAGCGCAGCCCGTGGATGTCGCGGCCAATCTGGCGGCGGTGCGGGCCCGCATCGCCGAGGCCTGCCGCGAGGCGGGGCGCGATCCCGCCGAGGTGACGCTGATCGCGGTCGCCAAGGCGCAGCCCCTGGCCCGCATCGAGGCCGCGCTGGCGGCCGGCCAGCGGGTGTTCGGCGAGAACTACGTGCAGGAGGCGGCGGCGCGCTGGCCGGAGCTGCGCGAACGCTTCCCGGGCGTCGAGCTGCATCTGATCGGGGCGCTCCAGACCAACAAGGCGCGGGACGCGGTGCGGCTGTTCGACGTCATCCAGACCGTCGACCGGCCGAAGCTGGCGGCGGCGCTGGCGCGGGAGATGGACAGGCAGGGCCGGCGGCTGCCGGTGTTCGTCGAGGTCAACACCGGCGGCGAACCGCAGAAGGCGGGGGTGCTGCCCGAACGGGCGGACGCCTTCATCGAGGCCTGCCGGCGCGACTACGGGCTCGAGGTGGTGGGACTGATGGCCATCCCCCCGCTCGAGGAGGACGTTGCCCTGCACGCCGCGCTCCTGGACAGGATCGCCCGGCGCAACGGCCTTTCCGCCCTCAGCATCGGCATGAGCCACGATTTCGAGGTGGCCATCCGCTTCGGCGCCACCCACGTGCGGGTCGGCACCGCCATCTTCGGCCCGCGGCCGCCCAAGCGTCCTCAGCCGCCCCCGGCCTCGGGATCCACCTCCTCGTAGAGCCGGCGGGCCTCCGCCGCGGGCCCGCGCCGCTCGCCGAGCGCCACCACCCGCACCACCAGAAGGCGCGGCCCGAGCAGGAGGGTCAGCACGTCGCCCTCGCGCACCCGCTGGTGGCTGCGCGCCACCAGCTGGCCGTTGAGGCGCACGCGACGGGCGGCGATCAGCGGCGCCACCTGCTCGCGGCGGCGCACGAAGCGGGCGTGCCAGAGCCAGCGGTCGAGACGGAGGGCGGCGGTCTCGCTCAAGGTGCCGCCTTCAGCCTTTCGAGCACCGTGAAGGGGGAGTGGGCCGAAGCCGCATCGGTCCGTCGGCGCGGGTTCCGGCGGCGCGGCTTCGCCCGGTAGCGGATCTCCCCCGCCTCGGTGCAGCGGCGGAAACCGAGCGCCTTCAGCACCGGGTCCAGCTCGGCCCGCCCCAGCCCGGCGGCGGCGGCGAGATCGAGGGGCGGGGGAAAGCTCGCCTCCTCGCGCCCCCGCCGGCGCAGGGCGGCGGCCAGCCGCTCGGCCACGTCGACCCGAAGCGCGAGCCCGTCGAAGGGCACGAAGCCGAGCGCCGTCAGGATGGCCGGCGGGATGTCGCCGGTGCCCCTGAGCACGGTGCGGCCCGGAGGCGGCGGCGCGATCGTCCGTTCGTGCCACAGCCCCAGAAGGCGCGCCCGCCAGCCGAGGCTGCGCGGCCGGAGGGCCGGTGCCACATAGAGCCGGAGCCGGCCGAAGCGCACACCGAGCCGGCTGAGCCGGCGGCGATCCCCGGCATCGAGGGCCCGCAGCAGCTCGGCCGCCGTCTCGGCGCAGAGACAGCCGAGCCCCTCCGCGAGCTGCCAGGCGAGGCCGCGGCCCGGGCCGCCGAGACGGTCGGAGGCCGCCTCCCGGCGCAAGGCCAGCACCGGCGCCAGCGCCTCCTCGATCCGTTCCGCCACCCAGCCGGCGATGCGCTCCCGGGCGGCGGCCAGCGCGCGCCCGGCGAGTTCGGGACCGTGGAGCATCTCGACCGCGGGCTCCAGGATGTCGGGCCCGGCCCGCAGCCGCGCCACCGCCTCGCCGCGCCAGAGGACCGTCCGCTCCTCGATGCGGAAATCGGGCTGCGGCTCGCTCGCGATGCGCCGCAGGCGATCGGCGAGCTCGGCCTGCACCGCGCGTCGGGCGGCCCGTGCCACCACCCGCCGCTCGAGATCGGCGTCGGCGGCGGCGGGCCGGTAGCGGAGCCCCGTGATGCGGCCGGCGGCATGGCCATCCACCAGCACCGAGCCGTCCTCGCCGATGCGCGCCTCCACCTCGCCCCGCTCGCGGAGCTGGCGCAGCAGCGCGGTGGTCCGGCGGTCGACGAAGCGCTGGGTCAGGCGCTCGTGCAGCGCGTCCGAGAGCCGGTCCTCCACCGCCCGCGCCCGCTCCTGCCAGTGCCGCGGATCGCGCAGCCAGTCGCTGCGGTGGGAGAGGTAGGTCCAGGTACGGATGTGGGCGATGCGGGTGACGAGGGTGTCGATGTCGCCGTCGGTACGCTCGAGGCGGGCGATCATGCGCGCCACCCAGTCGGTAGGCAGGAGACCGGCGGGGCCCGTGAGATGGGCAAACACGGTGGCCAGCAGCTCGAGATGGGCGTCGGTCAGGAGCTTGCGGAAGTCGGGGATCTGGCAGACCTCCCACAGGAGCCGCACCCGCTCCGGCCGGTCGGCGCGGGCGCGGATCTCGGGGCGGGCGGCGAGCAGCACCAGCGAGCGATGGTCGAGGGCGTCGCGCACCCGCTGGAGACCGGGTTGCGGCGGCGGCCGGTCGAGGCTGCGGGCGAGGGCCCGCAGGCTTGCGAAGTCGAGTTCGGCGTTGCGCCAGCGCAGCGCCCGCAGCGGCGTGAAGCTGTGGCTCTCCACCGCCTCGATCACCCGCGGCTCGGGCTCGTGAATGCCGTTGGTGACGCCGAAGGTGCCGTCGGCCATGTGGCGGCCGGCGCGGCCCGCGATCTGGGCCATCTCGGCCGGCGTCAGGCGCCGCGGGTTGCGGCCGTCGAACTTGCCGAGGGCGGCGAAGGCGACATGGGCGAGATCCATGTTGAGGCCCATGCCGATGGCGTCGGTGGCCACCAGATAGTCCACCTCGCCGGCCTGGTACATGGCCACCTGGGCGTTGCGGGTACGCGGGCTCAGGGCGCCGAGCACCACCGCCGCCCCGCCCTTGCGCCGGCGCACCACCTCGGCCAGCAGATAGACGTCGCGGGCGGTGAAGGCGACGATGGCGCTCTTGCGCGGCAGCCGGTCGAGGCGGGCGGCGCCCGTGTAGGTGAGGGTCGAGAGGCGGGGGCGGGTCTCGATCACCGCCTCCGGCACCAGCCGGCGCAGCAGGGGGCGGATGGTGTCCGAGCCCAGGAACATGGTCTCCTGGCTGCCGCGGGCGTGGAGCAGCCGGTCGGTGAAGACGTGGCCGCGCTCCCAGTCGGCGCAGAGCTGGATCTCGTCGACGGCGAGGAAGGCGAAGCGACGCCACAGCGGCATCGCCTCCACCGTCGCCACCACATAGGGGGCATCGGCGGGCCCCACCCGTTCCTCGCCGGTCACGAGCGCCACCTGGCGCGGCCCTTTGACGGCCCGGATGCGGTCGAAGATCTCGCGCGCCAAAAGGCGCAGGGGAAAGCCCATCACCCCGCTCTCGTGGGCCAGCATGCGCTCGACGGCGAAGTGGGTCTTGCCCGTGTTGGTGGGGCCCAGGAGGGCGAGGATGCGGGGGCGGTCCGAAGCCCGGAACATCATGCTCCAACCATCGTGCGCCACCACCCCCTTGGCAAGGGGGCAGAGGATCGACCGTCGAACGAGGTTGAGCTCGCGGCCGTCACGCGAACTTTCCTCGCCCGAGTCCCTTGCTTCGACAGAAGCGCGGGCGACGTTGACCGTGGATGATCGGATCCCTAGTGTCGTCAGTCATCGGGCTTACTGCGAGTACCTACGGCCAGTCATCGCGCCGGCGAGACCTGCATCGAGGACTACCACGTGGTCGCATTACGTCAGGGCACGGCGTAGAAAACTCCCGACGCGCCCATGAACCGAGTGCACGACCAAACCGAAATGAACGATGTTAGACTGAAGTTCGAACGTCCGCCTCTCGTGGAAGCGGTGTGCGAATTTCGTTTCGCCAATGAAAGTGGCTGGAACTGGACGATACCGGGCCGGCTACACGAAAGGATCGACAAACGTTATCCGGTCGTCAAAGAGGTGCGCCCACCATCCATCGTCGTCGGCCAACAGGGGGCACCACATTCCTCTCCATCCCCTTCGCCGATGGTGGAGAAACTTCAGTTCGTGTCGGAGGACGGCACGCGCCTCGTTCAGAGCGGACCAAGTCTCCTCGCAGTCAACATATTACAGCCTTATCCCGGATGGAACGAGTTTCTGAAGGAAATACTGGACATTTTCGGTCTCCACGCCGAATTCCTCACGTCCACCGTGACCGATCGGGTAGGCCTTCGGTATATCAACCGTATCGAGCTCGACGGTAGTGATGCTGCGTCACTGTTGAAGGTGCTTCCGGCACTCCGCGAATTCTTCGATGCGAATGCGAGCGCTTTCTTCGAGCGATTCGAGATTCCGTACGACGCGCCGGTCGGAACGCTCACCTACCAGGCAGGTACCGCGACCGGAGATGCGCGCGCACTCATGATCGATCTGGATTTCTGGACCGGAAGTCTCGGAAAGGTCGGAGTGGAAGAACTCGGCAACTGGCTCACACGCGCCCACGCGAGGATCGAAAAGAGCCTCGCCCGCTCCCTGACCCGAGAGGCCGTCGGACTCCTCGGTATGCAGGAGGTGCAGTGATGACAGCGGGCGAAAGAACGGGATCGGCAATCGAGTGGAGCTCCGATACGAACGCCTTTCGGCGGTTCCAATTTCGCGTCGCACCGTCGCCTTCGACGGCAGCTTCGACAGCAGCGAGCGGGGACGTATTTCCTGAAACCACGTCGGCGATGGCCGCCACGATGGCGCACTGGGAGGAATTGGCGGATCCCGCGTACGAGCCGTCGAGAACTCCTCTCGGAGCCAGACTGCGCGCTCTTCGGCGCGCGCTCCTCGCCACCGGCACGACACCTCTGGACGGGGAACAAATCGACGCCCGCCTCGGGCGGGGAAGGGCGGTGGACGATACCTGATCACCATGCTGCGAACCTACGTCGACTCGGGCGTTCTTCTCGACGCTGCAACGGGAAACCACGAGCTCGCGCGATGTGCCTTGCATTTTCTCGACGACGACAGAAGGGAGTTCGTGTCGAGCCATCTGGTCTGGCTGGAAACGGTTCCCAAGGCTCAGTACCACAAGAAAACCGAGGAAGCCGATTTCTACCTCTCCTTTTTCGATAACGTCATCTTTTTCGTAACGGACATCGGAGCCCTCGTGAAACCCGCAATGGAGTTAGCCAGGATTAAAGGACTCTCTGCCATGGACGCCCTGCACGTTGTCGCGGCGCGAACGGCCGAAGTCGATGAATTTCTGACTACCGAGAAGCCCACGAAGCCCCTCTTTCGGGTCGAGGAGCCCAGGATCGTCTACAGCCGGAGCGGCTGACAACGCCTCGGAAAAGCTGTCGGGAAAACGTGCTCGTCCGCGCAAGAGCGACTTAGGCCGGTGGCCGGATGCAATGACCGAGCAGGCAGTGGGACCCGGGGGGACCGGTAAGCCGCTTGAAGCGGTCCCGGGGCGTTCCCAAATCCGCGGCAGACGGTCTTCCGGAAACGCAGCGGAGCTTCGCCGATGCAGGACACCCTCCGGCCCTTCGAGGCCGACGTCGGCCGCGTGCTCGACATCGTCGTTAACTCCCTCTACCGGGAACGCGAGATCTTCCTGCGCGAGCTGGTCTCCAACGCCTCCGACGCCTGCGACCGGCTGCGCTACGAATCCCTCGAGGAACCCGAGCTCCTGGGCGAGGAGCCCGAGCTGCGCATCCACATCCTGGTGGATCGCGGCAAGGGACTGCTGACGGTGCGCGACAACGGCATCGGCATGAACCGCGAGGACCTGGTCGCCAACCTCGGCACCATCGCCCGCTCCGGCACCGCCCGCTTCCTCGAGGCGCTCGAGAAGGGCGGCAAGGAGGGCCTGGATCTCATCGGCCAGTTCGGCGTCGGCTTCTACGCCGCCTTCATGGTCGCCGACCGGGTGGTCGTGCTGTCCAGGAAGGCGGGCGAGGAGCGGGGCTGGATCTGGGCCTCCGACGGTCGCACCGGCTATTCCGTCACCGAGGCCGAGGAGCGGCCGCCGCGCGGCACCGCGGTGACCCTGCACCTCAAGGAGGACGCGAAGGAGTTCCTCGACCCCGAGCGCATCGAGACGATCGTCCGCCGCTACTCCGATCACATCACCTTCCCGATCCTGCTCGAGGTGCGCCCGAAGCCCGGCGACACCAAGACCAAGAAGCAGGAGCCGCGGCAGATCAACAGCGCGAGCGCGCTCTGGACCCGCCCGCGCAACGAGATCACCGAGGAGCAGTACCGGGAATTCTACCACCACGTGGCGCACGCCTTCGACGATCCCTATCTGCGCATCCACTTCACCGCCGAAGGGGTGCTCTCCTACACCGCACTGCTGTTCGTCCCCGCCCTGCGGCCGTTCGACCTCCTCGACCCGCGCCGCCGCCACGGGGTGAAGCTCTACGTCAAGCGGGTGTTCATCACCGACGCCCTTGACAGCCTGCTGCCCCGCTACCTGCGCTTCGTCACCGGCGTCGTCGACAGCGAGGACCTGCAGCTCAACGTCAGCCGCGAAACCCTGCAGAACAACGCCGTCGTCGCCCGCATGCGCAAGGCGCTGGTGCGCCGCATCCTGGACGCGCTGGCCGAGGAGGCGAAGGCCGAGAAGCCGGACGGGGAGCAGGCGGACGGCGACGCCGGCGCTGAGAACGGGAAACGGCGCTCCTGGCTCGACTGGTGGCGGGATTTCGGGCCGGTGCTCAAGGAGGGGCTGATCGAGGACGCCGAGAACCGCGAGCGCATCCTGGCCCTCGCCCGCTTCAAGACCACCGCCGAGACGGGGTGGACCGATCTCGAAGGCTATCTCGCGCGCCGCCGTCCGGGCCAGACCGCGATCTACTACATCAGCGGCGAGAACGCCGAGGCGCTGCGGAACCATCCCCAGCTCGAGGAGGCGCGGGCGCGCGGGGTCGAGGTGCTGCTGCTGGACGATCCGGTCGACGAGTTCTGGCTGCCCGAGGTGCGCGCCTTCCGGGATGCCGAGTTCCGCTCGCTGACCCGGGGCGAGGTGGACCTGTCGGCGATCCCCCCGGTGGAGGAGGCCGCCGGGGAGGAGGGGGAAGCCGCCCTCGCCGGGGCCGAGCTCGACCGGCTGATCGCCCGCATGAAGGCGGCCCTGGGCGATGCGGTCCGCGACGTGCGGCCCTCGAAGCGGCTGCGCGAGAGCCCCGTCTGTCTGGTGGCCGAGGGGCAGGGGCTCGACATGCGCCTCGAGCGCTTCCTCCTCCAGCACGCGCAGATCGGCGAGCTGTCGCGCCGCATCCTGGAGATCAACCCGCGCCATCCGCTGCTGCGCCGGATGGCGGAGATGGCGGCCGGCGACGGCGACGGGGAGGAGTTCGACGAGCTCGCACGGCTGCTGCTCGACCAGGCGCGCATCGTCGAGGGCGAGCCGCTGCCCGATCCGAGCGCCTTCTCGCGCCGCCTGAGCCGCTTTCTCGCGAAGGGGCTCGCACCCGCCTGAGCCGCCTCCCGGCACGGGCGAGGGCCCCCGGCCGGGCCCGCCTTCAGACGGCCCGCAGCCGGTGGCGCGGCCGCTCCAGGGCCTTGGCGAGACGCCGCAGCCGCCCCCCCAGTACCGAGGGATCGGGCGGCAGGAGATCGCCCGGCACCTCCAGCAGCACCTCCTCCTCGAGGAGCCGCAACCGGCTGCGGGCGAGGAGCTCCCCGACCCCGCCCGAGAGACGGTAGGCGAGGTGCATGGCGGCGCCGAGGGCGGCGGCGGCGCGGCGGGTCTCGGGATCCAGCAGCTCGAGGAAGGGTCGCAGCGCCCGGTCCTTGGGTGCGCCGCCGTAGCGCAGGAAGACCGCCCGGGCGAGGAAGATCCGCCCCGGATGGTCGATGCCGAGGAAGGGAAAGCGCGAGAGGCGGGCGAAGGTGGCGCCGGCGCGGCTGTCCGGATGCTCGCGCCAGCCCACATCGGAGAGCAGGACGGCCGCCCGCTGGAGGCGACCCAGATCCGAACTCGGCGGCGAGAGGAGCGGCGCCAGCCAGTCCGCGAGGACCCCGGCGAAGGCGGGATCGCGGGCTTCGCCGGCGGCGAGCCGGCGCGCCCCCTCGAGCAGCGGGTCGCGGGCCATCGCCTCCTCCCCGAGGCGGGCGAACAGCCGCCCCTCGCGCAGGCCGGTGGCGGAGAAGACGAGCTCGCCCGGGGTGAGGTGCCGGAGCAGCACCTCGAGCAGCAGGGCGGCGGCCGGCAGGGTCTCGACGCGGCGGCGGCCGAGACCCGGCAGACGGGCGAGCCGTTCGGGGCGCAGCTCGCGGATCTCGGCCAGCAGCGCGAGCAGCTCCGAGCGGCCGAGGGCGAGCCCGTGCACCACCGGCAGCGGCGACCGGCCGAGCCCGAGGTGGATGCGGGCAATGGCCCGCCAGCCGCCGCCCACGAGGTAGAGGCGCCCGTCCCGCGCCGCCTCGGCGAGCGCCGGCGGCGGCGCCAGCGCCCGTGCCGCCTCCTCGGCGGCCGCCCGCCGGCCGCGGGCGAGCGCCGGGCGCAGGCTCAGGGTGCCCACGGGCAGGCTCGCGAGGGGCGTCACCCGCCCCCCCTCGACCCGCGCGAACTCGATGCTGCCGCCGCCGAGATCGGCCACCAGCCCACGCACCCCGTGGAGGCCGCCGGCGACGCCGAGGGCGGTGGCGCGCGCCTCCTCCTCCCCGGACAGCACCGCCACCGGCCGGCCCAGGGCCCGTGCGGCGAGGGCGAGGAAACGGTCGCGATCGGCCGCCCGGCGGACGGCGGCGGTGGCGAAGGCGTCCGTCTCCGCCGCCCCCAGCCCCGCGAGCAGGGTGCGGAAGCGGCCGAGGGCGGCGAGCGCCCGGCCCACCCCCGCGGCATCGAGACGGCCGCTCTCCTCGATGCCCTCACCGAGACGGCAGATGGCCTTTTCGTTGAGCAGCGCGAGGGGCGCCCGGTGGAGGCCGTCGTAGACCACGAGGCGCACCGAGTTGGAGCCGATGTCGACGACGCCGAAGCGCGCCGTCTCCCGTATTCCCGGCTCGGGCGCGCCGTTCACCCGGCGGCCACCTCGCCGCCGGCCTCGAGGCGGAGCTGGCGGGCGCGCGACCGGCGGAGGGCGCTGCCACGCCCGGACAGGCTCGGATTGGTCATGAAGTACTCGTGCGCCGAAAAGCGCTCCTTGCCCGCCCGCACCCGCTCGTAGCGGCCGTCGGGGTGGAGGATCCAGCTGTTGGTGTTGTCCTTGAGATTGGCGATCATGATCTGGAACATCACCTGGCGGTGCACGGTCTCGTTCTCGAGCGGCACCATGAGCTCGACCCGGCGCGAGAGGTTGCGCTGCATCCAGTCGGCGGAGGAGATGAACACCCGCGCGCGGCGGCTGGGCAGCCCGTGCCCGGCACCGAAGCAGACGATGCGCGCGTGCTCGAGGAACCGGCCGACGATGCTCTTCACCCGGATGTTCTCGGACAGCCCGGGCAGGCCCGGGCGCAGGCAGCAGATGCCGCGGATCACGAGGTCGATCTTCACCCCCGCCTGCGAGGCCCGGTAGAGGGCGGCGATGATCTCGTCGTCGACCAGCGAGTTGAGCTTGGCCCAGATGGCCCCCTTGCGGCCGGCCTCGGCGAAGGCGATCTCCTCCTCGATCAGCCGCAGCAAGGTCTCGCGCATGTCGACGGGCGCCACCGCCACCTTCTCGAGCCCCCGCGGCTCGGCGTAGCCGGTCATGAAGTTGAAGGTGCGGGCGGCGTCGCGCGCCAGCGCCGGATCGCAGGTGAAGAAGGAGAGATCGGTGTAGATGCGGGCGGTCACCGGATGGTAGTTGCCGGTGCCGAAATGGCAGTAGGTGCGCAGCCCGCCGCCCTCCCGCCGCACCACCATCGACACCTTGGCGTGGGTCTTGAGGTCGATGAAGCCGTAGACCACCTGCACCCCGGCCCGTTCCAGATTGCGCGCCCACTGGATGTTGCGCTCCTCGTCGAAGCGGGCCTTGAGCTCGACGAGGGCGGTCACCGACTTGCCGGCATCGGCGGCCTCGATCAGCGCCGCCACGATGGGGCTTTCCTCGCTGGTCCGGTAGAGGGTCTGCTTGATGGCCACCACCGCCGGATCTCGCGCCGCCTGGCGGAGGAACTGCACCACCACGTCGAAGCTCTCGTAGGGATGGTGGACGATGAAGTCCTTGTGGCGGATGGCGGCCAGACAGTCGCCGTCGAAATCGCGGATGCGCTCGGGAAAGCGCGGCGTGTAGGGAGGAAAGAGGAGATCCCTCCGCTCCCCGCAGGCCTCGATGATCTGGCTCGCGTCGGCGAGACCGAGGATGTTGTCGAGGGTACACACGTCCTCCTCGGCGACCCGCAGATGCTCGCGCAGGAAATCCCGGAGCTCGACCGGCACCCCGGCATCCACCGAGAGGCGGATGACGCTGCCCCTCTTGCGGCGCTTCAGCAGGGTCTCGAACAGCCGCACCAGATCCTCGGCCTCCTCCTCCACCTCGATGTCGGAATCGCGGATCACCCGGAAGCGGCCCAGCGCCGCCACCCGGAACCCCGGGAACAGGAGGTCGATGAAGCGCTCGATCGCCTGCTCGAGGCGCACGAAACGGTGGCCGGGACCGTCGATCCGGAGAAAGCGCGGCAGCCGGGCCGGCAGCAGCACGAGCCCCACCACCGGCTCGCCCTTCGGACGGACGAGCTCCACCACCACGCCCATGCCGCAGTTGGGGATGAAGGGAAAGGGATGCGCCGGGTCGACGGCGATCGGGGTGAGCACGGCGAAGGCCTCGGCCAGGAAGCGCTCGCGCAGCCGGGCCAGATCCTCCTCCGAAAGCTCGGCGATGTCGCTGATCACCACCCCCTTCTCGCGCAGCCGGCCGACGAGATCGATCCAGCAGTGCTGCTGCTCGGCCATCAGCCGGCTGGCCCGCTCGCGGATCGCCTCGAGCTGGCGGGCGGGGCGCATGCCGTCGGCGCTCACGGTATCGACGCCGGCCCGCGCCAGCGCCTTGAGGCCGGCCACCCGCACCATGTAGAATTCGTCGAGATTGCTCGCCGAGATGGAGAGGAAACGCAGCCGTTCGAGGAGCGGATAGGCGGGATTGCGGGCCTCCTCGAGAACCCGCTCGTTGAAGGCGAGCCAGGACAGCTCGCGGTTGAAGAAATGTTCCGGGCCGAAGGCCGGCTTTTCCGCCTCCTGCCGCGACGCGACCCGTGCCGTCGCCCGGACGGGGGCCTCGGCACGAAGTTCGGTGGCCATGATCCGCGTTCCCCGATTGGCGCCGTCGCCCTTGGTGTCCGGCGGGCGAGGCGATAGGCTCTGAACATCCTGCAATCTAGTCCGCCGCCGGCCCGTTGTCATGGGAGCCGGCGCCGGCCGGGGAGGCGATCCGCTGCGCGAGCTGCTGCTGTTCCGTCACGCCAAGTCGCGCCACGACGAGCCGGGCGTCGAGGATCACGATCGCGACCTCGCACCGCGCGGCATCCGGGCCGCCCGCGCGATGGGCGCCTGGCTGCGATCGGAGGGGATCCTGCCCGACCGGGTGCTGTGCTCGACCGCGGTGCGCGCGCGCCGCACCCTGGCGCTGGCCTTCGCGGAGCTCGCCGAGCTGCCGGAGATCCGCTACCTGCGGAGCCTCTATCTGGCGAGCCCGGGGCGCATGCTGGAGATCGTCCGCCGCCAGGAGGGGGAGGTGCGCCGTCTGATGCTGGTCGGCCACAATCCGGGCCTGCACGGCCTCGCTCTGCGGCTCGTCGCCGAGGCGGATCCGGAGCGCGGCCGGCTCGAGGCCAAGTTCCCCACCGCCGCCCTCGCCCGCATCGGCCTGCCGATCGAGGACTGGCGGGAGATCGCGATTCATGCCGGGCGGCTGCTCGCCTACCGCACCCCGGCGATGCTCGCGCGGGAGCCGCCATCGCCGTGAGCGCGGGCGCGACGGACCGGCGCAGCGCCGGCCTTCTCATGTACCGACGGCGCGACGGCCGCATCGAGGTGTTCCTGGTCCATCCGGGCGGCCCCTTCTTCGCCCGCCGCGACGAGGGGGTATGGTCGATCCCCAAGGGCGAGCCGGAGGAGGGCGAGGAACCGCTGGCCACCGCCGTCCGGGAGTTCCGCGAGGAGACCGGCTTCGAGGCCCGGGGCCCCTTTCTGCCGCTCGGGCGCATCCGCCAGCGGGGCGGCAAGATCGTCGAGGCCTGGGCCTTCGCCGGCGACGCCGACCCGGGCCGGCTGCGGAGCAACCCGTTCACGATGGAATGGCCGCCCGGATCCGGCAGGATCGCGCGCTTTCCCGAGATCGATCGCGGCGCCTGGTTCGATCTCGCGACCGCCCGGCGCAAGATCCGCGACAGCCAGATCCCGCTCCTCGACCGGCTCGAGGCGGCGCTGCGGGAGGCGTCGGAGCGGGGGTGACGAAGGGCGCGTTGCCGGGGTGGCGTCCCGGCTCTATGGGAGAGGGCGAGGCCCTCCGGATGAAGATCGGACCATGCCCGCCGGCAGTCTCGTCAACCAGCTCCTGATCTCGATCGCCGACGCGGGGCGCGATCTGCTGCGCCTGCGCGGCAACCGCCGCCGCGATATCGTGGCCCTGTGCCGGGATCTCCTGTCGACCCGCGGCGAGGCCTCGGGCACCGCCCTCGCCCGCGAGGTGATGGAGGCCTATCTGGCGATGGACGGCGAGGCGCGGCTGCGCTTCTTCCTCACGCTCCTGCGCGAGTTCGAGGCCGATCCGGAGGCGATCGCCGCCGCCATCGAGGCCTATCTGCAGACGCCCGACGCCGAGCGGCGGCGGGCGCTCCACCGCACCACCGAGGCGCCGCGCCAGGAGCTCTTCCGGCGCATGAACATGGCCCCCCAGGGCACGCGCCGCCTCGTCGAGCTCCGGGCCGAGCTCATGGGCCACCTCCGCGCCCATCCCGAGCTCGCCACCGTCGATTCCGATCTCCACGGACTGCTGTCGGGCTGGTTCAACCCGGGCTTTTTGAGCCTCACCCGCATCGACTGGAACAGTCCCGCCTCGCTGCTCGAGAAGATCGTCCGCTACGAGAAGGTGCACCGCATCCCGGCCCTCGAGGCGCTGCGCCGCCGGCTGGCCGAGGACCGCCGCTGCTTCGCCTTCTTCCATCCGGCGATGCCCGACGAACCGCTGATCTTCGTCGAGGTGGCGCTCGTCAAGGGCATGGCGGACAAGGTGCAGCCGCTCCTCGACGAGGCGGCGCCCGTGTTCCCGCCACGCGATGCCGATACCGCCATCTTCTATTCCATCAACAACTGCCACGAGGGGCTCAGGGGCGTCACCCTCGGCAACTTCCTGATCAAGCTGGTGGTCGCCGATCTCCAGCGCGAGCTGCCGCATCTGCGTCAGTTCGCCACCCTCTCGCCGGTGCCCGGCTTCGCCGCCTGGCTCGAGGAGGCGCGCCAGCGGGACGATCCGGTGATCGGCGAGAAGGAACGGGCGGCCCTCGCCCGTCTCGAGGAGGCGGACTGGCACCGGGACACCGAGGCGACCGAGGCCCTCGAGACGCCCCTCAAGCGCCTCTGCGCCCATTATCTGGTGCGGGTGAAGGAGCGGGGCCGGCCGCGGGATCCGGTGGCCCGCTTCCACCTCCACAATGGGGCCAGACTGGAACGGATCAACTGGCTGGCGGACGTCTCGGCCAAGGGGCTGGCCGAGAGCCACGGCATACTGGTCAACTATCTTTACGATCCGGCCCGCATCGAGCGCAACCACGAGGCCTATGTGGCGAGCGGCGAGGTGATCCACTCGCCCTCGGTCAAGGCGCTGCTGCCGCCGCTGCCGGACTGAAGGGCGCGCAGGGGTTCAGGCGGCGGGCGCGAGGCCGTGGCGGGCGAGCGCCGCCCGCTGGCGGGCAGCGAGGGCATCGAGGTCGAAGCCGTCGATCAGCTCCAGGAAGAGCCGGTGCCAGTTCACCTCCGCCGCCAGATGGAGGAACACGGCGCCGAGGCCGATGGCGGCGCGGTCCATGAAGACGAATTCGCGGGGCGGCATCACCCCGCCCGCCTCGCGCAGGCGGCGGTGGACCCGGATCGCCACCCGACGACCCTCGTGGGAGCTGCGGCTCTCGTCGATCAGCCGCGGCCGGTCCTCCATCAGTGGCCCGTAGAGATAGGCCGCCCATTCGTTGAGGATGTCGATGACCTCGTCGGTGAGATGGGAAAAGCCCCAGGTCTCGTAGGCGTGGACGGCGAGATCGCGGTCGCCGCGCACGAGCGCCCAGTAGAGATCGATCACCGCGCCCACGAAGCTCGGCTCGAAGATGCGGACGCAGCCGAAATCCATCAGATTGAGATGGAAATCCTCGCGCACCGTGTAGTTGCCGAGATGGGGATCGCCGTGGATCACCCCGTAGCGGTAGAAGGGGATGTACCAGGCGCGGAACATCCTGAGCGCGAGGGCGTTGCGCAGCTCCCGGGGCGCCGTCTTGAAGGCGAGGAGCGGTCGCCCCTCGAGCCAGCTCATGGTCAAAAGGCGCCGGGTGCAGAGGGGATCCGCCGGCACCGGCACGTGGACCTCGGGCTCGTCGGCCAGCATCTCGGCATAGAGGCGCAGATGGCGGGCCTCGCGCTCGTAGTCGATCTCCTCGCGCAGCCGGGCGCAGATCTCCTCGTAGATGCGGGCGGTGTCGATGGCGGCATCGTAGCGCCTGTAGATGGCGAACACGAGGCGGAGCTGGGCGAGATCCGCCTCCACCGCGCTCTCGATGTCGGGATACTGGAGCTTGCAGGCGACCGTGCGCCCGTCGGCGAGCACCGCCCGGTGCACCTGGCCGAGGGAGGCGGCGGCCGCCGGTTCCAGGGGGAACTCGCGGAAATGCCGCCGCCAGTCGCGCCCCAGCTCGGCGGCCATGCGGCGACGCACGAAGGGTCGGCCCATGGGCGGCGCGTTGCTCTGGAGCTGGGCGAGCTCGACCGCATAGTCGGCGGGCAGGGCGTCGGGGATGGTGGCCAGCATCTGCGCCACCTTCATGAGCGGCCCCTTGAGCCCACCGAGGGCGGCCTTGATCTCGGCGGCGTGGGTGGCGCTGTCGACGCCGCCGCGGCCCAGGAGGCGCCGGCCGGCGAAGCGGGCCGCCTCGCCGGCCACCACCCCGGAGACCCGGGCGTAGCGGCGCATGCGGGCGGCGAGGCGGTTCTCGCTCCGCGCCGCCGGCGCGCTGGAAGCGGAATCGCTGCTCACCTCGCCTCCGCCAGTTCGGCCTCGAGGCGGTCGATGTAGCCCTCGATCACGCCCAGCCCGCGCTGCCAGAAGCCGGGATCGCCGGCATCGAGCCCGAAGGGCGCGAGGAGCTCGCGATGCCGCAGCGTCCCGCCCGCCTCGAGCAGGCGCTCGTACTTCTCGACGAAGCCCTCGGGCTGCTGCTCGTAGACCGCGTAGAGGGCGTTCACGAGGCACTCGCCGAAGGCGTAGGCGTAGACGTAGAAGGGCACGTGGACGAAGTGGGGGATGTAGCTCCACCAGACGGCGTAATCCTCGCGCAGGAGGAAGGCCGGCCCGAGGCTGCGCTCCTGCACCTCCATCCAGAGGGCGCCGATCTCCTCGGCGGTGAGCTCCCCTTCGCGGCGCCGGTCGTGGAGGGCGATCTCGAACTCGCAGAAGGCGATCTGCCGCACCACCGTGTTGATCATGTCCTCGATCTTGGAGGCCAGCAGCACTCGCCGCCGCAGGGGATCGGTCTCGGCTTCGAGGAGCGCCCCGAAGGTGAGCTGCTCGCCGAACACCGAGGCGGTCTCGGCCAGGGTGAGGGGGGTGCCGGCCATCAGATAGCCCTGCCTGGCCGCCAGCATCTGGTGGACGCCGTGGCCGAGTTCGTGGGCCAGGGTCATGACGTCCCGGTTGCGCCCCTGGTAGTTCATGAGCACGTAGGGATGGACCGCCGGCACGGTGGGATGGCAGAAGGCGCCGCTGTCCTTGCCGGGACGCGGGGCGGCGTCGATCCAGCGCTCGCGGAAGAAGCGCTCGACGATGGCGGCGAGGCGCGGCGAGAAGCGCCGGTAGGCGCCGAGCACGATGTCGCGGGCCTCCTCCCAGGGGCGCCGCTCGTCCGGCTCCTCCGGCAGCGGCGCGTTGCGGTCCCAGTACTCGAGCCGCTCGAGCCCCAGCCAGCGCGCCTTGAGGGCGTAGTAGCGGTGCGAGATGCGGGGATAGGCGGCGCGCACCGCCGCGATCAGCGCGTCCACCACCTCGTCCTCGACCTGGTTGGCGAGGTTGCGCGAGGAGATGGGCCGCGGGAAGCGCCGCCAGCCGTCCTCGAGCTGCTTGTCCTTGGCGAGGGTGTTGGTGACCCGCACGAACAGCCTGAGATGCTCGCCCAGCACCCCGCTCACCGCCGCCGCCGCCTCGCGCCGCGCCTCGCGGTCCTTGTCCTGGAGGCGGTCGAAGATCTCGCTGCTGGTGAGCTCCTGGCCCCGGAAGGGAAAGCGCAGGGCGGCCGTCGTCTCGTCGAACAGCCGCACCCAGGCACCGCGCGAGGTGAGGGACTTCTCGTGCAGCACCCGCTCCACCTCGTCGGCGAGCTGGTGCGGACGGAAGGCGCGGAGGTTGCGCAGCCAGGGGCGGTAGCGGGCGAGGTCGGGCGATTCCGCGAGACGCGCCTCGAGATCGGCGTCCTCGAGCCGGTTGAACTCCAGGGTCACGAATAAGAGGCGGCTCGAGATCTCGGTGACCCGCTCGCGCACCCCCTGATAGAAACGGCCCACCGTCTCGTCCTGCCGGCGGGTGGCGAAGAGGAGCTGGGCGTAGGAGAAGACCTTGCCGAGCCGCTCCTCGACCGCCTCGTAACGGCGCAGGAGCTCCGCGAGACGGTCCGCCGGAAGCGTCGCGAGGCGCCCCTTGAAGCCCTCCTCGAGGGCCGCCGCCTCCCCGGCCGCCGCCTCGAGATCGGCGGCGATGCGCGGATCCTCGGGGCCGGCGTAGAGATCGCCGAGGTCCCACTCGGGCGGCGGGGCGGCGGCGGAATCGGCGGCGCGGGTGGCGGTGGCGGTCTCCGGCATCGATGCTTCTCCTCTTGACGCGGGTCAGATATATGGCGGCGCAGGCGGCGATCCACAGCCGCCGCGCCCGGCAGCCGCAGCGGAGCCCCCGCCGATGACGACAGCCGCCCCCAGCCTGCCCGCCGCCTTCCGGGATTCGCTTTCGCGCCGCGGCGAGCAGCCCTTCGTCTGGGCCAAGCGCGAGGGCGCCTACCGGCCCTGGAGCTGGCAGCGGGTGGATCGCGAGAGCCGCGCCGTCGCCGCCTGGCTCGCGGCCCGCGGCGTGGAGCCCGGCGACCGGGTGGTGCTGGTCTCCGAGAACCGCCCCGAATGGTGTATCGCCGACCTCGCCATCATGCGCGCGGGCGCCGTCACCGTGCCCGCCTACACCACCAACACGGTGGCGGATCACGCCTACATTCTCAACCACAGCGAAGCAAAGGCCGCCATCTGCTCGACCAGAGATCTGCAGAAGACCCTGTTCCCCGCCCTCGCCGAGGCGCCCGGGGTGGCGGCCTGCCTGTGCGTCGAGCCGCCGGTGCCGGCGCCCCGCCCTGCCCTCGTCACCGCTTCCTGGGAGGAGGCGCTGGCGGCGGCGCTGCCGGCGGTGGACCACACCGACCGGCTCGGGCGGGAGGATGTCGCCTGCTTCATCTACACCTCGGGCACCAGCGGCCATCCCAAGGGGGTGATGCTGACCCACGGCAACATCCTGGCCGACGTGCG
Organism: Alphaproteobacteria bacterium; assembly: GCA_027045875.1. Taxonomy (GTDB): domain Bacteria; phylum Pseudomonadota; class Alphaproteobacteria; order Geminicoccales; family Geminicoccaceae; genus JALSRW01. Next base: position 1,716 of record JALUAG010000107.1, on the reverse strand, counting down.
GGGCGCGGTGCGGCTGCTCGAACAGATCGGCCTCGAGGACGAGGTGTTCCTCTCCTTCCTGCCCCTCTCCCACGCCTACGAGCACACCGCCGGCCTGTGGTTCCCGATCGTCATCGGCGCCCAGATCTACTACGCCGAGGGCATCGAGGCGCTGTCCACCAACCTGCTCGAGGCGCGGCCCACCATCCTCACCTGCGTGCCGCGGCTGTTCGAGGTCATGCGCCAGCGCATCGAGCGCCAGCTGCGCCGCGAGGGCGGGCTCAAGTCGCGGCTGTTCGAGGCGGCGGTGCGCCTCGGCCGCAAGCGCTACGAGCGGGGCCGGCTGGCGCCGGCCGAGGCGGTGGTCGACCGCGCCCTCGAGCTACTGGTGCGGCGCAAGGTGGCGGCCCGTTTCGGCGGCCGCATGAAGGCGCTCGTCTCCGGCGGCGCGCCGCTCAACTACGAGGTGGGGGTCTTCTTCCTCGCCCTCGGCCTGCCGCTCCTGCAGGGCTACGGCCAGACCGAGGCGAGCCCGGTGATTTCCTGCAACCCGCCCGGCCGCTGCCGCATCGACACCGTGGGGCCGCCTCTCGAAGGCGTCGAGGTGCGGCTGGCCGAGGACGGCGAGATCCTGGTGCGCGGGCCGATCGTCATGAAGGGCTACTGGAAGGACGAGGTGGCCACCGCGCGGACGGTGCGCGACGGCTGGCTGCACACCGGCGATATCGGCAGCTTCGACGCCGCGGGCTATCTGCGCATCACCGACCGCAAGAAAGACATCATCGTCAATTCGGGCGGCGACAACATCTCGCCGCAGAAGGTGGAGGGGATGCTGGCCTTCCAGCCGGAGATCGCCCAGGCCGCGGTCTACGGCGACCGGCGCCCCTATCTGGTGGCGCTGATCGTGCCCGATCCCGAGTTCGTCCAAGGCTTCGCCCGCCGCCACGGACTGCCGGCGGAGCTCCATCGGCTGGCCGGCGACGAGCGTTTCCGGGCCGCCATCGCCGCCGCGGTGGAGCGGGCCAACGCCCGTCTGGCGGCGAGCGAGCGGGTGCGCCGCTTCGACATCCTGGACGGGCTGTTCTCGATCGCCGACGGGTTGATGACGCCGACCCTCAAGATCCGCCGTCATCTCGTCCATCAGCGCTACCGCGACCGTTTCGAGGCCCTCTACGGCAGCAAGGCGGCCTGAGCCCGCGCCGGCAAGGAGAAAGGCCGCCCGGCGGGCGGCCTTTCCCTGTTCTGGCGGGCCGGGCAGCGACCCGCATCGATCGGACTCGCGTCTTCGCGCATCGGGCAGCGGGACTTGCGCACACACCACCCTGGATCCATCCCGAAAGGAGATGGCGGGACCCCGGGGGGCGGTGTGGAAGCGCGACCCTTCCTTGCATCACCCCGCGGCCATCTCCTCACAACATATGTGGTCTGTCAACCGCAAATGGCACAACCCCTAGAGGTTATCCACCGTTTTCTACTATCCGGCGAGCCGTCGGCGCAGCGCCTCCAGCTGTTCGGGGTCGGAATAGCGGATGATCAGCCGGCCGCCCCGTCCCTGCGGGCGGATCGCCACCTCGAGCCCCAGGAGCCGGCTGAGGCTCGCGGCCGCGGCCTCGACGTCGGGGTCGGGCGGCGGGCGGCGGCGACGGGCGGGCCGCTCTCGCTCGGCGCGCGCCAGCTCCTCGGTACGACGGACGTTGAGCCCGCGCGCCACCACCATCTCGGCGAGGGCGGCGGGGT
>JALUAG010000106.1 GCA_027045875.1 Alphaproteobacteria bacterium | reverse complement strand
GCTGGCGGAACCAAAACCGGAAGACCGCGCGGTGCGAGGCGCGAGGCCGGACCTCCGACTCGCCTCGCTGCCGGCGGACCAGGAGCCCGGACGTCACCTCCATGCCGGCGGATTTAGGGAAGGTCTCTATACCTGTATCCGACTACAAGTATTATCCGAGCTTCTAATCGACATCATCCAAGTACACATTCGCAAAAACAAGACGATCAAAGAATAGGATGCAGCTTGTATGCTTATGCCCGATAAGGAACCTTCTGGGATCTCGCCAGTTTTGGCATCCAATACGTAACGATATCAAACAGCCTCCCTGTGCACAATCTCCCCCAACACCCCCTCCACCGCCTCCAACGTCTCCTGGGCCTTCGCGCCCTCCGGGCCGCCGCCTTGGGCGAAGTCGGGACGGCCGCCGCCGCCCTTGCCGCCGAGAGCGGCAACGCCGGCGCGAACCAGATCGCGGGCATCGATCCTGTCGGTGAGATCCTTGGAGACCGCCACCACCAGCGCCGCCTTGCCCTCGTTGACGGCAACCAGCGCCACCACCCCGCTTTCGAGCTTTCGCAGGATGGCATCGGCGGCGCTTCGAAGCTCCTTGGGGGGCACGCCCTCAAGGACCCGGCCGGCGAATTTGATGCCCGCCACCTCCTTCACCGTCTCCTCGCGCGGGCCGCCCGCGAGCGCCAGGCGGCGCTTCAGGTCCGAGACCTCGCGTTCGAGCCTGCGGCGCTCTTCCAGGAGCTGGTCGAGCCGTTCGGGGGTCCGTTCGGCCGGCACCTTGAGGGCATGGCCGATCGCCGCCAGCAGATCCTCGCGCTCGCGCACATATGTGACCGCCGCGGCGCCGGTCAGTGCCTCGATGCGGCGGATGCCGGCGCCGACCGCGCTTTCGGATGTGAGGCGCACATAGCCGATGTCGCCCGTGCGATCGACATGGGTGCCGCCGCAGAGCTCGATCGAATAGGCCTCGCCCGGGGCCTTCTCGCCCATGGTGACGACCCGCACCTCCTCCCCGTATTTCTCGCCGAAGAGCGCCATGGCCCCGGCTTCGATGGCCTCCTCCCGGCCCATGAAGCGGATCTTCACCTCGCCGTTCTGGCGAACGAAGGCGTTGACCTCGTCCTCGATGGCGGCGAGCTCCTCGTGCGACACCGCCTTCGGGTGGGAGAAGTCGAAGCGCAGCCGGTCGGGGGCCACCAGGGATCCCTTCTGCGTCACATGGGTGCCGAGATGGCGCCGCAGGGCCGCGTGCAGGAGATGGGTCGCCGAATGGGCGCGCCGGAGCGCCAGGCGGCGCTCGTTGTCGATCTCGAGCTCGACGATCCGGCCGGTCGCGATCTCGCCTTCCTCCACCCTGCCGACATGGACGTGGAGATCGCCCAGGAGCTTTCGGGTGTCGGTCACCCGCACCCGCGCATCGCCGGCGCGGATGACGCCCGTATCGCCGATCTGGCCGCCGGACTCGCCGTAGAAGGGGGTCTGGTTGACGAGGATCTCCACCTCCTCCCCCGCCTGCGCCCGCTCGACCCGCTCGCCGCCTTTGACGATGGCCAGGATCCTGCCCTCGGCCTTCGGCGCCACATAGCCCACGAACTCGGTGGGGCCGAATTCCTCCCGGAGCTCGTACCAGACGCGGGCCACCGCCTCGGCGCCCGAGCCCTTCCAGTGCCGTCGCGCCTCCTCGCGCTGGCGCTGCATGGCCCGCTCGAAGCCGGCGGTATCGACGCTCCGGCCCTGGCCGCGCAGCACGTCCTGGGTGAGGTCGAGGGGAAAGCCGTAGGTGTCGTAGAGCCTGAACGCGACCTCGCCCGGAAGCGGCGCCCCCTCCGGCAGCTTCGCCAGTTCCTCCTCGAGCAGCTTGAGGCCGCGCTCGAGGGTGCGGCGGAAATTGGTCTCCTCGAGCTTCAGGGTCTCGCGGATGAGCGGTTCGGCGCGCACGAGCTCGGGATATGCGGTGCCCATCTCCTCGACGAGCGCCGGCAGCACCCGCCACAGGAGCGGCTCGCGGGCGCCCAGCATGTGGGCGTGGCGCATGCCGCGGCGCATGATCCGCCGCAGCACGTAGCCGCGTCCCTCGTTGGCCGGCATCACCCCGTCGGCGATGAGGAAGGCGGCTGCGCGCAGATGATCGGCCACCACCTTGTGCGACGGCCGCCAGCGCCCCTCGAAGGGCTTGCCGGTGAGCTCGGCGGTCCGACCGATGACGTGCTGGAAGAGGTCGATCTCGTAGTTGTCGTGCTTGCCCTGGAGCACGGCGGCGATGCGCTCGAGACCCATGCCGGTGTCGATGGAGGGCCGGGGAAGCGGCACCCGCTCGCCCGAGGCGAGCTGCTCGTACTGCATGAAGACGAGGTTCCAGATCTCGATGAAGCGGTCGCCGTCCTCCTCGGGGCTGCCGGGCGGACCGCCCGGCACCTCGGGCCCGTGGTCCCAGAAGATCTCCGAGCAGGGGCCGCAGGGGCCGGTATCGCCCATCGACCAGAAATTGTCGGAGGTGGGGATGCGGATCACCTTCTCCTCCGGCAGGCCGGCGATCCGCCGCCAGAGATCGAAGGCCTCGTCGTCCTCGGCGTAGACGGTGACGAGGAGGCGCTCCTCGGGCAGGCCGAGTTCCTCGGTGACCAGCTTCCAGGCGAGCTCGATGGCGAGCTCCTTGAAATAGTCGCCGAAGGAGAAGTTGCCGAGCATCTCGAAGAAGGTGTGGTGCCGGGCGGTGTAGCCGACATTGTCGAGATCGTTGTGCTTGCCGCCGGCGCGCACGCATTTCTGGGCCGTCACCGCGCGCTTGTAGGGGCGCGTCTCGGCGCCGGTGAACACGTTCTTGAACTGCACCATGCCGGCGTTGGTGAACAGCAGGGTGGGGTCGTTGTGGGGCACGAGCGAGCTCGAGGGCACGATCTCGTGCCCGTGGCGCGCGAAATAGTCGAGAAAGGCCGTGCGGATCTCGTTGGTGGTCGGCATGACGGAGCCCGTTGGTCGTTGTGTGCGGTGCGCGGCGCCCTCAGGCGTCGATCACCGGATCCTCGTCGAGGAGATCGAGGCCCGGCGAGCCGGCGACGCCGACCCCGGCCCGGGCGCGGATCGCCTGCTCGATCTCGGCCGCGATCTCGGGGTTCTCCTTGAGAAACCGCTTTGCGTTCTCGCGGCCCTGGCCGATGCGCTGGGAATTGTAGGAGAACCAGGAGCCCGACTTCTCGACGATCCCCGCCTTCACCCCGAGATCGATCAGCTCGCCGGTCTTGGAGATGCCCTCGCCGTAGACGATGTCGAACTCGACCACGCGGAAGGGCGGCGCCACCTTGTTCTTGACCACCTTGACCCGGGTCTGGTTGCCGACCGTCTGGTCGCGGTCCTTGAGCTGGCCGATGCGGCGCACGTCGAGGCGCACGCTGGCGTAGAACTTGAGGGCGTTGCCGCCGGTGGTGGTCTCCGGGCTGCCGAACATCACCCCGATCTTGGAGCGGATCTGGTTGGTGAAGAGGACGATGCAGCGCGAGCGGGAGATGGAGGAAGTGAGCTTCCGCAGCGCCTGGCTCATCAAGCGCGCCTGCAGGCCGACGTGGGAATCGCCCATCTCCCCCTCGAGCTCGGCCTTGGGCACCAGCGCCGCCACGCTGTCCACCACGATCACGTCCACCGCCCCGCTGCGGACCAGCGTGTCGGTGATCTCGAGCGCCTGCTCGCCGGTGTCGGGCTGGCTGATGAGGAGATCGTCGAGATCGACCCCGAGCTTGCGCGCATAGGCCGGGTCGAGGGCGTGCTCGGCGTCGACGAAGGCGCAGACGCCGCCCTGCTTCTGGGCCTCGGCCACCACATGGAGGGCGAGGGTGGTCTTGCCCGAGCTCTCCGGGCCGTAGATCTCCACCACCCGGCCGCGCGGCAGGCCGCCGATGCCGAGGGCGATGTCGAGACCGAGGGAGCCCGTGGAGATGGCCTCGATCTCCATCGCCTGCTGGCCGTGACCGAGACGCATCAGCGAACCCTTGCCGAAGGCCCGCTCGATCTGGGAAATGGCTGCCTCGAGGGCGCGCTGGCGGTCGTCGCCGCCGCGCCGGATGACTGCGGGATCTGCCATGAGTGTGCTACTCGTCCTGCAACTGTGTGTGCCTGACCTTATATAGTGCGGAGCCGCCCGCGGAAAGCGCCCCGCCGCTCAGCCGCCGCGGCGCGGCAGCAGCACGAGGGCGAGGGCGGGGAGAATGAGGGCGAGGGCGGCGAGTTCGCGGAGCCCCAGCGGCTCCCCCAGCAGCAGCGCCGAGCTCGACACCCCGATCACCGGGATGGCGAGGGTGCTGATGGCGGCGACGCTGGCCGGCACCATGGTCACGATCTTGATGAAGGCGCCGTAACAGAGGGCGAGCGCCACCGTCGAGGCGTAGGCGGTGGCGAGGATGCCGCGCAGGGTCAGCCCCGAGAGATCGGGCAGGGGATCGAAAAGGAGGGTGGCGAGGAGGATCGGCACCCAGCCCAGGAGGAGCTGCCAGCCGGCCAGCGCCGTGGCCCCCACCGACCAGCGCCGGGCCTTGGTCCCCACCGTGCCGATCGCCCAGCAGATGGAGGCGCCGAGCACGAGGAGCGAGCCCGTGGTCTGGTCCACGAGCCGGCCGATGTCGGGTCCCATCAGCACGCCGATGCCCACGAGGCCGAGGAAGAGGGCGGCGATCAGCCGGGCGCCGTGGCGTTCGCCGAGCCACAGGCTGCTCGTGATGGCGGCCCAGAGCGGCATGGTGAAGGCGACGATCACCGCCCGCCCGCCGCCGATGTAGGTGAGGCCGAAGGCGGTGAAGAGATGCCAGCCGGTGACCGCGAACAGGGAGACGGGCAGGAGAGGCCGGAGGTCGGCCACCGCGAGGCGGATGCGCTCGCCGCCGAGGCGCGCGGCCGCGAGCAGGCAGGCGCCGGCAACGCCGACGGTGATGGTGCGGAAGAGCCAGGGGCCGAGCTCCCCCACCCCGACCTTCATGGCCGGCCAGTTGAAGCCCCAGAAGACGGAAATGGTCGCCACCAGCAGCAGAACCAGCCGCCGATCGCCGCCACCGCCGGCGGCCGGAGATGCCCGGCTCAACGCTCCTCCCCCGAGATGTGGCCGGCAGGCTCAGAAATCGATGCAGCGGCCGCCGCGTTCCCAGTCGCCGTAGCGGGTGGGCTCCGGCCCCTCGGGCCCGCCCACTTCCCGCGGCCGGCGCTCCGGTCGTCGGCGGCGCTCCCGCGCCGCGCGGCCGTCGCCGGCGGCTTCGCCCGCTACTCCTTCCTGACCTGTTCGCGTGCCTCGGCTTCGCATTCCGCCAGACGCTTCCGCAGCAGGTGGTCGCTGACCTCGATCTTGCGGGCCGCGAGATCGGCCTTGACCTTGCCCATCATGTCGTCGTCGCCGGGGCCCTCGAAATCGGCGATCACGACGTCCTTGGCGTAGGCCAGCGCCTCGTCTCCCTCGAGCCCGAGATATTCCCGGGCGATCCACAATCCGAACAGCTTGTTGCGCCGGTTGCGGATCTTGAAGGCGAGCTCCTGGTCGTGCTTGAACTTCGCCTCCTCGCTGCGCTCCCGTTCCTCGAAGGTGGGCATCCGAGACTCCCGTAAGGCTTGGCGTTTCCCGTTGAGCTCCTTATAGGCGGTCCGCACCCTCCCTGCCAGTCGTGCCGGAGTCGCCATCTTGTGCTCCCTCGTGCTCCTGCGGCGTCCGGGCGATGCCTGGCCGCTCGTGATCGCCGCCAATCGCGACGAGATGCGGGACCGTCCCAGCCGCCCGCCCGGCCGCCACTGGCCCGATCGACCGGAGGTGGTGGGCGGGCTGGATCTGCTTGCGGGCGGCTCCTGGCTCGCGGTCAGCGATCGCGGGATGGTGGCGGCGGTGCTGAACCGGCGCGGCAGTCTGGGGCCGGCCGCCGGCAAGCGCTCGCGCGGCGAACTCGTGCTGGAGGCGCTCGATCACGCCGACCCCGACGCCGCGGCGCACGCCCTTCTCGATCTCGATCCGGCGGCCTATCGGCCCTTCAACCTCGTGATCGCCGACCGCGAGCGGGCGTTCTGGCTGCGGCACGCGGGCGGGGGGCGCATCACCCGGCACCCCCTCGCCGAAGGTGTCCGCATGCTGACCTCGACCGAGCTCGACGATCCCGCCTGCCCGCGCATCCGCCGCTACCGGCCGCTGTTCGCCCGCTCGCTGCCGGCGGACGGGGACTGGTCCGACTGGCAGCTCCTCCTCGGCTCCACCGCCAGCGACACCGGCGATCCACGGCACGCCATGTGCATCCGGACGGATACCGGCTACGGCACGGTCAGCGCCAGCATCCTCGCCCTGCCCGCCGATCCGACGGCGGCGCCGGTGTGGCTCTACGCCGACGGACCGCCGGACGAGGCGCCCTTCCTGCCGGTTTCGGGGGCGAGCGCCTCGCCGTAGCGGGTCACCAGCAGGATCTTGCCGATGTGGGCGCTGCTCTCCATGAGGGCGTGGGCGGCCGCCGCCTCCTCGAGCGGAAAGAGGCGATGCACGACCGGCCGCACCTCGCCCCGCTCGAGAAGCGGCCAGACCTTCTCCTCGAGGGCCCGGCCGATGCGCCCCTTCTCCTCCACCGAACGCGGCCTGAGGGTGCTGCCGGTCCAGGTGAGACGCTTCACCATCAGCCGCGCGAAATCGGCCTCGACCCGCGACCCCCCGAGCCAGGCGATCTGGATGAGGCGACCCTCGAGGGCGAGGGATTTCAGATTGCGCGGCACGTAGTCGCCGCCCACCATGTCGAGGATCACGTCGACGCCGCGGCCGCCGGTGACCTCCTTCACCACCTCGACGAAATCCTCCTCGCGGTAGAGGATCGCCCGTTCGGCGCCGAGCTCGCGGCAGGCCCGCGCCTTCTCGGCATTCCCGACGGTGGTCAGGACCCGCGCCCCGAAGGCGCGGGCGAGCTGGATGGCGGTGGTACCGATGCCGCTGGAGCCGCCGTGGACGAGGACGGTCTCGCCGGCGACCAGACGGCCGCGCTCGAAGAGGTTGGTCCAGACGGTGAAGAAGGTCTCGGGCAGGGCCGCCGCCTCGATCGGCGACAGCCCCCGGGGCACCGGCAGCACCTGCGGTTCGGGCGCCGTGCCGTATTCGGCGTAGCCGCCGCCCGCCAGCAACGCGCACACCTCGTCGCCCACCCGGAACCGGCGGGTGCCGGGACCGAGAGCGACGACCGTCCCCGCCACCTCGAGCCCGGGAAGCTCGCTGGCGCCGGGCGGCGGCGGATAGGCTCCCTTGCGCTGGAGCACGTCCGGCCGGTTGACGCCGGCGGCGGCGACCCGGATCAGGAGCTCACCCTCCCCCGGCACCGGCGTCGGCATGCGTTCCGGCACCAGCACCTCGGGACCGCCGGGCTCGCGGATGCGGATGCCGATCATCTCCTCGGGCAGGCTCTCGGCCATGGACGTTCCTCCCCCTCGTCGCTCCGGTGGGCCGAAGGGATCCCTCAGCCGAACAGGCAGAAGATCCCGTAGCAGCGTCCCAGCACCTCGGTGAAGAGGAGATACAGGGCGAGGTCGAGAAGCGCCAGCAAGCCCACGAGCGGCAGCCCGAGGTAGAGGAGGAGGTACCCGAGCGCCCAGCGGGTGGGTCGGGGCGGGGGCAGATGGAGCCCACGGACGGTCCGTTTTCTCGGCAACGGGCTTCGACCTTTCGCGCATTCAACCATCACGCTATTACCCTCCCGACTCTCGCCCCTCAAGAGGAACGACGGAGGCCGTGCCGTGACCTCCCCCTTCCGCGTCGTCTGGGACGGCTGCAACCGTGCCCGCTGGCAGCAGCTTCTGGCCACCGCGCCCACCTGCAGCTACCGCCAGGACTGGCCCTACGGCGAGGCGGCAGCGGCCCAGGGACACCGGGCGCACCGCTGCATCGTGACGGAACGGGGACAGCCGGTGGCCGTGGCCCAGTTCCTCGAGCGTCGCTTCCCGGCCGGGTTGCGGATCCTGCTCCTCACCCACGGTCCGGTCCTTCTCGGTGGCCGGGAACAGCAGGTGGAGGAAGCGCTCCTTGCCGAGGTACGGCGGCGGTTCGGGCGGGGTCTCCTGTTCTGGACACCGGCCGCGGAGGAAGGATCCGAGCGGCGGAGCGGCTGTCGGCGGGTGCTGAGCGGCCAGAGCACCCTCCTGCTCGGTCTCGGACGCCCCCTCGCCCACATCGAGGCGGATCTCCACGGCAAGTGGCGCAACATGCTGCGTCGCGCGCGGGAGAACCGGCTCGAGATCCGGCTCGTGCAGGGCGGCCCCCTGCTCGCCTGGCTGATCTCGGCCAACGAAGCCCACCGTCGGAAGGTTGGCTACCGGGGGCCGTCGCCAGCCTTCTTCCATGCCTTGGCCGAGGCCTCGCGACCGGGCCGCAGCCAGTTCGCGCTGGTGGCGAGACGGGGATCGACGCCGGTGGCCGGCGCCCTTTTCCAGCTCCACGGGCGATGCGCGACCTATCTCGTCGGCCACACGGGAGAGGAAGGGCGGCGCCTGCGGGCGCAGCATCTCCTCCTCTGGCGCGGCATCGAGGTCCTGCGCGAACGCGGGACGACGCAGCTCGACCTCGGTGGCGTGGACACCGTGGGTGCGCCCGGTGTCGCCCGTTTCAAGCTCGGACTCGGCGGTCGCGTCGTGACCTGGGCGGGGACCTATCTGCTGCGCCTCCCCTGGCGCGCGGAAAGGGCGGGTGACGGGAGCGCGGCGGGCGGGGTGCAAAAGGAAAGGGCCGCGTGATGCGGCCCTTTCCGGAAGAGGCGGAGCGGGATGTCCCGCTCAGAAGCCCATGTCGCCCATGCCGGGCGCGGCTCCCGCCTCCTCCTTCTTCTTCTCCGGCTTCTCGGCGACCATCGCCTCGGTGGTGATCAGCAGGCCGGCGACCGAGGCCGCGTCCTGCAGGGCGCAACGCACCACCTTGGCCGGGTCGATAATGCCGCGGTCGACGAGGTTGCCGTACTCGCCGGCCTGGGCGTCGAAGCCCCAGCCGTAATCGCCGTTCTCGAGCAGCTTGCCGGCGACCACCGCGCCGTCGAAGCCGGCGTTCTCGGCGATCTGCCGCACCGGCGCCTGCATGGCGCGGCGGACGATGTCGACGCCGTGGCGCTGGTCCTCGTTGTTCGGCGTCAGGCTGTCGAGGGCCTTGGTGGCGTGCAGCAGCGCCACGCCGCCACCCGGCACGATGCCTTCCTCGACGGCGGCGCGGGTGGCGTTCATCGCGTCCTCGACGCGATCCTTGCGCTCCTTCACCTCCACCTCGGTGGCCCCGCCGACGCGGATCACGGCGACGCCGCCCGCGAGTTTGGCGAGCCGCTCCTGCAGCTTCTCGCGGTCGTAGTCCGAGGTCGTCTCCTCGATCTGGGCGCGGATCTGGTTGCAGCGCGCCTTGATCTGGTCGGCCTCGCCCTTGCCGCCGACGATGGTGGTGTTCTCCTTCTCGACGATCACCCGGGTGGCCCGGCCGAGCATGTCGAGGGTGACGTTCTCGAGCTTGATGCCGAGATCCTCGGAGACCACCTGGCCGCCGGTCAGGATGGCGATGTCCTCGAGCATGGCCTTGCGGCGCTCACCGAAGCCCGGCGCCTTGACCGCCGCCACCTTGAGGCCGCCCCTGAGCTTGTTGACGACGAGGGTGGCCAGCGCCTCGCCCTCGACGTCCTCGGCGATGATCAGCAGGGGCTTGCCGCTCTGCACCACCTGCTCGAGCACCGGCAGCAGGCTCTGCAGGTTGGAGAGCTTCTTCTCGTGGACCAGGATGTAGGGGTCCTCGAGCACCGCCCGCATCTTGTCGGCGTCGGTCACGAAGTAGGGCGAGATGTAGCCGCGGTCGAACTGCATGCCCTCGACCACCTCGAGCTCGGTCTCGAGGGACTTGGCCTCCTCGACCGTGATCACGCCCTCGTTGCCGACCTTCTGCATGGCCTCGGCCAGCATCTTGCCGATTTCCTCGTCGCCGTTGGCCGAGATGGTGCCGACCTGGGCGATCTCCTCGCTGGTGGTGACCTGCTTGGCGCGCTTCCTGAGCTCCTCGACCACGGCGTCCACCGCCTGCTCGATGCCGCGGCGGAGGTCCATCGGGTTCATGCCGGCGGCCACCGACTTGACGCCCTCGCGCACCATGGCGGCGGCGAGGATGGTCGCCGTGGTGGTGCCGTCACCGGCGGTGTCGTTGGTCTTGCTCGCCACCTCGCGCACCATCTGGGCGCCCATGTTCTCGAACTTGTCGGAGAGTTCGATCTCCTTGGCGACGGTCACGCCGTCCTTGGTGATGCGCGGCGCGCCGAAGCTCTTCTCCAGCACGACGTTGCGGCCCTTGGGGCCGAGGGTGACCTTGACGGCATCAGCGAGAGCCATGACGCCCTTGAGCATCTTGGCCCGGGCTTCGACAGAGAAACGCAGTTCCTTGGCGGGCATGTCTGTCCGTCCTCTCTTGCGATCGGAAAGTTGGGTTGGGCTCGGGAGCGACGACGCTCAGGCTGCGGCCTTGGCCGATTCCTCTTCCTCGAGGATGCCGAGGATATCGCTCTCCTTCATGATCAGGAGCTCCTCGCCCTCGATCTTGACCTCGGTGCCCGACCACTTGCCGAACAGCACCTTGTCACCGACCTTGACGTCCAGCGGCACGAGCTTGCCGGTCTCGTCCCGGGCACCGGGGCCCACGGCCAGGACCTCGCCCTGCTGCGGCTTTTCCTTGGCGGTATCGGGAATGATGATGCCGCCCTTGGTCCGCTGTTCCTCCTCGATGCGGCGAACCAGCACGCGGTCGTGCAAAGGCCTGAAGCGCATGGACAGTCACCTCCTGAATGATCTCGCTGACGATTGTTAGCACTCGCGCGCGGTGAGTGCCAGGTCGACCGCTACGTAGGAAGCTCCGCCGCCGCCTTCAAGAGCGGAATCGCCGGATTCTGTCAGCACTCCCCCGGCATCGCTGCTAACTCATTGATTTTGGCTCGATAATTTTCGAAGCGCTCTTGACGTGCCCCCTCACCTGACGCAGAGTTTCCTCTCGCCTGCCCGGCGAAGACCGATGCGACAGGTGCAACAGGTGAAGGAGCAGAGCATGGCCGTCGACGTCGATCGCGCGTTCGAGCTCCAGCTCGCGGGCTACCGCCTGGCCACCATGGAGATCATCTATCACCTGCCCGACCATCCGGGGGTGCTGCAGAGCTTCATCTTGCAGCATTACGATCGCGTCCCCGGGTTTCCCGAGACCCGCCGCTTCCTCGATTTCTGGACGCGCCACATCGAGGGCAAGCTGCACAGCGTCTATCTCACCCACGCCGAGCTGATCGCGCCCGGCCGGTGGAGCCACGTGCGCCACGAATTCCGCATCCACTGAGCCACCGGGGGGCCTAACGGAAAGCGGCGGGCATTCGCCCGCCGCTCCGCCGGGAAACGCGCGCAGGCGACCGTCGATCTATTCGCCGCCGCCCAGATTGTGGACGTAGATGGTCACCATCTTGATGACCTCGTCTTCGAGCCGGGTCTGCCAGGCGGGCATCACGCCGTGGCGGGGCTTCAGGATCTGGGCGCGGATGTCCTGCGGCTCGCCGCCGTAGAGCCAGATCCCGTCGGTGAGGTTGGGGGCGCCGAGCTCCTTCATGCCGCGGCCGTCGTCGCCGTGGCAGGCGGCGCATTGCTCGGCGAAGACCTCGCTGCCGCGGGCCGCCGCTTCCCCATCCTCGGCCCGCCCGGACAGCGACAGCACGTACTGGACCACATCCTCGACCTGCTCCCGTTCGAGGATGTCGCCGAAGGCGGGCATCTGGCTGTCGCGGGTGTCGGGATCGTCGTAGAATCGGATGCCGTGACGGATCGTCTGCTCGATATCGGCGAGAGTGCCGCCCCACAGCCAGTCGTCGTCGGCCAGGGACGGATAGTTGAACTGCCCGGCGCCGCCGAGCCCGTGACAGGCGGCGCAGTTCTCCTTGAAGGCCACCTCGCCGCCGCGCATGGCGAAGCTCAGCAGCTCCGGATCGGCGGCCACCGCCTCGGTGTCGAGGGTGGCGATCTTCTCCAGCCACTGCGCCTGGGCCGCACGGGCCTCGGCCATCCTGCGATCGAGGTCGAGACGCTGGTTGCTGCCCAGGATCCCGCCCCAGTAGCCGGTCAGGGTGGGCCAGGACGGGTAGAGGATCCACCAGACGACCGAAAAGGCGATGGTCGCGTAGAAGACGAGCACCCACCAGCGCGGCAGGGGGTTGTTGAGCTCCTTGATGCCGTCCCATTCGTGGCCGGTGGTCTCGACGCCCGTGACCTCGTCCCTTTCCACCTTATTCGCCATGACGATCGTCTCCCTCGAACGGGATGCGTCCGTAGCGCTCGAACTTCTCCTTGTTCCGCGGCCACATGGCCCAGGCGACGATGGCCACGAAGATGGAGAACAGCCAGATCAGCCAGATCTGGTCGAGGATGCGCAGCGCGCCGTCTTCCATCACCGCCCCCTACTGGATGATGTCCTCGGTGCGGATGTCGGTGAAGTCCACCATCCGGCCGAGGATCTGCAGATAGGCGATGAGCGCGTCCATCTCGGTCAGCCGGTCGGGCTGACCGTCGAAATCACCCACCGCCGCCTTGGGATAACGGGAGAGAAGCCCCTCGTAGTCGCCCTCGGGATCGGCCTGCACACGCAGATCCTCGACCGCGGCGGCGATCATCTCGTCGGTGTAGGGCACCCCGACGAGGCGGTTGGCGCGCAGATGGTCGGCGATGTCGTCGTAGTCGAGATCCTTCTCCCGCAGGAAGGCGTAGGGCGGCATCACGCTCTCCGGCACCACGCTCCGCGGATCGACGAGATGGGCGGCCTGCCATTCGTTGGAATACTTGCCGCCCACCCGCGCGAGATCGGGTCCGGTGCGTTTCGATCCCCATTGGAAGGGATGGTCGTACATGCTCTCCGCGGCGAGGCTGTATGGTCCGTAGCGCTCCACCTCGTCGCGGAAGGGGCGGATCATCTGGCTGTGGCAGGTGTAGCAGCCCTCCCGGATGTAGATGTTGCGCCCGGCGAGCTCGAGCGGGCTGTAGGGCCGCACGCCCTTGACCGGCTCGATGGTGCTCTCGATGGTGAACAGGGGCACGATCTCGACGATCCCGCCGATCGACACCGTGACCAGGATGAGCGCGGCCAGCACGAACGCCCGCTTCTCGACAATCTCGTGACGCCGGATCATCACCCGTACCTCCTCATTCGGCCGGCGCCACGCGCAGCGCCCCGGCCTGCGAGGGCAGGAGCTCCTCCTCGCGGATCTCGCGCCGCATGGTGCGCCACAGGTTGTAGGCCATGATCAGCGCGCCGATCAGGAACAGCACGCCGCCGAAGGCCCGGATGACGTAGAAGGGGTGCATCGCCGCCACGGTCTCGACGAACGAGTACTGCAGGAAACCGAGGCTGTCGTAGGACCGCCACATGAGGCCCTGCATGATCCCCGATACCCACATCGAGGTGATGTAGAGGACGACGCCCAGGGTGGCGATCCAGAAGTGCCACTCGACGAGCCGGATCGAGTAGAGGCGCTCCGCCTTCCACAACCGCGGTACCAGATAGTAGAGGGCGCCGAAGGTGACGAAGGCCACCCAGCCGAGGGCGCCCGAATGGACGTGGCCGACCGTCCAGTCGGTGTAGTGGGAGAGGGCGTTGACCTGGCGCACCGACATGAGCGGCCCTTCGAAGGTGCTCATGCCGTAGAAGGCCACCGACACCACGAGGAAGCGCAACACCGGATCCCACCTGAGCTTGTCCCAGGCGCCGGAGAGGGTCATCAACCCGTTGATCATGCCGCCCCAGGACGGCATCCACAGCATCACCGAGAAGGTCATGCCGAGGACCTGCGCCCAGTCGGGCAGCGCCGTGTAGTGGAGATGGTGCGGCCCGGCCCAGATGTAGAGGAAGATGAGCGCCCAGAAATGGACGATCGACAGGCGATAGGAATAGATCGGCCGCTCCGCCTGCTTGGGCACGAAGTAGTACATCATGCCCAGGAAACCGGCGGTGAGGAAGAAGCCGACCGCGTTGTGGCCGTACCACCACTGGACGAGCGCGTCCTGCACCCCGGCGAACAGCGAGTAGCTCTTGGTGCCGGTCCAGCTCACCGGCACGGCCAGATTGTTGAAGATGTGCAGGACGGCGATGGTGATGATGAAGGCCAGGTAGAACCAGTTGGCCACGTAGATGTGCGGCTCCTTGCGACGCAGCAGGGTGCCGAAGAAGATCACCAGATAGACCACCCACACGAGCGTCAGCCAGAGGTCCACGTACCACTCCGGCTCCGCGTACTCCTTGCTCTGGGTGACGCCCAGCAGATAGCCGAGGGCGGCGAGGACGATGAACAGCTGGTAGCCCCAGAACAGGAAGCTCGCGAGGGCGGGGCCGCCGAACAGGCTGGTGCGGCAGGTGCGCTGGACGACGTAGAGGGAGGTGGCGAGCAGCGCGTTGCCGCCGAAGGCGAAGATCACCGCCGAAGTGTGGATCGGCCGCAGACGGCCGAAGGTGGTCCATTCGAGGCCCAGATTGAGTACCGGATAGGCGAGCTGGAAGGCGATGTAGACGCCGACGAGAAAGCCGACGATGCCCCAGAAGATGGTGGCGACGGTGAACAGCCGGACGATGTCCTCGTTGTACGCCGTTTCCGCCCGCACACCCGCGGCATGCGCTGCTGCCACTGCCATGTGATCCCCTCCAGGAAGGCCCGCGTCGGGGGCCGAGCCGGGGATCCGATCCGCCGCTGCTCGGCCGCCTCTTCCGATCCGCTCCTACGAAGCCCGCTTCGACGACCCGGATCCTGCCCATACGCGATCCGCCGGCAAAGGTGACGCATTGTCACATTTTAGATTAGAGTGCCTCTATCCACGACCGCGATACGCGGTTATTCTTGTCGATGGGTCGTCGTAGCCGAAAAGGGAGGGGAACCATGGGGCAGGCCGTTCCCGTCTTCGCGCCGAAACCGTTGCAGATCCGGAGCATCGATCTCGACCGCCCCTGGGCCTGGCTGGCCCGGGGCTGGCAGGACATGCGTCGCAACCCCGGGGTCAGTCTCGCCTACGGCGTCGTCGCCGCGGTTACCAGCTATCTGCTGACGCTGGGCCTCATCTGGGCGGACATGCTCTATCTCCTGCTGCCGCTGGCGGGCGGCTTCCTGCTGGTGGGGCCGATCCTCACCGTCGGCCTCTACGAGGTCAGCCGGCGCGCCGAGGAGGGGCTGCCGACCGGTCTCGGCGAAGCGATCCTGGCCTTCCGCCGCAACGCCCTGCAGATCGCCCTGATGGGCGTCGTCCTGCTGCTGCTGTGGTTCTTCTGGGTGCGCACGGCGGCGCTTCTGTTCTTCCTCTACTTCGGGCTGGAACCGCCGTCGGTCGAGAACCTGATCGTCGAGACCTTCTTCACCGCCGACGCCCTGCCGTTCCTGGTGATCGGCACCGCCGTCGGCGCCCTGTTCGCCTTCGTCGCCTACAGCCTCAGCGTGATCTCGGTGCCGCTGCTCCTCGACCGGCCGGAGGCCAGCATCATCGAGGCGGTGGCCGCCAGCGTGCGCGCGGTGCAGTCGAACTTCGTCCCCATGCTGCTGTGGGGATTGCTGATCGTCGTCTTCATCGCCTTCGGGCTCGTGACTCTCTATCTCGGTCTGGTTATCACCCTGCCGCTGGTCGGTCACGCGAGCTGGCACGCCTACCGGGATCTCGTCCTCTCCGGCGAGGATGCCGCCTGACCGGCCGTCGAATCTCTTGTCTTCGGGGATGGGACGATCATGGGAAGCTGGGTGCTGGGCACACTGATGGGGCTGTTGTCGCTGTTCGGGCTCTTCCTCGCCAGCCGCGCCGCCGACAGCACGTTCGCCCTGTTCGGCTATCTGCTGTTCCTGTTCGGGGTGGTGATGATCTTCTCCCTCATCACCCAGAACACCGGCCGGCCGCCGGAGCGCTCCGAGGAAGGGGGCTGAGGGGCGGCCGACACCTCACCGCCTGACCGGCAGGCCGGCCTCCTTCCAGGCGGCGAAGCCGCCGGCCATGTGGCACAGGTTGTCGATTCCCATTTCCTTCAGGGTCCGGGCGGCGAGAGCCGAGCGGCCGCCGGCGGCACAGAAGAGCACCAGCCGCTTGCCCGAGCGCAGCTCGGCCTTGTGGATGGGCAGGGTGGGGTCGGCGTACCATTCGAGCATGCCGCGTGGCACGTGGACGGCGTGGGGAATGGTCCCCTGCTCGTACTCCACCGTCTCGCGCACGTCGACGAACACCACATCGTCGCGTCCCAGGAGCTCGCGGGCCTCGCCCACCGTGATGGTCTCGATCTCGGCCAGCGCCGATCGGACCATGTCCTGGGCGGTCCTGGTGGTGGTCGGGGTCATGGCCTCTCTCCCTGCCGTTCGTACCTGATCGTGGGGCCTCGCAGGCGACGGCGCGAACCGGCCGGCACCCGCCTCCCGGGCTGCCGCCAGGGTCCGTCCCCTCCTGCCAAGAGGCCCCTGCACCGCCTCGCGAATCTGCGCTACACCACGGCCCGGGACAACCCCGGAAGCAGAGCTCGCAGCGAGGGAAGGGAAGCACCATGCCCGGAAAGATGACCATCGAGGAGCTGGAGGAGCTGGTCGGCACCGGCGAGATCGACACCGTGGTGGCGGCCTTCACCGACATGCAGGGGCGGCTGATCGGCAAGCGCGTCACCGGCCACTACTTCCTCGACGCGGTCCACAAGGAATGGCACGCCTGCGACTATCTCCTCGCCCTCGACATGGAGATGGAGCCGGTTCCCGGTTTCGCGGTCGCCTCCTGGGAGCGGGGCTACGGCGATTTCGCCGTCCGCCCGGATCTTTCGACTCTGCGCCGCATTCCCTGGCTGCCGGGCACCGCCCTCGTACTGGGCGACGTCTGCGATCACGAGGGCAACGAGCTGGCCCACAGTCCGCGGGCGATGCTGAAGCGGCAGCTGGCCCGCCTCGCCGAGCGCGATCTCGGCGCCAAGATGGCCTCCGAGCTCGAGTTCTACGTCTTCGACGAGGACTACCGCACCTGCCGCGACAAGGACTATCGCGATCTGCGGACCGCCGGCTGGTACATCGAGGACTACCACGTCTTCGAGACCACCAAGCGCGAGCCGCTGATGCGGGCGATCCGCAACGGCATGGACGCCGCCGGGGTGCCGGTGGAGTTCTCCAAGGGGGAATGGGGTCCCGGCCAGGAGGAGCTCAACCTCGTCTACGCCGAGGCCCTGGAGATGGCCGACCGGCACGTGATCTACAAGAACGGGGTCAAGGAGATCGCCCATCTCCAAGGCAAGGCGGTCACCTTCATGGCCAAGTGGCGCCAGGATCTCGCCGGCAACTCCTGCCACATCCACGCGAGCCTGTGGACGAGCGACGGCCGGCCCGCCTTCGTCGACGAGGCGGGGCACGAGAACGACACCTTCCGCCACTTCCTCGCCGGCCAGCTGGCCCTGGCCCGCGAGTACACCCTCTTCCTCGCCCCCTACGTCAATTCCTACAAGCGCTTCCAGGCCGGTTCCTTCGCCCCCACCAACATCGTCTGGAGCCGCGACAACCGCACCGCCGGCTTCCGCATCGTCGGCCACGGATCCTCGACCCGCGTCGAATGCCGCATGCCGGGCGCCGACGTGAACCCCTATCTGGCCTACACGGCGATGCTGGCGGCCGGCCTCCACGGCATCGACCACCGCCTCGATCCCGGCCCCGAATACACGGGCGACGCCTACCGCTCGCACGAGGTACCGGCGCTGCCGCGCACGCTGCGCGAGGCGGCGGAGCTGCTCGACGGCTCGACGGCGCTGCGCGCGGCGCTGGGCGACGCGGTGGTGGACCACTACGTCCATGCCGCCCGCTGGGAGGTGTCGGTGTTCGACCAGGTGGTCACCGACTGGGAGCGCCTGCGCTACTTCGAACGCGCCTGAGGAGGGAAGGGGCGATGCCCCGCCCGTGCCGCGGGGCGGCCGCCTTCAGACCATGCCGATGGCGCTCTTGTAGAGCTCGAGGAGCTCTTCCTGCTCGCCCCGTTCCTGGGGCTTCATGCGGCGCAGGCGGACGAGCTGGCGCATGACCTTGACGTCGAAGCCGTCCGCCTTGGCCTCGGCGTAGACCTCCCGGATCCGCTCGAGGAGCTCCCGCTTCTCCTCCTCGAGACGCTCGACGCGCTCGATGAAGCCTCTCAGACGGTCGCCGGCGATTCCTCCGACATCGGCCATCGGCTCTGGTCCTCCGTGCTGTTTCGCGCGAGCGCGTCTCCTATCGCACGGCGGCGGGTGCGGCAAGGTGGCGGAACAACGGCAGGTTGGGACAGAAATCGGGCGGCTCGGCGGTCGGCTGGCGCAGCCACTGGCGGCAGGCCCGCACCGCCTCGCAGGCGGCGCAGCGGGCGTCCGCCTCGCGCAGCTGGGCCCAGGCGAGCTCCACCGCCCGGCCGACGTCCACCCCGAGGCGTTCCATCATCCGCGCCATGAGCTGGCGGTGCTCCGCATTGCCGGCGAAGGGGCGAAAGAGATCGACGCGGGCGAGGCCCAGTCGGCCCAGCACGTAGTCGAGCCCGTCCTCGCTCGTGTAGGTCAGGGGCACCTTGAGCGGCCACGGCGGGATGCGGGCGAGGCGCCGCGGCACCCGGGCGTGGATGCAGGCCTCGAACAGTTCCAGATAGCGGGCCACCGCCCGCGGCAGATCGAAGGCCGCGGCCCGCGCCCGCAGGAGATCGGCCGGCGTCGGCCGGTCGAGCTGGGCGGCCATGGCGGCGGCCAGCGCCCGCGCGTCGCCCACCGGCACGAGCGGCCCGTAACGCCCCTCCTCGAGGATCTCCCGCGGGCCGCTCGGACAGTCGGTGGCGACCACCGGGCAGCCGCAAGCCATGGCCTCGATCAGCACCCCGGGCAGCCCCTCCCACATCGAGGACAGCACGAACAGCGAGGCCCGACGCATCCAGGGCAGGGGATTGAGGATGAAGCCGGGCAGCAGCACCTCCTCCTCGAGCCCCAGTTCGCGGACCCGCTGGGCGATGGCGGGGCGCAGCGGGCCGTCGCCGAGGATGGCGAGCCGCACCCGCCGCTCCCGGCGCAGTCGGGCGAAGGCATCGACGAGGGTGCGGAAATCCTTCTGGATCTTGAAGGTGCCGGCGGCCAGCACGAGGGGCGCGTCGGAGGCCGCGAGCCAGGGATGGTCGAGGGGCTCGGCCATGTGGTCGGCGAGCGCCGGGGTGGTCACGGGATTGTATATCGTGACGATGCGCTCGCGCGGGATGCCGGTGAGGCGCGCCAGCTCCTCCGCCACCCCGTGCGAGACGGTGACCACCAGATCGGCGCGCGGATAGAAGCGCCGGGTGAGCCAGCGCATCCAGGCGCGGACGAGGCGCTGGGCGGGGGGGAAGTTGGCGAGATTGCCGGTCGGATGGTTGCTCGCCCGCAGCACCAGCGCGATGGGCAGACGGGCGAGGCGCCAGCCCGCCACCGCCACCAGATTGACGTGGGAGGCGGCCGACAGCAGGAGATCGGGCTGCTGCCGGCGCAGGTAGCGGGCCAGCGCCGGAATGCTGGCGAAGGTCTGGACGCCGCGGGTGCGGCTCGCGCGGATCGCCCGGCCCAGGAGGCGATCCGTGCGGTCGAGGGCGACCACCCGCACCCGCGGAGCGAGCTGCGGCTCCAGCACCCCCTCGCCCCGCACCAGCACGAGATCCACCTGATGGCCGCAGGCGGCGAAGGCGTTGGCGAGGGTGACGGTGCGCCGCTGCGCCCCGCCGCCGGTCAGCCCGTAGATGAAGACCGCGATGTGCTTGGTGGGATAGCGCGGCACGCCGGCGAGCCATTCCGGCTCGGGCGGGCGGTCAGGCCGCGGTTTCGGCATCCTGTGGTGGGTCGCGGACATCGGGGTCTCCGGGAAACAGGAGGTCGAGATAGGCGCCCGTGGGGTCTCCGCCCGCCAGCGCGCGCGCCCGTGCGACGAGCGCGGCCCGCTCGGGCGGCCGGTCGAGGGCGGCCTCGACGGCCCGCGCCAGCGCCGCCGCGTCGCCCACCGGCACGAGGGTGCCGTAGCGGCCGCCTTCCAGGATCTGCGCCGGCGCCCCGGGGCAGTCGGCGGCAACCACGGGACAGCCGCAGGCCAGGGCCTCCACCAGCACATGGCCGAAACCTTCGGAGCGCGACGGCAGCACGAACACCGAGGCGCGCGCCATCCAGGCATGGGGATTGGCGACGAAGCCCGGCATCAGCACCGAGTCCTCGAGGCCGAGACGACGGCGACGCCGCTCCAGCCGGGCACGTTCCGGTCCCTCGCCGAGGATGGCGAGCCGCAGCCGCCGGCGGCGGCGGAGCCGGGCCAGGGCGTCGAGCAGGGTGTCGAATCCCTTCTGCCAGTGCAGCCGCCCCACGGCGAGGAGGAGGGGCGGCTCGCGCTCCCCTGGCCAGGGATGGGCCGGCTCCTCGGCGGCGCGTTTCCGGATGCGCGCGAGATCGACGGGATTGCCGATCACCCGCACCCGTCCCGCCGGCAGGGCGGCGATTTCCTCGAGATCGCGGGCCACCGCCGGCGACACGGCGACGATGGCGTCCGCCTCCGGATAGACCGCCCGCACCAGACGCGGATAGAGACGCCGGAAGCGGCGCCGGGAATTCCGCGCCACCGCGGAGAGGACGTTGTGCTCGCTCACCAGCAGCCGCCGCGGCTCTCGGGCGAGGCGGCGGGCGGCCAGCGCCGCGAGATTGGCCTGGGTGCCGAGGGCAACGAGCCCCGCCGGCCGGCTCGCCCGCAGATGCGCGACGAGATCCGGCAGGGTCCGGAACAGGCTCGGCACCGGTCCGACGCGGAGGCGGAGACGATCACCGGGGCCGAGATCGGGCAGGAGGGCCGCCAACGCCCGCGCGCCCGCCGCCCGCGAACCGAGGGGCAGGCGATGGACCCGCACCGCCGGCGGCAGTTCGCGGCGCATGACGCCGGTCGTGTCCGACGCCAGCACCTCCACCTCGAAGCCGCGCAGGATCATGCCGCGGGCGAGCTCGGCCACGTTGCGCTGCATGCCCCCGCCCTCGAGGGAGCGCAGCAGGAAGGCGATCCGCCGGTTCATCCCGCGCTCCGCGGAAGCGCGGCCCCGGTTCCCCGGCATCCTCTCGCCGCCGCCCGCTCCACCGCCTCGGCGAGGGCCGCGAGATAGCCGGCGCCGGCC
This sequence comes from Alphaproteobacteria bacterium, assembly GCA_027045875.1. Lineage (GTDB taxonomy): Bacteria > Pseudomonadota > Alphaproteobacteria > Geminicoccales > Geminicoccaceae > JALSRW01. The sequence continues at coordinate 81,660 of JALUAG010000106.1, read as the reverse complement.
CGCTCGATGGAGAACTCGGCCGCCCGCGCGCGCAGCCGCGGGCCGTCCCGGGGGGCGTCCAGTGCCGCCGCCATCGCCGCCGCCAGGGTCTCCGCATCGCCCACCGGCACGAGACGGCCCCAGCGGCCGCCGTCGAGGACTTCGCGCGGGCCGCTCGGACAGTCGGTGGCGACCACCGGACAGCCGCAGGCGAGGGCCTCGAGGAGGACGTTGCTCCGGCCCTCGAAGCGCGAGGACAGGACGAACAGCGAGGCACGCGCCATCCAGGCGAAGGGGTTGGCGACGAAGCCGGGCATGAAGACCCGCTCGCCGAGGCCGAGTGCCGCCGCCAGCGCGCGAAGCCGGCGGCGCTCCTCGCCCTCGCCCAGAATGACGAGGCGCAGCGGCCGCTGGCGCGCGAGGTGTGCGGCGGCCCGGATCAGGGTCGCGAAGTCCTTCTGCGGCTTGAGCTTGCCGCAGGCGAGCAAGAGCGGCCCCTCGCCCGCCACCGGCCAGCCGGGTTCCGGCTCGGCGGCGGCTCCGCGCGCCACCGCCGCGAGATCGACGGGATTGGGGACCGTGCGGATCGGCGGCGCCCCCTCGCCCGCGAGCCGCCGCCAGCCCTCCGCCACCCCTTCCGAGATCGCGACCCGCATCGCCGCCCGGCGGTAGATGCCGGCGACGCGACGCGGCAGACCGAGGATCCCGCCGAGGCCGCGGCCGAGGGAGGCCTCGAGATCGAGGTTGAGGCTGACGACGACGGGGGTGCCGGTGCCCGAGGCGGCGGCGGCGAGAAGGGCGGTGAGATTGGCCGGGGTGGAGGTGGCGAGAAGGACGTCGGGCGGCCGGGTCCGGAGATGGACCGCGAGGCGGCGCCAGACGGCGGGCACCCAGAGGCCGCGGCGATGGCGCAGCCAGGGGAGACCGGCGAGCGGTGATGCCAGTGCCCGGTGGCGCACTCCGGCCGGCAGCGCCGCCTCGGCATTCTCGGGCGCGCCCGCGGTCACGATCTCCACCTCGTGGCCGGCCGCGGCGAACCCGCGTGCCAGCAGCAGCATGCGCCGCTGGGCGCCGCCACCCGCGAGAGCAGACAGGAAAAGCGTGATCCGCATATGGCCCGATCGGCAACCAGCAGGTTACGGTCGCCCGGAGACGGGACGGCCGGGGAGATCCAGCGTAGAAGGACGGGCGGGAACAGCAATTGACCTGCATCAATGACCCCGGCGGCGGGCCGCTGCCGGTGGCGCCGGGATGATGAGCCACCGATGCCGCTTCCGCCCGTGATCGGCGATCTCGCCCCGAAGGCCGGCGTGCTGCGCCGCGTCTTCGGCAACACCGCACGTCTCTCGGGCGGTCACGGGCTGGCCGCGATCCTGGGCATCGCCGCCTTCGCCCTCGCCGCCCGCACCCTCGGCAGCACCGGCTTCGGCGAGCTCGTGGTGGTCCAGGCCTACGCCCTCACCGTGGCCGGGATCTGCCGCTTCAACGCCGGCGGCGTGCTGGTGCGCTTCGGCGCCCTCTGTCTCGGCGAGGGACGCCGGGGCGATCTCCAGGGCCTCCTGCTGCTGGTGCTGCTCCTTGATCTCGCGAGCGCCGCCGTCGCGCTGCTGCTGGCCGAGCTGCTGCTCGGCCCGCTCGTTCCCTATCTCCGCTGGCCGCCCGAGCTCCTCGCCTTCGCCCGTCCCTATCTGGTCATCATCCTGTTCGCCCAGAGCGCCACGCCGCTGGCCGTCCTGCGCCTGCTCGACCGCTTCGATCTGGTGGCCTGGCACCGGGTGGTGCTGCCGGCGGTGCGCCTCGTCGGGGTGCTGCTGGCGATGCTGGCGGGTGGCGGTCTGTGGGCGGTGGGCGCCGTCTGGCTGCTGGCCAACCTCGCCGACACGGCGATCGCCTGGGCGCTCGCCCTGCGCGAGCTGCGCCGGCGCCGGCTGCTCGAGGGCATGAGCTTCCGGCTGCGCGGGCTGGTGCGGCCGCATCCCGGCCTCTGGCGGATGCTGATCGCCGTCAATCTGCGCGGTACCGTGGGCCTCGTCTCCAACCGCGTCGCCACCCTGCTGATCGGCGCCCTGCTCGGTCCCCGCATGGCCGGTCTCTACCAGCTCGCGCTCCAGATCGCGGGCGGCCTCGAACGGGTGGCGGAAATGGTGCGAAAGGCCCTCGAGCCGGAACTCGCCCGGCTGGTGGCGGCCGGCGCCCTCGCCCGGGCGCGGCGCGCCGCCCTCCGTCTCGCGGCCACCGCGATGGCGGTCGGCTGGCCCCTTCTCGCCCTCGCCGCCGCCTTCGCCGGGCCGCTGCTGCGGCTCGTCGGCGGGCCCGATTTCGCGGAGGGGCGCGTCGTCCTCGTCCTGCTGCTGCTGCAGCAGGCGGCGGCCCTCGCGAGCCTGCCCGCCGCCACCGTCCTCGTCATGCGCGGGAAGGTGGGCGGTCTGCTGCGGGTCTCGGCCAGCGCCAAGGCCCTCTTCCTCGGCCTTCTCCTCCTGCTGACGCCCGCCCTCGGGCTCGCCGGCGCCGGGCTGGCGGCGGCGCTCGGGGGGTGGATCGAAGGCGGCTGGCTGTCGTTCCTGGCCCTGCGCGCCCTCCGCAGCGGGCGCGGTTCCGGGCCGCCCGCCGGCTCCCGGAGGCGGCCTCGCGTCCCCGCCCGTTAGGGGGGTGGCGGAAACGGCGTCCCGCCCCTATCTGGCTCGCGCGACACCACCGACCGTCCGCCCTGCCGGAGGAGCACCGGGATGTCCTTTTCGGAACGGATGTGGCAGGAGGTCCGGCCGCTCTTTCGCCGGATCCTCGATCTGCCCTTCAACCGCGAACTCGCCCTCGGCACCCTCTCGCACGAGCGCTTCGTCCACTATCTCGTTCAGGACGCCCACTATCTCGGGCTGTTCTCGCGGGCGCTCGCCGCCGCCGCGGCGCGGGCCCCCGATCCCGGGGCCCAGGTGGTGCTCGCCCGCTGCGCCCACGACGCCATCGTCGAGGAGCGGGCGCTGCACGAGACCTTCTTCGCGCGCTTCGGCATCGACGAGGGCGCCTGGGCGGCGGCCCGGCCGTCCCCCACCTGTCTCGGCTACGGCCACTGGCTGCTGTCCCTGGCGAGTGCCGGCAGTTTCGCCGAAGCGGTGGCGGCGTTGCTGCCCTGCTATCACGTCTACTGGCAGGTGGGGCTGCACCTGCACCGCGAGGCGCGCCGGCCCAACCCCTTCGATGCCTGGATCGAGACCTACGCCGACGAGGGCTTCGGCGACATCGTGCGGCGGGTGATGGCGATCACCGATGCCGCCGCGGAGGCCGTGAGCGGGCGCGAACGGGAGGCCATGGCCGAGGCCTACCGGACCGCGGTGCGCTACGAATGGCTGTTCTGGGACGCCGCCTGGCGGCGCGAGGACTGGCCCGGCTGAGCGGCACCTCACGCGTCCCTCCCGACCTCGTGAATGGCGCCTACCCGCGGCCGGCCTAAGCTCGGCGGGAAACGGAGCGGGGAGGAGAGAATGCACGGATTCCTCGTGGGCGTGCTCGGTCTCGCGCTGGCGCTCGCCTGGCCGGGGCCGGTTCGGGCCGCCGAACGCGTCCGGGTGACCGGCGAGATCGTCGACACCTGGTGCGCGATCACCGGCATCATGTACGGCTTCGGCACCGCCCATCATCAGTGCGCCGTGTGGTGCGCGGTGGGCGGCATCCCGGTGAGCATCATGGACGACGCCGGCAACTACTACATGGTGCTCAGGCTCGAGGGCGACGACCGGAGCGTCGCCGAGCCGCGCATCGTCTCCATCCAGACCCATCGGGTGACGGTCGACGGCACCCTCGTCGAGCGCGACGGCGTCAAGTACCTGCTGGTCGACGAGGTCGCCGACGACCGGGGAATCGTCAACCTGACCCACGAGGAATACGGCATCCAGCCGTTCGGAGAGTGACCATGACGGGACGCGCGCTCGTTCGCCTGGCGCTGGTGCTGCTGCTGGCCCCGGGCGCGGCCTTCGCCGCCCAGACCTGGGGCATCCCGCACGAGAAGCCGGTGGTGCTGCGCGGCGAGGTGGTGGATCTCCTGTGCGAGGTGGCCGGCGAATGCACCCCCGACTGCGGTGGGGGCCGCCGCCAGCTCGGTCTCGTCACCACCGACGGCAGGCTCTATCCGGCGGTCAAGGGCGAGGTGTTCTTCGCCGGCGCCACCCTCGATCTGCTGCCCTACTGCGGCCGCGAGGTGATGGTGGACGGGCTGGTGATCGAGAACCCGGCCATGACCCTGCTGTTCGTCCAGAAGCTGCGGGGCTCGAGCCGGGAGAAGTGGAAGCCGGCCCGCGCCTTCATCGAGGACTGGCGGCGGCGCAACGGGCCCGCCCGCGAGTGGTGGCGCGCGGATCCCCTGGTCCGGGAGGTGATCGCCCGCGACGGCGTGTTCGGCATCCCGGGCCTCGAACCGGAGGAATGAGACCCGTCCCGCGGCCGCGGCCGGCCGCCGGCGAGGGAGGGCCGCAGCGGCCCGCACCCGACGGCAAAGGGGAAGCCATGGGCTTCCCCTTTCCTCGACGCCGAAGCGTGTGTACCGCCCGGTCGACGAGCCTCCCTTCCACTACTCGGCCAGCAGTCGCCGCGCGATCACCTGTGCCTGGATCTCCGCCGCACCCTCGAAGATGTTCAGGATGCGCGCGTCGCACAGCACGCGGCTGATCTGGTATTCGAGTGCATAGCCGTTTCCGCCGTGAATTTGAAGCGCGTTGTCGGCCGCCGCCCAGGCCACCGCCGCCGCCAGCAGCTTGGCGAGCCCCGCCTCGAGGTCGCAACGGCGGTCGGCGTCCTTCTCCCGCGCCGCGTAGAGGGTGAGCTGGCGGGCGATCATGATCTCGGTCGCCATCCGGGCGAGCTTGCCGTGGACGCGCGGGAATTCGAAGATCGGCTTGCCGAACTGGCGACGCTCGAGGGCATAGGCGAGGCCGAGCTCGAGGGCGTTGCGCGCCACCCCGACGGCGCGCGCCGCGGTCTGGATGCGGGCGCTCTCGAAGGTCGCCATGAGCTGCTTGAAGCCCTGGCCCTCGACGCCGCCCAGGAGCCCCTCGCGGGGCACCCGGAAGCCGTCGAAGGACAGCGCGTATTCCTTCATCCCGCGGTACCCGAGTACGGGAATCTCGGAACCGTCCAGCCCCTCCACGGGGAACGGGTCGGTCGCCGTGCCGCGCGGTTTCTCGGCCAGCAGCATCGAGAGGCCGCGGTAGCCCTCGGCGTCGGGATCGGTGCGCACCAGCAGGGTCATGAGATCGGCGCGGGCGGCATGGGTGATCCAGGTCTTGGCGCCGAACACCTCGAAATGGTCGCCGACCGGCAGCGCCCGGGTCTTGAGGGAGGCCAGATCGGAGCCCACGTCGGGCTCGGTGAAGACCGCCGTCGGGATGATCTCGCCCGAGGCGATGCGCGGCAGGTAGCGTCGTTTCTGTTCTTCGGTGCCGCCCAGGCGCACGAGCTCGGCGGCGATCTCCGAGCGGGTGGAGAGGGAGCCCACGCCGATGTAGCCGCGCGACAGCTCCTCGGTGACGATGCACATCGCCCGCTTGCCGAGGCCGAGGCCGCCGTACGCCTCCGGCACCGTGAGCCCGAACACCCCGAGCTCGCCCAGCTCCTCGATCAGCGACAGGGGCAGGAGCTCGTCCCGCAGATGCCAGCCGTGGGCGAAGGGTATCACCCGCTCCTCGGCGAAGCGGTGGAACTGCTCGCGGATGAGCCCGAGCTCCTCCTCCTCGAGGCCCCAGTCGCCGAACTCCCCGTCGCACAGGAGCTCGGCCAGGCGGCGCCGGCGCCCGGCCTCGCATCCGGCGGCGATCAGCCCGCGCACGGCGGGATCGAGGAAGGCGTCCATCTCGGCCTCGCCGAGACCGAGATCGCCGGGACGCACGAATTCCACCTGGCTCATCGGCAGGCCGCCCGCCATGCGGGCGAGATATTCGGCGAAGGCGACCTCGAAGAGCAGCCGCTCCCGTTCGCCGAACCGTCCCCCCTCCCGCAGCCGTTCCGCCCAGGCCTGCATCTGGGCGAGGGCCTGGCGGTAGGTCTCGTACCAGGCGAGGCCGTGGGCCGCCGTCTGCGCCCGCTCCAGCGCCTCGGCGTCGAGCCGGCCGCCGGGCGCCAGGGTCCGGGCGAGGCGTTCGCGGGCGCGGGCCACGAGATCGCCGGCGCAGCGAACCGCGGTGCGGCCGGCGTCGAGGAGCGCCCCCTCCGGGGCGGCGGTGTCGGCGGTGACCATGACGGCGTGCCTCCGGAAATCGCGCGGGCGTTCCGCGCCGGTCAGTCCTCGATCGCCTCCTCGAGGGTCCGCATGCCGGGGCGACGGGCCTGCACCAGTACCGCCATGTTGCCGGGCCTGTGCTCGTTGCGCATCATCTTCTGGTGGGCGCGCGGGATGTCGGCCCAGGAAAAGACCTCGCTCATGCAGGGATCGACCTGACGGTTGATCACGAAGCGGTTGGCGGCCGAGGCCTGCTTGAGATTGGCGAAATGGCTGCCCTGCACCCGCTTCTGCCGCATCCACAGATAGCGGGCATCCAGGGTCAGCCTGTAGCCGGTGGTGCCGGCGCAGATGACGACCATGCCGCCGCGCTTGACCACGAACACGGAGACCGGGAAGGTGGCGGCGCCCGGGTGCTCGAACACGATGTCGACGTCGTTGCCCCTGCCGGTAATGTCCCAGATGGCCTTGCCGAAGCGCCGGACCTCCCTGGCCCACTCGCCGTAGGCCTCGGCGTCGAGGGGATCGGGCATCTCCCCCCAGCAGGCGAAATCCCTGCGGTTGATGGCGCCTCTGGCACCCAGCGACATCACGAACTCGCGCTTGTCCTCGTCGGAGATGACGGCGATGGCGTTGGCGCCGCTGGCGGCGATGATCTGGATGGCCATCGAGCCGAGGCCGCCCGCGCCGCCCCACACGAGCACGTTGTCGCCCGGCTTCAGGGTGTGGGGCGGGTGGCCGAACAGCATGCGGTAGGCGGTGGCCAGGGTCAGCACGTAGCAGCCCGATTCCTCCCAGGTCAGGTGGCGGGGCCGGGGCATGAGCTGGCGCGACTGCACCCGGCAGAACTGGGCGAAGCTGCCGTCCGGGGTCTCGTAGCCCCAGATCCGCTGGCTGGGCGACAGCATGGGATCGCCGCCGTTGCACTCCTCGTCGTCGCCGTCGTCCTGGTTGCAGTGGACCACCACCTCGTCGCCCACCTTCCAGCGGCGCACCTTGGCCCCCACCGCCCAGACGATGCCGGCGGCGTCCGATCCGGCGATGTGGTAGGGCTGCTTGTGCACGTCCAGCGGCGAAATGGGCTTGCCGAGCGCGGCCCACACCCCGTTGTAGTTGACCCCGGCGGCCATGGTCAGGACCAGCACCTCGTCATCGCCGATCTCGGGGGTGGGCACCACTTCCTGCTGCATGGCATGGAGCGGTTCGCCGTGGCGTTCCTTGCGGATCACCCAGGCGTACATGTTGCGCGGCACATGGCCCAAAGGCGGGATCTCCCCCACCTCGTAGAGGTCCCTCGCGGGGCGGACGGCGGCCGGTGCGGTCCGGGTCCCGAGGCTGACGACGTTGTCGGCGGTGGCGTTCATGGTTCGCGCTGCTCTCCCTTGGGCTGGATCCTCCTCGCCGCGCCCGGTGGCGGGACGCTCCACCGCCACGGCCGCGGTCTCGGTGCCGGTGTCGGCGAAGGCGCCGGCAAAGAAGTCCTCGGGTCTGAGATCGATGCCCTCGCGACGGGCGACCGCCAGCAGCTCCTCCTGGCGGCGGGCGGGAATGGCGCCGCGCCGGATCCAGCCGGACACCGCCGTCTGCCAGATGCCGAGCAGCTCCGCCACGCGCTGCTGCGATCCGAACTTGCGGATGATCCGCTCCACGTTCTGCCGTGACATGGCGCCCTCTCGTCGTTCGTGGTCCCATCTCTGACAGGGGAAGTGTTGGCCGTCAACACCAAAACTCCTTTGACCTTCGGCATCGAAAGTGTTAGCGGGAGGGGAGGCTTTCAGAGGAAGTGTTGACGATGGACGGCGAGACCCGGCCGCGACGCGACCGCCCCTGGCTCTTCCGCACCTATGCCGGCCACAGCTCGGCCGAGGCCAGCAACCGCCTGTTCCGCGCCAATCTGGCGCGCGGCCAGACCGGGCTCTCGGTGGCCTTCGACCTGCCCACCCAGACCGGCTTCGATGCCGATCATCCGCTGGCCCGCGGCGAGGTGGGCAAGGTGGGGGTGCCGATCGGCTGTCTCGCCGACATGGAGCGGCTGTTCGAGGGCATCCCGCTCGCCCGCATGAACACCTCCATGACCGTCAACGCCACCGCCCCCTGGCTGCTCGCCCTTTACGTGGCGGCGGCGGAGAAGCAGGGCGCCGAGCGGTCGGCCCTGCGCGGCACGGTCCAGAACGACATCGTCAAGGAGTACCTCTCGCGCGGCACCTACATCTTCCCGCCGCGACCGTCGATGAAGCTCACCACCGACGTGATCGCCTTCTGTGCCGCCGAGATGCCCCGCTGGAACCCGATCAACGTCTGCAGCTACCACCTCCAGGAGGCGGGGGCGACGCCGGTGCAGGAGCTCGCCTACGCGCTCGCCACCGCGCTCGCCGTCCTCGAGGCGGTGCGCGTCCGCGAGGACGTGCCGGCCGCCGATTTCCCCCGCATCGTCGGCCGCGTGAGCTTCTTCCTCAACGCCGGCATCCGGTTCGTGACCGAACTCTGCAAGATGCGGGCCTTCGTCGAACTCTGGGACGCCATCACCGCCGAACGGTTCGGGGTCACCGATCCGAAGCTGCGACGGTTCCGCTACGGCGTGCAGGTCAATTCCCTGGGGCTCACCGAACAGCAGCCGGAGAACAACATCCACCGCATTCTCATCGAGATGCTGGGGGTGACGCTGTCGAAGCGCGCCCGCGCGCGGGCGGTGCAGCTCCCGGCCTGGAACGAGGCCCTCGGCCTGCCGCGCCCCTGGGACCAGCAATGGTCGCTCCGGATGCAGCAGATCCTGGCGCTCGAGACCGATCTCCTCGAATACGAGGACATCTTCGACGGCTCGGAAGTGATCGCCGCCAAGGTGGCGGAGCTGGTGCGCGAGGCGCGCGAGGAGCTGGCCCGCATCGAGAGCATGGGCGGGGTGCTGGCGGCGGTGGAGAACGGTTACATCAAGAGCCGCCTGGTGGCATCCAACACGGAACGTGTTAAGGCCATCGCCGAGGGGCGCCAGCCGGTGGTCGGCGTCAACTGCTACACCGAGGCCGAGCCCTCGCCGCTGCTGGCCGCCGCCGACGGCGGGTTCCTGGCCGTCGATCCGGCCGTCGAGGAGGCCCAGATCGCCCGCCTGCGGGCGCATCGCCGGCAGCGGGACGAGGCGGCGGTGGCGGCCGCGCTCGAGGAGCTCCGCAGGGCGGCACGGGAGGACCGCAACGTCCTGCCGCCTTCCATCGCCTGTGCGCGGGCCGGCGTCACCACCGGCGAGTGGGCGCAGGCGCTGCGCGAGATCTACGGCGAGTACCGGGCGCCCACGGGCGTCGCCGCGGTTCCCACCGCGACCGGAGAGGACGCGCTCGCACCCGTGCGGCGGCGGGTCGAGGAGGTCTCCCGGCTGCTCGGGCGGCGGATCAAGATCCTCGTCGGCAAGCCCGGGCTCGACGGGCATTCCAACGGCGCCGAGCAGATCGCCGTGGCGGCCCGCGACATCGGCATGGAGGTGGTCTACGAGGGCATCCGGCTGACCCCGGCCCGCATCGCCCACACCGCCCTCGAGGAGGGGGTGCATCTCGTGGGGCTGTCGATCCTCTCGGGTTCCCACATGCAGCTCGTGAGCGAGGTCCTCCAGCGGATGCGCGAGCTGGGCATCGGCGAGGTGCCCCTCGTCGTCGGTGGCATCGTGCCGCCGGCGGATGCCGAGCGGCTGCGCGCCGCCGGCGTGGCGCGGGTCTACACGCCCAAGGACTTCGCCATCCCCGAGATCATGGCCGATCTGGTCGAGGTGGTGCTGGCCGCCCGGCGGCGCGCCGCCTGATCCGCGGGCGGCTTCCGGCGCGGGCGGCCGCGCCGGATGGGATCAGGCCGAGGCCGCCTTGCCGCCGCCCTGACCGCCCTGGTGGCGGGGCACCGGCAGATACTCGACGCTGGGCTGGGCGCGCACCGGCTGCGGGTAGAGGTTCATCAGCTCCAGCACCGCATCGGGCATCTCGGTGGAGACGTTGAGGCCGAGTTCGCGGGCGTGCCGGGCGGTGATGGGATAGTCGTGGGTCCAGGTCCCTTCCGACAGCAGCGCCGCCACCTCCTTGACCTTCGCCGGCGGCATCCTGCCCTCGAGCAGCTCCTCCACCGCCTCCCGCACCTGGTTCACCGCCTTCCGGCCCACGTCGGCCATGATCAGCGTCTGATCGTCCACCTTCTCGATCGGCTTCTGTTCCACCGCCCTGATGATGGAGGCGGCGGGAAGCTGCCCGAGCTGGGGATCGACGGGTCCCAGCACCGAATGTTCGCACATCACGATCTCGTCGGCGGCCAGCGAAATGAGGGTACCGCCCGACATGGCGTAGTGGGGCACGTAGACGGTGCATTTGGCGGGGTGCTGCTTGACCGCCCGGGCGATCTGCAGGGCCGCCAGTACGAGCCCGCCCGGGGTGTGGAGGACGATGTCGAGCGGCACGTCGCGGTCGGTCATCTGGATCGCCCGCAGCACCGCCTCGGAATCGTTGACGTCGATGTAGCGCATCACCGGAAAGCCCAGGAGACGCATGGTCTCCTGACGATGGACGAGGAGGATCACCCGCGAGTTCCGCTCCTTCTCGATCTGGGCGATCTTGCGGGTGCGCATGGCCTCCAGCATGCGCTGCTGGATGACCGGCTGCAGCGCCGAGATGATGAAGAAGATCCAGAACAGATCCATGATGGTCATGGGCGTTTGCTCCAACGGCCGTCGGGGGTGAAACCGAGTCTGCCTTCGTCGGCGAAATAGGGCCGGTGACGCCTGTCGCCGCGCTGGATCAGCCGCACGATCGCCCAGCCGACCACGAAACCGCCGATATGGGCCCACCAGGCGACACCGCCGGCGCCGGCCGGCCCGAGCAGGGCGCCGATACCCTGCATCACCTGGAGGACGAACCACAGCAGCGCGAAGAAGGCCGCCGGCATCTCGAAGAAGAAGGGAAGGAACAGGACCGGCACCAGCACGATCACGCGGGCGAAGGGGAAGAGCCGCATGTAGGCGCCGATCACACCGGCGATGGCGCCCGAGGCGCCGAGGGCGGGGACCGTCGAATCGGCATTGATCCAGGCGTGGGCGACGCTCGCTCCGAGGCCGGAGGCCAGATAGAAGAGCAGGAACTGGACCTTGCCGAGACGGTCCTCCACCGCCGGGCCGAAGATCCACAGCGTCCACATGTTGGCGAGGATGTGGAACCATCCCCCGTGCATGAACATGTTGGTGAGGAACGGCAGGTAGTCGTTGGGATCGAGCCCGTTGCGGATCGCCCATTCGGGATGGAAGTAGCGGGCCGGTACCAGCGCCCAGTGATAGACCAAGCTTTCGAGCAGCGGCGGCGGCAGGGCGATCTGGAACAGGAAGACGAGCGCGTTGACGGCGATCAGCCCCCACACCACGAAGGGGGGATAGCGGTAGGAGACGGCGCTCTGGATGGGGAACACGCTCCCGGCCTCCCGTTCTCTTCCCGGCGCGACGGGTTCCGAGGCGAGCACCTGCCGCCGGCAGCGCCGCCCGCGAGCGCCGGTCCGCGAGGCCCCGTTCGCCCGCGGGGAGCCGTGCCCCCGCATCGACCGCGCCAGCCTGCAGGCCGGAGACCGAATGTCAAGGGCGGAGCCGCCTCGAGCGTTCGTGCGTGGCGGGCGTCAGTCCGCCTTCCGCTGCTCCCGTACCCGCTTGCCCGCTTCCTCGATCAGGGCACGCGTCTCGGCGACCGAGCGACGCAGCACGGCGCTGATCTCTCCGATCGCGATGCCATGGCGGCGATGCATGACGAGCGCCCGCCGGGCGGCGGTCCCGATCGCCCGTGGCCGGGTCTCGAGGACGGCGGCGATTTCCTCGGGAGAAGGCGGTTCCTCGGGCATGAAGGGTTCGGCGAGGGGAAGATCGTCGGGCTGGAACCATTCCCAGAAGGCATCCTCGTCCTCGAAGGGCGGGATCTCCGGGTGCTGCTCGCGGACCGCCTCGGCCACTTCCTGGCGGCGCCGCTCGCGGACGGCGATGTCGTCGATGATCCGGTAGAGAACGGCCATCAGCCAGGCCTTGAGGCTCACCTGCGGCGGCCGCCTCCGGCGGTTGCGCCAGGCCCGCAACACCACCTCGGCGAGGATGTCCGCGACCGCGTAACGGTCCGCGGGAATGTCGCCGATCTCGACGAAATAGGCGAGCTCCTCGCGGGCGGCGGAGGCGAGCTCCGGCACCAGTGGCTCGACCAGCCGGCTGAAGGCCTCCTTGTCACCGTCGAGGACCGCCTGCCATTCCGCGGTCACCCCCGTTCCATCGGACATTCCGGTCATCCCCCGTCGCCGCCGCGGCCCGTGTCCGGCTCAGCGCTTCTTCGGCACGTGGCGGCCGAACAGTTCCCACACCGCATAGATAGTGACCGCGAGGACGATGTAGAACCAGGTGCCGAAGGGCTCGTACCAGAATTCGAAGGCCAGCCAGACGAGCAGTGCCGCCATCACCGCGAGCCGCCGCCACAGGGGCCGCAGCCAGGGATGCAGGCCCTCCTGCCGCGCCACCGCCGGTGTCCGCCGCCGCGCTCAGGCCGCCCGGTCGAGGGCGCCCACGGTAGCGTCGAGGGCGCCGGCGAGCCGGTCGAACAGCTCGTCGATCTCGCTCTCGGTGATGATCAGCGGCGGGCAGATGCCCACCACGTCGCCGGGCAGCGGCCGCAGCAGGAGACCGCGGGCGGTGCAGTTCTCGACCACCCGGGCGGCGATCTTGAGGGCGGGATCGTACTGTTCGCGCGTCGCCTTGTCGCGCACCAGCTCGATGCCGCCGAGCAGGCCGACGCCGCGTCCCTCGCCCACCAAGGGATGCTCCTCGAGGGCCTTCAGCCGGGCGAGGAAACGGGGGGACACCCGTCGCACGTGCTCGAGGATACCGTCCTCCTCGTAGATTTCGAGGGTGCGCAGCGCCACCGCCGCCGGCACCGGATGGCCGCCGTAGGTGTAGCCCATGCCCAGCACCCCGAGCTTCGCCGACTGATCGGCGATCACCTCGAACACCGCATCGGTCATGAGCAGGGCGGCGATCGGCAGATAGCCCGAGCTCAGCTGCTTCGCGCAGGTCACCATGTCGGGCTCGATGCCGTAGGTGTCCGAGCCCCACATGGCCCCGGTCCGCCCGAAGCCGCAGATCACCTCGTCGGCGATCATCAGGATGTCGTGGCGTCGCAGCACCGGCTGGATCTTCCGGAAATAGTCGGCCGGCGGCACGATCACCCCGCCGGCGCCCATCACCGGCTCGGCGATGAAGGCGGCCACGGTCTCGGCTCCCACGGCCTCGATCAGCGTCTCGAGCTCCCGCACCAGCCGGTCGGTGAAGGCCTCCTCGCTCTCGCCCGGCCGTCCCTCGCGGTAGTGGCTCGGCGGCGTCAGGTGGAGGAAGCGGTCGCGCATCGGCAGATCGAAGCCGGCGCGGGCGTAGGCGAGGCCGGTCAGATGGCCGGCCGCCACCGTGACCCCGTGGTAGCCGCGGCGCCGGGCGATGATGCGCTTCTTCTCCGGCCGGCCGCGGGCATTGTTGTAGTACCAGGCGAGCTTGATGGCGGTGTCCACCGCCTCGGAGCCCGAATTGACGAAGAAGGCGCGGGAGATGGCCCCGGGTGCGAGCGCGGTGAGCTTCTCCGCCAGCAGGATGACCGGCTCGCTGGAGCGATGGGCGAAGGTGTGGGTGTAGGCGATCCTTTCCATCTGGCGGCGGGCCGCGTCGATCAGACGCTGCTCGCCGAAGCCCAGCGACACGCACCACAGCCCGGCCAGACCCTCGATGTATTCGTGCCCCTCCGCGTCCCGGACCCGGATGCCGTGCCCCTCGGTGATGACGAGCGGCCCCCGGCTCTCGTGGGCGCGCAGATCGGTGTAGGGATGGACGAGATGCGCGATGTCGCGCGCTTCGAGCGAGTTGGGCGTGGTCATCTCTGCGATCCCGGAAGGTGGCGATGGCGGGTGCCGCGTGCGGGTCGACCGGCACTCGGGATGCCCGGCACTCTACCAGCGCCGCGAACGCGCGGCAAACGATCGGGCCGGCTTGCCGCGGCGGAATCCGTCGCTAGCTCTAGCACCGCCACCGTGAGGAAGACGCCATGAAGACCGAGACGGCGAGGGAGCCCGCGGAGGCCGCCGGGCGCCTGCGGCCGGCCGCCGCCCCCGAGGATCACCCCGAACTGCCCGCCGAGCGGATCGGTGTGGTGCTGCTCAACCTGGGCACCCCGGACGGCACCGACTACTGGTCGATGCGCCGCTATCTGAACGAGTTCCTGTCCGATCGCCGGGTGATCGACTATTCGCCGCTCTACTGGCAGCCGCTGCTGCAACTCGTGATCCTCACCAAACGCCCCTTCACCTCGGGCCGGGGCTACCGCAAGATCTGGAACCGCGAGCGCGACGAAAGCCCCCTCAAGACCATCACCCGCAGCCAGGCGGAGAAGCTCGCGGCGCGGCTGCAGGCGGCGCATCCCGGGATCCTCGTCGACTGGGCGATGCGCTACGGCAACCCTTCCATTCCCGCGGTGCTGGAGCGGATGGTGGCCCGGGGCTGCCGGCGGCTGCTGCTGATGGCCCTCTATCCGCAGTATGCCGCCCCCAGTACCGCCACCGCCTATGATCGGGCCTTCACCGCCCTGCAGCGGATGAAATGGCAGCCGGCGGTGCGCACCATGCCCTCCTACCACGACCACCCGACCTACATCGCGGCGGTGGCCGACAGCATCCGCGACCATCTGGCGGGCCTCGACTTCGAGCCCCAGCTCCTGATCATGTCCTTCCACGGCATGCCCGAACGCTGTCTCGCCGAGGGCGATCCCTACGCCTGCCAGTGCCACAAGACGGCGCGGCTGGTGCGGGAGGCGCTGGGCTGGCCCGAGGAGCGGCTGATGGTCTGCTTCCAGAGCCGCTTCGGTTCCGAGGAATGGCTCAAGCCCTATCTCGACGAGACCCTGGAGCGGCTGCCGAAGGAGGGGATCACCCGGATCGCCGCCGTGTCGCCGGCCTTCGCCGCCGACTGTCTCGAGACCCTGGAGGAGATCGCGGTCGAGGGACGCCGCAGCTTCCTCGAGGCGGGCGGCGAGGCGTTCGCCTACATCCCCTGCCTCAACGACGGCGAGCGCCACATCGATCTTCTGGAGGAACTGGCCCGCCGCGAACTCGCCGGCTGGGTGTAACCCCTCAGAAGGGCTCGACCCGGGGGCGCAGCACCAGCTCGTCGCTCCAGGCGGAACGGTGCTGGGTCGCGAAATGCCAGTATGTCGCGGCGACGGCCTCGGGATCGAGCATCGCATCCGGCCGTTCGGGCGGTTCCGGCCGCGTCGCCGAGCGGATCTGCCCGTCGGTCACCACATGCGCCACGTGCACGCCGCGGGGGTGCAGCTCGCGGGCCATGTTCCGGGCGAGGCCGCGGAGGGCGAACTCGCCCGTGGCGAAAGGGGCCAGCCGGCGAAGCCCTCGAGGCTCGCCGAGGCGCCGGTGAACAGGATGCAGCCGCGTCCCCCGGCCGCCGTCCACCACCCGGCTATCGCCCGGGATCTGAACGCGGGTGTCGAGCGCTCCGAGACGGCGTCGACGCTCTCGAACAGCGCCGTCACCGGTCCGGGATCGGCGGCATCGCAGGTGATCGCCTCGGCTCCCGTCTCGCCGCACAGCGCCTCGAGCTTGACGGTGTCGCGGGCGGCCAGCACGAGGCGCAGCCCCTCGCGGGCGAGGCGACGGGCGATGGCGGCGCCGAGGCCGGCGCCCGCGCCCACGACGAGTGCGGTCCGGGGACGGTCCGTCTCGGGCATGGTTCTCTCCCCCGCCGCGGGGCGGATGGCCGCCCCGGGGCTCGCCCTTCGAACATAGCCCTTCGCCGCCGAAGCGACCGGCGGTGACGCGGGTACGCCTGCGACCCCGTTGCGCTCGAAGCCCGGCGGCGCTTCCGCTAATAACGGGCCTGCAGCGTGGATCGGACCTTGCCGCAGATGCCTCTGACCCTCCTCGACGCGAAAATCGAATCGGGCGAGCTGGCCTTCGATCCTGCCCAGCGCCGCGCCGCCCGCGAGCTCGCCCGGCTGGCCCAAGAGCTCGAGCACTACCGACCGGCCTTCAGCGGCTCCGGCCGCGGGCTCCTCAAGCGGCTCCTGGGCGCGGGTCCGCCTGCCCGTCCGGCGCCGCGCGGGATCTACCTTCACGGCCCGGTGGGGCGCGGCAAGTCGATGCTCATGGAGCTGTTCTTCGATGCCGCCCCGGTCCAGGCCAAGCGCCGGGTCCACTTCCACCAGTTCATGCTGGAGGTGCATGCCGCCCGCCACCGGCTGCGCCACGGCGCCGGGGATCCCGCCCGCCGGGTGGCCGAACGGCTCGCCCGCCGGCACTGGCTGTTCTGCTTCGACGAGTTCATGGTCCAGGACATCGCCGACGCGATGATCCTCGGGCGGCTGTTCGAGGCCCTGTTCGCGCTCGGCGTGGTGGTGGTCGCCACCTCCAACGTCGCGCCCCGACGGCTCTACGAGGGGGGCCTCAACCGCGATCTGTTCCTGCCCTTCATCGACCTGCTGCAGGACCGCATGCAGGTGGTGGCCCTCGACGGTCCGGTCGATCACCGCAGCCGCATGGGCCGCGATCTGCCGCTCTATCTCTTTCCCCTGACCGCCACCACCCGCGCCAAGCTGGCCGAGATCTTCGCCGGCCTGAGCGGCGGCCGGGCGGGCGTTCCGGAACGTCTCGAGATCGGCGGGCGCCGCCTCGAGATCCCGCATGCCGCCGGCGAGGTGGCCTGGACGAGCTTCGCCGATCTCTGCGAAACCCCGCGCGGCGCCGCCGACTATCTGGCGCTCGCCGGCCGCTTCCGGGCGCTGATCCTCGAGGGGGTACCGCGCCTCGGCCCCGACCGGATCGACGAGACGCGCCGCTTCACGACACTCGTCGACGTCGCCTACGAGCATCGCATGCTGCTCGTGATCGCCGCCGAGGTGCCGCTCGAGGAGCTGGAGCCGCCGCCGGAGCTGGCCTTCGAATTCGCCCGCACCACGAGCCGGCTCACCGAGATGCGCAGCGCGGGCTGGCGCGAGGCCCGTCTCGCGGGAGATCGCGGCCGGCCGCCCGCCTCCTCCGCCCTCGCCGAGGATTCGGTCTGAGGGCGGCCGTCCCCTTCAGCCCGCCAGCAGCGCCCGGGTGTGGCGGGCGATCATCCGCTCCTCGTCGGTGGCGATCACATGCACGGCGACGCGGCTGTCCGGCGCCGAGATCAGGGGATCGCCGCGGGCGTTGGCCGCCTCGTCGAGGGCGAGGCCGAGCCAGCCGAGCCGGCGGCAGATGCGGGCCCGGATCTCGGGCGCGTGCTCGCCGATGCCGCCGGTGAAGACGAGCCCGTCCAGCCCGCCGGTGACCGCCACCAGCCCGCCCGTCTCCCTGACCGCCCGGTAGACGAAGAGCTCGACCGCCAGCGCCGCCGCCGGCTCGTCAGGACGCGCCAGCAGATCGCGCATGTCGCTGCTGATGCCGGAGACGCCGAGAAGGCCGCTGCGGTGGTAGAGGAGATCCTCGAGCGCGGCGGCGTCCATGCCGTGGGCGGTCAGCAGATGGAGGAGCACGCCGGGATCGAGACTGCCGGGCCGGGTGCCCATCACCAGCCCGTCCAGGGGCGTGAAGCCCATGGTGGTGTCCAGCGGCCGGCCGTCGCGGATGGCGCAGAGGCTGGCGCCGTTGCCGAGATGGGCGACGAGCAGCCGACCGCCGGCGAGGGCGGGATCGCGTTCGGCGAGAGTCGTCAGGATGGATTCGTAGGAGAGCCCGTGAAAGCCGTAGCGGCGCACGCCGGCCGCGAACAGCTCCCCGGGCAGCGCGAAGCGGTCGGCTACCGGCGGCCGCGCGCGGTGGAAGGCGGTATCGAAACAGGCCACCTGCGGGAGAGCCGGCCGCAGCCGCAGGAGCGCCCGGATGCCGGCCAGATTGTGGGGCTGGTGCAGCGGCGCCAGCGGGCAGAGGGCCTCGAGGCGGGATAGCACCTCGCGGTCGATGCGCACCGGGGCCGCGAAATCCGGACCGCCGTGGACCACCCGATGGCCGGCGGCCAGGAGCCGCGCATCGGCACGCCGCTCCTCGAGCCAGCGAAGGACGGTATCGATCGCCCGTTCGTGGTCGAAGGAGGCATCCGCCGGCCAGCGCCTTTCGACGAGCGGCGCCCCCGCGCCGTCCCGGGCGAGGAAGCGCGGCGCCGTGCCGATGCCTTCCACCTGGCCGCGCGCGCGGAGCTCGAGCCCGTCCGGCTCGCGGGCCTCGAACAGCGAGAACTTGACGCTCGAGGAACCGGCGTTGAGGACCAGTATGGTGCCGTGCATGCGCCCCTCCCCCCGGCGGCGCGCATATCACGCGTGCGGCGGCGAAGGAAGCCGCGGCCCCGTGGACACGCCGTCCGCGGCCGGCGCCCCGTTCGGGACCCGCTCCCGCGCGCGGACGGCGCCCGTCAGGTGCCGGGCTGCGGGCTCGGCCGGATGCCGCCGCCCTCGCCACCGAGCGGCCGCTTGGTGGGCGGCACCGAGCTGCGCTTGCCCGAGGCGCTGGGCGCGGCGGCGCTCGGCGTGTCGTCGCCGCCCTCGCTGCGCACCACCGGCTCGCCGCGCATGATGCGGTCGATGTCCTCGCCGGTCAGGGTCTCGTATTCGAGGAGCGCCTTGGCGAGCTCGTGCAGGAGATCGATCTTCTCCTCGAGGATGCGGCGCGCCTCCTGGTAGCCCTCCTCGACGATGCGGCGGATCTCCTCGTCGATCTTCTGGGCGGTGGCCTCGGAGATCATCTTGGTCTGGGTGATGGCGTGGCCGAGGAACACCTCCTGGCTGTTCTCGGCATAGCCCACCGGACCGAGGGCGTCCGACATGCCCCACTGGGTGACCATGTGGCGGGCGATCTTGGTCGCCTGCTCGATGTCCGAGGCGGCGCCGGCGGTCACCTTCTCGCGCCCGAAGATGAGCTCCTCGGCGACCCGGCCGCCCATGGCCACCGCCAGATCCCCCTCGAGCTTCTCGCGGCTGACCGAGATACGGTCGCCCTCCGGCAGCCGCATGACCATGCCCAGGGCGCGGCCGCGGGGGATGATGGTGGCCTTGTGGATGGGATCCGAGCTCGGCGTGAAATAGGCCACCAGCGCGTGGCCGGCCTCGTGGTAGGCGGTGAGCCGCTTCTCCTCGTCGGTCATCACCATCGAGCGGCGCTCGACGCCCATCATGATCTTGTCCTTGGCCGCCTCGAACTCGGCCATGGTCACCATCCGCTTGCCGCGGCGGGCGGCGAGCAGCGCCGCCTCGTTGACGATGTTGGCGAGATCGGCGCCCGAGAAGCCGGGCGTGCCGCGAGCGATCACCCGGGTGTCGACGTCGGGACCGACGCGGATCTTCTTGATGTGGACGTTGAGGATCTTCTCGCGGCCGACGACGTCGGGGTTGGAGACCACCACCTGGCGGTCGAAGCGCCCCGGCCGCAGCAGCGCCGGATCGAGCACGTCGGGCCGGTTGGTGGCGGCGATCAGGATCACCCCCTCGTTGGCCTCGAAGCCGTCCATCTCCACGAGGAGCTGGTTCAGGGTCTGCTCGCGCTCGTCGTTGCCGCCGCCCAGCCCGGCGCCGCGATGGCGGCCCACGGCGTCGATCTCGTCGATGAAGACGAGGCAGGGCGCGTGCTTCTTGGCCTGGTCGAACATGTCGCGCACCCGCGAGGCGCCGACGCCCACGAACATCTCCACGAAATCGGAACCGGAGATGGTGAAGAAGGGCACGTTGGCCTCGCCGGCGATGGCCCGGGCGAGCAGGGTCTTGCCGGTGCCGGGCGGCCCCACCAGGAGGCAGCCCTTGGGGATCCGCCCGCCGAGCTGCTGGAACTTCTGCGGGTTCTTGAGGAACTCGACGATCTCCTCGAGCTCCTCCTTGGCCTCGTCGATGCCGGCCACGTCGGCGAAGGTCACCCGGCCGTGCTTCTCGGTCAGCAGGCGCGCCCGCGACTTGCCGAAGCCCATCGCCTTGCCGCCGCCCGACTGCATCTGCCGCATGAAAAAGATCCACACCCCGATGAGCAGCAGCATCGGGAACCAGGAGACCAGCACGCCGAGGAGCGAGGGCATGTTCTCGTCCACCGGCATCACGTTGATGCGGACGCCCGCCCCGGTCAGCCGGTCGATGAGCTTGGGATCCTGGGGCGCGAAGGTCTGGAAGGGGCGTCCGTCGGTGTAGCGACCGGAGATGGCGTCTCCCTGGATCGCCACCTCGCTCACCCGTCCCGCCTCGACGTCGGCGAGGAAGTCGGAATAGGCGAGGCTCGTCTGCGGCGCGCGCGGCTGCGAGCCCTGGAAGAGATTGACGAGGGCGATGAGCAGCAGGCCGATGATCACCCAGAGGGCGAGATTCTTGCTGAAATTGTTCACCGGAGAAACCTCTTCTACTGATCGTCGGCCCGGTCGCTGCCATCACCCGTGGGCGGCGGTGCGATCCGACCGTCGAGACCCTATAATAGTTATGCTAACAGAACGTTGAAACAAGAATCCCCTCGACCGGGGGCTCGGTCATCCGCCGGCGGGGGGCGTAGACGAGGCGCAGCGCCGGCCCCCGGCGAGGACCGGCGGCCAGCGGCCAGAGCACGGGCCGTCCGTCGCGGACCACCACCGGCAGGCCGGCCGCGAACCAGCGCGGCAGCCCGCAGGCTCGGGCGCGGGCGAACAGCCGGCGACGCAACGCCGCATCCTCGATCGCGGCGAGGGCGCCGATGGTGACGGGCGGACAGCCGAGGCCCGTCTCGAGCCGCCAGCGCCGGTCCCAGAGCACGGTCCCTTCGCCCCCCGAGGCGAGCGGCGGGGCGATCCTTCCCGGTTCGCGGCCGATCCGCAGCCGGCGGCCCCCCGGGACGATCTCGAAGATGCAGCCGGCCAGCGTACGCCGTCCCTCCCCCAGGTGCCGGAGGGTCGCGGCGAGGGCGGCGAGCTTCCGCCGCCGCGGCGGATAGGGGCTGCCGGCGGCCACCATCGCCGCCCGCTCGAGGAACAGTTCGGCGGGCTCCGGGGACAGCGCCCGCCAGGCCGTCGCGGAGACCTCCAGCAGGCCGGTCGGGTGGGGCCGCAGATGGCGGGCGCAGAAGCTCGCGAGGGCCGCCTCGAGCCCGGCCCGCCGGCGGGCCGCCGCCACCGCCTCGTCGAAGAGAGCCGCCACCGGCAGCGGTGGCCCGTGACGCAGTCGTCCGCGGGCGAAACGCGGATCGAGATTGCTCGGATCCTCGAGCCGGGGCAGGCCGCGCGCGCGCAGGGTCGCCTCGAGCCGTGCCCGCGGGATCGCGAGCAGAGGGCGCAGGAGCCGCAGCTCCTCGAAGAACCGTTCGGCGAACATGCCGGCCAGACCCCGCGCACCGCTTCCCCGCATCCTGCGGAGGGCCACCGTCTCGGCGAGATCGTCGCGGTGATGGGCGGTCGCCAGGTGCAGGACACCGGCCCGCCGGCAGGCGTCTCGAAGCAGCCGGTAGCGCGCTTCCCGCGCCCGCTCCTGGATGCGGGAGACCGGTTTCGGCCCCTCCCAGCGCAGGATCTCCGCCCGGGCGCCGAGGGCCCGCGCCCAGCCCGCCACCCGCGTCGCCTCGCGATCCGAGCCGGGGCGCAGCCCGTGATCGACGATCAGGGCCAGGAGATCCCCTTCCCGTTCGCGCAGCCAGTCGCGGGCGAGGGCCAGGAGCGCCATGCTGTCGGCGCCGCCGGAGAGGGCGACGGCGAGGCGCGGCCGCGGTTCGAAGGGCGAGAAGCGGGCCATCAGCCCGGCGAATTCCTCCGGGCCGAGGGGGACCGTGTCAGCTGCAGCCGACCGCCGTCCGCTCACGTTCGAGGGCCTGGCGGACGGGTGCCGGTGCCCTCGGATAGCGTCGCTCCAGCTCGGCGAAGGTCTGGCAGGCGCGTTCGCGATCGCCGATGGCGGCCAGCGCCATGCCCAGCTTGAGGAGCGTGTCGGGGGCACGCGGCGCCTCCGGGCCGTAGGTGCGGTAGTTGCGGGCGTAGACCGAGGCGGCGGTGGCGTAGTCCTGGCGGAAGAAGAAGGTCTCGCCCAGCCAGAAGGCGGCGCTCGCGGCCTTCGGGTGGTCGGGGAAATCCTCGAGAAAGCGTGAAAACGCCTTCTCGGCGGCGTCGAAATCGCCGCTCTCGAGGAGGGCCAGCGCCGCCTCGTAGCGTTCCTCGGGCGAGGCGCCGGCGGGAGCGGTCGCGGCCGCCGCGCCTTCGGCCGGAGAGGCGGGCGGCTCGCGCAAGGCGTCCGCCGGCAGGGTACCCAGCACGTAGCCCCTCCTGGCCGCCGCATCGGGCTCGGGAAGCGGGGCCGCCGGCCCCTCGCCGCGACCGGGTGCGGCGAGCGGTTCCGCGACCGCCCGCGGGGCGGGGGACGCATCGCCGGCAACGCCTGCTCGCCCCTCAGCCTCGCCCGCCCCGGCGGTGGGTGGCGTCGAGGGGGCGGCGGTCAACGCCCGCTCGAGCCGGCGCTGGCGGTATTCGAGCTCCTCGAGCCTGCCGGTGAGGCGCCGCAGCTCCTCCTCCAGCCGCTGCAGCCGCGCCTCGAAGCCGGCAAGACGGTCGCTGCCGCCGGGGGTCGCCTGGGCGAAGCGCAGCAGATCCCTCGCCCCGTCGATCTCCCGCTGCAGCGACGCCGGATCCGGCATCGCCGCCGGCGCCGCCGGCGAAACGGGCGCGGCGACCGTCAGCAGGAGTCCGGCCGCCAGCGGAACGAGACGCATCGGTAGGCTCCTCGTGACGGCCTCAGTTGACGACGTTGACCACCGTCACGGCCCGGCGGTTGAGCGCCCAGGCCGCCTCGTTGTGGGCCGGATCGACGGGCCGCTCCTCGCCGTAGGAAATGGTGAGGATGCGGTCGGGATCGATGCCCTTGGCCACCAGATAGTTCTTGACCGCGGCGGCGCGGCGCTCGCCGAGCGCCAGATTGTACTCGGCGGTGCCCCGCTCGTCGGCATGGCCCTCGACGGTGACGGTGAGATCGGGGAACTGCATGAGCCAGGCCGCCTGGCGGTCGAGGGTCTCCTGGGCGGCCTCGTCGAGGGCGGCGCTGTCGAAGGCGAAGAACACCCGGTCGCCGACGTTGATCTCGAGATCCTCCTGGCTGCCGGGCATCGGCGCCCCCTCGAGCTCGCTCTGGGCGATGTCGCCGTCGGCCAGACCTTCGGCGCCGATGCCGTCGGCGGCCTCGGCGGCGGTGCCTCCCGCGGCGCCACTGCTCGCCCGGTCGGGAGTGGCGCTGCAGGCGGCGAGGACGAAGGCGAGGAGGACGAAGGGCAGGATGCGACGCAGCATGGGAGGCCTCTCGGGTTGCGGTGACGAGGAGTGGGGCGGGGAAGGTGCCGATGCGGGTCCGTCGGGCATCGCATACAGGATCCGGGGTCAGGGGATCAAGTTCGACCAGTCACCGTCGGAGGCATCGGTGGGGGTCGGAATCTCCTTCAGATCGTAGCCGGAGAGATCGATCCGCATCAGCCGCGTACGGTCGGTGGCCGGATCCTGGCGCGTGAACATGATGATCCGGCCGTTGGGCGACCAGACCGGCGCCTCGTCGAAGAAGCTGCGGGTGATCAGCCGCTCGTCGCTGCCGTCGGGGCGCATCACGCCGATATGGAAGTAGCCGCCCTTGATCTTGGTGAAGGCGATGAAGTCGCCGCGGGGCGACCAGACGGGACTGCCGTAGCGGCCGGCACCGAAGCTGATGCGCCGCGGGTTGCCGCCGTCGCGGGCCATGACGTAGAGCTGGGGGCTGCCGCCGCGATCCGAGTTGAAGACGATCTCGCGACCGTCCGGCGAGAAACTCGGCGAGGTGTCGATGGCCGGATGGTCGGTGAGGCGCACGAGACGGCGGCTCGACAGGTCGAAGGCGAAGATGTCGGAGTTGCCCTCGCGGGCGATGGTCATCAGCATCACCCGCCCGTCGGGCGAGAAGCGGGGGCTGAAGTTCATGCCGGCGAAGCTGCCGATGCGGCGGTCGCGACCGCTCGCCAGATCGCGCAGGAAGATGCCGGGGGTGCGGCCGCGGTAGGCGAGATAGGCGACCCGCCGCGCGTCCGGGGTGAAGCGGGGGGTGAGCACCAGTTCGCGCCCCCGGGTGAGGAAGCGGTGGTTGGCCCCGTCCTGGTCCATGATGGCGATGCGCTTGACGCGGTCGGTGGCCGGCCCGGTCTGGCTGACGTAGACGATGCGGGTGTCGAAATAGCCCTTCTCGCCGGTCATCCGCTCGTAGACCGCATCGGCGATCTTGTGCGCCACCCGCCGCCACAGCCGCCGCGCGAGGGTATACCGGAAGCCGGTCATCTGGGTGCCGGCGAAGACGTCCCACAGCCGGAACTCCACCGTGAGCCCCTCGGCGCCGCCGGTGCGCACCACCCCCGTCACCAGCGCCTGGGCGTTGATCTGCCGCCAGTCGGCGAAGCGCGGCAGATCGCGCAGTTCCTCCGGGCCCTGGATGTAGGCGCGCGGGTCGATGGTGCGGAACAGGCCGGAACCGTCGAGATCGGCGGCGATCACCTCGGCCGTCCGACGCCCGAGCTCGGCCGCCCCCGCACCGTCGCCGGCGAAGGGGCTGACGGCGATCGGCAGCGGCTCCACCTGGCCGCGGGTGATGTCGACGCGGAGCTGACCGCGCGCGGCGAAGGGCACCCCGCCCAGGGCGAGGGCGCTACCGGCCATGAGCAGCCGGCGTCGGGTGAGACCTCGTTCCGTCATCCGTTCAACGCCCGTTCCAGATCGAAGTTCATCTCGATGTCGCGCCACTGGGCATAGCTTTCCCGCGGCAGCCGCAGCGGGGAGCATTGCCGCACCGCGCGCATCGCGCTCTCGGCGACGATGCGGAAGACGGGATCGCGGGCGAAGCGCTCGCCGTCCACCACCCGCGGCCGCCGCACCGAGCCGTCGGGATCGACGGAAAAGCGCACCACGACCTGCATCTTCCCCACCCCCTTGGCGCCCACCGGAACGATCCAGCAGCGGTAGATCTGTTTCTCGACCATCGTCTGGAGGGCCGCAAGGGAGACCGCGTTCTCGCTCTCTCCCGGCCGCTTCGCCGGCTGCCGGCCGGCCGCCTCCCTGCGACCGCGTCCCTCCCGCTTGCGCTCGGCCCGCACCCGCTTGTCGAGCCGTTCGACGCTGCGCAGCAGGGTGTCGAAGGGCTCGTCCTTCTCGGCCTCGGTGACATCGGCACGCCGTTCGGGCCGCTCCGGCCGCAGTCTCGGCTTCGGCGCCTTGGCGGCGGCCAGCTTCACCTCCCGCTTCGGCCCCGGCGGTTGCGGCTTCGGCCGGGGCGGGCGCACGATGCGGGCGACCGCCCGTTCGGGCTCCTTCTCCACCGCCGGCGGCGGGGGCGGCGGTGCGGCTTCGACCGGGGCCGGCGGGGCCGGCGCCGGCTCGGGCACCTGCTCGGCCAGCTTCACCTCCGGTGCCGGGGGCTCCGGCGGCGCGGGCGGCGGGACGGGCGGCTCGGGTTCCGGCTCCGGTTCCGGTTCCGGAGCGGGTGGCGGCTCGGGTTCCGGCGGCGGGCTCGCGGCGCTGCGTTCGGGCAGCGGTGCGGCGGCCACCGGCTCCGGTTCGGGCGGGGTCGTCTCCGCCTCCTCGCTGGGCGGCAGCTCGGCCACGATCTCCACCGTCACCGCCTCCTCCACCGGCAGGCGCCGTCCCGGCAGCAGCCCGCCCAGCCAGACGACGCCGACCACCGTCAGATGCAGGAGGAAGGACAGCAGCAGCGCCCGTCGCACGGTCTCCGCCTCAGCGTTCGGGGCCCGCGGCCGGGCGCCCGGCATCGGCCCGCATGCGGTTCGCGGGCGGCGCCGCGGCGGCGCCCGCGGGCGCCTCGGTGACGAGGGCGACACGGGTGAAGCCGGCGCGGTTGATGGCCGACACCACCGCCATCACCCGCCCGTAGTCGATGCTGCGGTCGCCGCGCACGAAGATCCGCGTCTCCCGGTTCTCGCCGGTGATGGCGGCGAGGCGCGGCGCCAGACCCTCGAGCGGCACGGCGCTGTCCTGGAGATAGATGGTGCCGTCGGCGGCGAGGGTCACCGCCAGCGGCTCGTCCTGGCCCGGCAGCGGCGAGCTCTCCGCCCGCGGCAGATCGACGTTGACGCCGGTGGTCAGCAGCGGCGCCGTGATCATGAACACGATCAGCAGCACCAGCATGACGTCGACGAAGGGGGTGACGTTGATCTCCGCCATGTGGTGGCGGTCGCGACCGCGTCGCGACCGCCGCCGCACCCGGCGCAACGGCGTTCCGGCCACCGCTCAGGCGACCCTGCGCGTGTCGAGCTCGCGCCCGAGCACGACCCCGAACTCGTCGCTGAAGCTGCCGAGCCGCTCGGCGTAGGCATCGAGCATCTCCGACAGCTTGTTGTAGGCCACCACCGCCGGGATCGCGGCCAGGAGACCCATCGCGGTGGCGAACAGGGCCTCGGCGATGCCCGGCGCCACCACCGCAAGGGTGGTGTTCTTGGTGAGGGCGATGGACTGGAAGCTGTTCATGATGCCCCAGACGGTGCCGAACAGGCCGACGAAGGGGGCGGTGGCGCCGATGGTGGCGAGCGACGGCAGGCTGCGCTCGAGGGCCACCATCTCGCGCTGCAGGGTGAGCTCCATTACCCGCGTCACCCGCTCGATCAGGTTGCGCTGGCCCTCGGGATCGAGGTTGCGCGGCGCCTCCTTCCATTCCGCCATGGCGTTGGTGAAGATGAGGGCCATGGGGTGATCGGGGCGCTTGGCGAGCCGCCGGTAGAGCTCGTCCAGCGAGGCGCCGGACCAGAACAGCCGCTCGAAGAGATTGGCCTTGCGGCGCAGCCGGCCCAGCCGCACCGTCTTGTCGATGATCACCGCCCAGCACCAGATGGAGGCCAGCAGCAGCAGCAGCATGACGAGCTTGACGACCGGATCGGCGTCGAGCACGAGCTCGAGGAGGCTGGTGCCCGCCGTCGCATCGCCGAGACCGGCGCCGGTGATCACGTCGCTATCCATGTCGCGTCGTTTCCTGCGTTGCGAGAAGGCTGCCGGGGGTCCCGGCAACACCACCGGAGATAGTGCGCGGCTCCGGACGGGTCACGCGTCGATCGTGGATACCGAGGTATCAGTTTCGTCCGAAAGGCTGTCAAGCGGGAACCTCAGCCCTCCGAACGGCCGCCGGCGGACGGCCCCGTGGGCAGGATGCGGTCGACGCGCACCGGCCGCATCCGCAGATCGACCAGCGCCAGGGTGACGGCGATCTCGGCCACCGGACCCCGCTCGCCGCGGATGCGCTGCAGGAGCTCGAGCCGGGCACCGCGCATCTCCAGGACCTCGGTCTCCACCGTCAGCATCTCGTCGAGCCGGGCCGGGCCGAGGAACTCGATGCGGCAGCGGCGGACGGTGAACTGGACACCGTGGCGGTCCCGCAGGCCGGGATGGTCGAACCCCCACTCCCGCAGCATCTCGGTGCGGGTGCGCTCGGCGAAGCGCAGATGGTTGGCATGGTAGACGATCCCTCCCGCGTCGGTGTCCTCGTAATAGACGCGGAAGCGGGCGCGATGCTTCCCGCCGACCCTCAATCCGCCTTCCCGTCGAACAGCTCGGGCTGGTCGAGCAGGCGCGCCGGCATCTCGAGCCCCAGATGCCGCCAGGCGAGGCGGGTCAGCACCCGGCCGCGCGGGGTGCGCTGCAGGAGGCCCTGCTGGAGCAGGAAGGGCTCCACCGTTTCCTCGAGAGTGTCGCGCTGCTCGGAGAGCGCCGCCGCCAGAGTGTCGATGCCCACCGGCCCGCCGCCGTAGTTGTGGGCGATGGCCCCGAGATAGCGGCGGTCGAGGGCGTCGAGGCCGAGATGGTCCACCTCGAGCCGGGTCAGCGCCTCGTCGGCCAGCGCCGCGTCCACCGGCCCGTCGCCCCGGACGGTGGCGAAATCGCGCACCCGGCGCAGCAGGCGGGTGGCGATGCGGGGCGTGCCGCGGGCGCGGCGGGCGATCTCCCGCGCCCCCTCGGGCGCCAGTTCGAGCCCGAGCAGGGCGGCGCCACGGGCGACGATCGCCTCGAGCTCCTCGACCGCATAGAAGTCGAGGCGGGCGAGGATGCCGAAGCGGTCGCGCAGCGGCGTCGTCAGGAGACCGGTGCGGGTGGTGGCGCCGATCAGCGTGAAGGGCGGCAGATCGATGCGCACCGACCGGGCCGCCGGCCCCTCGCCGATCATGAGGTCGAGCTTGAAGTCCTCCATCGCCGGATAGAGGATCTCCTCCACCGCCGGGGCGAGGCGGTGGATCTCGTCGATGAACAGCACGTCGCGCGGCTGGAGGTTGGTGAGCAGCGCCGCGAGATCGCCGGCGCGGACGATGATCGGCCCCGAGGTCATGCGGAACCCGACCCCGAGCTCGGCGGCGACGATCTGCGCGAGGGTGGTCTTGCCGAGGCCGGGCGGGCCGGCGAACAGCACATGGTCGAGGGGCTCGCTGCGGCCGCGGGCGGCGTCGATGAACACCCGCAGATTGGCGCGCTGACGTTCCTGGCCGATGAAGGCGTCGAGGCGGCGGGGGCGCAGCCCCTGGTCGAGATCCTCCGCGAGTTCCTCGCGGGTGGTCAGCCGGTCGGTCACGGGGCGAGCTCCTTCAGGGCCTCGCGGATGAGCCGGTCGACCGCGACCTCCGGCCCGAGCCGGTCGCGCGCCAGGGTGGCCGCCCGATGGGCCTCGCTGCGGCCGTAGCCCAGATGCAGGAGCGCCGACACCGCGTCACCGAGGGCGTCGTCGCCGGGGGAGGCGGCGGCGGGACCGGCGGCCATCGCCGGCGGCAGACTGCCCAGCCGGTCCTCGAGCTCGGCGATGATGCGGCCGGCGAGGCGCGGGCCGACGCCGTTCGCCCGGGCGAGGGCGCTGCGGTCCTGGGCGGCGATGGCGGCGGCGAGCTCCTCGGGGGTGAGCGCGGAGAGCAGCGCCAGGGCGAGACGCGCCCCCACCCCCTGGATGTTCTGCAGCAGGCGGAACCAGTGCTGGCCCGCCCGGTCGCGGAAGCCGAAGAGCTGGATCGCCCCCTCGCGCATGTGGGTCTCGATCAGGAGTTCCACCGCCTCGCCCGCGGGCGGCAGGGCGGCCAGGGTGCGGGCGTCGCAGAACACCCGGTAGCCCACCCCGCCGACGTCGATCACCACCGCCTCCTCCTCGGACACGGCGACCCGGCCGCGCAGGAGCGCGATCATGGCGGGACCGCCGCCAGCAGCGCCCGGCCGGCCCGGTGGTGGAGATGGCAGATGGCGACCGCGAGGGCGTCGGCGGCATCGGTGCCGGGGTTGCCGCAGCCGGGCAGCAGCATGCGCACCATGCTCGCCACCTGCCGCTTGTCGGCGCCGCCGGTGCCGGTCACCGCCCGCTTCACCGTCTTGGCGCCGTACTCGTGCACCGCGAGGCCGCCGTGGGCGGCGGCCAGCAGCACCACCCCGCGGGCATGGCCGAGCTTCAGCGAGGAGCCGGCGTTGCGGTTGACCACCGTCTCCTCCACCGCCGCCTCGCGGGGGCGGAACTCGCGGATGGTGGCGGCCAGCGCATCGTAGAGCCGTTGCAGCCGGAGCGCGAGGTCGCCCTCGGCGGCGACCTCGACGGTGCCGCAGGCCCGGTACCGGAGACTGTTGCCGTCCGCCTCGACGATGCCCCAGCCAGTGCGCCGCAGGCCCGGATCGAGACCGAGGACGCGGATCACGCGAGCCGTGCCAGGACCTCCTCGGAAACTTCGAAGTTGGCCACCACGCGCTGGACGTCGTCGCTCTCGTCGAGCGCTTCCAGGAGTTTGAAGAGGGTCTGAGCCTTGTCCTCGGCCACCGGCACGGTGACCTGCGGCTGCCAGGTGAGGACCGCCTCCTCGGGCGGGCCGAAGCGCGCCTCGAGGGCGTCCCGCACGGCCGCCAGCTCCTCCGGCGCACAGCGGATCTCGTGCCCTTCCTCGCCGCTCTGGCAGTCCTCGGCGCCGGCCTCGATGGCCGCCTCGAGCATGCTGTCGGCGTCCGCCGCCTCGGCCGGATAGCGCACGATCCCCACGCGTTCGAACTGGAAGGCGACGCTGCCGCTCTCGCCGAGGCTGCCGCCGTGCTTGCTGAAGGCGGCGCGGATCTCGGCCGCGGTGCGGTTGCGGTTGTCGGTCAGGGCCTCGACGATGATCGCCACCCCGCCCGGGCCGTAGCCCTCGTAGCGCACCTCCTCGTAGGCCTCGCCCTCGCCGCCCTGGCCCTTCCTGATCGCGCGCTCGATGTTCTCCTTGGGCACGTTGGCCGCCTTGGCGGCCTGGATGGCGCTCCTGAGACGGGGGTTGTGGGCGGGATCGGGCAGCCCGGAGCGGGCCGCCACCTGGATCTCGCGCACCAGCCGCGTGAACCGCCGTGCCCGGGCGGCGTCCTGGCGGTTCTTGCGGTACATGATGTTCTTGAACTGGGAGTGTCCGGCCATCGTTCCTCGAAAAGCCGCTGTCGTCCTTCCGGGCGGGAAACTGGCGGCTCTATACCAGAGGACGAGGCCCCACCGCCAGAGCGGTCGTTAACCGGCCCTTAACCCGGCGCCGCTATACCGGATGGCCGGCCGCCACCCGCTTCCGCGACAGCCCTCCGGCGGCCGAGCGAGGAGCGAAGCCGCATGCGCAGCCCCCATCCGCCCGTGGACGCGCAGGACGATCCGATCGAGGACCGCCGGCTGTATCGCCGCTATGCGGTGACCCTGCCGGTCAGGGTGGTGCGGGAGGGGGAGACCCTGGAGGCGGGCCTCCTCGACATCTCCCTGGGCGGCGCCGCGGTGCTGCCCGGGCGCCCCGACTGGCAGGGGCGGCGGGTGCGGCTCGAATGCGGCTGCTTCGGCGTCCCCGGGGGGCTGGCGGCGCGGGTGCTGCGGGCCGGTGCGGAACGCATGCATCTGGCCTTCGAGCTCGACCCGGAGACGGAGGATGCGCTGACGATGTTCCTGATGCTGAGCGCGCCGCCGACATGAATGTCGCGATTCCATCAAGTCTGATCTGAGAATTTTCACCTAACATTTTGTGCTAGCGTTCGTTTTCGAAGTTTGATATGAACCGGTGCCGGGGATCCGCGCGATCCGTGAGGGGATCGGCGCCGGGACGGCGCTTGAAGTGATGCTTGATGTGACTTTGCCGGCCAACTCCTTGAAAACACGTGAATTTCCGGTTCTGGTCTTGGGTGCGTTGAAAATGGATAAACTTGTCGCAAAATTTTCCGCAAGAGTCGACAAGGCTTTGCGGTGAAGTCATTGATGTTTTTAAGTACAGCCGATGCATTTCTTGTTGACGTGGATTTCGGTTAAGGCTATGTTCGGCGCGTCAAGTCAGACGGTGCCTCCCTCCCTCACTGCGCCCCCGCCGAGCAGCCGCTTGCGGGGGCTCTTTTTTGGAGGACCTGCGTGTTTGCGCCAACTGCATCGAGGGAAGCGAGAATGAAGGCTCTGGCAGCGATTCTCGACTACGAACAGAAGAGCGGGGAGATCCCGCCCCGGGCGGCGGAGCCGCGGGACGAGCGCAGCGAGGCGGTGATCAGCGCCGCCCTGCTCGTGAGCACCGCCTTCCGCATGCGGGACGAATCCTCGCTCGTCTTCGCCCTGCGCCGCCTCGCCGACGCGGTGGCGTCGTTCGAGAAAGCGCGCCTTCCCGCCTGAGCCGACGGGCCGCCTGCGGTCGCCCGATCGCAGGCGGCGGCGCCCGGCGACGCTTGCCGCCCGCAACCGGATCCGCTAACCGGAGGGGCGTCGGCGGCCCGGGCGAAGGGGCGAAGCGATATGTACGCGCTCTGCAGACTGATCGACACGGTCGTCTCGATCTACATCTGGCTCCTCATCGCCTCGGTCGTGCTGAGCTGGCTGGTCGCCTTCAACGTCCTCAACACCCACAACCGCTTCGTCTGGCAGGTGGGGGAATTCCTCCACCGCATCACCGAGCCGCTGCTGGCCCCGATCCGCAATTTCCTGCCCAGCTTCGGCGGCCTCGACATCTCGCCGATCGTCCTCATCCTCGCCCTCTACTTCGTCCGCGATCTCGCCTTCGAGCTGCTGTGCTTCTGAGCGGGAACCGGCGGTGGCGGTACCCTGGCGGACGACCGGTGCGGGTCTCGAGCTCGCGGTCCGGGTGACGCCGCGGGGCGGCGAGGACCGGATCACCGGGATCGTCGAGGACGCGGCGGGCGGCGCCTGGCTGGCCGTCCGGGTGGCGGTGCCGGCGGAAGGCGGGCGCGCCAATCTCGCGGTGCGCCGGCTGCTCGCCCGCGCGCTCGGGGTGCCCGTTTCGGCGGTCGAGCTGCGGAGCGGCGTCGCCTCGCGCCGCAAGCGCGTGCTGCTGCGCGGCCCGCCCGTCGCCCTGCGGGAACGCGCGGTCGCGCTGACGGCGGAGGCGGGGGCCCGCGGCGGGCAGGCTCGCCGGCGTTAGGAAGGGCGCGCAGAAACGGAGGGAGAGCGGCGACATGGCGGAGATCATCGACGGTCGGGCCCGGGCGGCGGCGCTGCGGGCACGGGTGGCCGAGGAGGTGGCGGCGCTGCGCTGGCGGCACGGCGTCGTGCCGCGCCTCGTGGTGCTGCTGGTGGGCGAGAACCCGGCGAGCCAGGTCTACGTGCGCACCAAGGCGAAGATGGCGGCGGAGGTGGGGATCGCGGGCGAGGTCGAGCGGCTGCCGGCCGACATCGGCCAGGAGGCCCTCCTCGCCCGCCTCGCCGCTCTCAACGCCGACCCCTCGGTGCACGGCATCCTGGTGCAGCTCCCCCTGCCCGCCGGCATCGACGGCCGGGTGGTGCTGGAGGCGATCGATCCGGCCAAGGACGTGGACGGTTTCCACCCCGTGAACGTCGGCCGCATGTGGGCCGCCGCGCGGCCGCGCGAGGCCGGCCTGCTGCTGCCCTGCACGCCGCTCGGTTGCATGATGCTGCTCGAATCGGTGCTCGGCCGCGAGGGGCTGCGCGGGCGTCGGGCGCTGGTGCTGGGGCGTTCCAACATCGTCGGCAAGCCGATGGCGGCGCTGCTGCTGGGCGCCGATGCCACCGTCACCCTGGCCCATTCGCGCACCCGCGATCTCGCCGACCGCTGCCGCGAGGCGGAGATCCTGGTGGCCGCCGTCGGCCGGCCGGAAATGGTGCGCGGCGACTGGGTCCGCGAGGGGGCGGTGGTGATCGACGTGGGCATCAATCGCATCGAGGACGACGGCGGGAGCCGTCTGGTCGGCGACGTGGCCTTCGCCGAAGCGGCGGAGCGGGCCGCCGCCATCACCCCGGTGCCGGGCGGCGTGGGGCCGATGACGGTGGCCTGTCTGCTCTACAACACGCTGCTCGCCGCCCGCCGCCGCCTCGAGCCCTGAGGCGCCCGCCCGTCAGCCGCTCTTGCGCAGATCGACGATGCGCTTCGCCTTGCCCATCGAGCGCTCGATGCTTCCGGGCTCGGTCACCCGTACCGCGGCGCTGACGCCGATGCGGCTCTTGATATGGTGCCGCAGCTCGGCCTCCGCCGCCTCGCGTACGGACGCCTCCGCCGCCTCCGGCCGCGCCTCGACCAGCACCGTGAGCTGATCGAGGGGACCGTCCCGCCGCACCTCGAGCACGTAGTGGAGGGTGAGGCGGGGATCCGCCTCGAGGAGCTCCTCGATCTGGGAGGGGAACAGATTGACGCCGCGGATGATCAGCATGTCGTCGCTGCGGCCGGTGATCTTCTCCATCCGCCGCATGCTGCGGGCGGTGCCCGGCAGCAGCCGGGTGAGGTCCCGGGTGCGGTAGCGGATCACCGGAAAAGCCTCCTTGGAAAGGGAGGTGAAGACGAGCTCGCCCATCTCGCCGTCGGGCAGCACCTCGCCGGTGGCCGGATCGATCACCTCGGGCAGGAAATGGTCCTCCCATACGTGCAGCCCGTCCTTGGTCTCGATACACTCCATCGCCACCCCCGGGCCGATCACCTCGGACAGCCCGTAGATGTCGACCGCGTCCATGGCGAAGCGCTCCTCGATCTCGCGGCGCATGGCTTCGGTCCAGGGCTCGGCCCCGAACACCCCCACCTCGAGCGAGCTCTCGCGGGGGTCGAGCCCCTGACGCTCGAACTCGTCGGCGATGGCCAGCATGTAGGAGGGGGTGACGGCGATCACCTGCGGCCGGAAATCGGCGATCAGCTGGACCTGGCGCTCGGTCATGCCGCCCGACATGGGCACCACCGTCATCCCCATGCGCTCGGCCCCGTAGTGGAGGCCGAGCCCGCCGGTGAACAGGCCGTAGCCGTACACCACGTGGATGATCTCGCCGGGCCGGGCGCCGGCCGCGCGCAGGGAGCGGGCCACCACCTCCGACCAAGTCTCGAGATCGTTGCGCGTGTAGCCGACCACCGTCGGCTTGCCGGTGGTGCCGGAGGAGGCGTGGATGCGCACCACCTGCTCGCGCGGCACGGCGAACATGCCGAAGGGGTAGTAGCGCCGCAGATCCTGCTTGGTGACGAAGGGAAACCGCCGCAGGTCCTCGAGCGCGTGCACGTCCTCGGGATGCACCCCCTTCTCGTCCCACAGCTCGCGGTAGAAGGGAACGTTGTCGTAGGCATGCCGCAGCGACCATTTGAGACGGTCGAGCTGCAGCGCCTCGATCTCGTCCCGGCTCGCCATCTCGATCGGATCGAGTTCCTCCTTCCTGGGCGCACGCGCATGCCGCATGGCAACCTCCCTCCCGGCGGTCCCTCCTGAAGCGGGTCCAAGATCACGGGCGGCGGGCGAATTTTCAAGTCGCCGACGCCTCCAGCCGGAGCCCGGTGGCGATCCCCACCATGATATGGTGCCCGATGATATGGCGCCCGCGATCCGCGGGTGGCGTCATCGCCGCATCGCGCCTATCCGTAACGGGCCGCGGCGCGCGCCGCGGCCACCGGACATCCGGGCGCGCCCCCGTGCGGCGGCAGGATCGCAGGGAACGGCAGATGAGCGAGACCGCGACGCGGACGCGGCCACCGGCCGACACGGCAACCCGCCTCCGGTCCACCGACCGGGTCACCGCCTTCGACGAGGACGTCTGGACGCGGCTGTCGCCCGGCATGATGGTGGGCCACGGCTGGCTGCGCGCCCTCGACGAGGCCGCCCGCGACGAGTGCCCCCTCTACCTCGCCCTCGAGGAGGGCGGACGGCTGACCGCCGCCGCCGTCCTGCGCGAGGTCGCGAGCCAGGACTGCTTCCATTCTCCCGACCGCGTGCTTCTGGGTCGCCTGCGCCGGCCGCTGGCCCGGCTGGGCGTCTCCTTCGTGCCCTGCCTGCTGGTGGGACCCCACAAGGACTGCGATCCCGCCCTCTTCGGCCCGCGGCGCGCGGAGCTCCTCGACCGGCTGCTGGAACGGGCGCGCGAGCGCGGCCTGCCGCTCGTCTTCCGCCGGGTGCCGGCCACCGACAGCGAGCTCCAGGGCCTCCTCCGCGACCGCGGCTTCCTCGCCACCCTCGACAATCCCGTCGCCTACATGGACATCGCCTGGTCGGATTTCGACGGCTATCTGGAGGCGCTGCGGGCCCGCTCGCCGACCCTTCCCAGCATGGTGCGCAGGGAGATCCGCGTCTTCGCCCGCAGCGGCATCGAGATCCGGGAGATCGCCGATCCGGAGCCTCTGGCCGACCGGCTGCACGGGATCGCCCTCGCCCATCACCGTCGCCTCAATCCCGACGTACCCTATCCCTACGGTCCGCGCCTGCTGCCGCTGCTCAGGCAGCATCTGGGCGAGCGCTGCATCATCTTCGGGGCCTTCGCCGGCCGGGAGCTGGTGGGCTTCGCGGCCGTCGTGCACGACGGGCGCGTCGGCCATCTGTCCTTCTGCGGCTTTCTGCCCGAGACCCGCGGATCGTTCCTCTATTTCAACATGGGCTACTACCTGCCGGTGCGCCGGGCGACCGAGCTCGGGCTCCGGCGTCTCTACGGCGGCATCCTGCAGCACCGGCTCAAGGCCCGCCGCGGCTTCGACTTCCTCCCCACCCGGCTCTACTTCCGCGGGCCCGGAGGGGCGGAAAACCTCGTGGCGCGACCCGTGTTCCGGCTCCACCGCTGGGTCGCGCGACGCTACAAGTTCACAGACGTCCTCACGCCCTCGTAGAGCGGAGCGCGGCAAGGTGACCCGGGTGGCGGTGACGCGAGCGCTGGATCGCGCGGCTCTGGCCGTGATCCGGGATCTCGGCCGGGGCGGTCACGCGGTGATCGGCTGCGATCCGCGGATGCCGGCGCTCGGCCTGCGATCGCGCTACTGCGGGACGCATCTGCGCCTGCCGGACGATCTTCCGCCGGCGCGCCTCGCCGAACGGCTGCGGGCGGCGGGCGTGGAGCTGCTGCTGGCCATGAGCTCCGCCGATGTGGTCCGGCTCAGCCGAGCGCGATCGCTGCTGGCGCGGCATTTCGCACTGACCTTCCCCGACCACGAGACGGTGCTGGCGGCCTACGACAAGTGCCGGACCCATCGCCTGTGTGCGCGTCTCGGGATCCCGGCGCCGCGGCTTTTCACCCCCGCGGAGGCGACGGGGCCGGTGGTCGTCAAGCCCCGCTTCGATGTCGGCGGGGCGCGCGGGGTGCGGCGTTTCGCGGATGCCGCCGCCGCCCGGCGCGCCGCCGGCCCGGACGATCTCCTGTGCGAATATGTGCCCGGTCCGCCGACGGCGATGCGCGCCGCCACCCTGCTGTTCGACCGCCGCTCGCGGCTCGTCGCCTGGTTCACCCTGCGCAAGATCCGCCAGTACCCGGCAAAAGGCGGCCTCGCCGCCCTCGTCGAGAGCAGCCACGAGCCGGCCCTGGTCGAGGCCGTGCTGCCCTTCTTCGACCATCTCCGATGGCAGGGACCGGCGGAGGTGGAGTTCAAGATCGACGCCCGCTGCGGCACGCCCAGGGTGATCGAGATCAATCCCCGCCTGCCCGGCTACGTCCGCTACTTCCTCGATTGCGGCCTGCACCTGCCGCGGCTCCTGGTGGAGGCCGCCTGCGGCGAGGTCACGAGCCCCACCAGCTATGTGGTGGGACGGCGGATGCTCAATCCCGGCGTCTATCTCAAGCTCTGCCGGGAGCTCTTGGCCGAGGAGGGGCCGGCGGCCTGTCTGCTGGCCGCCCGCGAGGCCATCGGCGCCCGCTGGCGGCATCCCGCCGACATCGCCGATCCCGCCCCGCGCATCGCCAAGTTCCTGATGCGGATGCGCGGACGCGATCCCCGCGATCTGCCCCTCTAGGCCTCCGGCGGCGCCGCCGATGGCACCACCTGGCCCCGGGTGCGGTAGCTGTTGCCGCGGAAGATGGCGATGGTGGTGCCGTCCTGGTCGAGCACGGTGACATCATAGACGCCGGTACGACCGGCCTTCGCCGCCTCCCGCGCCACTGCCACCAGCCGGTCGCCCTCCCGCGCCGGGGCGACGAAGGAGATGTGGCAGGCGAGTGCCACCGTGACGTGGTTGTCGGCGTTGCAGGCGTAGGCGAAGGCGCTGTCGGCGAGCAGAAAGATGTAGCCGCCGTGGCAGAGGGCGTGGCCGTTCAGCATCTCGCGGCGCACCCGCATCGCCACCCGGGCGAAGCCGGGGCCCACCTCGAGGATCTCGACACCGTTGCGCCGGGCGGCGAAATCCCGCGCGTACATGCCGCGGGCGACGCGGGCGGCGAGGGCCTGCCTATCCATGGCGATGGGCCTCGCGCCACAGGCGCCGTCGCAGCCAGAGGGAGCCGCGGTAGCGCTCCTCGCCGTAGACGCGGGCCAGATGGTCGAGGCATTCGACGATCCGCAGCCAGCCCACCTCCCCGGCCCAGGCGAGGGGACCGCGGGGGTAGTTCACTCCCTTGCGCATGGCGAGATCCACCGCCTCGGGCGCGGCGATGCCGTGGTGCACGAGATCGGCCGCCTCGGCCGCCAGCATGGCGAGGGTGCGCAGGACCACCATGCCGGGAAGATCGCCGATGCGCATCACCCGCTTGCCCATGGCCTGGAAGAACCCGGCGGCCGCCGCGAGATCGCCTGCTCCGCAGCGGTCGGCGGCGGCGATGGCGATCCGCGGCGCGGTCCGGTAGTCGAGGCAGAGATCGAAGGTCACCACCGGCCGCCCCTGACGCGCCGCATGCTCCTCGGCGGCGGTGCCGTCGGTCATCATCAGCACGCTGCCGCCGAGATGCAGGAGGCCCGGCCCGTGCGGCTGCCACTGGACGCGGATGCCGGCCTCGCGGGCGAGATCGAGGAGCGGCTCGGCGGGACCGAGATGGCCTTCGGCGAGGATCTCGGCCGGCGCCGCACCCTCGGGCTCCACCGCCGGTTCGGGCCGCGCGGCGCCCTCGCCGTACTCGTAGAACCCGCGGCCGCTCTTGCGGCCGAGACGCCCCGCCGCGACCATCTCCTCCTGGAGATGGGAGGGGGTGTAGCGGCGGTCGTAGTGGCAGGCGGCGAAGACGCTCCGGGTGACGGCGAGATTGACGTCGAGGCCGATGAGATCGACCAGCTCGAAGGGCCCCATCCGGAAGCCGCCGCAATCGCGGTAGACGGCATCCAGGGTGGCGGGATCCGCCGCCCCCTCGGCCAGCAGCCGGAAGCCCTCGCCGTAGAAGGGACGCGCCACCCGGTTGACGACGAAGCCCGGCGTGTTGCGGACCCGGATCGGCTCCTTGCCCCACGCGGCGGCGGTGTCGAACAGGGTGGCCGCCACCCCGGGATCGGTCTCCAGCCCCGAGACGATCTCGACGAGGGGCATCACCGGCGCCGGATTGAAGAAGTGCATGCCGGCGAGGCGGCCAGGCCGCGCGAGACCCGCGGCGAGGGCGGTGATCGACAGCGAGGAGGTGTTGCTCGCGAGGATCGCCTCGGGCCCGAGGATCGCCTCGAGCTCGGCGAAGAGCGCCCGCTTGGCCTCGAGCTCCTCGAGGATGGCCTCGATCACGAGCGCCGCCGGGGCGAGCTCGGCGAGGCCGGAGACGGCTTCCAGCCGGGCGAGGATCTCCCGCACCTCCTCCGCGCGCCGCCGGCCCCTGGCGACCGAGGCCTCGAGCCGCTGGGCGATGCCCGCGATCGCCCGCGGGGCGACCTCCGGACGGGCGTCGTAAAGGCGCACGCGATGGCCGGCGGTGGCGGCGAGCTGGGCGATGCCCGCCCCCATGGTGCCGGCGCCCACGATGCCGACCACAGCCTCCCGGGAGAGCGCGCCCATCACCGCCCCCGGAACCGCGGCGGGCGCTTTTCGAGAAAGGCGCGCACGCCTTCCCGGTAGTCCTCGGTGCGGCCGGCCACGCGCTGGAGATCGCGTTCGAGATCGAGCTGGGCGTCGAGATCGTTGGCCCAGGAGGCATCGAGCGCCCGCTTGACGAGCGCCAGCCCGCGGGTCGGCGCCTCGGCCAGCCGACGGGCGAGACCGCGCGCCTCGTCCAGGAGCGCCTCGTCCGGCACCGCCCGCCAGATGAGCCCCCAGGCGGCCGCCTCCTCGGCCGACAGCTTCTCGCCCAGGAGCGCGAGCCCGCGGGCGCGCGCATCGCCCACGAGCCGGGGCAGGAACCAGGTGCCGCCCGAATCGGGCACGAGGCCGATGCGGCAGAAGGCCTGGATGAAGCTTGCGGAACGGGCCGCCAGCACGATGTCGCAGGCGAGTGCGAGATTGGCGCCGGCCCCCGCCGCGACGCCGTTGACGGCGCAGACCACCGGCTTCTCGAGACGGCGCAGGCGGCGGATCAGCGGGTTGTAGAGGGTCTCGAGCGTGTGGCCGAGATCGGGCGGCTCGGCGCCCTCGGCGACCGTCCGGTCGCCCAGATCCTGACCGGCGCAGAAGCCCCGTCCGGCGCCGGTCAGCAGGACCGCCCGCAGTTCGGGATCGGCTTCCGCCGCATCGAGGCAGCGCCGGAGTTCGCGGTGCATCTCCTCGTTGAAGGCATTGAGCTTGTCGGGACGGTTGAGGGTGATCTCCGCCACCCCACGGTCCCGCGCCAGCAACACCACCGCCTCGCTCACCACACCTCTCCCCGCGTCACCGGATGGCGCCACGATAGACCGGGGCGGCCTTCTTTGGTAGAGCAGCGCCACCGTTTCGGGGCACCCCGGAAGGGCGCGCATGCGGGGAGAGGGAGGATGCCGTCATCACTGTTCGATCAGCACCGTGAACGTCTCGAACAGGCGGTCGCCGCCTGCCGCGCGCGTCGTCACTGGAGCCCCTTTCCCGAGGTGCCGAGCGGCCGGATCTACGGCGAGACGGCGGCCGAGGAGGGCCGCCGTGCGTTCGAGGCGCGGCTCGACAAGCCGTTCGAGCTCGATCAGCCATCGAGCGGCGAGCGCCTGGGCAGCGAGCGCAGCCCCTACGGCTTCCCGCTCGGCATCAGCTATCCCGCCCCCGACATCCCGGCCATGCTGCGCAGCGCGAAGGGCGCCATGGGCGCCTGGCGGGAGGCCGGCATCGAGGGCCGGGTCGGGGTCTGCATGGAGATCCTCCAGCGCCTCAACCGCCGCAGCTTCGAGCTCGCCCATGCGGTGATGCACACCACCGGCCAGGGTTTCATGATGGCCTTCCAGGCCGGCGGGCCGCACGCCCAGGACCGGGGCCTCGAGGCGGTGGCGCTGGCCTACGAGGCGATGACGCGGATCCCGCCGCGGGTGGTATGGGAGAAGCCCGTCGGCAAGGGCCGCACGGCACGGCTCGAGAAGCTCTACAGCGTCGTCCCGCGCGGCCTCGCGCTGGTGATCGGCTGCTCCACCTTTCCCACCTGGAACAGCTATCCGGGCCTCTTCGCATCCCTGGCCTGCGGCAATCCGGTGATCGTCAAGCCCCATCCGCGGGCGGTGCTGCCGCTCGCGATCACCGTCGAGACCATGCGTGAGGTGCTGCGCGAGCAGGGGTTTTCGGCCGATCTCGTCCAGCTCGCGGTGGACAGCGCGGGTGCGCCCATCACCACCGCCCTCGCCACCCGGCCGGAGATCCGGCTCATCGACTACACGGGTTCGGGTGCCTTCGGCGACTGGCTCGAGGCCCATGCCCGCCAGGCCCAGCTCTTCACCGAGAAGGCCGGGGTCAATCCGGTGATCATCGATTCGACGGACGATTTCGCCGGCATGACCCGCAACCTCGCCTTCTCCCTCTGCCTCTACTCGGGGCAGATGTGCACCACGCCCCAGAACCTGTTCGTGCCCGCCGGCGGCATCGCCACCGACGAGGGGCGCAAGAGCTTCGACGAGGTGGCGCAGGGCATCCTCGGCGCCATCGACGGCCTGCTGTCGGAAGCCGAGCGGGCGGCCGAGGTGCTGGGCTGCATCCAGAACCCCGACACCCTGGAACGCATCGACCGGGTGGCGGCGGCGGCGGGCGACGCGGTACTGCGGGCCTCGACGCCGCTCGCCCATCCGCGCTTCGAGAAGGCCTGCCTGCGCAGCCCGCTCGTGGTCCACGCCGAGAGCGGCGAGGAGGATCTCTACATGCGCGAGTGGTTCGGCCCCATCAGCTTCCTGATCGAGGCCGACAGCACCCTCGACGCCATCGAGCGGGCGGCCCGCGGGGCGCGGGAACGGGGGGCCATCACCGCCGCCGTCTACAGCACCGACGGCGAGGTGCTGGCGGCCACCGCGGCGGCCATGCTGGAGGCCGGGGTGGCGCTGTCGGAGAACCTGACCGGCGGCATCTACGTCAACCAGTCGGCGGCCTTCAGCGATTTCCACGTCAGCGGCGCCAATCCCGCCGGCAACGCGACGCTCACCGACGACGCCTTCGTCGCCCCGCGCTTCCGCTTCGTCCAGCGGCGGCGGCCGCTCGCGGGGTGAGGACGCCGCGATGGTGACGGGGCAGGCAAGCAGCGGAGAAGGGCCATGACCGAGACCGGCACACCGGAACTGCTGCGGGAGGATCGCGGGGACGGGGTGACCCGCCTCACCCTCAACCGGCCCGCGGCCTTCAACGCCCTGTCGCGGGCCCTCCTCGGCGCCCTCGACGAGACCCTCGATGCCATCGCCGAGGATCCCCGCATCCGGGTGGTGGTGATCACCGGCGCCGGCGGCCGCGCCTTCTGCGCCGGCCACGATCTCAAGGAGATGGGCGCCGAGCGCACCTACGAGGCCCTCAAGGCCCTGTTCGACCAGTGCTCGCGGGTGATGGTCAAGCTCACCCGCATCCCCCAGCCGGTGATCGCCCGCGTCGAGGGCATCGCCACCGCCGCCGGCTGTCAGCTCGTGGCCGCCTGCGATCTCGCGATCTGCGGCGAGGACAGCCGTTTCGCTACCTCGGGGGTGAAATACGGCCTCTTCTGCTCGACGCCGATGGTGGCGCTGTCCCGCAACGTGCCCCGCAAGACGGCGATGGAGATGCTGCTGACCGGCGATTTCATCGACGCCGCCGAGGCGCGCCGCGCGGGCCTCGTCAACCGGGTGGTGCCGCGGGCGGAGCTGGATGCGGCGGTGGACGCCATGGCCGGGCGGCTGCTCGACAAGCCGCGCGAGGTGCTGGCCCTGGGCAAGCGCGCCTTCTACGCCCAGCTCGAGATGGGCCTCGAGGAGGCCTATGCGATGACCACCGAGGTGATCGTCGACAACGCCCTCGGCCGGGACTTCGAGGAGGGGCTCAGGGCC
Organism: Alphaproteobacteria bacterium; assembly: GCA_027045875.1. Classification (GTDB taxonomy): domain Bacteria; phylum Pseudomonadota; class Alphaproteobacteria; order Geminicoccales; family Geminicoccaceae; genus JALSRW01. The sequence continues at coordinate 39,005 of JALUAG010000106.1, read as the reverse complement.
TTCCTCGAGAAGCGCAAGCCCGCCTGGGCGGCCGGCTGAGGCCCCTCCTCAGCGCTTCGGCAGCGCCGCCGGCCCCGGCACCAGCCCCTCGAGAAAGACCGGGATGCGGATCTTGAGGGTCGTGCCGGCGGGCGAGGTACCGACGGTGAAATAGGGCTTGGTGCGGCGCTGGCCGGTGATGTCGACGAGCTGGAAGACCTTGCCCTGGCGGGCGAACAGAAACCGCCGGGTGGCGAAACCGTTGCACACCGAGCCGCCGGATCCGGCGTTGTCGGTCGGGCTCGTCCAGGCGTAGCGGACCTCCACCACCAGCATCTCCGGATCGTCGCGGATCACCTTGCTGCGGGTGATGGTCTGCATCACCGGATTGACGCACATGCCGTTGCGCTCGATGGCGTAGTCCTCGTAGGCCTTCCGGATCGCCCGCTCGAGCCCCGGATATTTGGCGAACACCCCGTCGGCCGGCGTCGCCGCCACGCAACCCGCGAGGAGGAGGTACAGCAGGGAAGAGAGACGTCGCATGGGGTCACTCCGCGGGGGTGGCGAGGGGGGCCTCGGCCTGCGGGCGCGACGGCCGCCGCGCCAGCGAGCTCCGGAGGCGCGAGAGCCGCTCGCGCGCGCCCACCCCGAGGGCGAGCAGACAGGGGGTGAGCACCAGGGTCAAGAGGGTGGCGAAGGCGAGGCCGCCGGCCACCGCCGAGGAGAGCTGCACCCACCAGTCGGTGGAGGGGCCGCCGACGGTGATCCGCCGGCCGATGAGATCGATGTTGAGACGCAGCACCATGGGCATCAGCCCGAGGCTGGTGGTGACGGTGGTCAGCAACACCGGCCGCAGGCGCTGGGCGCCGGTGCGCAGGATCGCCTCCCGGGCGGGCAGGCCGCGGCGACGCAGCTCGTTGTAGGTGTCGATGAGGACGATGTTGTTGTTGACCACGATGCCGGCCAGCGCGATCACGCCCACCCCGCTCATGACGATGCCGAAGGGCTGGCCGGTGGCCAGCAGGCCCAGCAGCACGCCGACGGTGGAGAACAGCACCGCGCTCAGGATCAGCAGCGCCTGGTAGAAGCTGTTGAACTGGGTAACGAGGACGATGGCGATCAGGAACAGGGCGACCGCGAAGGCGCGGCCGAGGAAGGCCTGCGCCTTGGCCTGTTCCTCGTCCTCGCCGCGGAAGGTGATCTGCACCTCGGGGTCGAAGTCCTGGGCGGCTACCCAGGCCTTGAGATCGCGCACCACGTCGTCGACCAGCACGCCCTCGCGGACATCGGCCGAGACGGTGACGCTCCGCCGCCCGTCGACGCGGTCGATATCGCCCACCCGCGGCCGCAGCACGCGCCGCACGAAGGTGGAAAGCGGCACGGTACCGCGCGGCGTGTTGACGACCAGATCGTCGAACGCCCCGAGGCCCCGCTTCTCGACCGGAAAGCGGGCGCGGATCTCGACGTCCTCCTCCACCTCGTCGGGACGGTAGGTGCCGAGCAGGATGCCGTTGGTGACGAGCTGGACGGTGGCGCCGACGCCGGCGATGTCGCTGCCGAAGCGGCTCGCCTGCTCGCGGTCGACGAGGACGTGCCATTCGATGCCCGGGGCCGGCCGGCTGTCGCTGACATCCACCAGCTCGGGCATCGCCTCGAAGCGCGCGCGGACCGCCTCGACCACCGGATCGAGCCGGTCGGGGAGCTTCGAGGCGATGCGGATCTCGACCGGCTTGGCGACCGGCGGCCCGGCCCGCGGCACCCGTTCCTCGACCCAGATGCCGGGAATGTCGGCGGTCCGCGCGCGGATCTCCTCCATGATCCGGCGCACGGGCCGCCTTTCGTCCCAGGGCAGGAACTCGAGCAGGACGATGCCCACCACGTCGTCGTCGATGCCGTCGCCCCGCAGCTTCAGGCCGCTCCGGGCGTAGACCGTCTCGAGACCCTCGACGTCGAGGATGCGGTCTTCCACCTCGCGCACCAGCGCATCGCGCTCCCGCACCGAGAGGTCGCCGCGGGCGTGGATCAGGAGCTGCGATTCCTCGGGCTCCACATCGGGGAAGAACTGCACCCCCCGCCCGTAGACGCCGTAGAGGGCGTAGACCGCGATGGCGAGGCCGAACAGGACGAGGGCTACCGTGCCCGGCCGACGCAGCGCCCGCTGCAGCACCCGCAGGTAGAGCCCGGTGAGCCCGCGGAGATCCTCGAGCCGTCCACCCTCGGCCGCCGACAGCGCCCGCATGGTGGCGGGATCGGCGGCTCCCGGCCGGCCGACGATGGCGCCGAGGCCGGGGACGAAGACGAGCGCCATGGCGAGGGAGGCGGTCAGGGTGGCGAGCAGGGTGATGGGCAGGTACTTCATGAACTCGCCGACGATCCCCGGCCAGAACACGAGGGGCAGGAAGGCGGCGAGGGTGGTCAGGGTGGAGGCGGTGATCGGCCAGGCCATGCGCATGGCCGCCTGCCGGTAGGCCTGCCTGCGGTCCAGCCCCTCGGCCATCTTGCGGTCCGCGAATTCGGTCACGACGATGGCGCCGTCGACCAGCATGCCGACCGACAGGATGAGCGAGAACAGCACCACGATGTTGACGGTGAGGCCGGACAGCGCGAGCACCAGGATGCCGGTCAGCAGCGAGGCCGGCACGGCGAAGCCCACGAGCAGGCCCGACCGCAGGCCGAGCGCGGCGATCACCACCACGGTGACGAGCAGGATGGCGCTCAGCACGTTGTTCTGGAGATCGTTCAGCATCCGCGCGATGCGATCGGACTTGTCCTGCAGGAAGCCGACCTCGATCACCTCCGGCCAGCGGGCGCGCACCCGCTGCACCGTCTCCCGCACCCGGGCGATGGTGTCGATGATGTTGGCGCCGATGCGCTTCTTCACCTCGAGCGCCACCGCCGGCCGGCCGTTGAAGCGGGCGGTGCCCTCGGCGTCCTTGAAGGTGGGACGGATCTCGGCGATGTCGCCGAGCCGCACCACCCGGCCGTCCGAGGCCTTGATCGGCAGCGCCGCCAGATCCTCGAAGGTCTCGAACACGCCCGGCACCTTGACGGCGTAGCGCCCCTCGGCGGCGTCGAGCGCGCCCGCCGCCACCAGGCGGTTGTTGCGGTCCACCGCCCGCAGCACCGATTCGAGCTCGAGCCCGTAGCTCAGGATGGTGCGGGGGTCGATCACCACCTCGAGGAGCTCCTCGCGCTCGCCGACGAGCTCCGCCTCGAGCACCTGGGGCAGGGCCTCGATCTCGTCCCGCAGCTCGCGCGCGAGCCGGTAGAGGACCCGCTGCGGCACCTCTCCCGACAGGGTCACGACGAGGACCGGGAACAGCGCCAGGTTGACCTCGTTGACGGTCGGCTCCTCGGTGCCGTCGGGGAAGTCGGCCTTGGCCAGATCCACCTTCTCCCGCACGTCGGCGATGGCGGCGTCGATGTCGGTGCCGGCCTCGAACTCCAGCGTCACCGAGGCGTGGTCCTGGCTCGCCACGGCGCGCATCTCCTTGAGCCCCTCGAGGGCCCTGAGCTCCTGCTCGAGCGGCCGCACCAGGAGCCGCTCGGCGTCCTCCGGCGAGATGCCCTCGTGGCGCACGGAGACGTAGACGATGGGCACCTGGATGTCGGGATCGGCCTCCTTGGGGATGCTCCGGTAGGCGGCCGCACCGGCCACCAGCAGCAACGCCAGGGCCAGCAGCACGGTGCGCGAATGCGCGAAGGCGGTCTCGATGAGGCGCCTCACGAGGCCGGCCCCGCCACCGTCGCCGGGGGCTCCACCGCCGGTTCCACGATCTCGCCCTCGGTCAGGAAGCCCTGGCCGGTGGTGACGATGCGCGCCCGCTCCGGCAGGCCGGTGACCCACAGGCGACCACCCGCGCTGCGGACGATGGTCACCGGCAGGAAACGCACCCGGTTTTCCGCTTCGACGACGAACACGCCGAGCCGGCCGTCGTCGGCCAGGGTCAGGGTGCTGCTGGCGATCTCGTGGGCGGGCACGGGCTCCAGTTCGAGGTAGAGATCGGCGCTGCTGCCGGCGGCGAAGGCGAGCTCGGGATTGGGCACCGCGAATTCGAGACGGAAGGTGCGGGTGGCGACGTCGGCCTCCCGCGCCATGTAGCGCAGCCGGCCGGCGAGCGGCGGGCCGTCCCCCAGCCGCGCCCGTCCCGGCAGACCGGGACGCACCCCGGCGAGGCGGGCCTCGGGCAGATCGGCCACCACCAGCAGCGGATCGAGATCGACGATCACGCCGATGGGATCGCCCGGCTTGACGTAGTCGCCCACCTCCACCTCGCGCCGCTCGAGGATGCCGGCGAAGGGAGCGCGGATCTCGGTGCGCGACAGCTCGAAGCGGGCCCGCTCGAGGCGCGCCCGGGCCTCCTCGAGGAGCGCCAGCGCCGCCGCCACCCGGTTCTCGCTCTGGAACCCCTTGGCGCCGAGGCGGCGGGCCGCCTCGTAGTCGCGTTCCCGCTGCCGCACCAGCGCCTCGGCCTCCCGCACCCAGGCGGCGCGATCGCGCGGATCGATGACCGCCACGATCTCCCCCTCGCGTACGGTATCGCCCTTGGCCACCGGCAGGGCGAGGATCCGCCCCTCGATCTCGGCCGCGAGCTCGACCCGGCGATCGGCCTCGGTATGGCCGTAGAGGACGAGTTCCCGGGCCACCGGGCGGGCGATGCTGTCGCGTACCCGGACCCGCATGCGCGGCCGTTCGGCGACACCGCCGGCGGCGGTGGTGGCGGTGGTGCCGCCGGCCCGGTCCTCGGCGGCGCCGGAGCCGAAATAGGGCGAGACCATCCACAGCACGACGGCCAGCAGCAGGAGCCCCGCGGTGAGATGGGAACGCCGCACGGTCAGTCCCCCGCTCCGGCGATCGCTCCGTCGGCCGCCGCATCCTCCCCGGACGGCCGTTCGGCGATCTCCCGCAGGAGGCCCGGCCGCTGGCGGCGCACGTAGGCGAGCGCGGCCGACAGCACCGTACGCCCGAAGCCGAGGGCGAAGCGCATGCCGGGCTCGAGCTCGCCCACGCCCGGCCCGCCTTCGGCCTTCTCGAAGGCCGCCAGATCCTCGAACAGGATGCGCTCCCAGCGGGCGATCATCTCGTCGATCACCTCGGCCAGCCGTTCGGGCGGCAGGTGATGGGCGAAGAACATCAGCACGAGGAATTCCGAGCGCACGCGATGCCGCGGTTCGGCCGCCGCGAGCTCGGCCCGGAGCGCCTCGAGACCGGCCGGGGTGATGCTGTAGACCTTCTTGTCCGGCCGTCCCTCCTGGACGATGGTGCGGACCCGCACGTAGCCCTTCCTGGCGAGCTCGGCGAGGGCCGGATAGATGGAGCCGTAGCTCGCCTGGAAGAAGTGCCGGAAGCTCGCCTCCAGACACTTCTTGATGTCGTAGCCGCTCATCTCGCCCAGGCTGAGCACGCCGAGGCAGAGGGTCCGCGTGTCCATGGCCGCCCCGTGGTGGTGCGGCCCTACGATATCGGCACGATATATATCGTCAAGAGATATTCGGGCCGCGATTTCCGATACGTAGGATTGTGCGGTCCGGGAACGGGTTCGCCCGACGGTCGATCATCGGTCGAAGGTGAGGGTCACCCGGTCGCCCGCCTCCATGGGCGCATGGGCACGCTCGACAGCGTCGAGGGCGCGGCGCAGGGCACGGTCGATCTCCGGCAGGTCGTAGATGCCGCTGTGATCGCCGGGCAGCACCTCGTAGAGCACCGGACGCCGCAGCACCCGCACGAGCTCCTCGCTGTGCCGGCGGGGCACCACCCGGTCGTCCCGCGCCACCAGCACCGCCACCGGCAGGTCGACCCCCGCGAGATGCCGGTCGCTGCGGAAGGGGTGTTTGAGGAGCAGGCGCACCGGGGCGAAGGGATAGCGGCGGCGGGCGACGGCCTCGATGGAGTCGAAGGGGGTCACCAGGACCGCCCCGTGCAGGGGCCGTGCCCGCGCGAGATAGGAGGCGACGCCGCTGCCGAGGCTGAAGCCCACGGCGTAGACCCGTGCCGGCGCGAGACCCCGCACGAGGGTATCGTGGACGAGCTCGGCGTCGGCGAACAGCGCCGCCTCGCCGGGCTCGCCCTCGCTCGGCGGGTAGCCGCGGTAGTGGAACACGGCGAGGTCGAAATCGGGCAGCCGCTGGGCGAGGAAGGTGGCGCAGTCGGCGGCGTTCCAGGCGTTGCCGGAAAACCCCAGCACGAGACCGCGGCCGGTGCCGAGGGCGCGGATCAGATGGCCGACGAGGCGGTGGCCCTCGGCCGTCTGCAGGACGATGCGCTCGGCGTGGGCGGGCAACCGGTAGAGAGGCTCGGCGGCGGCCGAACGGGGGAACAGGAGCTGCTCCTGCAGCAGGTAGAGCGCACCCACCGTGGCCCCGTAGATCGCCGCGCCGCCCAGAAGAAGAGGAACCATCGCCCGTCCGCAGACCTCCGTCCGGCCACCCGGATCCCGACGGGACCGGCGGCCGATCCGATGATTAGGGCATTGACCGGTGCCGGCCAAGTATGCCCTCTCCGGCGCGCGCACAAAGGTCACGATCGGGAGACGGCACGCCATGTCCCGCACCGCCCTCGTCACCGGCGCCGGCCGCCGGATCGGCTGCGTGCTGGCACGCGCGCTCGCGCGCCGCGGCTTCGACGTGGCGCTGCACTGCCTGTCCTCGATCGCCCCCGCCCTGGCGGTCGCCGCCGAGATCCGGGCGCTCGGCCGCCGCTCCGCGGTGCTGGTGGCCGACCTCGCCCGCGAGAACGAGGTGCGGGGGCTCGTGCCGGCCGCCGTGGCAGCCCTCGGCCCCCTCGAGCTGCTGGTCAACAACGCTTCCGTCTTCCTCGAGGATCCGGCGGACCGGGAGCGGGCGGTCTGGGACCGGCAGCTCGAGGTCAACCTTCGGGCGCCGGTGGTGCTGGCCCGGGATTTCGCCGGGCAGCTGCCCGAAGGCAGCGAGGGGCTGATCGTCAATCTCCTCGACAGCCGGCTCGCGCGCCCCACCGCCAACTATCTGAGCTACACCGTCTCCAAGGCGGGCCTCGCCGCCGCCACCCGTGTCATGGCCAAGGCCTTCGCGCCGCGCATCCGGGTCAACGCCATCGCGCCCGGTCCGGTGCTGCCGGCGCCCGGCATGGAGGCGGAGCGCTTCGCCCGGATCGTGCGGGCGACACCGCTCGGGCGCGGCCCCACGCCGGAGGAGATCGCGGCGGCGCTGGGCTTCTTCCTCGAGGCGCCGAGCGTTACCGGGGAGACGTTGCTGGTGGACGGCGGCCAGCACATGGGTTGAAAAGCATCCCCGGGTACGACATGCCCGGGCATGCCGGCGTATATTAACAGTCCGTTCACGGGCGAGGCCGATCCTCGACCGCGTGTTCGAGGCTGGATCGCCCGGGACGGGAGCAATGGTGCAAGGCAAGGTTGGGCGGCACGCACGGCGGACGGCGGCCCGCGCCGCCAAGGCCATCCGCAGGCATCGGCAGAGCCCGACGCCCGAGAACTACCATGTCTGGTACGCCTACTACGCCGGCGGCCATCCGGACCTCGTGGCCGCAATCGACGCCCATCTCGCGGACGGCCGGCCCCTCGACGACGGGCGCATGCTGGCGCTCTACGAGCGGCATCTGTCGACCGCGGCGGAGGCGAAGCAGCTCCGCGAGGCGGGCGAACGGCTGGAGCGACTGACCTCGCAGCTGGGCGCGGAGCTCGCCAGCGCGGGCGAGGGCACGCGGCGCTATCGCGACCGCGTGGGCAGCTTCGCGGCCGAGGTGGACGGCGCCACCACCCTCGCCGAGCTCAAACGCAGCTTCGGCGCCCTGCTCGAGGAGACCTCGGCGGTGATCGAGACCATGGCGGCGATCGAGACCCGTCTGTGCGAGAGCAACGCCGAGATCGCGCGCCTGCGCCACGATCTCGAGCAGGCGCGCAGCGAGGCGCTGACCGATCCGCTGACCGGCATCGGCAACCGCCGGCACCTCGAATCGGCCCTCCAGGAGGCGGTGGAGGGTGCCGCCGCGGGCGGGCCCCTGCCCTCCCTGATCCTTCTCGACATCGATCATTTCAAGGCCTTCAACGACCATCACGGCCATCGTGTCGGGGACAAGGTGCTGCAGGTGGTGGCACGGCTGATGGCCGCCAACGTCAAGGAGGAGGACGTGGTGGGGCGGCTCGGCGGCGAGGAATTCGCGGTGCTGCTGCGCGACGTCCTCGAAGCGCAGGCGCTGGAGGTGGCCGAGCGGCTGCGCCGGCGCATCGCCAACTGCCGCATCCGCCTCAGGAACGCCAACGAGTTCCTGGACCGGCTGACGGTCTCCCTCGGCGTCGGCCGGCTGGCCCCCGGCGAGACCATGCAGGCCTGGGTCGAGCGGGTGGACGCCGCCCTCTACGCCGCCAAGCGGCAGGGACGCGACCGGGTGGTGATGGCGGAGGACGCGGCGCCGGAAGCGACCGCCGTCAGCGCCGGCGCTGGCGCTGCTGGGCCCGTCGCAGCCAGGCCGTGGCGTCCCGTTCCGGCAACGGAGGGCAGCTGATGATCGCCTGCACGGCGTCGCAGCCGGCCCGCCGCAGCATCTGGAGCTGGGCCTTGTTCTCGATGCCCTCGGCCACGAGGCGCAGCCTGAGGGTGCGCGCGAGCTCGACGATCGAGCTCACGAACAGGGTACGGTGCTCGTCGCGAGGCGTGTCGTGAATGAGCTCGCGGGCCAGCTTCAGGGTGTGCACCGGCGCGTCGCGCAGCACCATGAGCGAGGTGGGGCCGGCGCCGAAGCGCGCGACCGCGATCCGCACCCGGCTGCGGCGCAGGGAGTCGAACGCCGCCCCGCCGGCCAGGAGCTCCTCGAGCAGCAGCTGTTCCTCGATCTCGAGCTCGAGGGCCGCCGGCGGGATGCCGTGCAGCCGGCACTGCTCCTCGACCCGCTCGGCGAGCCCGCTCCAGGCGAGCTGGCGGCGGGAATAGATGGGTACCGCCAGATGCAGCGGACCGAATCCCTGGGAGACCCAGCGGCGGGCCTGGGCACAGGCGGCGCGGATCAGCCAGTCGGTGAGCTCCTCCATCAGCCCGGCCCGTTCGGCGAGCGCCCGGAAGTCCTCGGCCTCCACCTCGCCGTAGCCGGGATGGTCCCAGCGCACGATGGTGGCGAGCCCGACCGGTCCCGGGGCCAGCGTCACCTGGGGCTGGAACAGCAGCGCGAGCTCGTCGGCGGCGATCGCCGCCTGCAGCTCCGCCGCCAGCACCGGCCCGCGGGCGATCTCGCGGTCGAGGGCGGAATCGTGGAAGCGGCAGAGGTTGCCGCCCTCCCGCTTGGCCCGGTACATGGCGGCGTCGGCGCGTTCGACGAGCTGCTCCGCGGTCTCCCCGTCGCGGGGATAGAGCGCCATGCCGATGCTGGCCGTGATGCACACCGGCTCGCCGTCGAAGGCGAAGGCCGGGGCCACCGCATCCAGGATCTTGCGGCCGACGATGGCGGCGTCCTCGGCCCGCCGCAGATCCTCCACCACCACCGCGAACTCGTCGCCCCCGAGCCGGGCCACGGTGTCGGTCTCCCGCAGCGAGCGGCGCAGCCGCTCGCCCACCTCCCGCAGCAGCGCGTCGCCGGCACCGTGGCCGAGACGGTCGTTGACCGCCTTGAAGCCGTTGAGATCGAGCAGCACCACGCCGACCAGGCTGCGGTGCCGGCGGGCGGCCGCCAGCGCCTTGTCGAGGCGGTCGCGGAACAGGGCGCGATTGGCGAGCCCGGTGAGCTCGTCGTATTGGGCCAGGCGGTCGAGACGGGCGAGATCCCGCGAGCGGGCGATGGCGAAGCGCAGGCTGCGGTCGAGACGGGCGGTGTCGAGCTCCTCCTTGTCGAGGAAGTCGGCGGCGCCGAGATCGATGGCCAGACTTTCCATCTCCTCGTCGGCATAGCCGGAATAGAGCACTACCGGGATCTGCACGTCCCGCGCCCGCAGAGTGCGCAGGAAGGCGAGCCCGTCGCGGCCGGGAAGATACAGATCGGCGAGGCAGACATCGTACGCCCCCTCGGCCAGCCGCTGCAGCCCCTCCTCGGCGGTGCCCACCCGGTCCACCTCGTAGCGCGCCCGCTGGGCCCGCAGCAGCAGCCGTCGGGTGAGATCGGCCTCCTCGGGATCGTCCTCCACCAGCAGCAGCCGCAGGCTGCGGGCGGCGCCGCCGGCAGCCACCGCGTCGGCCGGACGCGGCTGGCCGGGCCCGCGGCCGAGGGCGACCACGGCGACGCCTTCGGCGAGCCCGGACGGCGTCCCCGACCCCGCCGCCGACGGCTCCGGGAAGGACTCGAACTCCTCGCTGCCTTCCATGAGATGCTCGACCTCGGGTTTAAAAGGATGCGCGGTCATAAACTTAAACGAGGGTATCACCGCGTCAAACATAATTTATGGTTGACAAGACCGCCTTCGGCCCGACGCGGCCGAGGGCATCGCCAAGGACGGGAAACGCCATGGACGCCAGAACCCTTGCCGACGAGACGGGCGGGCCGCCGCCCATCCTTCTGGTCGAGGACAACCCCGCCGATGCACGGCTCGCGCGCGAGGCCTTCCGCGAGATCGGCCTCGAGGGGGCCATCCGTCACGTGGTCGACGGGGTGGAGGCGCTCGACTATCTGAGGCGCTGCGCGGCCGAGGACGCCTGGCCGCGGCTCGTGCTGCTCGATCTCAATCTGCCGCGCAAGGACGGCCGCGAGGTGCTGGCCGAGATCAAGGCCGATCCGCGCATGCGCCGGCTGCCGGTGATCGTGATGTCCACCTCGGTGGCCGAACAGGACATCCAGCAGTGCTACGCGCTGCACGCCAACGGTTTCGTCGCCAAGCCCGTCGATCTCGGGCACTTCGAGCGGGTGGCGGAGGCGATCAGCCTGTTCTGGCTGCAGGTGGCGGAACTGCCCTGACCGGTTCCGGTCCCTGCCGCCGCACGGCGAAGCCGGCGGGGAAGGCGCGCGGCGCCGGATCGATCTCCACGAGCTCCCCCTTGCGGATCTCCAGGACCGCGAGCCCGTGTTCGGCGAGCCCGTCCGGACGCAGCCGGAAGATGCCGCTGAAGCCGTCGAACCCCTGGGGATCGGTGAGCTGGGCGCGATCGAAGCGGGGCTCGGTGCGCGACAGCAGCACGGCCAGCGCGGCGGCGTCGAAGGCGAGGCTCGCGAGCGGACGCGGCGCGCGGCCGTAGACCGCCTCGAAGCGTTCGCCGAAGGCCGCCTCCTTGGCCGGGGAACGGGTGGCGAGCCAGCTTCCGACCAGCACCTCCTGGGCGGCGAGCTCGACGTCCTCGAGCCAGCGCATGGTGCCGAGGAAGCGGGCGTTGGTGCCGTCGACGTCGTAGTAGGCGAGCAGCGCCGCCACCGCCCGCAGCCGCAGCCCGCCATCGGCGATCAGCACCGCGTCGAAGGGCGGCGGGCCGAAGGTGTCCTGGCTCCCGAGCCGTGCCAGCGCCCGTCTGGCCGCCTCGTCCTCGCGGCCGGCGAGGGCCTTCTTCTGCTCCTCGAGCGCCGCCACCCGCGCATCGTAGGCGGTGAACCCCCGCAGGGTCTCGGCGATGGCGTTCTGATCGCCGCTATAGACGGCGGAGGGGGGTGGCGCGAAGTCTTCGCCGAGTGCCGCCCGCCAGGCCTCGAGCGCCCGCCGGCCGTAGGCGTCGTCGGGGACCAGCGCCGCGATGCGGGCGAGCCCCTGGGCGCGGGCGTAGGCGACGATGCGCTGCACCTGCTCCTCGGGGCGGAAGCCCAGCACGAACAGATCGGGGCCGGCGATCGAGGAATCGTTGGAGAAGGAGAGCACCGGCACGCCGCGGGGACGGGCCACGGCCGCCACCTCCCGGGCCGAGCGGGCGAACAGCGGGCCGAGGATGAGCTCGGCCCCGAGATCGAGCACCTCGGCCGCTACCCGGCGCGCGGTGGCCGGATCGCCGGCGGTGTCCCGGGGCAGGATCTCGAGCTCGTTGTCGCCGACCTCGAACAGCGCCATCTGGACGGCGTCGAGGAGGTCCCGCCCCACCGCCGCGCCGGCTCCGCTCAGCGGCAGCAGCACCGCCACCCGGGGCGGTGGCGGCGGGCCGGGTTCCGGCTCGGCGGTGGGGGGCGGTGGCGGTTGCGCGGGTTCCGGCACCGTGCTTTGCTGCCGGACGGCGCATCCGCCGAGCAGGGCGAGGATCAGCGCCCCGCACAGCAGGCGGACGCGGGGCCGGGGATTTGCCGTCGAGGTGAGCATTTCGGACCGTCCGAACGGGGCTGGACCGGAGCCTAGCGAAAGCGCGACCGGCGGACAACCGGGCCCGGGTCTCCATGTGGTCGCCACGCCGATCGGCAATCTCGGCGACATCACCGCGCGCGCCCGTGCGGTGCTGGCCGCCGTCGACGCCGTGGTGTGCGAGGACAGCCGGGTGACCGGCCGGCTGCTGCGCCATCTGGGCATCGCGCGGCCGCTTCTCGTCTACCACGAACACAATGCCGCCCGCATGCGGCCCAAGCTGCTGGCGCGCCTCGCCCGGGGCGAGAGCCTGGCGCTGGTGGCCGACGCCGGCACCCCCTGCATCGCCGATCCCGGCTACAAGCTCGTGCGCGAGGCGCTGTCCCGGGGGGTGCCGGTGCGCGCCGTGCCCGGCCCCTGCGCCGCCGTCGCCGCCCTCTCGGTCTGCGGCCTGCCCACCGACCGCTTCCTGTTCCAGGGCTTCCTGCCGGCGAAGCGCGCCGCCCGGCGGCGGGTGCTCGCGGAGCTGCGGGCGGTGGGCGCCACCCTCGTCCTCTACGAGGCGCCGCACCGGCTCCGGGACACCCTCGAGGACTGTCTCGAGGAGCTCGGCGACCGCGAGGCCTGCATCGCCCGCGAGCTCACCAAGCGCCACGAGGAGCTCCGTCGCGGCCGCATCGGCGAGCTCCTCGCCGGCCTCGCGGCGGCGCCGCGGGGCGAGATCGTGCTGGTGATCGGCCCGCCGCCGACGGCGGCGCCCGACGAGGAGGCGCTCCGCCGGGCCCTGCAGGAGGCCCTCTCGCGGACCTCCCTCAGGGATGCGGTGGCCGCGGTGGCGGCCGCGAGCGGGGCGCCCCGCTCCCTCGTCTACCGCCTCGCCCTCGGGCTCCGGGGCCGTGGCGAGGGCTGACGCCGAACGCCGGGGCCGGCGCGCCGAACGGCTCGCGGCCTGGCTGCTGCGGCTCCGCGGCTACCGCATCCTCGCCCGGCGCTTCGCCTGCCCGGTGGGCGAGATCGACCTCGTGGCCCGCCGCGGCGATCTGCTGGCCTTCGTGGAGGTGAAGCGCCGCGACAGTCCGGCGGCCGCCGCCGAGGCCCTGCGGCCGGCACAGCGCCGGCGCATCGCCCGCGCCGCCGAGGCCTTCCTCAGCCAGCGGCCGGAACTCGCCGGTCTGCGGCTGCGCTTCGATCTGGTGCTGATCACTCCCGGCCGGCCGCCGCGCCACCTGACGGACGCCTGGCGCCCCTGACCGCCGGCGGCTCGACGCCGCCGTGGCGCAGCAGCCTGCGGGTCAGGGAGGAAAGGGCGAGGCCCGCCATCTCCGCCGGCAGGTACCAGCCCGGCTGGTCGGCGGGCGCCTCCACCTCTCCCCGCCACAGCTCGAGCTCGAGGGCGAAGTGGGTGAACGGGTGCCGCACGCGGCCCGGCACCCGCGACCAGCGGCCGGAAAGCGGGAAGGCCGGCGGGTCACCCGGCGGAACGTCCTCCCAGGCGGTGCCCGGCAGCTCCATCATGCCGCCGAGGAGGCCACCCTCGGGGCGCCGGCGCAGGAGGATCCGCCCGTCGCCGCGGCGGGCGAGGAAGGCGCGACCGTAGCGGCGGGGCCGTGCGGTCCGGGGCGGCGGGACCGGGATCTCCCCCTGTCGGCCCTCGCGCCGCGCCCGGCAGCCGAGGGCGAGCGGACAGTCGCCGCAGCGGGGCCGGCGCGGCCGACAGAGGAGGGCACCGAGTTCGATCCAGGCCTGGGCGCCCTCGGCGGGCGCCTCGGGATCCCCCAGCCCGGCGGCCAGGCGGCGCAGCTCCGGCATCGCCCGGGTGAGGGGTCGCGCGATCGCGTGCAGTCGCGCCAGCACGCGGGCGACGTTGCCGTCCACCGGCACCACCGGTTCCCCGAAGGCGATCGCCGCCACCGCCGCCGCGGTGTAGGGGCCGATCCCGGGCAGGGCCTCGAGGGCCGCCCGCTGCCGGGGCACGCGGCCGCCGTGGCGGTCGCGGATCTCGCGGGCGCAGGCATGCAGCAGCCGCGCCCGACGGTAGTAGCCGAGCCCCTGCCAGGCATGGAGCACCGCCTCCGCGCCGGCGTCGGCGAGGGCGGCGGGATCGGGGAAGCGGGCGAGGAAGGCCGGAAAGCGGGCCCGCACCGTGGCCACCGTCGTCTGCTGGAGCATGAACTCGGACACCAGCACCGACCAGGGATCGGGCGCCTCGCCGGCCGCCCGCCAGGGCAGGGGACGCGCCGCCCGAAGGTACCAGGCGCGCAGGGCCGCCCGCGCCTCCGGCGGCACGGGCGGAGGCGGGGACTGCACCGCCGCCGCGGCTTCGACTATAGTGCTCGGGCACATGCGGGAATCACCATGACGCGGCCTTCGCGCCCAGCCATAGGCCAGAGAGGCGGCGCTCGGGAAGAGCGGCGTGGCGGCGTGCGCGGGCTCGCCGGTCTGCTGGCGCCGCTCCTGAGCCCGGCGGCGCGCCGCCGCGGCTTCGCCGAGACCACCATCCTCACCGAGTGGAGCCGGGTGGTGGGGGCGGGCTTCGCCGCCCGCTGCCAGCCGGTACGCATCGACCATCCCCGCGGCGGCCGGCGCGGCGGCACCCTGCTGCTGCGGGCGACCGGCGGCGCCGCCCTCGAACTGCAGCACGCCGCTCCCCAGCTCCTCGAGCGCATCAACACCCATTTCGGCTATCCGGCGGTGGCCCGCCTGCGCTTCATCCACGCCCCGCCGCCGCGTATGCGGCCGCGGCCCCCGGCACCGCCGGCGCGCGAGCTGTCGCCGGCCGAGCGGCGGGAGCTCGCGGCACTCACCGGGGCCATCGCCGAGCCCGGCCTGCGGGAGGCGCTGCTGGCCCTGGGCGAGGCGGTGCGCACCGGCGGGGCCGACCGGTGACCGCGCCGCCGTCTGCCCTCCTCCGCGCAGGCCGCCTCCTGTCGCTCCTGCTGCTCGCCGGGCTCGTTGCCTGCAGCGGCACCCGGCAACCGACCCGCATCCAGCGCGAGCTCCTGGCCGGCGCCCGCGAGGCGGCGGAGAGCGGAGACTACGCGGCCGCCGTCAGCCGCTACCGCATCCTCGCCCGGGCCGGCGTGGCGCGCGCGCAGCGCGAACTCGGCCGGCTCTATGCCGCCGGCCGGGGGGTGCCCCGTGATCCCGAACGGGCGCTGTCCTGGCTGCGCAAGGCGGCGGCACAGGGCGACCTTCCGGCGATGCGCACCCTCGCCGCGATGCTGCTCGCAGGCGAGGGCACGCCGCGCAACACGGTGGCCGCCCTCACCTGGTACCGTCTCGCCGCCGAACGGAACGATCCGATCGCCATGCACCGCCTCGGCCGGCTGCTGCTGCGCGGCGAGGAGGACATCGCGGTCGATCTCGAGGGCGCCGTCACCTGGCTGGGCGAGGCCGCGCGACGCGGCTATCTGCCGGCGCGGATCGACCTCGCCGACGCCCTCGTGGCCCGCGGCGCGCCCGGCGACGCCGGAGAGGCGGAACGGCTGTACCGCCGGGCCCGCGCCGAGCTCGAGCGGCGGGCGGAGACCGGCGACGCGTGGGCGCTCGAGCAGCTCGGGCGCCTCCATCTGGCCGGCAAGGGGGTACCGGCGAATGCCCGTCGCGCCGCCGCCTACTACGAACGGGCGCTCGCCCGGGGACGGGAGAGGGTGCGCCTGAAGCTGGCCCGCCTCTACCGGGACGGCGGGCCCGATCTGCCGCCGGATCGCGCGGCCGCGCTGCGCCTTTACACCGTCGCCGCGGACGCCGGCGACGCCGGGGCGGCCTACCAGGCGGGGCGGATCCTCCAGGAGGGCGGTCCCGAGATGGCCCCCGACGGGCGCGGCGCCGCGTACTATCTGCGCCTCGCCGCGGAACGGGGCGAGAGACGGGCGTTCCTCCGTCTCGGCGATCTGCTGGCCGATCCCGGGCTTCCCCCCACCGATCCGGCCGCCGCCCGGCACTGGTACCTGCAGGCCGGTCTCGCCGGCGACGGCAAGGGCTTCTACCGTCTGGGCCGGATCGCCGAGGGGGCGGAGCGGCCGGCCCGGGCACTGATGTGGTATCGCCTCGCCGCGGAGGCCGGCTATGCGCGGGCCGAATCGCGGGTGGCGCGGCTGCTGCGCCGGCTCTCGCCGGGCGAGGTGGAGGAATCGGCCGTCGAGCTCGCCCGCTTCCGGCTCCGCAACGGCATCGCGCCGGCCGCCGGACCGCGCGCCGTGCCCGCCCTCGAGAGCCCGCCGGTTCAGCCCTGAGGAAGGCTTTCGAACCGCCCGGAGGCGCGATCGCACCCCGGCTTTTTCTCGCGCGGACGCTACCATCCGCGCCCGGCCTGCGCTACCAGCACCGCGGAACTTGCGGGATCGTGAAGGACCGTCATGGCAATGCGCCCGTTTCCCGGTCTGGGCACGGTCTTCTACGCCCTCGGCTGGCTGCTGGTCATCCTGGCGGCGGCCATGCTGGTGCCGCTCCTGGTCGATCTCGCCGTCGCCAACCCCGACTGGGCGGGTTTCCTCGCCTCCAGCGCCATCACCGCCTTCTTCGGCATCGCCCTCATCCTCGCCCACCGCGATCGCGGGCACGGGCTGTCGCTGCGGGCCGCCTTCCTGATGACCGCCTCGAGCTGGCTGGTGACCGCCTTCTTCGCCGCGCTCCCCTTCAAGCTCGGCGGCTACAACCTGACCCTCACCGACGCCCTGTTCGAGGCCGTCTCGGCGATGACCACCACCGGATCGACGGTGATCACCGGCCTCGACCGGGCGCCGCCCGGCTTTCTCCTGTGGCGTTCGCTGCTGCAGTGGGTCGGCGGCATCGGCATCATCGTGATGGCCCTCGTGCTGCTGCCCTTCCTGCGCATCGGCGGCATGCAGCTCTTCCGCAGCGAGAGTTCCGACCGCTCGGAGAAGGTGCTGCCGACCACCGCCGAGTTCGTGCGGCGGC
Source organism: Alphaproteobacteria bacterium (assembly GCA_027045875.1). Lineage (GTDB taxonomy): Bacteria > Pseudomonadota > Alphaproteobacteria > Geminicoccales > Geminicoccaceae > JALSRW01. The sequence goes on along the minus strand of JALUAG010000106.1, from coordinate 21,942 downwards.
TGGTGATGATCTACCTCGCCCTCACCCTGTTCCTGGCGGTGGCCCTGCATCTGGCCGGCATGCCCGCCTTCGACGCCGTCAACCACGCCTTCACCAGCATCGCCACCGGCGGCTTCTCCACCCGCGACGCCTCCATCGCCGCCTTCGACAGCGAGGCGGTGGAGCTCGTCCTGCTGCTCGGCATGCTGATGGGCGCCCTGCCCTACGCCCGCTACGTCGGGCTCGCCGCCGGCCGCGGCGACCCGTTCCTCGCCGACAGCCAGATCCGCACCTTCCTCCTCCTGCTGCTGGTGCTGAGCCTGCCGGTCACGCTGTGGCTGATGGTCGCCCAGGGGCGGGGCTTCGGCGAGGCGCTGCTGGCCGCCACCTTCAACCTCGTCTCCATCGTCACCACCACCGGCTACAGCTCCGAGGACTACACCCTCTGGGGGGCGCCGGCGGTGGCCCTCTTCCTCGCCGTCACCGTGATCGGCGGCTGCACCGGATCGACCGCCGGCGGCATCAAGATCTTCCGCTTCGAGATCCTGTGGATCGCGACCCGCGAATACCTCGTGCAGCTGTTCCTGCCGAACCGCATCGGCAGCCCCCGCTACGCCGGCAAGCCGGTCACCGGCCAGGTGATCATCGCGGTCCTGAGCTACGTCTTCCTGTTCATCGGCTCCTGGGGGGTGCTCACGGTGCTCCTGGGCGCCCTCGGTCTCGATCTGGTGACCGCCGTCTCGGCCGCCGCCACCAGCCTCGCCAACGTCGGTCCGGGCCTCGGGCCGGTCATCGGCCCCTCGGGCAATTTCGCCGCCCTCGGCGATCCCGTGAAATGGGTGCTGCTGTCGGCGATGTTGCTCGGCCGGCTCGAATTCTTCACTCTGCTCGTGCTTTTCCACCCCCAGTTCTGGCGCCGCTGAGACGGGCCGCCGCGGAAGGAGAGAGGGCTTGCCGGTATCGAGGATCCTGCTCGCGCTGCTGATCGCCATCCTGTTTCCGGCGAAAGTGCCGCGGGCGGAGGTGATCGCGATCGACGATCCCCGGCAGGCGCGCGTCATCGACGGCGACAGCCTGCAGATCGACGGCCGGGTGATCGCGCTTTCCGGCATCGACGCGCCGGAGATCGGTCAGCGCTGCCGCTACGACGATCTCGCCTGGACCTGCGGTCTCGCCGCCGCCCACGATCTCCGGAAGCACGTGATCCTGGGCCGCGGGCCGCTGCGCTGCGAAGTCGGGGCGGTGCGCGAGGACGGCGTGCGCGAGGCGGTCTGCGTGCTGGGGGAGCTCGATCTCGCCGTGGTGCAGCTCGAAAGCGGCATGGCGGTGGTGGCCGAGGGGGCGCCGCAGGGCTATCGCCGCACCGAGGCACGGGCCCGCCAGGCCCGGCTCGGCATCTGGCACAGCGAATTCACCCCTCCGGCACGCTGGCGCGCGACGGCGCGCCGGGCGCAGGCGAGGGATCCGGGCTGCATGCTGCGGGCGCGCAGGGAGGCGGACGGCCGCCGCCTCTACTATACGCTGTTCGACGAGGCGTTCGACGCCGTGGCCGCCGATCCCGCGAGCCGCGTCTACTGCAGCGACGACAACGCGCGTGCCGACGGCTACCGGCGGCCCGGCGAGCTTCCCGACGGCTGATGGCCCTCAGCCGCGCCCGTAGACGTCCTCGCGGCGCTCGATGTCGTTCTCGTCGAGGCGGTCGCCGGTCTGCACCTCGATGAATTCCATCAGCTCGTCGCCGGGGTTCTCGATTCGGTGCCAGGCGTGCAGCGGAATGAACACGCTGTCGTCGGGGCCCAGATCCAGGATCTCCTCGTTGCGGGTGACGCGGGCGCGGCCGCGCACGATGACCCAGTGTTCCTGCCGGTGGTTGTGGCGCTGGAGCGAGAGCTTGCCGCCGGGACGGACGCTGATCCGCTTGACCACGAAACGCTCGCCGACGTCCAGCACCTCCCAGCGCCCCCACGGCCGCTCGTCGGCATCGCCGCGCCTGTAGACAACTTCGCTCATCCCTTCACCTCCGTGGCGGCCATTGAGACACCGGCCGCCGGCGCGGGCAAGCCCGTCCCCCGTCCGGTCCGTACGATCGTGTGGTGCGTGGATCCCGCACAACGACCCCGCCGGCTGATGTGGCGCGGCGGGGTCAGCCCGGTCGATACCGGGTATCACGCTGTTCGATGTCGCGCCCGACCTGCGGTCGCGCGCTGTCGTTCGGCGAATTGTCGGAATGACGACCCTCGACCCTCGCCCGAAGGCCCCATCGAGGACCGGGGGCTTCACTCAAACGGAAGCCCCGTCTACCTGGCCCGGTGGAGTCATGGTCGTTACCCATCCTCCCGCAAGAGTTGCGGACCGGCGGCGAAAGAAAAGGCGACCATCCCGTCTGCGGGAACGGCACGTTCCGTCCCCAGGGGATTCACCTTTTTCTCGCCATTTCGCATGATGCGTCGATACAACCGGAAGGTCAAACGAAAAGTTCGCTTCCGAACGAAGAGGTTAGTCACGGCCCTCTGCCAGACGGTACACCCGCCGCGCATTGTCCTGCCAGATGCGGCGCCGGTCCCCGGCATCGGCCCCCGCGAGCGCGCGATCGACGATCTCCACCCAGCGACGATAGGAGGCGGCCAGGGTGACCACCGGCCAGTCGCCGCCGAACATCACCCGATCGGCGCCGAAACAGGTCAGCAGATGGTCGATGTAGGGGCGGATCTCCTCCTCCCGCCAGCGATGATGGTCGGCCTCGGTGACGAGCCCCGACAGCTTGCAGACGATGTTGGGAAGAGCGGCGAGGCGCCGGACGTGGGTCGCCCAGGGCTCGAACAGCCCGGCGCCGATGCCCGGCTTGCCGCCGTGGTCGAGCACGAAACGCACCTCCGGGCAGGCTTCCACGAGGCGCACCACGCTCTCCATCTGATGGTGGTAGACGGTGATCTCGAAATGGAGATCGAAGCGCGGCAGCAACCGCACCCCCTCGAGGAAGGGGGGCCGCAGGCAGAAGGCGGGATCGCGCTCCTGCTGCAGCAGCCGGCGCACGCCCCGCACCCGCGGATCGGCCGCGAGCGCGGCGAGGTCCTCCTCCACCGCCGCACCGCGCTCGAGGGGCGCGTGGGGGACGAAGGCGGCGATGCGCGGCTCTTCCGCCGCCAGCCCGGCCACGAAGGCGAGCTCCTCGCGATGACGGCCGGGTGCCACGTCGCATTCGAGAAAGACCATCGCCGCCACCTCGAGGTCGCCGGCGGCGGCCGCGAAATCCTCGGGCAGGAAACGACGGTTCAGTTCCGGCAGACCCTCGAGCCAGGGCAGCGGCAGCCGCGCCGGATCCCAGAAATGGACGTGGCTGTCGACGATCGGCATCTCCGGCATCATCGATCCTCCGTCGCCACCGCGCCTCGGCGCAGCTCGAGGACGAGCTCCCGCCCTCCGTAGCCGTGGACACTGTCGTGGGCGCGGATCCGCACCCGGTTCACCCCCGGCGGGATCTCCACCCCCGAGAGGGCACGGGTGAAGGGCTGCTCCTCGACATGCGGATGGAGCAGGACGCGCTCCCCGAGGAGGGTGCCGTCCGGAGCCAGCACCTCCCATTCGTCGGCATAATGCTCCCAGCCGGTATCGGCGTGGCGCACGGTGACCTCGAACCGCCAGCTTCCGTCGGCGGTCCGGCGCGCCCGGGCATCGACGACATCCGCCTCCCCGGCCGAGGCCGGCGCGGCCAGCAGCAGCGCGCCCAGGAGAAAGGTCGGGAAACCCGTCCGCATGCCGCACCTCCCTTTCGTCGGATGCCCGGTCGATGGCATAATGCAGATTGGCGCCCCGTTCAGCATGTCGAGGGGGCCGCCCGCTGTAAAGCGCTCGTGATCACCGCCGAGGGAGGATCGTCATGCCCGTATTGGTCAGGCTCGAGGATCTGCGAACGGCCCTGGCCGAGGATCCGGACCGGCTGGCCGAGGAACTGCTGCCGGAGGGCTCCTTCGCCCGTGCCAAGTACGAGCAGGGGATCGCCTATGTGGACCGGCCGCACCGCCCCGAGGACGCGGACCGGGAGGAGCTCGAACGCTGGGGGCTCACGCCGGAACAGTGGTCCGAACAGATGGAAGTGGCGCTCGTCGCCCTGCGGCACGATCTCAAGCTCGACGCCATCCGGGAGGGCATCGGCCGGGTCTGAACCGCCGCCGGCTCCGGCCCGGCTCCCGCCGCCGGGGGCGGTCCCGGCGGCGGGCCGGTAGCATGTCCCGGAAGCTTCTTGACAGCTCCGGTTGCGCTGATCACCCTGCCCCGAAAGACAAACGGAACGGCGGCGGCCGACGACCGCCGTCCGACGACGATCAGGGGAGGTCGTGATGCAGCTCAGTCGCGAGGATCTGCTCGAGGCCTATCGGCGGATGCGCCTCATCCGCGAGTTCGAGGACGCCGTCCACGAGGAATTCGCGGCCGGCAACATTCCGGGGTTCGTGCACCTCTACGCCGGCGAGGAGGCCTCGGCGGTCGGCATGTGCATGCATCTCGATGATCGCGACCGCATCGCCTCCACCCACCGCGGCCACGGCCACTGCATCGCCAAGGGCTGCGATCCGCGGGCGATGATGCTCGAGATCTTCGGCAAGCGCGAAGGGCTCTGCGCCGGCAAGGGCGGGTCGATGCACATCGCCGATCTCGAGAAGGGCATGATGGGGGCCAACGGCATCGTGGGCGGCGGGCCACCGCTCATCTGCGGCGCGGCGCTGGCCGCCAAGACCCTCGGCACCGGCGGCGTGGCGGTGGCCTTCGTCGGCGACGGCGGCTCCAACCAGGGCACGACGCTCGAGAGCTACAATCTCGCCAAGGTGTGGAACCTGCCGGCGATCTTCGTGATCGAGGACAACGGTTACGCCGAGAGCACCGCCAGTTCCTGGTCGGTGGGCGGCAGCCAGACCGGGCGCGCGGCGGGCTTCGGGATGCCCGGAGTGGAGGTCGACGGCTTCGACTTCTTCGCCGTCTGGGAGGCGGCGCGGGAGGCGGTGGAACGGGCCCGCGAAGGCGGTGGTCCGAGCCTGCTGCACGTGCGCCTCGGCCGTTACTACGGCCATTTCGAGGGTGACGCCTGCACCTATCGCGCCCCCGACGAGGTGGAGCGGCTCAAGGCCGAGAAGGACCCGCTGATGCTGTTCCGGCGTCGCGTCGGCGAGGCCGGCCTCCTCGAACCCACGGACCTCGACGCCATCGACCGCGAGGCGCGGGAGCAGATCGCCCGCGCGGTGAGCGACGCCAAGGCTGCCGGCTATCCGACCGAGGCCGATCTCCTCACCGACGTCTACGCATCCTACTGAGGGGAGGTCGCCATGCCGAAGAAGAGCTTCCGTCAGGCCGTCAACGAGGCGCTGCGCCAGGAGATGGAGCGCGATCCGACGGTCGTCGTCATGGGCGAGGACGTGGCCGGCGGCATGGGCGCCCCCGGCGAGCAGGACGCCTGGGGCGGCCCGCTCGGGGTCACCAAGGGGCTGATGCCGCAGTTCGGCCGCGAGCGGGTGCTGGACACGCCGATCTCCGAGAGCGCCTTCATCGGCGCCGCGGTGGGCGCCGCCGCCACCGGCCTGCGTCCGGTGGCCGAGCTCATGTTCGTGGATTTCATGGGGGTCTGCTTCGACCAGATCTTCAACCAGGCGGCCAAGTTCCGCTACATGTTCGGCGGCAAGGCGACCACCCCGGTGGTGATCCGCACCATGTACGGTGCCGGTTTCCGGGCCGCCTCCCAGCACAGCCAGTGCCTCTACAACATCTTCACCCACATCCCCGGCCTCAAGGTCGCGATCCCGTCCAACGCCTACGAGGCCAAGGGCCTGCTCATCCAGGCCATCCGCGACGACGATCCGGTGATGTTCTTCGAGCACAAGGCGATGTACGACGAGGAGGCGGAGGTGCCGGACGAGCCCTACGCCATTCCCTTCGGCGAGGCCAACCTGGTCCGCGAGGGGGAGGACGTCACCATCGTCGCCCTCGGCCGGATGGTCAATGTCGCGCGGGACGCCGCCGACCGGCTCGAAGGGGAGGGCATCTCCTGCACGGTGGTGGATCTGCGCACCACCTCGCCCCTCGATCGCGAGACGGTGCTCGAGACCGCCGCCGAGACCGGCCGCGTGGTGGTGGTGGACGAGGCCCACCCCCGCTGCAGCGTCGCCACGGACATCGCGGCCCTGATCGCCCAGGAGGCCTTCGAAAGTCTGGAGGCACCCGTCCGGATGGTGACGGCGCCCCATGCCCCGGTCCCCTTCTCGCCGGCGCTCGAGGACCTCTACATCCCGAGCGCCGACCGCATCGCCGAGGCGGTGCGCGAGGTCCACGGACACGGGCGGCGATGAGCGAGGGCATCGAAGCCGTCGTCATGCCCAAATGGGGGCTGGCGATGCAGGAGGGCATGCTGGCCGCCTGGCTCGTGGAGGAGGGGGAGACCGTCGCCAGGGGCCAGGAGATCGCGGAGATCGAGACCTCCAAGATCGCCAACGTCTTCGAGAGTCCGGCGGCGGGCGTGCTGCGCCGGCGCGTGGCCCGCGAGGGGGAGACGCTGCCGGTGGGCGCGCTGCTCGCCGTGCTGGCACCCGCGTCCGTGCACGAGGAGGCGATCGACCGCTTCGTCGCCGAGTTCGAGGCCCGCTTCGCGGAGGCGCTGGCCGCCCGCAAGGCGGAGGCCGCGCCCGAACCCGCCACCCTGGAGGCGGGTGGGCGACGGATCCGCTATCTGGAGGTGGGCGAGGGGGAGGGACCGCCCGTCCTCTTCCTCCACGGGTTCGGGGGCGATCTCACGAGCTGGAGCCTCAACCAGGAGGCGCTCGCGGGCGAACGTCGGACCCTGGCCCTCGACCTTCCCGGCCACGGCGGCTCCGACAAGCGGATCGCCCGCGGCGATCTCGAGGAACTCGCGGAGGCGGTGGCGGCGTTCCTCGACACCCTCGGGCTTTCCCGGGTCCATCTCGTGGGCCACAGTCTGGGCGGGGCGGTGGCGCTTCGCTTCGCCCTCGATCGGCCCGGGCGGGTGGCGAGCCTGACCCTGGTGGCCCCGGCCGGCTTCGGCGAGGAGATCGCGGACGCCTATCTCGAGGGCTTCCTGCGCGAACGGCGGGCGAAGAAGCTGCGGCCGGTGCTGGAGATGCTGGTCCGGGATCCGACCATGATCGGCCGCGAAATGGTGGAGGAGGTGCTGCGCTACAAGCGTCTCGACGGCGTGCCCGAGGCGCTCGCGAAGATCCGCGAACGATGTTTCGGCGGCGGCCGCCAGCGGATCCTGCTGCGCGACCGCCTCGCGGAGCTGCCGATGCCGGTGCAGGTGCTGTGGGGGAGGGAGGACCGCATCCTGCCGGCCCGCCAGGCGGAGGGCCTGCCGGAAGGCGTCGCCGTCACCATCCTCGAGGAGTGCGGGCATCTCGCCCACATGGAGAAGGCCGAGGCCTGCAACGCCGCCCTCCGGCGCTTCCTCGCGGGTGGCTGACCGGGGTCATTCGGTGGCCGGTTCCGCCACCGCGGTGCCGCAGCGCTGGAGCGCCACCTCGAGGAAGCCGCGCCGGGCCGCGGCCTGCAGGACGAGGCGGTATTCCCGCCCCTCGAGGAGCAGCCGGTAGGTGGCCGGGAGCACCCCCTCGAAGCGCTCGCGGCGCCCGTCGATCAGGGTCAGGGTGGCACGCACCGGCGCCGCCGGATCGAACCAGGCCTCGGGTCGGCCGCCTTCGTCCCGTGCCGGCTGGCCTTCGACGGCGAGGGCGATCCGGCCCCCGGCGAGGCTGGCGCTCGTGCGCTGGCCGCGGGCCAGGGGTACGGCCACGAACAGACGCGCCGTCTCCACCTCGCTCTCGCAGCCCGCATCGGCGGTCGCGTTGCGCAACAGGAAGGCCAGCCGCTCGGCGGGGATCCCTTCCTCCATGCGCCGTTCGAGGAGGGCGACCAGGGCCGCGAGCTCGCCCCGGACGGTCTTCTCCTCGTAGGCGGCCCGCAGCTCGGCGTAGGTCTTGGCCAGCCCCTCGAGCCGTTCCTGCGTGGTGGCCAGCTTCTCGTTGAGGATGCGGTTGACCTCCTTGAGCCGCTGCAGATCCGCCCGCAGACGCTCGCGCTCGGCGGCGTCCTGGGAAAGCCCCGTCTCGTAGGCCATCATCACCACGAGGAGAAGGAGGGCGACGGTGCCAGCGCCGCCCACGAGGGCCAGCAGGAACCGGCGGCGCCGCTGGCGCCGGGTGGCGCGCGAGGTGACCCGCGACCTCATCGCCGCCGCATCGCGTCAGTGTCCCTCCTCGGTGATCCCCGGCCCCGGCACCTCGGCGCCCAGGGCCGCGAGCTCGGGCTGGCGACGGGCCTGGAGCATCTGGTAGATCGCGGCGGCCGTCTCCTCCACCGAGCGGCGGGTGACGTCGATCTCGGGCCAGCGATGGCGGGCGAACAGTCGACGGGCTTCGACGATCTCCCGGCGGATCTTCTCCACGTCCACATAGTCCCGCCCGTAGCGGCCGGGCGCGGTCTCGTCGAGCCCCATGATTCGCTGACGGCTGCGGCGGATCTCCACCAGGGCCTCGGGCTTGATGGTGAGACCGACGATCAGCGGATGGCGCAGCCGTTCGAGGATCGGGAGCTGCGGCAGATCCGGCACCAGCGGCACGTTGGCGGCCTTGACGCCGCGGTTGGCGAGATAGACGCAGGTGGGCGTCTTCGAGGTGCGGGAGACGCCCACCAGCACCACGTCGGCCTGCTCCAGCTCCTCGCTGAACTGCCCGTCGTCGTGCCGCATGGCGAAATCCATCGCCTCGATGCGGGAGAAATAGCTGTCGTCCATCATGTGCTGGCGGCCCACCTTGGGCCGGCCGGCGGTGCCCACCAGCATGCTCAGGGTCTGCATCACGGAATCGAGCACCGCCACGCAGGGAATGCCCCGCTGTCGGCAATGTTCCTGGAGCTGGTGGCGGAGTTCGGGGGAGACCAGGGTGTAGATGACGAGGCCCGGCAGCGCCTCGACGATGCGGAGGATGCGCTCGAGCTGGCCCGTGGTGCGGACGAAGAACCATACGTGCTCCACCGGCACCACGTCGTCGAACTGGGAGACGGCGGCGCGGGCGACGGTGGTCACCGTCTCCCCGGTGGAATCGGAAATGAGATGGAGATGGAGCCGCACCGTCTCCGCCCTCAGCCTGTGCACAACCGGGGGAGGAACGGGGACGGATCGGCGCCGGTGGAAGACATCCCCTCCGGTCCGCCCCACAGACCCCGTCTTTCCCACGCGGCCCGGCTTGTCCCGCCCCGGTGGAAGACTGCGCGCGGCGCCGCACGGGCTCCGGTTTTCCACGCTTTCCCCAACCGCGGCTCGCCCCCGAGAGTCGTCCTTCGCCCGTGCGATTTCAAGATTCTTTTCGACATCGCGCGCCGTCCGCGGTCGCCGGTCCCGGTCTGTGCAGCAGTCTGGGGACGAAACGGAATCCCCACATTTCCCCTTCCATCTGCTACATCTCCCATCGGGAATTAAGAAAGAATGAGGAAGGAAGAGGGTTTGGAAAAGCGCGCACAACGGGTCGCCAAGCCCGTCCTCGAAGTGCTCGCCGGTCGGGTGCTCGATCCGCCCCCCCTGTGGCTGATGCGGCAGGCGGGACGCTATCTGCCGGAGTACCGCGAGGTGCGGGCCCGGGTGTCGGGCTTTCTGGAGCTCTGCTACACGCCCGAGCTCGCGGTCGAGGTCACCTTGCAGCCGCTGCGGCGCTTCCCGCTCGACGCGGCGATCCTGTTCTCCGACATCCTGGTGGTGCCGCACGCCCTCGGCATGGAAGTGCGCTTTCTGGAAGGAGAGGGACCGAAGCTCGAGCCCCTGCGCGGCCCCGCCGATCTCGCGCGGCTGGACGCCGACCGCCTGCACGAGCGTTTGCGGCCGGTCTACGGAACGGTGGCGACCCTCGCCCGCGAGCTGCCGCCGCGGGTGACCCTGATCGGCTTTTCCGGCGCGCCCTGGACCCTCGCCTGCTACATGCTCGAAGGCGGCGGCTCCAAGGACTGGCTCGCGGCCCGGCGCGCGGCGCTCGCCGAACCCGCCTTCTTCGAGCGGCTGATCGGGCTCCTGACCGACAGCGTCGTCGCCTATCTGTCGGCCCAGATCGCCCATGGTGCCGAAGTCGTGCAGCTCTTCGACAGCTGGGCCGGCGTGCTGCCGGAGAGCGAGACCCGGCGCTGGGTGATCGAGCCCGCCCGCCGCATCGCCGAGGCGCTGGCGGCGCGGCATCCGGGTGTGCCGCTGATCGCCTTTCCGCGCGGCATCGGCCCCCTCTATCCGGCCTTCGTCGAGGCCGTGCGACCGGCCGGCGTCGGCCTCGACACCACGGTGCCCTGTGGCTGGGCCCGGGACGCACTGCCGGGTGACACGGCGCTGCAGGGCAATCTCGATCCGGTGACCCTCCTCGTGGGCGGAGATCCTCTGGCCGAGGAGGTGGCGCGGATCCGCGACGCCTTCCGGGCCCGGCCGCACATCTTCAATCTCGGCCACGGCATCCTGCCGCAGACGCCGGTGGCCCATGTCGAGGCCCTGATAAGCCACTTGCATTCGCGGGGGAGATGATCCAATTACTGTCGCGTGATCCACCTGCCCGCGCGGCACGACTGCATCGGACGAGGGTGCGCGCGGCCATCACGCCCAGATCGGACATTTCTCCCGTGCACGCCGGAAGGCTGCCTGGTCGCGAAGCGGCGAATCGTGGAAAATCTCTATCCCTGGATCAAGGCCCTTCACATCGCCGCCTTTTCGGCCTGGATGGCCGGGATGTGGTATCTGCCGAGGCTTTTCGTGTATCATGCCGACACCGCACCGGGCAGCGCGCCTTCGGAGCTCTTCAAGGTGATGGAGCGGCGGCTCCTCCTGGCGATCGCCACGCCGGCGATGGTGGTGACCTGGCTCGCCGGCATCGCACTGGCCTCCGGGGCGGGTCTTTGGGGCGAGGGATGGCTCCACGTCAAGCTTTCGGCCGTCGTCCTGCTGACCGCGGTGCACGGGCTGCTCGCGGGCCATGTGCGGCGCTTCGCCGCCGATGAGCGACCGCGCCCGGCCCGCTGGTACCGGATCGTCAACGAGGTGCCGACCGTTCTGTTCCTCGTCATCGTCGTCGTGGCGGTGATCAGGCCGTGGACGTGATGCGGGGGCCGCGGAAGGCATTTCACGGGAGTAGCCAGAGATCGTGAGCGACAAAGCCGAACCGAACACCGAAGCGGTCGCGGTGCCGAGCGAGGCGCCGGCGGCCGAGCCCGAGCGGGAGGAGAGCGAGGGCGGCCAGACGCCGCGCCGTCGCCGTACCCGCCGCCGCGAGCCGCGGATCCAGGAGGCGACGCCCCAGCCGGAGCCGGAACTGGTGCTCGGGCTGGCGCCCGCCGGTGGTGAACAGCCGACCGCCGCCGAGGCGCCGGGCGAGGAGGCGCCGGCGGCGGAACCGATGCCGAGCATCAACCTCACCGAGCTCAAGCGGCGGCCGCCGGCCGAACTGCTGCGCTACGCCGAGGAAATCGGCATCGAGAACGCGAGCACCCTCAAGAAATCCGATCTCGTGTTCTCGATCCTCAAGCGGCTCGCCCAGACCGGGGTGCCGATCTACGGCGAGGGGGTGCTGGAGATCCTCCAGGACGGCTTCGGCTTTCTCCGCTCGCCGCACACCAACTACGTCTCCGGGCCGGACGACATCTACGTCTCGCCCTCGCAGATCCGCCGCTTCGGGCTGCGTACCGGCGACGTGGTGCAGGGCCAGGTGCGGGCGCCCAAGGAGGGGGAGCGCTATTTCGCCCTCCTGCGGGCGACGACGATCAATTTCGATCCGCCCGAGGTGGCCCGCCACCGCGTCCATTTCGACAATCTCACCCCCTACTACCCGACCGAGAAGATCAAGCTCGAGGTGCCGGGGCAGAAGGATCCCTCGACCCGGGTGATCGACATCGTAGCCCCCCTCGGCAAGGGCCAGCGGGGCCTGATCGTCGCGCCGCCGCGGACCGGCAAGACGATGCTGATGCAGAACATCGCCCATGCCATCATGCACAATCACCCGGAGGTGTTCCTCATCGTGCTGCTGATCGACGAGCGGCCGGAGGAGGTCACCGACATGCAGCGTACGGTCCGGGGCGAGGTGGTGAGCTCCACCTTCGACGAGCCGGCGACGCGGCACGTGCAGGTGGCGGAGATGGTGATCGAGAAGGCCAAGCGGCTCGTCGAGCACAACCGCGACGTGGTGATCCTCCTCGATTCCATCACCCGGCTCGCCCGCGCCTACAACACGGTGGTGCCCTCCTCGGGCAAGGTGCTCACGGGCGGCGTCGACGCCAACGCCCTGCAGCGCCCCAAGCGCTTCTTCGGCGCCGCCCGCAACATCGAGGACGGCGGCTCGCTGACCATCATCGCCACCGCCCTCGTGGACACCGGCTCGCGCATGGACGAGGTGATCTTCGAGGAGTTCAAGGGCACCGGCAATTCCGAGATCGCCCTCGACCGGCGCCTCGCCGACAAGCGGGTGTGGCCGGCCATCGACATCGCCAAATCGGGCACCCGCAAGGAGGAGCTCTTGGTGGATCGCGCCACCCTGCAGCGGATGTGGGTGCTGCGCCGCATCCTGAGCCCGATGGGCACGGTGGACGCGATGGAGTTCCTGCTCGACAAGATGCGGCTCAGCAAGAGCAACGACGAGTTCTGGGCCTCCATGAACGCCTGAGGCGTTCCCCCGCGACCGCATGTGGCGGCGGCTCCGCCCCTGGCTCGAGGTGCTGCTGGCGCAGCTCGCGATCCTCGCCCTCACCTGGCCCTTGGGCTTCGCGCTCGCCGCCCTTATGGCCATGCTGATGGTCTTCTCGGGCCTGGTGCCGCTGGGCCCCGAGGGGTTCGGCATCCTCGGCGCGCTCATCCTGACGATGGCGCCCGCCATGCTGCTGGTGTTCCTGCTGCTCTGGGTCCTCGCCTGGCGGTTCCGGTTCCGGCAGCGGATGGCCCCCGGCCGCTTTCTCCTCGCCTGGGGCCTTTCCCTGTTCCTGGTGCCCCTCTTCTGGGCGCTGTGGTCGATCCTCGACGGCTACTATCTGTCGGGATGACGCGCCCGGCGGTAGGAACCGCCCCGGCGCTCCGCCGGGACGGCCCGTCGCGGCTTACGGCAGGAGCACCGTGGCGCCGGTGGTGCGGCGGCTCTCCAGCGCACGGTGCGCCTCCGCCGCCTGGTCGAGGGGAAAGCGCTGGTTGACCTCGATGCGCACGACACCGTCGCGGACCACCTCGATGACGTCGTTGGCGCAGGCCAGGAGCTCCTCCCGCGTCGCGGTGTAGTGGAACAGGGTCGGCCGGGTCACGTAGAGGGAGCCCTTCTGGCTCAGGATGCCGAGGTTGAAGTTCTCGACCGGGCCGCTCGCATTGCCGAAGCTCACCATCAGCCCGCGCGGGCGCAGGCAGTCGAGGGACTTCATGAAGGTGGCCCGTCCCACCCCGTCGTAGACTACCGGCAGGCCGGCGCCGCCGGTGATTGCCTTCACCCGGGCGACGAAATCCTCCTCGGTGTAGACGATCGGATGGTCGCAGCCGTGGGCGCGGGCGATCTCCGCCTTCTCGCGGCTGCCGACGGTGCCGATCACCGTCGCCCCGAGATGCTTGGCCCACTGGCAGAGGATGAGCCCCACCCCGCCGGCGGCGGCATGGACGAGGATGGTATCGCCCGGCTTCACGGCGTAGGTCTGCTTGAGGAGATAGCGGGCGGTCATGCCCTTGAGCATCATGGCCGCCGCCACCTCGTCGGAGATCTCGTCCGGGATGGCGACCAGCCTGTCGGCGGGCATGGTCCGGAGATCGGTGTAGGCGCCGAGCGGTCCCGTGCCATAGGCGACCCGCTGGCCGGGCCGGAATTCCGTCACGCCCTCGCCGACCGCCTCCACCACGCCGCTCGCCTCGAGGCCGGGCGTGAAGGGAAGCCCCTCCGGCGGCGGATAGAGGCCGGTCCGGAAATAGATGTCGATGAAGTTGAGGCCGATCGCCCGGTGGCGGACCCGCACCTCGCCGGAGCCGGGGGCGGGCGGCTCGTAGCTCTCGAGCCGCAGCACCTCGGGACCGCCGAACGCGTGGACGACGATGCGTCTGGCCATGGCCGTGTTCCTCCCCGCTGGATCTCCCTCAGCCCGCTCTTAGCCCCTTCCCCGCCCGAGGACCAGTCGCCGGCAGCCTTTTCGGGTGTTGGTCAGAGGCAATTCAACTGTCGCGCGAGCTCATCGCCACTCCGCGCCGGGTCGCGGCACTGCTCGCCCAGGCAGACCACGGCGAAGGCGGATCCCGTCTCCGCGCCTTCCGAGCGCAGCACATGGACCGGCGGCGCCCGCCGCAGCGCGGTCCTCCGCAGCGCCTCGGTATCGGCCGCGCCGGGCGGGCCGTGGAGGGTGACGCTCACCGCCCGGTCGAGGAACAGGGAGGCCGCGAGCAAGCTCACATGGGTGTGGGGGGCGCGCGCCACCCGCCCCGCCACCGCCTCGAGGGTGGTGCGGCCGAGACGGCGGTATTCGGGATCGCCGGTGAGGAGGAAGAGGCGCGCGAGGTTCTCCGCCTGGACCGCCATCCCCGGAGGCACCGGCCCGTCCTCGCTCGCGAGGGGCAGGAGCGGGAGCCCGCCCTCCCGGGGATCCGCCATCCGAAGCCGGCCGTCGGGGGCCCGGAACTCCGCCTCCACCCGCGCCGCCCAGGCCTCGGCCCGGGCACGATGGACCGGGTTCCCGGAAAGCTGGTGGAGCAGCAGCGCCGCCCGGATCATCTGGGCATAGTCGTCGAGAAAGCCCACCTCGAGGCGCCGGCCGGCACGCCAGGCGTGATGGAGACGGTCGCCCTCGGCCAGCACCGCCGTCACCCGCGCGAAGACCTCCTCGGCGAGCCGGAGACAGCGCGCCTCGCCGGTGCGGGCGGCGGCGACGGCGAGCCCGGCCAGGGCGGTGCCGTTCCAGTCGGCCAGCACCTTGTCGTCGCGGGCGGGAGGCACGCGTCGGTGGCGGGCTTCGAGGAGGCGGGCGCGCAGCGCCGCGAGCTCGGCCTCCTCGGCTGGCGGCCGGAGACCCTGCTCGCCGAGCCGCGCGAGCACCGTGCGGCCTTCGAAATTGCCTTCCGGGGTGACCCCGTAGACGGCTCCGAAGCGGGCGGCGTCGTCCGGTCCCAGCACCGCCTCGATCTCCTCCGGGGTCCAGAGGTAGTAGCGCCCCTCCTCGCCCTCGCTGTCGGCATCGCGGCTGGCGGCGAACCCCCCTTCGGTGAGCATCTCCCGTTCGAGCCAGCCGACCGTCTCGGCGATGCGGGTGGCGAAGAGGGGATCGCCGGTTACGGCGTGGGCCTCGGCCAGGAGCTCGAGAAGCTGTCCGTTGTCGTACAGCATCTTCTCGAAATGCGGCACCAGCCAGCGCTCGTCCACGGCGTAGCGGGCGAAGCCACCGCCGAGATGGTCGTAGATGCCGCCCTGGCAGATGCGGCGCAGGGTGTGGAGCACCGGCTGTTCGAGCTCCGGCAGGGCATGGTGGCGGGCCATCCGCCAGAGGAAGGCGAGGACCGGCGCCTGGGGGAACTTGGGTGGGCCGCCGAGGCCGCCGTGGACGGGATCGAACAGGGAGGCGAGCCGGCGGGCGGCGGCGGTACGCGTGTCGGGGTCGAGGGCGCCGCGTTCGGGCCGGTTGAGGCGGCCCAGGGCCTCGCGGATGGCGTCCCGGTTGGCGAAAAGACGGTCGCGGTCGGCTGCCCAGAGTTCGGCGATGCGGGCCAGCACCTGCCGGAAACCGGGCCGTCCGAAGCACGGCTCGGGCGGGAAGTAGGTGCCGCCCCAGAAGGCCTCCCCCTCGGGGGTGAGGAACATGGTGAGGGGCCAGCCGCCGGGCTGGCCGAGGAGCGCCAGCGCCTGCTGGTAGAGGGCGTCCACGTCGGGCCGTTCCTCGCGGTCCACCTTGACGGGGACGAAATGGCGGTTGACGAGCTCGGCGGTGGCCGGATCCTCGAAGCTCTCGTGGGCCATCACGTGGCACCAGTGGCAGGCGGCGTAGCCCACCGACAGCAGGATGGGGCAGTCGAGCCGGCGCGCCTCGGCGAGGGCCTCCGGGCCCCAGGGCCGCCAGGCGACGGGATTGTCCTTGTGCTGGAGGAGATAGGGGCTGGTGGCATCGGCCAGGGCGTTGGCCATGGGGGCTCCGTTCGCTCGGTCTCTTGTCGCGGGTCGGGATCGGCGACATCTGGGCCGCGTATTGTGGCAAGATGGGTGGCGCGAGAACAGTGGCAGCGTGCGAGGAAGCATGAAAATCCACATCGAGGTCGACTGCACCCCCGAGGAGGCGCGCCGGTTCTTCGGCCTGCCGGACGTGGCGCCGATGCAGGACGTGATCATGAAGGACCTGCAGAAGCGTCTCGCCGAGGCCATCGCCGCCGCCGATACCGGCAAGCTCCTCGAGCAGTGGATGCCCCTCGGTCTCAAGGGCATCGAACAGTGGCAGAGCTTCTGGACCCAGCTCGCCGCCTCGGCGGCGGGAGGCGGCAAGGCCGGCGGCGGGGGCGCCCAGGAGGGCGGCGCGGGCCGCGGCGGCCGCAAGGGCGGAGAGAAGCGCGGCGACTGAATGGCGGAGACCATCTTCGCGCCGGCGACGGCGCCCGGACGGGCGGCCATCGGCATCCTGCGCATCAGCGGTCCCGAGGCGGCGACGGTCTGCCGGCGTCTCAGCGGCGACGGGCCGCCGCCGGCGCGGCGGGCGAGCCTGCGGCTGCTGCGCGATCCGGAAAGCGGCGAGCCCCTCGACCGGGCGCTCCTGCTGTGGTTCGCGGCGCCCGCGAGCTACACCGGCGAGGACCTGCTCGAGATCCAGCATCACGGCGGCCCGGCGGTGCTGGCGGCGCTGCTCGACGCCCTCGCCGCCCTGCCGGGCCTGCGCCCCGCCGAGCCCGGCGAGTTCAGCCGCCGCGCCTTCCTGAACGGCCGGCTGGATCTCACCGCCGCCGAAGGGATCGCCGATCTCGTCGAGGCGCGCACCCGCGCCCAGGCGCGGGCGGCGCTGGCCCAGGCGGAGGGGGCACTCGCGCGCGCCTGCGCCGGCTGGCGGGAGGCCATCCTCGAGGCCTCGGCGCTGATCGAGGCGGAGATCGACTTCGGCGCCGAGGAGGGGGACGTGCCCGAGGATCTGTGGCAGCGGATCGGCGGGCTGCTCGCACCGGTGCGCGAGGCCATGCGGCGCGAGGCGGCGCGGGCGGTCTGCGGCGAACGGCTGCGCAGCGGGGTGACGGTGGCGGTGGTGGGGCCGCCCAATGTCGGCAAGTCGAGCCTCGTCAACCTCCTCGCGCGGCGCGAGGTGGCGATCGTCACCCCGCTCGCCGGCACCACCCGTGACGTGCTGGAGGTGGATCTCGAGCTCGACGGGCTGCCCGTGACGCTCCTCGACACGGCCGGCCTGCGGGAGGCGGCGGACGCGATCGAGGCGGAGGGGATCCGCCGTGCCCGGGCGCGGGCCGAGGCGGCGGACCTCAGGCTCTTCGTGGTGGATCCGGATACCGTGGACGAAGCGGCGGGCGCCGTGGCCCCCTGCCTCCTCGTCTTCAACAAGGCCGATCTCGCCCCGCCGCCGGCGCTGCCGGAGCCCTCGGTGGCGATTTCCTGTCGCGACGGCCGCGGCATCGACCGGCTCCTCGCCTGGCTCGCGGAGGAGGCACGGGCGCTCGTGGGCGGTGCCGGGGAGGCGCTCTTCAACCGGGCACGTCACCGGGCGGCGCTGACGGAGGCGGCGGAGGCGCTGGAACGGGCGGAACGGGCGCTGGCCGAAGGCGCGGAGCTGGCCTTGCCAGCCGAAGACCTGCGCCTCGCCCGGCGCGCCCTGGGCCGCATCACCGGCGAGGTGGGGGTGGAGGAGGTGCTGGACCGGATCTTCGCCCGCTTCTGCATCGGCAAGTAGGGGCGGGGCGGTGTTTCACGTGAAACACTCATCAGCGGCGCGCTTGACGGTCGCCGGGACGGGCATCAGATAGCGGGCCATGCCGGGGTACGATGTGATCGTGGTGGGTGGCGGCCACGCCGGCGCCGAGGCGGCGGCGGCGGCCGCGCGGACGGGCGCCCGCACCCTGCTGCTCACGCTGCGGCGCGAGGGCGTCGGCGTCATGTCCTGCAACCCGGCCATCGGCGGGCTCGGCCGCGGCCATCTGGTGCGCGAGGTGGACGCCCTCGACGGCATCATGGGGCGGGCCATCGACGCCGCCGGCATCCAGTTCCGCATCCTCAACCGCAGCAAGGGACCGGCGGTGCGGGGGCCGCGCGCCCAGGCCGACCGGCGCCGCTACGCCGAGGCGGTGCGGGAGCTGCTGGCGGCGCAGCCGGGGCTCGAGATCCGGGAAGGGGAGGCGGTGGACCTCCGGATCGCGGAGGGGCGCTGCCGCGGCGTCGTCACCGCCGCCGGAGAGGAGCTCGTGGCCGGCGCCGTGGTCCTCACCACCGGGACCTTCCTGCGCGGGCGCATCCATCTCGGCGAGCGCTCCTGGCCCGCGGGCCGGGCCGGCGATCCCGCCGCGCTGCGTCTCGCCCAGGCGATGGCGCGCCTCGGTCTGCGGATGGGCAGGCTCAAGACCGGCACGCCGCCGCGCCTCGACGGCGGCACCATCGACTACCGCGGCCTCGACCGCCAGCCGGGCGACGACCCGCCCACTCCCTTCTCCTTCCTGACCGACCGTCTCGACCGGCCGCAGCGGGACTGCCATCTCACCTGGACCACGCCGGCGGTGCACGCCCTCGTGCGCGACCATCTCCACCGCGCCCCCCTCTATGCCGGCCGCATCCGTGGCACGGGGGTGCGCTACTGCCCCTCCATCGAGGACAAGGTGGTGCGCTTCGCCGATCGCGAGCGCCATCAGATCTTCCTGGAGCCGGAGGGACTCGAGGACGTCACCGTCTACCCGAACGGCATCTCCACCTCGCTGCCGGAGGCGGTGCAGCGGGAGATGCTGCGGCGCATTCCGGGGCTCGAGCGGGCGGTGATGCTGCGCCCCGGCTACGCCATCGAATACGATTACGTCGATCCCCGCGAGCTCGAACCGACGCTGGAACTGTGGCGCCTGCCCGGCCTGTTCCTGGCCGGCCAGATCAACGGCACCACCGGCTACGAGGAGGCGGCGGGGCAGGGGGTGGTCGCCGGCATCAACGCCGCACTGGCCTCGGCGGGCGGTGCGCGTTTCCTGCTCGATCGCGCGGACGGCTACATCGGGGTGATGATCGACGATCTGGTCACCCGGGGGGTCACCGAGCCCTACCGCATGTTCACCTCGCGCGCCGAGTACCGGCTGTCGCTGCGGGCCGACAACGCCGATCTGCGCCTCACCCCGAAGGGCCTCGCGGTGGGCTGCGTGGGCGGCGAGCGGGAGCGGCGCTTTCTGGCCAAGCGGCGGGCCATCGAGGCCCTGCGCGAGCGGCTGGAGACGCTGGCCCTGACCCCGGACGAGGCGGCCCGCTGCGGGATCGCCGTCACCCGCGACGGGAGGCGGCGCACCGCCCTCGAGCTGCTCGCCCGGCCGGAGGTCGATCTCGCGCGCCTCGCAGGTATCTGGGCGGAGCTCGCCCAGGTGCCGCGGGCGGTGGCCGAGCAGCTCGAGATCGAGGCCCGCTACCGCGGCTACCTGCGCCGGCAGGAGGCGGACATCGCCCTCTTCCGCCGAGAGGAATCGCTGCGCCTGCCGCGCGATCTCGACTACGAGCGGATCCCCGGGCTGAGCCGCGAGGTGCGGGCGGTCCTCGCCGCCGCCCGTCCCGCCACCCTGGGGGCCGCCGGCCGGCTGCCCGGCATGACCCCGGCGGCGCTGGCCCGCCTCTACCGCCATGTCGCCCGCGCCGCCTGAGGCGCCGCTGGACGCCGAGGGCTTCGCCCGCCTGGTCCCCGTTTCACGTGAAACACTGGCCCGGCTCGAGGCCCATCTCGCCCTGCTCGCCCGCTGGCAGCGGCGGATCAACCTCGTCGGTGCGGCCAGCCTCGCCGATCCCTGGCGGCGCCACATCCTCGATTCGGCCCAGCTCCTCCGCCTCCTGCCGGGAACCGACCTCCGCCTCCTCGATCTCGGCAGCGGCGCCGGCTTTCCGGGGCTCGTGCTGGCGCTTCTCGGGGTGCGGGAGGTGCATCTCGTCGAAAGCGACCGCCGCAAGGCCGCCTTCTTGGCCGAGGCGGTGCGGATCACCGGCGCCACCGGCGTCACCCTGCACCGCTGCCGCATCGAGGCGCTCGCGCCCTTTCCCGTGGAGGTGGTGACGGCGCGGGCGCTCGCCCCCCTGCCGCGGCTCCTGGAGCTGGCCGCCCCCTTCCTGGGGCCCGCAACCCTGGGGTTGTTCCCCAAGGGAGGGAACTTCGAGGCGGAATTGACCGAAGCCCGCCGACATTGGAGAATGCGCACGCAGATCGAGCCCAGCCTCTCCTCTCCCGAGGGGCGCATCCTGGTCCTGCGCGAGGTCCGACGTGTCCGAAGCAGCCGAGCCTGAGGCCCCGCCCCCGCGGCGGGTGTTCGCCGTCGCCAACCAGAAGGGCGGGGTCGGCAAGACGACGACCGCGATCAATCTCGGCACCGCGCTGGCGGCCGCCGGCCGGCGGGTGTTGCTGGTCGATCTCGACCCCCAGGGCAACGCCAGCACCGGGCTCGGGGTGGAGCGCGGGGCCGGCGTGCCGACGACCTACGAGCTGCTGCTGGGCACGGCGGAGCCGGCCGAGGTGCTGCGAGGGAGCATGGTGCCGGGGCTCGATCTCGTTCCCGCCACCGTCGATCTGTCGGCGGCGGAGCTCGAGCTCGCCGAGGATCCGCGGCGGATGTGGCGGCTCCGCAACGCGCTGCGCCGCCTGCCGCGGCCCTACGACTACGTGCTGGTGGACTGCCCGCCCTCCTTGGGCCTCCTGACCGTCAACGCCCTGGTCGCCGCCGATGCGGTGCTGGTGCCGCTGCAGTGCGAGTTCTTCGCCCTCGAAGGGCTGGGGCTGCTGCTGCGCACCATCGACCGCGTGCGCCGCAGCTACAATCCGCGCCTCGACATCCACGGGGTGGTGCTGACCATGTTCGATCGCCGCAACAATCTCTCGGAACAGGTGGCCGAGGACGTGCGCAGCTTCATGGGCGAGCGCGTGTTCCGCACCGTCATCCCCCGCAACGTGCGGATCTCCGAGGCGCCTTCCCACGGCAAGCCGGTGCTGCTCTACGACGTGCGCTGCAGCGGTGCCCAGGCCTACGCCCGTCTCGCCGGCGAGCTGCTGCGTCGCGAGCGCGCCCGGGGAGCCGCCTGATGGCGCCCGCGAGCCGCCGCGGTCTGGGCCGCGGCCTGTCGGCGCTGCTCGGCGAGGACGGGCTTCTCGGCAACGGCACCGAGGATGGGGTGCGCACCGTCCCCATCGAGAGCCTCGAACCCTCGCCGCTGCAGCCGCGGCGGGATTTCGGTGAGGAGGAGCTCGCCCAGCTCGCCGATTCCCTGCGCCGCCACGGGCTGCTGCAGCCGCTGCTGGTGCGGCCCTCCCGCGGCGCCGGCGGCGGCTTCGAGATCGTCGCCGGCGAACGGCGCTGGCGGGCCGCCCAGAAGGCCGGAATCTTCGAGCTGCCGGTGGTGGTGCGCGAGCTCGAGGACCGCGAGGTGGTGCAGCTCGCGCTGGTCGAGAACCTCCAGCGCGAGGACCTCGACCCGCTCGAGGAGGCGGAGGCCTACCGCCGGCTGATCGAGGAGTTCGGCCACACCCAGGAAGAGGTGGCACAGGCCGTCGGGCGCAGCCGCAGCCATGTCGCCAACACCCTGCGCCTCCTCGCCCTGCCGGACGTCATCCGCGGCATGCTGCGCGCCGGCCGCATCAGCGCCGGTCACGCCAGAGCCCTGCTCGCGGCTTCCGACCCCGCCGCCCTCGCCGAGATGGTGGTGGCGCGCGGGCTCAACGTCCGTCGTACCGAGGAGCTGGCGCGCGCCACCACCATCTCGGCGAGGGCGGCGGGGTCGGAAGCCGCGAGCAGGGCTCTGGCGTGACCGGCGC
>JALUAG010000105.1 GCA_027045875.1 Alphaproteobacteria bacterium | reverse complement strand
GTGGACGTGATCCAGGGTACCCTCGCCAAGGCCTACGGCTGCATGGGCGGCTACATCGCCACCTCGCGCGCCCTCGTGGACGCGGTGCGCTCCTACGCCTCGGGGTTCATCTTCACCACCGCGCTGACACCGGCCACGGTGGGCGGCGCCCTCGCCTCGGTGCGCCTCCTGAAGGGCGCGGAAGGGCGCGAGCTGCGGCGACGCCACCAGGAGCGCGCCGCCCGGCTCAAGGGCCGGCTGCGGGAGGCGGGCCTTCCGGTGATGCCGTCGGTGACCCACATCGTGCCGGTGCTGGTGGGCGATCCGGTGCAGTGCAAGCGGGCCTCGGACCTGCTGCTCGACGAGTTCGGGATCTACATCCAGCCGATCAACTTTCCGACCGTGCCGCGCGGCACCGAGCGGCTGCGCATCACCCCGAGCCCCCTGCACGACGACCGGCTCATGGACGAGCTGGTGGCCGCCCTCGGCGAGGTGTGGCAGCGTCTCGCGATCCGGAAGGCCGCCTGAGCGAGGGGAGCCGCCGGGCGCGGCGTTGCGCAAGCGGCGCCGAATTGCGAGAACCCTCCCCGCCAGCGAGGCGGGGGGGAAGATGGAACAGGTCGTCGCACAACTCCTGCAGGAGCTGGGGGAGGGTGTGGTCACCCCCGGCGAGGCGGTTCCGGAACGCTACTGGAACGACTGGGCGGGGCTCGAGCCGGTGCCGCCCGCGGCCCTCGTGCGGCCCGCCACCACCGCCGAGGTCTCCGTCTGTCTGCGCATCTGCAACGATCATCGCCGGGGCGTGGTGCCGCAGGGCGGGCTCACCGGCCTCGCCGGCGGGGCCCGTCCCGAGGGTGGGGCGGTGGCGCTGTCCCTGGAGCGCCTCGCCGGGGTGGAGGAGATCGACCCCGCGACCGCCACCATGACGCTGCGGGCCGGCACCGTCCTCGAGACCGCTCAGGCGGCGGCCGAGGAGGCCGGATTCCTGCTGCCCCTCGACCTCGGCGCCCGCGGTTCCTGCCAGATCGGCGGCAATCTCGCGACCAACGCCGGCGGCAACCGGGTGGTGCGCTTCGGCATGGCCCGCGACATGGTGCTCGGGCTCGAGGCGGTGCTGGCCGACGGCACCGTGCTGTGCGGCCTCAACAGGCTCCTCAAGAACAACGCCGGCTTCGATCTCAAGCAGCTGTTCATCGGCTCGGAAGGGGTGCTCGGGGTGATCACCCGGGCGGTGCTGCGCCTGCAGCCGCGGCCGCGCAGCCGGGCGGTGGCCTTCTGCGGGCTGCGCGGCTTCGCCGAGGTGGTGGCGCTGCTCGAGCGGGCACGCGGTGGCCTCGGGGGTCAGCTCTCGGCCTTCGAGGCCATGTGGCCGGGCTTCTACGACCTGCTCACGGGCCGGCTCGCCCATCTGCGCGCCCCCCTCGCCGGCCGCCACGGCATGTATCTGCTCCTGGAGGCGCAGGGCTACGATCCGGCCCACGACGGCGCACGCTTCGAGGGCTTCCTCGAGGGGCTGTTCACCGAGGGGCTGGTCGAGGACGCGGTGCTCGCCCGCTCCGAGGCCGACATCCGCGATCTCTGGGCGGTGCGCGACGCGGTGGCCGAGTTCCCGCAGATCCTGGGGCGGCACGTCAACTTCGACATCGGCATGGTGATCGGGGTGATGGACGACTACGTGCGCGCCTGCGAACCGCGTCTCGCCGCCCGCTTTCCGGGCATCCGCGCGGTGTTCTTCGGCCATGTCGCGGACGGCAACATCCATGTGGTGACGGACGTGCCGGAGGGCGTGCGACCGCAGGAGATCGAGGCCGAGGTCTACGATCTCGTGCGCCGCTTCCGGGGCACGGTGTCGGCCGAGCACGGCATCGGCACCATCAAGAAACCCTATCTCGGCCATGTCCGCAGCCCCGAGGAGATCGCGCTGATGCGGCGCCTCAAGCGCAGCCTCGATCCGCGCGGCATCCTCAACCCGGGCAAGGTGATCGATCCCTGAGCCGCGGTCCGCATCCCGTTCTCTCTCCGGCCGGCTTGCGAAAACTGCATAAAATTGGATAAATCCGCAGGCAACCGGCGGGAGGGAGCATGGAGGATCTGGGAGCGGCCTTCGCGCTGGCCCTCGATCTCGTGCTGGGCGGCGACCCCGAACTCGTCGCCATCGTCGGACTGTCGCTCGCCGTCAGCCTGTCGGCGGTGGCCATCGCCTGCCTCCTCGGCATGCCCCTCGGGGCGCTGCTCGCGAGCGTGCCCTTTCCGGGGCGGCCGGCGGCGGTGGTGCTGCTCGATGCGCTGATGGGCCTGCCGCCGGTGGTGGTGGGGCTGTTCGTCTACATCCTGCTCTCCGGCGCCGGCCCGCTCGGCGCCCTGCGGCTCCTCTACACGCCGCAGGCGATGGTCCTCGCCCAGGCGATCCTCGTCACCCCCATCGTCGCCGCCCTTTCCCGCGAACTGCTGGCCGGCCTGCAGGAGGAGTACGCCGAACAGCTGCGCTCGCTCGGGATCGGCCCCTGGCGGGCGATCCCGACCCTGCTCTGGGAGGGGCGCTTCGGCCTCGCCACCGCCGCTCTCGCCGGCTTCGGCCGCGCCATCGCCGAGGTGGGGGCGGTGATGATCGTGGGCGGCAACATCAAGGGGGTGACCCGGGTGATGACCACCGCCATCGCCCTCGAGACCTCGAAGGGCGAGATCGCCCTCGCCCTCGCCCTCGGCCTCGTGCTCCTCGCCCTCGCCCTCCTGGTCACCGGCAGCGTGGCGGTGCTGCGCGGCACCGCCGCCCGGCTGGCCCATGACTGACCCCTCCGCCATCCTGCCCCTCGAGGTGCGGGGGCTGGCGCTCGCCTTCGGCGGCCGGGCCGCCCTCGCCGGGCTGTCCTTCGATCTCGGCCGCGAGGGCCTCACCGTGGTCCTGGGCGCCAACGGTGCCGGCAAGAGCGTGCTCCTGCGCGTCCTCCACGGCCTGCTGCGGGCCGACCGCGGCCGCATCCGCTGGAACGGCCGACCGCCCGGCGCCGCCGTCTGGCGCCGCCAGGCGATGGTGTTCCAGAAGCCGGTGCTGCTGCGCCGCTCGGTGGCCGCCAACATCGACTTCGCCCTGGCCGCCCGCGGTCTGCCGCGCCGCGCGCGCCGCCGGCGCCTGGAGGCGGTCCTCGAGGGCTGCGGCCTCGGCCCGCTCGCCCGCCGCCCCGCCCGGCGGCTGTCGGGCGGCGAGCAGCAGCGGGTGGCGCTCGCGCGGGCGCTCGCCCTCGAGCCCGAGATCCTGCTCCTCGACGAGCCCACCGCCAGCCTCGATCCCGCCGCCACCCGGGCCATCGAGAGCCTGCTGCGCGACAGCCGGGCGGCCGGCACCCGCATCCTGCTCGTGACCCACGATGTGGCCCAGGCCCGCCGCCTCGCCGAGGAGGTGATCTTCCTCGAGCGGGGGCGGGTGGTCGAACAGGGACCGGCGGCGGCCTTCTTCGCCGCACCGCGCAGCGCCGCCGCCCGCGCCTATGTGGAAGGGAGACTGCCGCCGTGATCCGTCTGCTGGTGCTGCTGTCGCTCCTCCTCGCCGCCCCGGCGGCCGGGGCGGCCGAGGATTTCATCATCCTGCAGTCCACCACCTCGACCCGCAACTCGGGCCTCTTCGACCATCTGCTGCCGAAGTTCACCGCCGCCACCGGCATCGAGGTGCGGGTGGTGGCGGTGGGCACCGGCCAGGCCCTCAAGAACGCCCGCAACGGCGACGGCGACGCGCTCCTCGTGCACGCGATGGAGCGGGAGCTCGCCTTCGTCGCCGCGGGCCACGGGGTGCTGCGCTGCGACGTGATGTACAACGATTTCGTGATCGTCGGCCCCGCAGGGGACCCGGCCGGCATCGCCGGTGGCCGGGACGCGGTCGCGGCCTTCGCCCGCATCGCCGCGACGGCATCGCCCTTCGTCTCCCGCGGCGACGACAGCGGCACCCACACGAAGGAACGCGCCCTCTGGCGCCTCGCCGGCATCGACCCGACGCGCGCGGGCCGCTGGTACCGGGAGGCGGGGGCGGGCATGGGTGCCACCCTCAACATGGCGGCCGCCATGGAGGCCTACACCCTGACCGACCGGGCGAGCTGGATCGCCTTCGCCAACAAGCGCGACCTCCAGCTCCTGGTCGAGGGCGATCCCCGGCTCTTCAATCAATACGGGATCATCCTCGTCAATCCGGCGCGCCATCCGAGGGTCAACTTCGCCGCCGCCAAGGCCTTCCGCGACTGGCTGGTGGGCCCCGAGGGCCAGGCCGCCATCGCCGCCTTCCGGGTGGACGGGCAGCAGCTCTTCTTCCCCGACGCCGACTGCGGCTGACGGTTCAGGGGCCGTTGTGGTGGACGCGGCCGAGCCCGGCCGTGTCGTAGCCGCCGAGCTCGCGGGCACGGGCGGCGAAGGCGGCGCCGCGGGCGAAGCCGAACAGGCGCTGGAGCGGCGGCTCGAAGAAGGCGCGGCGGTAGACCACGAGATCGAAACGCTCGCGCAGAAGCGGCACGAAGCCGAGCCCCAGGGGCCGGGCGGTGCAGGCGAGACCGAGACCGGCATCGGCCTCGCCGGCGGCCACCGCGAGGGCGAGCTCCGTTTCGGTGCGCGCCGCCGCGGGCAGGAGTTCGAGCTCGCCGGCGGCGATGCCGGCCTCGCGCAGGAGATGCGCGAACAGCAGCCCGGCCCCGGACCCCGGCTGGCGCCCCATCACCCGGAGCCCGCGCAGATCGGCGATGCCGCGCACAGCATGCGGGTTGCCGGCGGCGACGATCAGGCCCCGCTGGCGCCAGGCCCATTCCAGCACCACCACCGGCGCCTCGCCCAGCGCCTCCCGCACCGCCCGCAGGTTCCAGTCGCCGCCGGCGACGTCGAACAGGTGGACGCCGGCCGCCGCCGCCCGCCGGTCGCGCAGCCGTTCGAGCCCGTCCCGGCTGCCGTCGAAGAAGCTGGCGATGCCGCTGCCCGATTCCCGCAGCGCCCATTCGAGCAGCGGATCGTGGGAGCCCGCCAGCACGTCCGCCGGCGGTCCCTCGGCGCGCTCGCCCTCGAGCCAGCGCAGCACCTCGGCGCGCGGGAACAGGAGCCTGCCGGTGGCGCGCACGCAGGGGATCTCGCCGCGGGCCACGAGCTCGTAGACCCGCCGTTCCTTGAGCCGCAGCAGCCCCGCCAGCTCGCGGGTGGTGAGATAGGCCGGGGGCTCGCCCGTGGTCACGCCGGCGCGCTCCCTCATCCGGGACGCGGCGCCAGCGGCAGCTGCGCCGACAGCCCGAGCAGGTCCTCGAGCGCCGCCGCCGCCTGCAGCAGCGCCGCCTCGCCCCGCGGCGGCGCCACCAGCTGCAGCCCCACCGGCAGGCCGCTCTCGGTGAAGCCGCAGGGCAGCGACAGGGCGGGGCAGCCCGTGAGGGTCACCGCGTAGGTGATGGCCAGCCAGTCCACGTAGGAGGGGAAGCGGTGGCCGTCGAGCTCCTCGATGTAACGGATCTCCACCGGGAAGGGGGGTACGATGGCGGCCGGGCAGGCGAGCAGATCGTAGCGCTCGAAGAAGGCGGCGGCCGCCGCCTGGATGCGCCCCCGGGCCCGTTCGGCGGCGCCGATCTCGGCCGCGGTCATGCGCAGCCCGTGCTCGATGTTCCACACCACCTCCGGCTTGAGCTGCTCGCGGTGGCGCGCGAGCAGCTCGGCCTTGCCGGCCACGAACAGGGCGGCGCGCAGCGTGGTGAAACAGGCCATCGCCTCGCCCAGATCGGGCGCATCCTCCGCCACCTCCGCCCCGAGCTCGGCGAAGCGGCCGGCGGCGGCGGCGCAGATGCGGGCGATCTCCGGGTCCACCGGGGTGATGCCGCCGAGATCGGAGCTGAAGGCGACCCGCGCCGGCCGCGCCGGCCAGCCGACGGCGTCGGTGAAGGAGACGGCGGGCCGCTCGTAGCTCAGCGGATCGCGCGCATCGAAGCCCGCCATGCAGTCGAGGAACAGGGCGAGATCCCGCACGTCGCGGGCCATCGGCCCCTCGACGGCGAGGGTCTGGAAGGGGACGGGGCCGGGACCGTGGGGAACCCGGCCGGGGCTCGGCCGCAGCCCCACCACCGCGCAGTAGGCGGCGGGGGTGCGCAGCGAGCCGCCGAGATCGGAACCGGTGGCCAGCCAGGCCATGCCGGTGGCCAGCGCCACCGCCGAACCGCCCGAGGAGCCGCCGCAGGTCAGGGCCGTGTTCCAGGGATTGCGGGTGGCACCGAACACCTCGTTGAAGGTGTTGGCGCCGGCGCCGAACTCGGGGGTGTTGGTCTTGCCGAGGACGATGCCGCCGCGGGCCTCGATGCGCTCCACGAGAATGTCCGAACGTTCCGGCCGATGGTCGCGGAAGATCGGCGAGCCGTATGTCGTGCGGACGCCGGCGACGTCGGTCAGATCCTTGACCAGCACCGGCAGGCCGGCGAGCCAGCCGCGCCGGTCCTCGGGCGGGTCGCGCTCCGCGAGCCGCCCGGCGGCCGCCCGCGCCCGCTCCGGACAGAGGGTGGGGACGGCGTTGACCTGCCAGTCCACCGCCTCGATGCGGGCGAGGGCGGCGTCGATCGCCTCGGCCGGCGAGAGCTCGCCCTCGGTCAGCAGGCGCACGAGCTCGCGCGCCGGCAGTTCGGTCAGCTCGGTCCCGTGCACCTCCGTGCCCTCCGCAGTCCGACAGCCTCTCGATGGCACAGCGGGGGTGCGGCGGCAAGATCCGGCGCCCCGCCTTGCCGGCACCGTCGCCCGGCCCTAAACAGCCGCCAGCGCGGGGCGGAGGCATGAACGAGCATAGGCGGGGCTATCTCATCACCGGCGGCGGCGTCCTCATCCTCTCGCCCGACGCCCTCCTCATCCGGCTGCTCGGCGACGCCCCCTGGAACATCCTGTTCTGGCGCGGTCTCGGCTTCGCCCTCGTGGTGCTGCTGGTGGTGGCGGTGCGCCACGGCCGGCATCTGCCGGCGGCCTGCCGGGCGGTGGGCCCGCCGGGGCTGGTGATCGGCCCCCTGTTCGCCCTCGGCACCGTCTTCTTCGTGATCTCGATCACCAGCACCTCGGTCGCCAACACCCTCGTCATCATCGCCACCTCGCCGCTGTTCGCGGCCCTCCTGAGCTTCGTGCTGATGGGCGAGATGCTGGCCCTCTCCACCGCCCTCGCCGTCATGGCCGGCCTTCTCGGGGTGGTGATCACGGTCTGGGGATCGCTCGGGGCGGGGCGGCTGCCGGGCGATCTCGCGGCCCTCGGCACCGCCGTCTGCATGGCCCTCAACTTCACCCTCATCCGCCGCGCCCGGGCGCGCGATCTGATGCCGGTCTACGCCCTGTCCGGCCTGCTGATCACCCTGGCGGCGCTGCCCTTCGCCGAGCCCTTCGCCTTCACCGGCATCCAGTGGGCGTGGCTCGCCCTCCTGGTGCTCCTCGTGCACCCGGTGGCCTTCCTGCTGATCACCCTCGGTCCCCGCTATCTGACGGCGCCCGAGGTCAGCCTCCTGATGCTGCTGGAGACGGTCTTCGGACCGCTCTGGGTATGGCTGCTGCTGGCCGAACGGCCGCCGGCCGGTACCCTCGCGGGGGGTGGCGTGATCCTCGCGGCGCTGGCCGCCAACGCCGCATGGCGGCTACGCGGGCGTCGTCCGATCCCGTTCTCCTGCGGCGGTCGGGGGCGCGGCTGAGCGAGCACGATCCGGCTCGGGTTCGTTCGTACCGCAGCCGTCCGCCGCCGCGGCACCGCCGGCCGTCGCGCTCCCGCCGCCGCCGGCCGATCGCCGTTCCAGACGATCGGCGAGACGGCGCAGCCGCTCCGGGGTGGTCTCGGCGACGGCCCGGCGGATCCGCGCTTCCCGCCTCTGTTCCTGGAGGCTCTCGAGCTCCCGGCGGGCTTCGGCGAGATCGCGGGCGATCCGGGCGCGGTAGCGCGAGAGGGTGGCGAGGCTGGGCAGCCCCACCGGCTCCTCGCCGGCGATCAACGCCTCCAAGAGACGGGATTCGACGATCTCGAGCCGGGTCTGACGCCAAAGCGCGGCGATCATGCGGGCCACCCAGTGCTCCTCCAGGGCGCCCTGCGGCCGGTAGCGCTCGGTGACCGAGCGCGCCAGTGCCTCGTGGGCCGCCCGTTCCTCCGGTGTGGCCAGGACCACGGTCCGGGACGTCAGCCCGTGGCGGCGTGCATTCTGGGCCGCGCGCGCCTTGCCGGCTCGGCTGACGGGGCCCCGCGACCTGGCGCCGTTGCGGCGGGATGCTTCGATCTGGGCGGCGCTGCGTCGGCCGCCGAGGGAAAGGGGAGTGGGGCTCATGACAGGCTCCGATGCGCTGGGGTTGCGCACCGGAGCCTAGCACGATATAGGAATAATGTCACCACTTCCGGTGGCGTCGCGACCGGCGGAACGCTCACTCTCCGGCTTCGCGGGCGAGCTCCCGCAGCAGCCTGATGACCTCCTCGGAGGCTTCGCGCACGGCCTCGATGCGATCGAGCGCCTCCTCCATCTTCCCCTCGTTGGCGAGGGCGACGATCTCCTTGCCCAGCTCGTGCACGCGGCGATGCGGATCCTCCAGGGCGCGGAAGGCCGCGAGCTCGCGATAGGGTGCGGAATCGCCGCCGTAGTACCATTTGCCGAGGCGGCAGGAGTGGTGGTTCGCGAGCTCGTCCTCGCGCAGCTTGAGCTCGCCGTGCACGACTCCCACAAGGCGCCGCATCCAAAGCGCGTGGTCGGCCATGGCGAGGCGCAGGATCTTGCCCGGGAACTCGGTGGCGGCGATGCGGGAGAGCCCGCGGGCGGCGCTCTGCTCGAGGGCCTTGGTGACCTCGACGAGGCCGGTCACCGCCTCGAGATTGAGGGCCGCCATGCGCGCCACCTTGCCGATGCCCTCGCCCATCTCCTGTACGGCCGCCGTCTGCTGGGAGAGGATCTCCGAGACCTGGCCGATGTTGTCCGTCACGCCGGCCGCCTTGATGCCGACCTCCTCCACCTGCTGGCCGAGCTGACCGATGGCCGCCTGACCGGCTTCGGCGATGGCCTCGCCGCGCCCCATCGTCTGGGTGATCTGGGAGACCCGGGTGACGAGGGCCTCGATGCGGGCGCGGATATCCTCGGTTGCCTCGGCGGTCTGCTGGGCGAGGGTGCGCACCTCGTTGGCCACCACCGCGAAGCTGCGCCCGCTCTCGCCGGCGCGGGCGGCCTCGATGGTGGCGTTGAGGGACAGAAGCTGGGTGCGGGAGGCGATCGCCTCGATGGTCTCGACGATGCCGCCGATCTCCGAACTCGCCTCGCCCAGAGCCTGCACCTCGCCCATCGCCTCGCGCACCATCGCCGCCAGTTCGCCGAACTGGTGGATCGATTCCCGCGCACTCTCGCCGCTGGTCTCCACCGCCTCGCGCATGTCCCCGGCCTCGCTGGCGATCCGTTCGGAGAAGCGGTGGATGTCGGCGATGGAGGCCGCCAGCTCCTCGACCGCGGCGGCCATCGACTGGGCGGAGACGTTGAGCTCGTTGGCGGGTACCGACAGGGTGGCCACGTGCCCCGCCGCCTGGCTGGTGCGGATCGAGGTCTCGACGATCTGATCGGCGCTGGCGCGTGCCGACGCCTGCAGGGCCATGCCGAGCTCGACGAGACGCGCGCCGAGGGGGCCGCCGAGAGCGGGCGGGATCTCGCTGTAGTCCTGCGCCAGCAGGGCGTCGATCAGCTCCGCCATCTGCCGGTCCGCCGACTGTCCGCCGCCGTTGCGGGCGGTGCCGATCGCGGGAAGACGCCCGAGAAGCGGGAGGGACGCTGCCATGGGGAATGCTCCGATCGCCTGTTCCGAGGATGTCGCCGATGCCGGGCCGGGGGCCGGTGTCGTCGTTGTGGCACGGCCTCGTTAATTTTGCGTAAAAGGAGGAGCACGGACGCCGCGGGGAGCGACACCGCGGCGGCGCGGGGGGGCGCGATGAAGACCTACAGGATCGCCGTCGTTCCCGGTGACGGGATCGGCAGGGAGGTGGTACCCGAAGGGTTGCGGGTGCTGGAGGCGACCGGCCGGCGCTTCGGCTTCGGCTGGCGGTGGGACGAGCTGGACTGGGGCTGCGCGCGCTATCTGCGGACTGGTCGCTTCCTGCCCGAGGACGGGTTCGCACGCATCGCCCGCCACGATGCGATCTTCCTCGGTGCCGTGGGCTGGCCCACGGTGCCCGACCATGTCTCGCTGTGGGGGCTGCTCATTCCCATCCGCCGGCACTTCGACCAGTACGTGAACCTGCGGCCGGTGCGCCTGCTCGAAGGCGTGCCGACGCCGCTCGCCGGCAGGCGACCCGGCGAGATCGACATGATGATCGTACGCGAGAACTGCGAGGGGGAGTATTCGGAGATCGGCGGCCGCCTCTATGCCGGCACCGAGCGGGAGACGGTGGTCCAGGAGAGCGTGTTCACCCGCCACGGCGTCGACCGCATCCTGCGCTATGCCTTCGAACTGGCCCACCGGCGCCGGCGCCGTCTGACCTCGGCCACCAAATCGAACGGCATCATCCACACCATGCCGTTCTGGGACGAACGGTTCCGGGCGATGGCCGAGCGCTATCCCGATGTCGCCACCGAGCAGTACCACATCGACATTCTGGCCGCCCATTTCGTCCGCTGCCCGGAGCGTTTCGACGTGGTGGTGGCGTCGAACCTGTTCGGCGACATCCTCTCCGATCTCGGTCCGGCGGTGACCGGCACCATCGGCATCGCGCCCTCCGCCAACCTCGATCCCGAACGGCGCCACCCCTCCATGTTCGAACCCGTGCACGGCTCGGCACCCGACATCGCCGGCCGGGGGATCGCCAACCCCGTGGGTCAGATCTGGTCGGGAGCGATGATGCTCGACCATCTGGGGGAGCGGGAGGCGGCGGCGGTGGAGGCGGCCATCGCGCGGGTCCTCGCGAACGGTCGGCTGCGCACTCCGGACATGGGCGGCAGCGCCCGGACGGAGGAACTGGGGCGGGCGATCGCCGCCGAAATCTGAGGCCGTCGCGTGTCGATGGGGGCGGTCTATTGTCTATTCAAATGGCGATATGCGTATGTATACGCATGGGGCATTCGCTGGAACAGTTCGCCACTGTTGAACGTCCGGCGTTTGTCTGATCCTATGTGGCATATGGGCGCGCCGAGGACGGCAGAGGAGCACCGCCGACGGTCCGGGTCGTGGAGCGTGGCCCTGCAGGGAGGGGGCCTTGCGGAAGCGATCGCGGGATTTGTCGTGGGAGAGGCGCTGTACTACATGCCGATACGATCGGCGCCATCCGCGAGGAGACCGGGCCTCGTGACCCACCCGGGCGTGGTCGCCCTCGTAGGCGCGCCTTCGCGGTAGAACTGCGGCCAGTCGAGATGGTCCAACGGCGAAGAAGTGCGCCAAGCACCACCTGTGCCCTCTCTCTCTGCGCCCGCTTGCACGGAGCAAGTGCGACTTTATGACGATGGTGAGCTGGGCATCCTTCATCAAATCCTTCCGTCTCGATCAGGAACTCACCCAGAAGGAGGCAGCCGAGCTGCTGAAGGTCAGTCAGCCGACCCTGTCCCGCTGGGAGAGCGGTCGTCAGGTCCCGGACATGCGCACCCGCCGCCGCATCCAGCGACTGGTGGACAGCCACGCCGGCCTGCGCAGCCGGCTGGCGCGGGAGGTGGTCGCCCGCTCCCTCTGCGCCCAGGCGCTGCTCGACCAGGAACTGCGGATCCGGGCGGTGTCGGCCCGTTTCGCCGAGCTCTTCGGCTGCGACCCGGGGGAGCTCGAGGCCCGCAGTCTCGAGGGGCCGCATCCGCTGGGCGGGGTGGCGCACGAGGCCCTGGAGGCGGCCTATCGAGCCGGTCTCGGCCAGGGGGAGCTGGCCCTCGTCGAATGCGTCGGCGAGACCGTCGGAGCCGGGGGGCGACGGCTGTACCTTCGCGAGCTCTGGATTCCGGTCATCATCGAGGGTGGCCATCTGCGCATCCGGGTCGAGGTGCAGCCGGTGCCGCCGGAGGTCTACCGTCGCCGCAGCGTGGCGGGGAGCCGCGTCCAGGTCCTCGGCCTGTGGCAGCAGGCGGAGGCGGCGGGGCCGCACGCCACCGCCGCGACCACCCGCCGTCTGACCAGTCTCTAGCGGCTCCCGACCGGCGGCCGTCAGGCGGCCGCCCGGGCCTCCTCGAGAAAGCCCTGCATCTCGCGATGGAGGGCGTCCGACTGTTCGGCGAGCTGGCGGGCGATGGCCAGCAGCTGCTCGGCCCCTTCGCCGGTCTCCCGGGTGGCGTCGCCGATCTGGCCGATGTGGCCGTCCACCGTGCGGGTGCCGGAAGCCGCCTGATCGGCACTGCGGGCGATCTCCTCGGTGGCGGCCCGCTGCTCCTCCACCGCGGCGGCGATGGCGGCGGTGATCTCGTTCACTTCGAGGATGCTTTCCCTGATGGTGACGATCGCGCTGACGCTCGTGCGCGACGCTTCCTGCATGCCGCCGATGCGGGCGGCGATGTCCTGGGTCGCCTTGGCGGTCTGGTTGGCGAGGCTCTTCACCTCGCCGGCCACCACCGAGAAGCCCTTGCCGGCCTCCCCCGCCCGCGCCGCCTCGATGGTGGCGTTGAGGGCGAGGAGATTGGTCTGTTCGGCGATGTCGTTGATGAGCTCCACTACCCGGCCGATCTCCTCCGCCGCCTCGGCGAGCCCGGCGATGCGCTCGTTGGTGGTCTCCGCCTCCTCGGCGGTGCGCTTCGCGATCTCGGCCGAGTTCGCCATCTGCTGGCCGATCTCGGCCACCGCCGCGGCCAGCTCCTCGGCGGTGGCGGCCACCGTCTGGACGTTGCCCGCCGCCTCCTTCGAGGCCTCGGCCACGCTGCGGCTGCGGGCACTGGAGTCGGCGGCGCTGCCGGTCATCTGTTCGGCCGCGCGCCGCATCTCCTCGGCGTAGCGGGCCACCGTCGCCACCACCTCGCCGACCCGGTTGCCGAAGGCCACCGCAAGGTCCCCCAAGCGCACCTTGCGCTGGAGGTCGCCGGCGTTGCGCTTGAACACCTCGAGCGCCTTGGCCATGGCGCCGATCTCGTCGCGACGGCCGAGACCCGGCACCTCCACCGCGAGATCCCCTTCGGCGAGACTCCGCATGGCGGCCGTCATCCGCGTGATGGGGCCGACGATGGAACGGGCGAGCAGCACCGCGATGGCCACCGTGACGATCACCGCGAGGACGAGCATGACGTCGAGAGCGGCGAGGGTCGCGTTGGCGCGGGCGACCGCGTCGTCGGCTTCCGCGACCAGCTCCTGCCGCTGGCTGCCGACGAGACCGCCGTCCCCTTCCCGCACGCCGTCCCCGCCCTCGTCGCCGAGCAGGAGATCGAGGATCCGGTCGGCGGCCGGCATCGCCTGGCTGCGCAGCAGGAAGCCGGCCATGTTCCAGCGCTCGGAGGCGCGGATCTCGAACATGCGGCCGGGCAGCGGGGCGAAGGCCTCGCGCGCCTCCGCCAGCCGGACGTAGGACTCGCGCTGTTCGGGAGTGAGCAGGTGGACGCTGCGGGAGAGCTCGGCGAAACGGGCCTCGTTCTTCCGCCAGTTGGCCTCGAAGCCCGCCCGGTAGGCGGCATCGCCGGTGAGGAGAAAGGCCCGGATGTCGGCGAGGGCGAGCCCGAAGCTGCCCCGCACGTCCGCCATCGTGCCGAGCAGCTCCTTGCGCTCGACGGTGGCGGGCAGGGTCTTCTCGAGGTCGATCATGCGGGTGATCGCCTCCGTGATGGCCGCCGCATGGGGTGCCGCCTCCCCGTCGAACAGTTCGCGCGCCGGCTCCGCTTCGGCCGTGTGGGCGATCGCCTCCACCCGCGCCTGGGCCTCACGGAACTCGGCGACGACCGGGACGAGGGCGGCGAACGCCTCGCGATCGGCCGGGTTCTCCCACGCCTCCGCGAGACGCTCCAGGGTCGCGAGCTGCCGCTCGATGTTCTGCCAGGCCGCCGCCCGCCGGCTCCTGAAGAGGGGATCCCCGGTCAGCAGCCAGCCCCGCAGCGCGGCGAGGGAGGCGTTGATGTCGGTGGCCAGGGCGCGGCTCGCATCGGCGGTGGGCACGCGCAGCGACGCGGTCCGTTCGGCAACGGCGGACAGGCGGGTGAGCTGCTGGCGGGTGACGAGACCGATGGCCAGGAGGCCCAGGCCCAGGATCGCGAAACCGAGGACGAGGCGGCCCCGGATGTTGAACAGGGACATGCGCGTACTCTCCGCCGGATGTTGCGGTCGGCGCCAGCGGTAGAGGTCGGAACTTAAGAAAAGCCTAAAATATTCGCCCGGATACGGCGATGGCCGTCGTTTATTCACCGCCATACGAAAAAAACGCGCGCGAGGGCCTTCGGCGGCCGCAGCATGCGGGGACTACCGGGCGCGGTTGAGGCGGCGGACGCGATCTGCTTGACTGCCGGGGGAACGGGGAGGAGGGAGCGGTGCAGCCCCGGCGGCGGTGCGCCATCGGCATCGAAGGGGTCCGCAAGCGTTTCGGCGACGGCGACCAGGCGGTCGAGGCGCTGGCGGGCGTGACGCTCGAGATCGCCGACAACGCCTTCTTCACCCTCCTCGGTCCCTCGGGCTGCGGCAAGACCACGCTTCTGCGCCTGATTGCCGGCTTCGAGCAGGCGGATGCCGGACGCATCCTGCTGTTCGGCGAGGACATCGGCGGGCTGCCGCCGAACCGCCGTCCGGTCAACACCGTGTTCCAGCACTACGCCCTCTTCCCCCACATGACGGTGGCGGAGAACGTGGCCTTCGGTCTCGAACGGCTGGGCCGGCCGCGGGCGGAGATCGAGGCCACGGTGCGGCGCATGCTCGAGCTCGTCAAGCTGGGCCCCCTCGCGGGACGGCGTCCGGCGCAGCTCTCGGGCGGGCAGCAGCAGCGGGTGGCGCTCGCGCGGGCGCTCGCGCCCCATCCCCGGGTGCTCTTGCTCGACGAACCCCTCTCGGCCCTCGATCTCAAGCTGCGCCGGGAGATGCGGGTGGAGCTCAAGCAGCTCCAGGAGGAGAACGGCATCACCTTCCTCTTCGTCACCCACGACCAGGAGGAGGCGCTCACCATGAGCGACCGCATCGCCGTCATGTCCGAGGGTCGGGTCCAGCAGGTGGGCAGTCCGCAGGAGATCTACGACCGGCCGAGGAACCGCTTCGTCGCCGAGTTCATCGGCCAGGGGAATTTCCTTCCCGTGACCATCGAGCGCATCGAGGGCGGAACCGCCCTCTGCCGCACCGGCTTCGGCGCCCGGCTCGTGGCCCCGGCGTCCCGGGAGCTCGCCGCCGGCACCCGCGCCATCCTGGCCATCCGCCCCGAACGGCTGCGGCTGACGGCGCCCGGGGAGGCGGGGGCGGCCCTTTGCGGCCGGATCGAGCGGCTGGTCTACGTGGGATCGGATACCGACTGCCGGGTGCGCCTCGAGGGGGGACCGGTGGTCGAGGTGCGGCTGCGCAACGCCGGCGACGGGGTGCCGCCGGCCGGCCCCGGGGCGCCCGTCGGGATCGCCTTCGATCCGGCGGCCGCGCGGCTGCTGCCGGAGGAGGGATGAGCACGGGCGGGACCCTCCTGCCGCCGGGGCTGCAGCGGCTCCTGCTGCTGCCGGCCCTCCTCACCATCCTCCTCTTCCTGGTGGTGCCGCTCGGCTTCGTCCTCGTCTACTCCTTCCTCACCCCCGGCACCTACGGCGGCGTGGTCTGGCGGTTCTCCACCGACGCCTACCTGCAGTTCCTGTTCGAGCGGGATCTCTTCGACGACAGCCTGACCTTCAACCCCGCATACCTCCAGATCTACGCCCGCTCCTTCCTGCAGGCGGCGGTGGCCACGGTGAGCTGCCTCGTCGTCGGCCTGCCCACCGCCTATTTCATCGCCACCCGGCCGCCGGCGCGGCGCCAGGCCTGGCTCCTGCTGGTGACCGTGCCCTACTGGGTCAATCTCCTGATCCGCACCGTCTCGATGCTGTTCCTGATCCGCGACGAGGGGCCGATCAACGCCGCACTGCTGGCGCTCGGCGTGGTCGATCGGCCGCTCCGCATCGCCTACACCGATTTCGCCATCGGCCTCGGCCTCTTCTACAGCTACCTGCCATTCATGGTGCTGCCCCTCTACGCGGCCATCGAGCGCTTCGACTTCCGTCTGGTGGATGCCGCCTACGATCTCTATGCCGATCGCTGGACGATCCTCCGCAAGGTGATCCTGCCGGTGGTGCGGCCGGGCATCGTCGCCGGCTGTCTCCTCGTCTTCATCCCCAGCATCGGCGCCTTCATCGCCCCCGATCTCCTGGGCGGCGGGCGCAACCTCATGATCGGCAACCTGATCGCCCTGCAGTTCCAGAGCTCGCGCAACTGGCCCTTCGGCTCGGCCGCCGCCATCATCCTGCTCACCATCGTCCTGCTGGCGCTGCTCCTGTTCGCCCGCCAGCAGCGCAGGCTCGGCGAGGCGCGAGGATGAGGAGGCTGGACAGACGTCGCCCGCCGGTGGGTTGTGCTTTCCATTCGGGATGAGGTGCAGCGCCGTGCCGGAACTTGACATATGACGTTCGAAAAAATAACATTTGGTTCGGTTGACAGCCACGCGGAGCTTCGAGCATGCCCCGTAAGGAACGCGTTACACGAGTGATCGACGGCGATACTTTCGAGACCGCCAGTCGCAAGCATCCCGTGCGTCTGGCGGGTGTGGATACGCCCGAAAAGCGTGAACCGGGATACGGCGAGGCAAAGCGAGCACTCGAACGCGCGATCCTGGGTCAGGAAGTCGTGATTGATACCAAGGCTCGCGACAAACACGGTCGCTCGGTCGCCGATGTCCGGGTGGGACGCGAATCGGTCAACAAGATGATGAAACAATATAAAAAATGAGGGCTTCGGCCCGTGGGGGGCACCGTGACGATCACGATGGAGGAGCTCGCGCGGCGCCTACGCCTTGCGCGCGAGGCATGCGGACTAAAGCAGGAGGAAGTGGCGCGCCGTCTCGGAATCTCGCGTCCCGCAGTTGCACAGATGGAGGGCGGGCAGCGCAAGGTATCTAGTCTCGAACTTGACCGCTTGGCCCACCTTTATGGGCGCGAGATTCGGGACTTTCTCGCGCCCGATTTCTCGGAGCGGGATGCCCTGACTGCGCTTTTTCGCAGGCATTCCGATCTCCTGAGCGAGGATTCGGCCGCGGAAGCCTTGCGAAAAACAACGGTTGTCGCGCAGGAGCTCACAAATCTCGAAGAGCTGCTCGGTCTCGAGCGCGATTTCGAAGGGCTTCCGTCCTACGCGTACGGGCGGCCGCGCACGAAGGGCGAGGCGGTGCGTCAAGGCGAAGAAATGGCGATCAAAGAACGTCGACGCCTAGAACTCGGCAGTGCACCCATTCCGAGTCTCGCGACGCTGCTCGAAAACCTCGGAATCCGAACGGCTCAGCTCGCACTCCCGGATGATATTTCAGGGCTGACGCTCGTGGACCGAGGCATCGGCATCTTCATCGCCGTGAACAATCGCGAGCCACAACATAGTCGTTGGCGCCGACGGTTCTCTTACGCCCACGAATACTGTCACGCGCTCGTCGATCGCCACCTCGGTGGTACGGTCAGCCGTGCCGCGGCACGTGACGAACTCGTCGAAGTCCGAGCCAACGCCTTCGCCGCCGCCTTTCTGATGCCCGAGGAAGGCGTCCGGATGTTCTTGCATCGACTGGGAAAGGCGCGGGGTGGTCGGATGGAGGTCGAACTGTATGACGAAGAGGGCTTGCAGCGCGTGGAGGTCCGACCGCGTCCCGGTAGCCGCTCAGTCCGAATGCACGATGTGGTGCTTCTGGCTCACCATTTTGGCGTGAGCCGGCTCGCCGCTTTGTTTCGGCTCAAGTCCCTGCGACTGGTGAGGGTAACGGAATTCGAGCAGCTCCGCGCCCAGGAGGTTTCGGGCATTGGACGGGATATCCAGACGCTTCTCGGCTTCGAGGAGCCCGAACCGGAAAAGGCGCGAACGGAATTCCGCAGCCGCTTTCTCGCATTGGCTTTCGAAGCTTTTCGACGAGAAGAAATTACGTATGGGAAACTTCGAGATCTGGTAGAACTTGTTGGTGTCTCGAAAGAAAATATGGATGCTGTTGTGCTGTATTTAAGTAAAAATGACCGTATATTTAGAAAATAAATCTATCTGTACGATAAAATTTCATGAAAGACAGTTATGTTGTCATCGTTGTAGATGCTTCTGTCATCATTAACATTGCGAAATCAGGTCGAATGTCCGTATTAGGGTCTATTATGGGTTACGAATTTGTGGTGCCGGATCATGTTGTTGACGAGATTACCTATCCCGACCAAGCGTCTGCTCTCGAAGAAGCAGTTGCGTATGGGTGGCTGCGGAAAGAGGCGATTTCCGATGTTGCGGAGGTGGAACTGTATGCTGGGCTGAGATCCCGCATGGGCAAGGGCGAAGCTGCCTGTCTCGCGATCTGCACGCATCGCGGCGGGGTGCTCGCTTCCGATGACCGTGGTCGCGCTTTCGTGCGATTGGTCGAAAAATACATCGGTAACGACCGGCTCGTCGATACCATGACCGTCGTCGACCGGGCGGTTGCGCAGGGGGCGATGAGTCAGAAGGAGGCGGATGAGGTTCGCGATACCGTGCTTTCGTGATCGTCACCGGTCCGGCGAGGGAGGGGGCGTCTTCGATTCCCGTCTCGTGATGTGGGCGTGCAGACAGTCGTCGGCGACGACACCTGCAGGAAATCGCCTGACGTCAAGGGCTTGTTGACAAAGAGGAGGTAGAGTCCTATGTTGAACTCGCCATCCGCCCCAGGCAGTACGCACTCCCTCGAATATCCGGGAGATGCTGATCCCTGGGGCGAGCTCTTTCTGCGCCACCTTTCCCTGACAACCACGGCCGTCCTTGTCGATGCGGCATTCTTTCTCAAGCGTGCGCGCCGCATCTGGGGTCAGCTGACGTCTGATGCGGCTGCAGACCGGCTTCACGGTCTAGCGCTGGATCATTTGCGGGACGGCGATGGTCGACGTACGGCGCGGTTGTACCGGATCTTCGTCTACGACGCGCCGCCGGCGCGCTGGAAGGGGCACACCCCGCTCGCCCGGAAACCGGTCGACCTAGGGCGCAGCGCAGTCGCCCGCTGGCGCGACGCGTTCCACGAGGCGCTTCGCCAGAAAAGGAAGGTGGCACTTCGTCTCGGCGAACTCCCCGATTCGCTGGTCACTTGGCGATTGCGACCATCCGTTGTCCGTGCGCTGAGCCGACGCGAACGGACACTCCACAGCATCACCGACGACGACTTCGAACCCAAACTGCGCCAGAAGGGCGTGGACATGCGCCTCGGACTCGACATCGCATCGCTCGCGTTCAAGCGCCAAGTAAACCAGATCGTCCTCGTGGCCGGCGATTCGGATTTCGTTCCCGCTGCAAAAATGGCTCGCCGCGAGGGGATCGATGTCGTTCTCGATCCGATGTGGGCCACGATCCGTTCCGAACTGCGCGAGCACGTGGACGGCCTGCGCAGTGTCTGTCCGCAACCGCGTTCGAGAAACGGTACCGGATCGGGCGCCGGACGAGCGCAATGATGACCATCCGCACGAGCTTCCGCAGTACTGCGTAATGAAAGGACGGCCGCTGCGCCTCTACCACTATCCGGGCTTCGGGCTCGTGACCCTGCTCTGCCTGCTCGTCCTCTACGCGCCGATGGTGGTGGTGGCGATCTATTCCTTCAACGCCATCCGTTCGATCACCGTCTGGGGCGGCTTCAGCCTCGCCTGGTACGCGAAGGCGCTGACCAACCCGGTGATCCAGGCGGCGGCCGTCAACTCGCTGGTGGTGGCCCTCGCCGCCGCCGCCACCGCCACCGTCTTGGCCACCGCGGCGGCGATCGCCCTCGTGCGCGGGCGGGGGCTGCGCGGCCGCGACGCCGCCTTCGCCCTCATCAACCTGCCGCTCATGGTGCCCGAGATCATCAGCGCCGTCGCCACCCTGGTGTTCTTCCTCGCGATCGGCTTCCGTCTCGGCCTCGGCACGGTGGTGCTGGCCCATATCGTGTTCTGCATCCCCTTCGCCTATCTGCCGATCTCGGCCCGGCTCGAGGGCATCGAGCCCCATTTCGAGGAGGCGGCGCGGGATCTCTACGCCACCGGCTGGCAGACCTTCCGCCACGTGCTGCTGCCGCTCCTGGCCCCCGGCATCCTCGCCGGCTTCATGCTGGCCTTCATCATCTCCCTCGACGATTTCATCATCACGAGCTTCGTCGCGGGACCCGGCGCCACCACCCTGCCGCTCGCGATCTACGGCATGGTGCGCACCGGCTTCACCCCCGAGATCAACGCCGTCTCGACAATGATGCTCGGCGTCTCGATACTGTTCGTGACCGCCTCCTGGCTGATCGGCCGCCGTGGCCGCGGCGGGGGCGGGGACCATCCGTGAGGAAGGGGAGGCACCCATGATCCGGGTATCGCGCACGGCCCTCGCGGCCACCGGCCTGTCGCTCCTGTTCGCCCTGGGCGGCGAGGCGCAGGCGGCGGGCAGGCTCGCCATCTACAACTGGTTCGACTATCTGCCGCAGGAGCTGATCGACAAGTTCGCGAAGGAATACGAGGTCGAGGTGACCCTCGACACCTACGATTCCAACGAGACCCTGCTGGCCCGTCTCAAGGCCGGGGTGACCGGCTACGACATCGCCGTGCCCGGCGACTACATGGTCAAGATCCTGATCGACGAGGGGCTGCTGGAGAAGAGCGAGCCCAACAAGCTCCCGAACTTCGTCAACGTCGATCCCGCCTGGGTGGACGTCTACTGGGATCCCGGCCGCCACTACTCGATCCCCTACCAGTGGGGCACCACCTCCTTCATGGTGGACACCAACGTCTACGACGGCGACATCGACACCCTGGCCATCCTGTTCGATCCCCCGGCCGAGCTCTCGGGGCGCATCAACATGCTCAAGGACGTCAACGACGTCCTCAACGCCGGGCTCAGGTACCTGGGCTTTCCCCGCTGCAACGACAATCCGGAGCAGCTCAAGGCCCTCAACGAGATGCTGCTGGGGGCCAAGAAGCACTGGCTGGGGTTCAATTCCGACGGCGCCAAGGAGGTGCTGGTGTCCGGCGACGCCGCCGCCGGCATGATCTGGAACGGCTACGGGCTCCGCGCCCG
Source organism: Alphaproteobacteria bacterium (assembly GCA_027045875.1). Taxonomy (GTDB): domain Bacteria; phylum Pseudomonadota; class Alphaproteobacteria; order Geminicoccales; family Geminicoccaceae; genus JALSRW01. The sequence goes on along the minus strand of JALUAG010000105.1, from coordinate 11,722 downwards.
GCTCGAGAAGCCGAGCCTCAAGTACGCCTATCCGCGCGAGGGCTTCACCGGCTGGATGGACAATATCGTGGTGCTGAAGGACGCGCCCAACTACGACAACGCGCTCCTGTTCATGGACTTCATGATGGAGCCCGAGAACGCGGCCGCGCTCAGCAACTTCGCCCGCTACGCCTCGGGCATCAAGGGAGTCGAGCCCTGGCTCGATCCCATTCTCGCCGAGGCGCCCGAGCTCAACCCGCCGGCGGACGCGCCCAAGCCCGAGTTCGTGCCGCCCTGCCCGCCCGAGGTGGTGCGGTTCTACGACCGCATCTGGACCAACCTCCTGAAGTGACCGTATCGCCCGGCCGCATCGGCGGCCGGGCGCGCAGCGGGAGTGCCCCCCGTGAAGCTGGCCCTCTGTCAGACCCCCTCGCCGGCGGGCGATGTCGAGCTGGCGCTGGGGGTGATCGCCCGCGCCGCCCGCGCCGCCGCCGCCTTCGGCGCCGGCATGGTGCTGTTCCCGGAGCTCTTCCTCCCCGGCTACAACCAGAAGGAGCGGCTGCGGGATCTGGCCGAGCCCGCGGACGGGCCGTCTCTCGCCCGGGTCCGCGCCATCGCCCGCGAGACCGGGATGGCGATCGTCACCGGCTTCGCGGAGCGGGAGGGGGAGAGACTGTACAATGCGGTGCTCGCGATCGGCCCCGACGGAGGCACCCTCGCCCGGTTCCGCAAGCTCCAGCTCTTCGGACCCACCGAGAACGCCCTCTTCGCCCCGGGGGAGGAGCATGTCCATTTCGACCATGCCGGCCACCGCTTCGGCCTCCTGGTCTGCTATGACGTGGAGTTTCCGGAGCATGTGCGGGCGCTCGCGCGGCGTGCGGTGGATGTGGTGCTGGTGCCCACCGCCAACATGGAGCCCTACCGCCACGTCTCCCGCATCCTGGTGCCGGCGCGGGCGGCCGAGAACGATGTGACGGTCGCCTACTGCAACTATTGCGGCGAGGAAGGCGATCTCGCCTATACCGGGCTCTCGGTGATCGCCGGTCCCGACGGCGAGCCGGCGGCCGCGGCGGGCCTGCGCGGCGAGGCGCTGCTGATCACCGACCTCGACGCCATCCGCCAGATCCCGGAGGAGATGCGGAGCACGCAGTTGCGGGATTTGCGGGGGTGAGCGGCGCGGAGGGCATCGAGCGAGGATCGCAGCGGGGATGCGGTGGATGAGTTGCCGTCAAGGGACGAGGCGATCAACGGGTTCGTGCCGTCGCCAATTCTCAGCGACCATCCGCGGTGGACTAGCTCCCTGCGCTAGACCTTTGTAAGTTTCTTTGAGAGAAGACAACCGACATCTCTGTTCCCCATATAGATGGAGAAGGGTGATGTTATATCCATGCCGGCGCAAGCACGTTAATACTCATAGCATAGATGCTCATGATGTCATTAACCGCAATACCAAAATAAGGCCGTTGCCAGAAGCCTCTCACTTAACGAAATTTTCGATTTCAAATCTAGCCCATTCAGTTATCAAGGCAGACTATGCAGATTGGACTCCGCGCAAGAAATATTCATTCTTACGTAGAATGGAAGAATTAGCAATGACAATGATATACACTACGATGTTTTTTCCTTGTAGTTGTGAGCTGCGCTTGAGGCAAGGAAAATCACATGCGTACGCTGATTTTACGCAGACGAGCTATAGTGGGCGAACGGGGCAGGGATTGGCGATCTTGCGTCTTACGGAGCGCTACGGTGGCGGATACGTCGGTCGGTTCGACAAGGTGGTGCAATGCGACGTTTCTGGGGGTACTTCCCCTAGGACCGGCCCGAGTAGATCGCCGGATTTCGTATTCGATACCGGTAATAATACTTGGGTGATAGCAGAAGCAAAAGGAGCGTTCGTCAAGCCGGGAGGAAAACCGAATTTTAAACGACCACTCCGCGAGGCGCTTCAGCAAGTTCGTTGTGGAATTCAGAGGATAAAGGGGCGGAAGTGCGAAGGGTGCGCGATCGGTAGCTGGATCCGCGAGATAAAGGATAAAACTCACGAAGGGACGGTGCTTCTTGAGGTGGACTATCCGCCTCACGGCCTGCCATCGTCAGGTGGATCTGGGAAACCACCTCACGGAGGGGAGAAGGGAGACGAGGCAGTGGAACCTCCCGCGTACGCTGTACGGGGAGCGAACTACGCCTCATGGCTTCGCGCGATGCAGCTTTTTGGTCCTGCTGAGCGCCTGCTCGGAAGGCATGCGGAAGAGGAAGATCATTCATTGTACTTGGTAAATTTAAAAGGGAGGGACCTTATTTTTCGATACATTCATCCAGACTTCGAGAGGGGCTTCAGGGCGGTAGGATTCGTTATGCGACGCCGGCGCTGGTGGTGCGTCATTCCGGTTATCGGGATGTTCAAAGACACGTTCGACGTCGTACGAACGGCTATTCAAAAACGATCGCCAGACCTCCTCAGCGAGTTGCGCCCACGAGAAATGGGCGCCATGGAGTACGAATTTCGCGGTGGCTGGATCGGGGGAAGCGTGTTTCCCGATGACACATTTTTTGGTGCTGTCTGGGTGCACCCGCTACGAGAGCTGCCGGCTGAGCCGTTCCATATTAGGCTGTAAGCAAGTGGGACACACGCACTAAAGGAGAAGCGCCGTTCAATGCTGGCTATCGCAGTTGCTGCGATGAGTTCGGGCGGTAAGCCTCCCAGCAGCGATCACCGACCTCGACGCCATCCGCCAGATCCCGGAAGAAATGCGGTGTACGCAGATGCGGGATTTGAGGGGGTGAGAGACGCAGGGGTCCGGGCTTGATCTCGTGGCATGACAAATGTACATACGAATATCGGTAGTCGGTTTCGACTGGGACGAGGGCAACTGGCCCAAATGTGGCAGGCACGGGCTGACGCGGGAAGAGATCGAAGAGGTGTTCCACCGCGGACCGGACGTGCATCCGGATATCCGGCACAGTTCGGTGGAAACCCGCTTTCTCGCCATCGGCACGACCGTACGTGGGCGCTGGGTGTTCGTGGCCTTCACCCTGCGGATCCGCGAAGAAGGGACCCGGATCCGCCCGATCAGCGCCCGCTACATGCACGAGAAGGAGGTGCGGCATTATGAGCGGCGATAACACCAGAAACTGGTCCCGCGAGGCGCTGCGGCCACTGCCGCGGTTCGAGAGCGAGGAGGAGGCGGCGCGCTTCGTCGAGGAAGCGGATCTCACCCGCTACGATCTTTCGTCCTTCCGCCCGGTGCGGTTCGAATTCGCGCGCAAGACCGCCCGGGTGACGATGCGTCTGCCGGAAGGGCTGCTCGCCGCCATCAAGGCGGAGGCGGCCCGCCGCCACATGCCCTATCAGCGCTTCATGCGGGAGCTCCTGGAACGCGGGCTCGCCACCGACTGAGTCGGGATCGCCCTTTCTGCTGTGGGATTCGCGCGCAAACGGCGACACGGCCACTTTGCGAACCGGCCGGTTGACCTGCTGCAGCAATTTTCCCATGATTTGTTTGCACTGGAAAGGATGCCTGCATGGGCTTGGCACCAGCAACCGATCACCGGACCGTCGAGGAGGAGCGGGTCGTCGCCAAGGCGGTGACACGGGCGGCGGAACGGCTGGGTCTCGGTAACCGCGAGCTCGCCCGGATCCTCGGCCTCTCCGAAGCCAGCGCCTCGCGCCTCCGGCGCGGAACCTTCCGCCTGCGGCGGCGGGAGAAGGCCTTCGAGCTGGCGGTGCTGCTGATCCGGCTCTACCGCTCGCTCGATGCCGTCGCCGGTGGCGATCTCGCCGTGATGCGCGGCTGGCTGCGCGCGCCCAATACCGCCCTGGACGGAATCCCGCTCGAACGGCTCTTCACCGTCGCCGGTCTCGTCGATGTCCTCGCCTATCTGGACAGCCGACGCGCTGTCCTCTGAACTGCGTCCCTGGCGAGGCGTGGGCTGGCGGCTCGTGGAGGCCCAGCATCGCGTCGCGACCTTACCCCTGGTCGACACCCTCGAAGAGCAGGAGCTCCTCGAGCGGCTGATCGAGGAGACCGAGCCGCCGGTACCGGAACCGTGCCGGCATCTGCATTGGCTGCTCTCCACGCCCTTCCGCTACCGCCCGAGTCCGCACGCCTCCCGCTTCCGTCGGGCGGGCGATCCACGCGGCGTGTTCTACGCGGCCGAGCGCGAGGCGACGGCGCTCGCCGAGATCGTCTTCTGGCGCCTGCTGTTCTTTGCCGAAGCGCCCGACGTGCCCTGGCCCGACCGGGCGCTCGAGTTCACCGCCTTCGCCTGTGATTTCGCGACGGCACGGGCACTCCACCTCATGGAACCGCCGTTCGATCGCGATCGTGCGCTATGGACGCATCCCGCCGACTATGCGGCCTGTCACGCGCTCGCGGAGGCCGCCCGCGAGGTCGAGGCGGGACTGCTGCGCTACGAATCGGCACGCGATCCCGAAGGCGGCATCAATCTCGCCGTGTTGCGCTGCGAGACCTTTGCCGCGCGCAAACCCCGCGCGCGCAGTTTCCGGATCTGGAAGGTGTTCTTCGCGGCTTCCGGCGTGCGGGCGATGCGCGAGCGTCCGGCCGACGCCGTCGCCTATGGACGCGAGTCTTTCGCCGGTGACCCGCGGATCGCGGCGATGCTGTGGGAGCGGGGGTGAGGTGTACGTCGCTGCGGTTGACGCGCGAAAGATATGGGCGCACCCTGTCTTACGTTGTCTTACACGGAGGTTGAGATGCGCGTGCGCCTCTCGAGCAGGGGCCAGCTCGTGATCCCGAGCGTCGTGCGACGCCGGCACGGTTTCGGACCGGGCACCGAATTCGAGCTCGTCGAAGAGGACGACGTCCTCCTGTTGCGGCCGGTGCGGCGGCGCCCGCACGACGTGCGGCTCGAAGATGTGGTGGGCTGTCTGCGGCGTTTCGGCGGGGAGCCGGTGCGCCCGGAACGGATGGATCGGGCGCTGCGTGAGCGGTTCCGACGCGCCTGGCGGAAGCCGTGACGGTCGCGGTGGACACCAACCTCCTCGTCCGCCTGCTGGTGGCGGACGATCCCGATCAGACCGAACGCGCCCGGTTCCTGTTCGCGACCTCGCGGATTTTCGTGCCGATCACGGTACTTATCGAATGCTGGTGGGTGCTGGAGGCGGTCTACCGGGTGCCGGCCGGCCAGATCGCCGACGCCTTCCGTAGTCTCCTGGGCCTCCCCGACGTCACCGTCGAACAGGAGAGGCGCGTGCTCTTTGCTCTCGAGGCGGCCGCGACCGGCCTCGATTTCGCCGATGCGCTCCATCTCGCCGCTACGCCCGAGGGCGGGAGCTTCGCCACCTTCGATCGCACCCTCGTTCGTCGAGCCCGGAAGATCACGGACGCTGCCCCCGTGTTCGAACCCCCGGCGCGCGGTGTGCCGTGACAAGGGCGCGGATGCGGCGCTAGAGATGGGCCGCGGCGGCGGGGATCCGTCCCGCCGCCCGCGAGGGGGAGTGCGATGCGCCGCGATCCACGTTTCGATGTGCTGTTCGAGCCGGTGCGGATCGGCCCGGTGGTGGCGAGTTCGAGATGCCCGGCTCTACCGGCAGGGATGCCTCCGCGGAATCCCGCTGATGATCGAGCTGCTGGCGCATCTAGATCTCCTCCGCTACGCTCGGATCCTGCACGACGGACATAGACGAAACGACCGTAAGGCAATCTGATACGCTAGATCAAGCAATGATTGGCACAAATCATACGTGTTATGAGCATAATCCTATTGACCTCGCCTCTTCGCGTGCTGTTTCTATAAGGTGGTGTTTCAGGCCGAATTCTTGAAAAATGATACAGGAATATACACATTCTGCGGATATCGAAATTAGGGCAACTGTTAACATCATAAGCGAGTACCAGAGTAACAAAATAACGAATCTATAAAGCCAGCCAGTTGTATCATCTTGTATAGAGTTTTTGATGTCTGTGAAATCTATAGACTGCGTTGAGAGATATAAATAGAGAAAGAAGGAAATAAAAATTATCAATGAAGACGTATAAAAAACTCTAGGAAACATCAAAGAGTCACCTTTCTTGACAAGAGATGAAATTTCTTGCGAAGTTAATGATGTCGTTCTCTGGTTATTCCAATGTCGGTCGGTTTGTCTTAACATGTCAATTCCACGCCAATAGTTGTTGGGAATACATTTATTTATATCGAAATAACGATAGAGCCACGCAAGCCGAACACGAAACTTTACGATCCCTGTTGCCATCGATCGAAGTGCCAAAGCGTGTAATATTAATAACCCTTCTGACAAAATCGTGAAAAGAGCTAGCTTTTCCGATACAATTCTCCCGTTAGCGTAAATAAGTTGATTTGACCAAAGAAGTGTCCACAATCCAGCGTATACGGCTGCTGAGATAACATACATTTGGTTTTTCAAATGCCGGATGCCTTCGACATTGTCGTTGAACGCCAGATCGAGCCTGTCGTTTGCCATCGAAGCATCCTCCCTGCCTGTTCTCGCTGTTCTCCTTTCGCGGGCGGCGACCCGTCACGCGCCCAAGGGAAGCCGGCCCGCCGGCCGCCCGGACGGGGCGAGGCTAGCGAGGAGAGTCGTTCGGATCAACAGTGCCGCTCGGTAGATCCCCGGCCGGGATCTTGATCGGACATCGTAACCGGACCGCAAGGACGACGGGCATGCGCCGCCTTTCCAACCCCCTGCCGGTAGAGCGCCGTGACAAGGGCGCGGATGCGGCGGTAGAGAGGGGCCACCGCCGTGTCGGGGAGGGGGAGTGCGATGGGGCGCGATCCACGTTTCAATGTGCTGTTCGAGCCGGTGCGGATCGGCCCGGTGGTGGCCAGAAACCGCTTCTTTCAGGTGCCCCACTGCAACGGCATGGGCTACCGCGATCCCACCGCACTCGCCGCCATGCGGGCGGTCAAGGCGGAAGGGGGCTGGGCGGTGGTCTGCACCGAGGAGGTGGAATTCCACCCTACATCCGACATCACCCCCTTCATCGAGCTCAGGCTCTGGGACGACCGCGACCTGCCGGCCCTTGCCCGCATCGCCGAGGCGGTCCACGCCCACGGCGCGCTCGCCGGCATCGAGCTCTGCTACAACGGCCTGAACGCCCCGAACCACTACACCCGCGAGGTGCCCCGCGGCCCCTCCCATCTGCCCATCATCACCTTCACCGCCGATCCCGTGCAGGCGCGGGCGATGGACAAGCAGGACATCGCCGATCTCCGTCGCTGGCACCGAAGGGCCGTGCGCCGCGCCATCGAGGCCGGCTTCGATCTCGTCTACGTCTACGCCGGCCACGATCTGGGCATCCTCGAGCATTTCCTCTCCCGCCGCTACAACCACCGCACGGACGAATACGGCGGCTCGCTCGAGAACCGGGCGCGGCTCCTGCGCGAGGTGATCCTGGACAGCAAGGAGGAGGCGGGGGATGCGGCGGCGATCGCCGTCCGCCTCAGCGCCGGGCAGTTCACGGGCGAGGGCAGCCTCGCTCGCGAGGAGGTCTTCGCCGTCGTCGAGATGCTGGCCGATCTTCCCGATCTCTGGGATTTCTGCCTCGCCGGCTGGGACATGGACTCGCGCACCTCCCGCTTCACCCCGGAAGGGGCGCAGGAAGAGTACATCCGGGGGCTGCGCCAGCTCACCACGAAACCCGTGGTCGGGGTCGGGCGCTACACCTCGCCCGATGCCATGGTGCGGCTGGTGCGCGAGGGCATCGTCGATTTCATCGGCGCCGCCCGGCCCTCCATCGCCGATCCCTTCCTGCCGAGGAAGATCGAGGAGGGGCGGATCGAGGAGATCCGCGAATGCATCGGCTGCAACATCTGCGTCTCGGGCGATTTCACCATGTCGCCCATCCGCTGCACCCAGAACGCCGCGATGGGCGAGGAATGGCGCAAGGGCTGGCACCCCGAGCGCATCCGCCCGGCGCGGGAGCGCGAGCGGGTGCTGGTGGTGGGCGCCGGCCCGGCGGGGCTCGAATGCGCCCTCTGGCTCGGTCGTCGCGGCCATGCCGTGACCCTCGCCGAGGCGGGGCGCGAGCTCGGCGGAAGGGTCCTTCGCGAATCGCGCCTGCCCGGTCTCGCCGCCTGGATCCGGGTGCGCGACTGGCGGGAGGGAAGGCTCGCGGAGATGACCGATGTCGAGATCTTCCGCGAGAGCCGGCTCGGCGCCGATGATGTGCTGGAATTCGGCGCCGCCCGGGTGGTGATCGCCACCGGATCCCGCTGGCGGCGGGACGGGGTCGCGCGTTTCCATACCCTGCCGATCCCCGTCGACCCGGAGGCCTCCGTTCTCACCCCCGACGATCTGATGGCCGGTGCCCGGCCCGGGGCGGGGCCGGTGCTGCTCTACGACGACGATCACTTCTACATGGGCGGGGTGCTGGCCGAGCTCCTGCGGCGCGAGGGCTTCGAGGTGGCGCTCGTGACCCCCGCCAACGAGGTCTCCGCCTGGACCCGCAACACCCTGGAGCAGCGCGCGATCCAGGCGCGGCTCCTGGAGCTCGGGGTGGAGCTCGTGACGGGACGGGCGGTGGAGACGGTGCGCGCGGGGGAGGTGGATCTCCGCTGCGTCCACACCGGCCGCGTCACGGTGCGCGAGGCGGCGGCGGTCGTCATGGTCACGGCCCGCCTGCCGGAGGACGGGCTCCTGCGCGATCTCGAGGTGCGGCGGGAGGAATGGGCCGATCGGGGCATCGAGGCGGTGACCGCCATCGGCGATGCGCTCGCGCCGGCCACCATCGCCCATGCCGTCTATGCGGGAAGACGCTTCGCCGAGGAGCTGGGCGAGAGCGTCGATCCGGATGTGGTGCCGTTCCGCCGCGAGCTTACGGAACTGCTGCCCTGGCGGCCCGCCGGCGGGTGAGCCGGAGCGGCGCGCGAGGCGCCCCCGGCTCGGTCGCGTTAACCCTTCGTTCACCACGGGCCGCTAGGCTCGGTCCGACGCCCTCCCGCCCGTGGGAGGGACCACCGCGCAGGGATGCCGGAGGTCATGCGACAGACCGAGCTCGTGCTCCTCGCCCATCTCAGCGCCCAGCGGGCGATCCTCTCCCGCCTCCTGGTGCTGACCTTCCTCGCCGAGCCCGATCCGCCGCAGGCGGTGCGGCTCGTGCGCGGGCTCTTCCGCGCGAACCCCGTCCAGCCGCCGCCCGAGAGCGGGCTCGACCCGGCCGTGTCCGATCTGCTGGCGAGCGTGACCGACGAGGAGATCGACCGCATCCTGACCGAGGTGGAGGCCGAGCTCGCCGCCCGCGCCACCGTCTGAGCCGGAGACGGGCGGCCGTGAAAGATGCCGGCCCCCTGCGGCGAGGCCGTGGGTGCAACCCTCCGGGGTGACGGACGGCAGCCCCGCCGCGGCGGCGGAACGGCCCGGCGGGTCGGGGCGAACCGTGCCGCGGGGTGGCGGCGCGGGTGGTCAGGGCGTGGGCTCGGTGAAGAGCTCCGGCGGCGGTGGCAGCAGTACCGCGGCCACGATGTCGTCGAGGGCTGCGGGTACCTCGAGCCGCAGCGCCTCGCCGCCGGCCGGGGGTTCCGGCACCGCGCCGAAGAGCTTCGCGAAGAGCTTCCTCTCGCCGCTCGCCGACAGCACGCCGCCGCCGGCGGCCTCCACCCGCAGGCCGAGCGCCTCGAGACGCCGGCGCGCCTCGGCGAGACGCTCGGGCGGGACCCGGTAGGCGGCCACGGTGTCCGCCGTCAGCGGGCCGCCGGCGTCGAGCAGCGAGCGGCCGGCCGCGTCCTTGAGCACGAACTGGGCGTGGATCCGCGAGGTGGTTTCGGTCATGGGCGTCCGTCCCCAAACGAGCGGGGCGGCCAGGAGGGCCGCCCCCAGAAGGAGAACCGCGAGGGCCCGCGGCATGCGCGCCGCCGACCGCTCCGACCGACAGTCTAACGCGAACGCAGGGTCTCGATCACGTCCTCGATGAACTCGGCCGGCATCTCCGGCATCTGGCCGCTCGAGATCATCTCCAGCTGACGGTCGCGCGGTGCCGCGAGGAAGGCCGCGGTGACGTCGCCCATGGCGATGAGATAGGACCATTTCGCGTCCGCGAGGCCAGCGCCGGTGGCGGCGTCGGGACCCGGCCCGGCCGGATCGCCCATGCGGCTCTGCCCGGTCTTCACGTCGCGCGCCGCCTTCATCAGCTTCTCCTTGACCTTGGCGGGGGTCAGCGAGCCGTCCTTCTCGAGCAGCAGGGCGCAGATGCCGGCCACCTGCGGGCAGGCGGCGGAGGTGCCGCTGAACAGCCCCCAGCCGTCGTCGTCGGCCCCGGTCGAGGGGGAAATCCCGTCGAGCGCCGATCCCTCCTGGACCGGCAGCATGAGGCTCGGCGCCTTGCCGCTGCCGCCGATCACCACCCGCTTGCCGGTGAGACCGCAGACGTCGGGGACGTGGCGGCCGGGGTAGAAGGAGCTGTCGAAGCTCGAGGCATAGGAGGAGGCCTCGAGCTCGAGATCCGGCCAGTTCACGTGCACCCCGCCCACCGCGATGACGTCGGGATGGGAGGCGGGGAAGGCGTAGTGGCCGTTGCCGGCGGAGAAGCAGACGACGACGCCGGAGGCGACGGCATTGGCGATGGTGGCCTCGAGGGGCCGCAGCCAGACCGGCAGGCTGGCGCCGCCGCGGTCCACGTTGTAGCCCCAGCTGTTGGTCAGCACCTGCGGCTTCGGGGTGGAGTTGAGGGCGGTGTTGATGGCGCCCACCGTGTCGGCCGCCATCTTGACCGGCCGCAGCCGCACGTCGGGCGCGGTGGCGAAGACGTTGGCCGATTCGCCGGTACCGTGACCGTTGGTGTCCCGGCTGGGGTCGCTGGCGCCCGGGCCCAGCAGCACCGGCAGCACCCGGTAGCCGTGCCAGGTGAACCAGGGATGCCGGTAGTGGCCGGTGTCGATCATGGCCACCACCACGTTGCGGCCGGTGACGCCGAGGCGATGGACGCGGGCCGCCCGCAGCACCACCGCCACCTCGTCGGGCAGCATCAGATAGCGGTAGGCGGCGGGCACCGGTTGCGGCAGGGGCGGCAGCGGTGAGGCCGCGAAGAGCTCGGGCGGGCGGGCCACCACCGCCCCCTCGATCAGGGGGCGCAGGGATTCCGGCGCCGCCAGCAGCGCCTCCTCCGGTTCCTCGCCGGTGGCGAGGAACTCCATCTCCTGGTCCTCCATCAGCTTGGCCTTCTGCTTCCGGAGCCGGGCGCCGAAGAACTCGGCGAAAAGCTTGGCCGGCCCGCCGATGGAGATCACGATGTCGCTGCTGGCGGCATCGAACACGGTGAAGCCGGCTTCCCGCAGCGCGCGCTTGGCGGCCTCCACGTCCTCCGGCTTCGACCTGTAGAGATGACAGCTCTCGCAGGTGATGGGCGTATCGGTGGCGAACAGCGACGCCGGCCCGACGGAGCGCGGCGACACCGTGGCGACGACCTCGATCTTCTTCGCAGGCATCGACAGGATCTCCCGAATGCGGTTGCCCGTACCGGTGAGGAAAGCCGGCATTCGCCGAAATTGAAACTAAAAATATCACAAATTTGTGGAATCATACAACGTGCAATAGATGGAGGCCGGTTGCCCGGACGCCGCCCACCTGCGCGCGGGCGCAAAAAAACGGGTGGCGCCCGCGGCACCACCACGATCCGCGAACACCACCCGTCGTCTGCGCGACCCGGAGGAAACTCCGCGCCGCGCCTCCCCCGACGAAACTTCCGGCTCTCGAGCAAGGTAACCGTTCGGTTACACCCCTCTAGCTAACCGAAATCGGCACCGCCTGCAAGCGCCGATCGGGGGGGAG
>JALUAG010000104.1 GCA_027045875.1 Alphaproteobacteria bacterium | reverse complement strand
CCTCGTCCTTGGCCCACACCACCATCACGTCGGCGATCGGGCTGTTGGTGATCCAGTTCTTGGCCCCGGACAGCCGCCAGCCGCCCTCGACCCGGCGGGCGCGGCTGCGCATGCCGCCGGCGTCCGAGCCGTGATCGGGCTCGGTGAGGCCGAAGCAGCCCACCACCTCGCCGCGGGCGAGCGGCGGCAGCCAGGTGCGGCGCTGCTCCTCGGTGCCGTAGGCGTGGATCGGATACATGACGAGGGAGGACTGCACGCTCATCGCCGAGCGGTAGCTCGAATCGACGCGTTCGATCTCGCGGGCGATGAGTCCGTAGGAGACGTAGTTGACGCCGGCGCCGCCGTATTCCTCGGGCAGGGTCGGACCGAGGAAGCCGCGTTCGCCCATCTCGGTCATGATCTCGCGGTCGAAGCGCTCGTGGCGGTTGGCCTCGAGGATCCGCGGCATCAGCCGCTCCTGGGCGTAGTCGTGGGCCGCCTTCTGGATCATGCGCTCCTCCTCGGAGAGCTGATCCTGGAGGCGGAAGGGATCCAGCCAGTCGAAGGGGGCGAGCCTGGCGCTGGCGGCACCGGTGGTCTCGGCAGTGGCGGTCATGGCGGACGACCTCCCTCGGATGGCGGCGGAACGGAACCGTCGGGGGCGGCCCCGCCCGCAGGGCGGCGGCCGACGATCTCGCCCCTTTCCAGCACAAGGATCTCCCCTTCCGCAAGCGGCCGCCAGTCCTCGTCGCTGAGGGGCACGCTGGCGAGCAGCGCCACCTGCTGGGTCTCCCCTTCGACCCTGAGGCCCGCCGCCTCGGTACGTTCGGGCGGCTCGCGGCAGCAGCGCACCAGCGCCCACAGGCCGGGCGGCCGGATCGCACCGTCGCGCTGCTGGCGGCGGTGGCCGTGGGCGAACAGGAAGCGGCCGTCGCCGTAAAGGAAGTTGGCCGGCCCGAACGTCCGCAGCTCGCGGGCGAAGGCCGCCACCGCCTCGAGCAGGGCGGCGCGGGGAGGAGGATCGCCGCCGTCCCACAGCGGCGCGAGCCTTTCGAGCAGGAGACAGAAGGCGTGTTCGGAATCGGTATCGCCGACGGGCAGGAAGCGGCGGCCGGCCAGGGGTCGGCGCTCCCGCAGCCGCTCCAGGGCGCCGTTGTGGGCGAAGGCGTGGAGGCGTCCGCCCAGCTCGCGGACGAAGGGGTGGGTGTTGCGCAGCGCCACCGCACCCCGGGTGGCGCGACGGATGTGCGAGACCACGAGGGTGCTCGCCGGGCCGCAGCGCTCGAGGAAGCGCACGAGCGGGCTCTCCGCCGCCGGCACGGGCTCGCGATAGAGACGCAGGTCGGGGCCCTCGAAGAAGGCCACCCCCCAGCCGTCGCCGTGGCGGTCGAGGTGGCCGCCGTGGGCGGCGAAGCGCTCGAGCGAGAAGGTGAGGCGGGTCGGCAGGCGGGCGGAGAGGCCGAGGAGTTCGCACACGGTCGGACTTTCGCGGGGAGGATGGCGGACCGGAGGCTATCGGGCGCCTCCACCGTCGGCAAGACGCGGCGAAGGCCATGCCTGCGGTTGGGCGGCGCCCCGTCTTCGTGCTATCAGGAGGGGGACGGGACAGCCATCCGGGCCTGCATGGACGATCTCCTCGCGCGCTTTCGTGAATTCGGCATCCGCGATCCCTCGGTGGAGGCGGACGCGGACGCCGCCGTCGCCCGCATCACGAGCCTCTACGAGGCGGCCGTCGGCCGTCTGCGGGCGGCCTTCGCAGCCTATCTCGAGCGCGGACGCGAACCGGGCCGCATCGATGCCTTCTACCCCTTCG
>JALUAG010000103.1 GCA_027045875.1 Alphaproteobacteria bacterium | reverse complement strand
TGCGCTTCGTCCTCACTCCCGGCCAGGCCTCCGACAAAACCACCGCGCCGGTGCTGCTCGACGGCTTGGCGCTTGCTGGCGATGTCGTCGCCGACCGCGGCTACCACGCCCGGGCCGTCATCAACCTGTTGCGCGACACTGCTATGGCGAATCCGCGACAGGCTTATGGCGAATCCGCATAGGATCGCGCTCCTCGGTTCGGCACATCTCATGGTTGTGATCGGCGGTGCTCGGAATGCCGCTTCAATGACGTCTTGAAGGCCGGTTTCACCCGTCAGAAATTAGGGTTCGACGCCCACCCAAGGGGCGTTCGGGCCCACCTCGGCGGCGGACAGGAGGACCGGCGCCTCGACGGGAACGCTGCTGCTGCCCCGGATCGTGGTGTTCGTGTGATTGCCGTAGCCGATGCCGCCGGAATGGTTCTCCACCAGGGTCAGGTCGGCGGGATAGGTGTAGCTGCTGTCGTATTGGTGGCCGATCTTCAGGGTCGTGGCGCTGGTGTTGGCCAGATGCACGTTGCGCGCGGCGGCATGCAGGTTCGGGTCCGGGTCGGACCAGGCGCCGTTGCCGGCGAGGATCTGGATCGTATCAACCGCACTGTTCCAGATGTCATGGTCATGTCGGGTCACCGCAATCCGTGCGCCGCCATCGAACCTGCAGCGATCGAGCCTGTGGCAGCAGCCGTCCCGGAGCTGGATGTCGCCCGGGGAGGTGATGTGCACCCGGTCGAGGATCATCCTGCCGGCCTTGAAGTCGATCAGGGTACGATCGCGGGGAACCTCGCCGTAGCACAGCCGGATCGTCCAGTGGAGCCAGTTCGCCTGCTGCGAGGTCTTGGCATAGTCCCCCTGGGCCTCGACGAACTGGGCGTTGGGTCTGCTGTAGGGCACATCGTGCGGCCCGCCGGTGAAGAGACAGCGCTCGATGACGAGGTTCTTCATGACGTCCCCGTCGGCGAAGGCGGTGCCCCAATAGTTGCCCCAGATGCCGGTGTAGACCGCGGTGTTCCAGGGTGTCCCGCCACCCAGTTCCGATGTCGTGTAGAGGCGGATCTCGCAGTAGTCGATCCGGCAGTCCGAACCCTTCCGACAATGGATCCCGGTCGAATTGCCGCTCGCCTTGAAGGGCGGCCAGATGCGGCAGCGGCGGACGATGTTGCGGGTGCCCCTGAGAACGCTCTCGGCATCCTTGAGATCGATGCCCCAGAGAATGACGTCCCGGCTCGCCGCGTCGAAATCGAAGCCGGGCCACCATACGTCGAGCGCATTGGCGGCCCTGATCACCACGGGGGCGGATTGTGTGCCCTGGCATGGCACCGCGACCCTGGTGGTGCCGTAGCTGCCCGCGGCCATGACGACGTGATCGCCGGGCTGTGCCGCGGCCAGCGCGCTGTCGAGTTCGGCACGCGTGCTCACGTTGATGGTCCGCAGCGGGGCAGGATATTCCTGACTGCTGCCGCCTCCGGCCGTCACCTCGATTCCGACGGGTGCCGTATTGGTCTGGGCCCCGTCGGAGATCGTGACGTTCCAGGACTTGCTGCCGACAGCGGCGCCCGTCGCGTCATAGCGCAATTTGCCCGAGACGATGCTGGCGCTTCCGTCGGGCGGCGTGCCCGCGCCCGTGAGGCTCACGGCATTGCCGTCTGGATCCGCAGCGACATCGGGATCGACGACGTCGATATCCAAGGTCGCGCCCTGTGCCACGGACCCTTTGCTGCGGCAGGCAATGGGCTTCCAGCCGCTGGAAACGGTCTCGGCGGGCCCGACCGCGATCCAGTAGTCGTCGGCGAGCAGGCACCCCGCGATCATGCGCCGGAGCTCCACCGGCAGATAGTTGTCGAACAGCAGCACGGTGCCGATCTTCCCGTTCCAGTAATCGCGCGCGGCGATGCCGATCCGAAAGGGATCGCTCGTGGGCGTGACCAGCCCCGAATCCGCGCCGGCGCTGGAGCCGTTCGACTCCTCGCCGTCGATCACGAAATCCGGGTTGGCACCGTTGACGCAGCCGGGTGCCAGTACGAAGGGACTGGTATGCGGCGAAGTCGGTGCCGAAAAGCGCCATTCGCCGATGAAGTTGGTGGTGTCGCTCTTGGCGTGCACCAGCCAGGACCCGGACGAGCTCCGGTGCGTGAGACCGAAAGCGGCAGGGTTGTCGGGGTTGTTGCCGGAGCCGATCGGCCCCTGACCGAGGATGCCGCGATCACCCCAGCCGGTATCGGCCGCCTGGACGATGGCGATGATCGTCCAGTCCGAGATGCCGCTCAGGAATGCCGCATCGCGAGTGAGAACGTCGCTGGTGCCATTGAAGCTCCGCGCCTTCCACCCGCCGATGTCCGCCACGGTGCCGCCGGAAACCGTGAGGTGAAGGCCGTTCGGTCCGAGATCCTGTCCCGTCGAGCAGTCCCAGGCAGCCGTGCAGCTGCCGAAGACCGTGCTGGCGGCGGCCTGCTGATCGCCCGCGTTCGCGTTGCCGTAGGCCACCTTCAGCAGCAGCGGCTGCCGCCAATCGCGGGCGCCGACGGCGCACCACAGGCTCAGCTCGCCGGTGGCATCGTCGTAGGTGTCCAATCGGTGCGCGAGCTGGTTGCCGGCACCGTCCTCGACCCGGATGTCGGTGCCGTCCGCCTTTCCCGCCTGGATGCCGGACAGGCGCAGGGGCAGCACGATGGCGCCCGCCTGACCCGCAGCCGGATTGCCCCGCAGCAGCACCCATCGCTGCGTGGTCCAGCCGCTCGGCGGGGCATCGCCCGGACTACCGCCCCGACGTCGATACTTGATCCCCTGCCAGTAGCGGGCGTAGCCGGCGAAACCCATCACATCACCTGCAGACGTAGGGTGGCGGAATCGAACTTGACGGCGCGCGCCCACTGGCCGGCCGTCAGGGTGACGCTGGTGGCACCCGTCTTGTCCTGCACCGTCACGCTGCCGCCGGTGTCGTTGTGGATTTCGCAGATCGCGCAGTTCTTGGCGGCGGTCGGGTGGAACTTCCCGCTCGTGTCGTCGAGCGTCACCGCGTAGGGCGCACTGCCGGTGCAGCGGACGACCATGCCCATCGCCTCGTCACCGAGCGTGGCCGCGCCCGAAACGGTGATCACCTCGTTCTCGTGCTCGCCGAGGGCACCGGGCACCAGGCGCAGGTCGAACGGCAGCGCCGCGCCGTCGGGCCAGAGGATGTCGCCGTCGATCTGCCAGACCGCGCTCCCGCCGTCCGGATTGCGCATGCATTCAGCCACGACCTTGCGGTCCGATTTCGGGCCCGGCTGGCCCATCATCGTGTACGAGGTGACGCCTTGGGCGCGGAAGGAAGCGCCGGCCACCAGGCCGATGGTGACGGTGCCGGTCTGTTCCCAGGGAATGACGATCTCGAGTTTCGCTCCCGCGGGCGCGTCCTTCGGCAGGTTGTAGATGAGTGCATCAGCGCCGGGCGATTTCGGCCAGACGCGCACCACCTTCTCGTCGAACGATGTCGCCTTGGCCCGCTGGCGTGACAGCTCGGCCGTCGTCAGATCGACGGTGGTGCCCGCGAGCTCGATGTCGGTATAGACGATCGAGCCCTTGTCGGGCACGAGATCCGGCCGCTTCGCCGGACCGCCGGCGCCCTCCGCGTGTATCCCCGCGGCCGTTCCGTCGAGCTGCACGGTCCCGATGTGAATGGTTCCGGCGTCGAAGAGCCCGGCGGTGACGACATCGTCCTTGACCGCATAGCCGGTACAGCCGATCAGCACGAAATCGTCGACGAACAGCTCGCCGCCGGCGAGCGTGCCGGTCTCGCGTATGGCCAGGGCATGCTTGCAGCCGTGGAACGTACAGGATTGGGCCGTGAAGCCGCGCGACGGGATCCGGACTTCGATGGCCCCGTCGGAATCGGTGAACCCGTGGAACGTGCCGCCGATCACGCCGCAGTCGTAGTCGCCGGCCCGATGGCTCGTGTTGCCGATCGTGGCCGCGCTCTGGTTGTTCGCATCGGGAGGCCGGCTCGGGCCGGCGAAGAAGTGTTCGCCGATCGATCGGCAGCGCACGCTGTGCCCCCCGTGCGTGTCCCAGCCGTTGATCAGGCAGTCCACGTAGGAGCCGCCTATCGACCGGATGTCGATGCTGTCGGTACAGGCGACGCCGTGGCGGCAGCGCTCGAAATAGCCGTCGATGATGCGGCCATTGCGGGAGTGGGCGACATACACACCGTATCGGTCGCCGCTGCCGGCGTCGCTCGTGTCCCGCCGCCCCACGCGGCGTGGACGGACGATATCGAAGCCCCAGCTGTGCTCGACGCGCACGAGCTGGCCTCGGGTCGAGACGCCGGTGGCTTCCTCGTCGAGAGTCGGCTCGATCAGCGTACAGCCCACCGAGTAGCGCAGCTCGAATGCCGGCCGACGCTGGGCCGGCGCGGGGTCCGAAGGCGTGACATAGCGGAAATCGCGCGGGCAGATCACGGTCACGTTGAAGGCTGGCCGCACCCTCACCAGCCGGGCATTCCATGCCGTGGTGAAGTCCCGCTCGAGCGGATATTCGAGGCTGACGGTGCCGGACGTCGGGATGGCCCGGATCCGGTTGATCTCGCGCCGGATCTCGTTGCTCGAGCTGCCCTGCACGTCGCCGGCCGTGCGGTCGTCGATGACGACGACCCAATCGCCGGCCGCGAGTCCGAGTGGAATCGGATCGCCGACAACGCCGACGCTCGTATCTCCGGCGCTTGCGTCCTCCGATAGATCGACTTCGACCAGCACGGTAATGTGCGTCTGGTCGACGCCGCCGCCGTCCTCCACCCATTCGCTGTTCGGATAGCTGACGAGGAAGTCGGCCGGCAGGGTAGGAGAGATCCCGAGATCGACGGTCGTCGAATCGACCGTCGTCTTCGAGGTGATCCTGCACTCGTGTTTCTGGCCTTCGAGCGTGTTGCCGGCGGCGTCGTTCTGGCCGCGAATGATCAGTCTCCGGCCGACCTGCAGGAGGCTGTCGTCGCCGTTCTGCGGGCTGGTGCTGACCCTGATCGTGGCGGCATTCTTCAGCGCGTCCCGGGCGAGTTTGAATTGCCCGGTCTCCGGCTGTTCGTCGGGCTTACCACGGACGGTCAGGCGGAAATCCTTGCCGGCGTCGATCGACGCGCGCGACAGGTCGATGGTCACGGAGCGGTCGGGGTCGGGCTGCTCGATGCGCACCATGCCGTCGACGCGGATCCTCTTCCCCGGCGTGGTCGCATAGCGGATGTAGTTCTCGCCGGCCCCCAACGCTCCCTGCAGGTAAGCCGACAGACCGGCCGTCTGGTCGGTGCCGTCGGCGGTCACCACCTCGGGCGTCGCATCTTCGGCCGAGTAGATCGTGGTATCGAAGAAGGGCACGAGCGACGACCATTCCGGGGCCGATGCGCTCTCCCACCGCACCCTGGCATCGTGGATCGCGTCACGGACGAGATCGGCGAGCGTCACCGTCTGGGCCGTGGTCGCCACGCGCACCTCCGACCATTCGTCGCCGGTATCCCGGGCGCGCCACTGGATCACGACCCCGGTGGCATCGTCGGGTCTCGTATCGGGGTATTCGAGCGCGAGGACCGCGCGCACGCTGCCGTCGCTCGATTCGCTCACCGTGATGCTGCGGATCAGGGGGGCGGCCGGCGTCACCAATACGGGCGGCGCCGTGACTTCGGCAGGAGGAGTTTCGGTCAGCGAGGCATAGACCGTGGTGTCGTAGGGCACGCATTCGACGGTCGCCGTCTCGTCGTCGCCGGGCGAGACACTCATGACGATCATCTGGCGCGTGGCCATGGCGGTCTCGCCGACGATCACAAGATCGTCGACGGCCGGCGCGGAAGCGGCAGGCACGGGCGAGGCGAAATCGAGCGTCCGGCCACTGCTCGATGCGGCCAGCGGCCAGGTCGCGATCCCGCCGACCGAGCGGATCGTGGCGGCGTACGAGGTGCCGGGCTCGTAGTCGTCGACAGCGGCGTCGAGCGCGATCGAGAGCACGTCGCCGGATGGGTCCGTGGTGATGGAGATGATCCGGCCATAGCCGATCGCGCGATCGACCATGTGGTGCGAGACCAGCACGACGTCGCCGACGGCGGCCGCCATGTGATCGATGCCGGCCGTGAAGGCGACATGGTCACGCCGCGTTTCGAGTTCCTTCAGCCGCCGCCGGCCGGTGCGCCAGGCCGTCGTGGCGTCGGTGATGCCCGGCAGCTCGAGGGTGTCGAACAGGCTCGCGTTCGCAGGGCCGTAACCGTCGCGGTAGACGAGGATCTCGTGGCGTTCGTAGTCGCGGGCCGCGTCCACGAACTGCACGCGGAGCGCGTGCGGGACCTCGGCCAGCAGTCGGCGGAGCCGGAAACCTGCCATGTTGCGCGGCGTGAAGGCGGCGACCGCGCTGCGGGCCCGGTCGATGATCGGCCGCCAGCGCCCGTCCAGCGGCACGAGCGCCGCGTGGCCGCAGGACGCGATGATCCGCAGCAGCTCGTCGGTGGTCGCCGCCCAGTCGACGTAGAGATCGCAGGTCAGACCGTTCGTCGCGCAGTAGTCGTGCCAGATCTCGAAGGCCGTCCAGTCGATGTCGTCATCGGCGATGGGCGAGCGGTCGGCGCCGCGCAGGATGTGGAGTGCGAGGGACGCCGGATTCCGGGTCGCGCGTTCCACCCATCGGGTACCGTCCCAGTCGGGCACCACCGATGTTACGAGACCGGAGATCCGGTCGATCGCTCCCGACACGTCGTCGGTGGCCTCGATCAGGAGAGCGGAAGCCGCGATTCCGGCCGACGTCACCGGCTGCTGGTCCTTCAGCGACACCAGCCACAGCCATCGGGCGTGCTCGCCCTGCGAGACCGACTGTCCTCCCGAGCTCAATCGTCTGACCCTGATGTCCGTGGCTCCCGAGACGGGGAACCGGAACGAACGCCGGAAGGGCTGGACCGTCCTGGCGCGGACCACCTCGTCCACCACCCTGGTCCACTGGCCGAGGCCGGCGGGGCTGATCTCGATCTGGAGCCATGCATTACCGAAGAGTCTGTCACCGGTCTTGCGACCCAGCCGGAGCATGCCGGTGAAGACGAAGATCAACTCTGCTTCGGTGGCATCCGATGCGGTCCGGCGCTGGACCCAGGAGGAATCGGCGTTGGGGAACTGCGCGTCGACGGATTCGTTGGAGGCGACCTGCGAATAGAGCGTGAAGGTCGGAACGCCGTTCCTGCGATCGCCCGACCAGAACTCGTGAGCGACGTTGGATAGCGAGGAGATCGGCGTGTTACCGAGCTTCAGGTTCGTGACCTGAAGCGGTCCGTAGCCCCAGCACAGCGCCAGGCGGACGTCCTGGTTTCCCTGGCCGACCGACCATCGCGGCTGCGCACAGAGCGGCGGAAAGACACGCACCTGGCCGAGGACGACGGGGATCGGATCGTACGGGCGGAGCCGATTGCCGATGCGGTCGATGGACCAGTTCTGCGAATCTCGAAAGTTCCGCGTTGCGAGCTGCGGTGGCGGAAAGAGGCTGTTGACGGCGAGCGAGCCGATCACCGCGACGCTGGTGGCGGCGACGGTGGCACCGAAATAGGAGCCGCCGGCGGCGAGCCACCATTGGCCCGTTCCGGCGGCGGCGACGGCGATCGCGAAGAGTGCGACCGATCGCGCCACGCTGCCGCCCGCCGGACGGACGACGACGGCGACACGCGAGCCGCCGCCCGGCATAATCGACCAGTCGCCGGGTGGTACCTCGCGACCGTCGAGCATGACCACGACATGCTCGGCCGGGACACCCGGCGCGGCGATATCGACGATGTCCGCGATGGTGCACCCGTAGTCGAGCTCCTGGACGATCGGAGCGAGCTCGAACGGGTCGGGTCGGGTGGCGAGGATCACCCGGTCCATCGGTAGACCCCCACGACAGCACCGCGCCAGGGATCGGAATCCAGGCGGTCGATCCGGCTCGTACCGCCCTCGAGGACATGCAGCATGCGACCGGGCTCGACCATCAGAGCGCAATGGAGCGTCCGTCCCGGCATGCGCAGAAGCACGACGTCGCCGGGGATGGTGCGGCCGCCCACGCGACGCCATCCGCAGGCCGAGGGTCGCTGTGCATGCGCCCACGGGTCGCCATCGCGGCCGACCTCGGGCAGCTCGCGACCGAACAGCTGCCGGGAGGCCAGACGCACGAGCCCCCAGCAGTCGGCGCCGTCAGGGCGCTCGGCGCCGGCCACGTAGGGAATGCCGAGCAACTCGTTCACGGAATGATCCCCGGGAACTGGGCAGGCCCGAAGATCCCGAGCCGCCACTTGGTGGCGGCGAACACGGGGACGTGCAATTCGGCCTCGATGACGACAGGATCGATCTGAGGCTCCACGATGCGCATCGCAGGGCTCGTCCAGGCGGGGATGTCGGGGTCGTCGCCCCAGACGAACTCCAGCAGACAGGTGAGATGCACCGTCGTACCTTCGATCAGCCGCGACACCTCGGGATCGGCCGCCAGACGGAGGAGCCCGGGCTGCATCCCTTCCATCGACGCCAGCGGCCGGCGCAGATCGAAATCGCGTGCCCCGTACACCATGCCGCGCGACGTCGTCGTCCTGTCGCGGGCATAGCGAAGCGGCGTCGCCCAGCCGCCGGAGGACAGGGTGAGCAGCGGCACGATCGGACGGTCGGAGCTCGATGCCAGGATCTCGGACAGCCAGGCGGTCATGCGACACGCTCCAGCTCGGCCGCGACCCGCCAGTACCGCGCGCCGCGCAGCGGCCTGTCGACGGGACCGCGTCGGAACCGGTACCAGCCGGCGGTGGACGGCAGCCAGGAGGTGAGATCCACCCAGCCGGTCAGCTTCAGCGTGGTGCGGTAGAACGAGAGGAGGGAGTCGCGTTCGCCGGCGTCGAGCAGCCACTCGACGGCCAGCACCTCCACCGGCCCGCCCGGCGGGGCGTAGGGCGTCGCCGGCCCGCCGAGCTCGGGCGTGACCGACGATCCTTCGAACCTTCGAACCGCCGCGACAGGCGGGTCGGCGGCGATATATCCGAGGGCCAGGCCGCCTTCACGACCACAGCAGCTCCAGCTCGTATCCGACCCGCCAGAGATCGTCCTTTCGGCGCTCGTCGGTGATGCCGCCGACGAAGTGGGCGGTGACGGTGCCGCCGAGCGGGTCGTTCAGCGTGAAGGGGTCGCGGCCATAGCCGGTGCTCTTCCAGAAATCCAGCATCGTCTGGCGCTGCGTCGAATCGAGCAGATGCTGTTGGCGCCGCCGCTCGGACGTCCCTGCGGCGCGCCGATGACGGATCGCCGGCCCGCGTTCCGGTGCGAACGACAGGGGATACGGGATCTGATCGCGCACCAGGCCCTCGACGAGGGGATCCGGCAAGGAGCCCGGCCAGCTGACGATGTCCTGGCCCGCGAGCGAGGACGCCGTGGCCGCGCCGGCGCCCATTGCCGCCGATGCGGAGACCGGACTGTCGGCCGTGCTCGATGCGGCCGCCGCGGCCGCCGTCATGGCGATCTGGGCGGCGATGATACCGCGGCCTTCGGCGGCCGCACCGGCGACAGCGGCGGCCAGGGCGGCGCCACCGGCCACCACGGGGCCACCGTCGGTCGCGAATCCCACTGCGTCCGCCGTCGCCACCGCGTCCGCGGTGACGACGGCTCCGAACAGCACCTCCATCGCCGCACCGGCATCGATGGTACCGGCGGTACCGGGACTCACCGAGAACGACTGCGCGGCCCCGGTGGTGGCGTTGTCGGCCACGGCGGCAAAGCGCCGGTAGGAGCTCGGCGCGAGCGCTACGAGGCCGGTCGACCATGGGCTCGACGACAGCGTGGCCGTATCATTCGTGACGCTCGCATAAGCGAATGCGAGCCCGAATTGCGCGCTGCCGTCGGAAGCGGTGGCCGATACCGACTTTCCGTCGCCCTGCGACCCGCTTTGCGTGCCCGTCGCGAGCGTGAGGGCCGTGTCGACATCGCTGGCGGTATAGATGGCGATGGCGGGGGACCAGACCGACGCGCTGAAGGTCAGGACGAGATCGCCGGTGCCGCCATCGCTCTCGACCTTCCACAGTTCCAGCCCCACGACACGGTCGGGATCGTCGAAGAACAGCCGAGCCGTCTGATTATCGTCCGTGGTCACGACGGCGGCTGACGTGATCGCCGTGTGCGCAATGGAGTTCAGGGTGCGCTGCGCCGATCCGGCGGATCGATACCAGCCGACGGCGACATAGAGCGTCCCCGCCGGCAGCGTCTTGCCCGGGATGGTCCAGGTCGTCTGGGACGAGCTCGAGCTCTCGGACGAATGCAGCGCGAATCCGGCCATCGGTCAGTTCCGCGACCTACTGCGGCGCCGTCCAGGTCATGGAATTGAGCTTGAACTCCTGCCCGTTGGCGATGTTGGTGTTGTCCACCGTCATGTCGGCGCCGCTCGTGCCGACGGAGCCGCTCAGCACCAGCGAGCCGTCGCGCGCATAGAGCTCGAAGGTGGCAGCCGTGCCGCCCGCCGTGGCGTTGGCGGTGATCGGCACGCCGTTGAGGGTGATCTTGCCGTTGCTCGCGGCGCCGAAGCTGGGATTGGGCAGGTTCAGGGTCACCAGCACCGTGCCGCCGCCGTCCTTGATTTTGATCGTCGCCGTGCCGGTGCCGGTGTCGACCTTCGCCGTGATCTGATCGGCCAACGCGTTCCTGGTGGCGGTGGCATGCGTGAGGGCCATGTCTCCGTCTCCTGTCTACTGCGGCACGCGTCGGGCGCCGAACGCGTTCATCAGCCCATCGAGCTCGCCGCGCCGGGCCATGCCGAACAGCGCGCGCCTGACGACCGCGTCGATGATCGCATCGCCGTTCGCCGTCCGGCGCTGCGACACCTCGAGGGGAGGATCGTCGCTGCCGCGCTGGTCGATGATCCGCACGGTGACGGTCACGGGCCTGCCCCCGCCTCGCGCTTCCACCCCGAGGCGGCCGTCGGGCAGGCGGGTGAGCGGCATGATCGCTTCCGGTCCGGCCTCGCCCATGAGGCCGGCGCCGTCGGCGAGAGGAAACAGCGTCGGGCGGTCGACGATGCCGCCATGAGCGAACGGCACGACGCTTCCGCGGTCGAGGACCCCGCCATCGGCGAAGATCGAAGCGCCGCCGAAGGAAATCGCGTTCATGCCGGCGGGAGCGCCGGAGGGCTGGAACAGCCCGGAAAGCTTCCCGGCGATGAGGTTCGCGAGGGGCCGGGTGATCTGCTGGCGGAATACCAGGCGGGCGAGGTCCTCGGCCAGCGAGGCCACCGCGTCGGAGAGGCTCCCGGCCTCGAACACGGCGTTTTCGAATGCGCCGGCGATCGTGTCGCCGAACTGCTGCGCCTTCCTCTTCGCCTCGTCGACCTTCCGCTGCTGCTCCTCGAAGCGGGCGTTGAGCTCGTCGACCGCCGCCGCCTGCTCGAGCCATTTTCGGACGGTCTCGTCCTGCAGCGAGAGGCCGGCATCGAGCACCTCGAGCTCGCGCTCGCGGGCGGCGACGATCTGCTCCGACCCATCCTGGCCGACGGTGGCGAGCCTGAGCTCCAGGATCTCCCGCCGGCGCATCGCCCGCGCCAGCTTCTCTTCGATGCGCAGACGCGCCTCGCCCGCCCGCTCGGCGAGGATCGCATCGCGATTCGGGGGCGGAGCAGGCAGGAAATCCGGTTTCGGAACTCCGCCGCCTGCCCCACCCATGGGCACCGCGACAGGCTGCTTCCTGTCTGCGGCCGCGACCGCCTCGGCCATGCGCCCGGCCTCGGTCGTCGCCTCCAGGGCCCGCCGCAATGCCTCGAGCTGGAATTTCGTGCGAGCGATGGCCGCATCGACCAGCGGACCCGCGCCAGCTTCCCGCTCTCTCCGCATATCGTCGAGCCGCACCTCGAGCCGCTCGATCATCCCCTCGAGCTCGTCACGGGTCGGGCCGGAGATCTCCTGGCGCAGCGAATCGAGTGCTCCCGCCAGCGTGTCCGTGAAGAACACGAAGAGCTCGCTCGCCTGAAGCTTCCGATCCAGGGCAGCGAGCAGCTGCGACCATGCGTTCGATAGCCGGGCGCCGGCGGTCTCCATGGTGTCCGGCAGCGATTCGAACTGGTCCCGGACGCGCTCGCCGGCGCGCAGGATGGCCTCGGCGATCTTCCGCCCGGTCAGCTCTCCCTCGGCGCCCATATCGCGCAGCTGACCGACGGAAACGCCGAGCTCCCTGGCCAGTTCCTTGGCCAGCAGCGGCATGTTCTCCAGCACCGAGCGCAGCTCGTCGCCCTGGAGCCTGCCGGAGGCCAGGGCCTGGGCGAGCTGGATCGAGCCCGCGGCGAGTTCGGAGGCGCCGGCCCCCGACAGTCTGCCGAGCGCGATCACGGTTTCGGTGAGACGGAGCACCTCCGCATTCGTCAGGCCGAGCTCGTCGCGCGCGATCGAAAAGCGTCGGAACGATTCGGCCACCGCGTCGACCTCGACGCCGAGGCGGCTCGCGGCGTCGAACAGCGTGCCGACAGGCACGGCGCCGGCGCCGAGGGCATCCAGCTGGGCCCGCAGCAGCTTCACCTGGTCGCCGGCTCTGGCGATCGGCACGGCGAGCGAAGCGAGGGTCGCGCCGATGATGGCGGCAGACGCCCCGGCGCCGCGCAGAGCATTGGCGAACAGGACCGCTTCCGAGGCCGCGCCGCGCAGGCCCGTCGCGGCCTGGCGATGCTCGCGGTCCATCCTGTCGGCCGCGCGCGCGAGCTGCTTTTCCTCCCGCTCCAGGGAATCGAAGGCGCGCCGGGACTGCTCGACGGCGCGCAGCAGCGGCCGGGCGTTGGCGGCGAGGAGGACGGCGAGCTTCAGTGCCATCGGCGCATCAGCTCCTCGCGGATGCCGGCCTCGATGCCACGCAGGTCGTCGAAGACGCGTCCGGAGAGATCGATGCCCATCCAGCTCGCGGCCTCCCGCACCGCCCCGTAGTCGAGCCCGAGCGGCACCCCGCTCGTCGGGTGGAACCGCCATTGGGTGGCGCAGGCACCGACGACGCGGACGGCGTCGATCATGTCCGGCAGGATCTCGATCCGCTCGTCACGCGCTTCGATGTCCGCCGGCAGCCCGAGCATGCGCAGCTGGTCGCCCATGTCGTCGCTGCCACCGCCTCCTCGTGCCCAGCGGCGGCCTATGCGGCGCATCAGTTTCCCCGCGACCCTCCGAGGGCGCCCGCCAGGGCGCGGATGATCGCCACCCGCACGAAGGGGAAGCGCAGCAGACGGTCGCGGGTGGCCTCGTCGAAAGGGACCTCCTCGCCGTTCTCGTCGACGACGCCCGACCATCCGGTCCACACCCGCGCCAGGGCCGCGTCGATGGCTGCCGGATTCTGCAGTTCTTCGATGTCTTCGGAACCGACGCTGAAGCGGGCTTCGAAAGGCTGTTTCTCGCCGTCCGGAAGGACCACCTCGACCGGGACGGCGAACGTGAACTTCTCCACCACTCGGAACATCGTTCACCTCGCGATCAGAGCGATTTCGTCGTCGCCGGACGTCTCGGTGAAGCCGAGATCCAGCGCGTGATAGATGATGCCGTCCTGCTCCTCGTAGCGGACGTCGCGGATCTGCACCGCCGATGCCGAGAGCTCGACGATCTGGCCGGCCTGCGTGCCGTGGACGACGCTCAGCGCGCCGAGCGTGCCGGCGGCGGCGAGACTGTGCCAGTTCTTGGTGGCGACCGGCACGGCCTCGATGACGGCACTGCCGGTGACGGAGCGGTCGACGATGTTGACGTCGCTCGCGCCGATCATGTCGCGGAACGTCACCTGGTTGGCGAGGTCGACGCCGGCGCTGCGGGCGATCGCCGTGACGCCGTGCAGGGTGAAGGTGGGCGTCGCGGCCTTGCTCGGGACCGCCGGGGTCTTCCAGGCGCTGACATCCGCGCTGGGCAGCGCCTCGTCGGTGGGGTCCTGGTAGAGACCGGTGAACCGGAAGCGCATGGTCGGGATCTGCCCGGCCTCGAGCGACAGGCTCACCGTGCCGCGGCAGCCGACCAGCTTGTGGACGAGGCCGTCGGCATACCAGTAGAGCGTCAGGCTGTCGTGATTCGAGGATGCCGGATCGTACTGGACCTTGACGCCGGCGGTGACGGTCTCGGCCAGGCCGCAGCCGCGTAGCAGCGTGCCCCAGGCGGGAGCGGTGCCCGCGGCGCCGGATCCGGCGAGTTCGATTTCGCAGTCGACCGTCGCCCGGCGCAGCGCGGACAGCGCCGGAAGATCGCCGAGCGTCGGCCGCACGAGCTCGCGGTCGAGCAGCTCCGCCTCGACGCCGAGTTCGAGATCGCGGCACAGGACGGCATCGGCGGCGCCGGTGGGGGCCGCGTCGGTGCCGTAGCTCGTCTCGACCTTGGCCAGCAGGATCCGCTTGTTCCAGCGCTTGGCCATCAGCTCCGCCTCCTACGCTCGGTCCCCGGTTCCCGGGGCCGAGCGGCTTCGGGCGCGGACGTCGCCGGCGGCCGCGGTCGACGCTGCCACGGCGCGGGAGCGGGGGCCGTGCGCTCCACGAGCCGCGGCTCGCCGTCCTCGCCGACCTCGTATCGGCCGCCTTCTCTCATGTCCGCAGCAGCTCCGCCGTCTCGAACAGCTCCAGCCACCAGGCGACGCCGTCGGCGACGCGGACCATCTCGCCGCCGACGAGGCGCAGCGGCTCGTCGGCACCGGACGGCGTCCAGCCGGCCAGGGTGGTCCGCACCGCGTCGAAGAGGGGCTCCAGCACGTCGTGGCTGCCGGCGCCGCGGTCCGCACCCTGGGCTGCCACCAGCAGCAGCACGCCGACCTGGCGCCGGATGATCTGGGTGTGGGCCGGGAAGCTCTGCGGTTCGCCGGCCGTGTCGCGCACCGGGTGGACGAAGGCCGCCGGCAGGGCATGACGCAGCCTGCCGCCCAGCACGAGGGCCATGTCCGCGGTCGACTTCACGGTGCGGAGCGCGGAGACGCCCGAGGAGAGCTGCTGGACGATGCTCGCGATCACCGCGCCGCCTCCGCGATGGCGTCTTCGAGGATTTCGAGGATGCGGCGCTCGTCGCGATCGTCGATGCCCAGGAACGGCCGTGTCGGAACGGTCACGCGCGTGGTCTGCACGAAGCCGCCGTCGGGCGTGCGGAACTTCAGGTAGCGGGCGCGCTTCGGGGTGATGGTGGCGCCGAACTGGTGGACCGGCGCATAGGGGACGTTGGTGCCGATCTCGACGCGATCGTGCCCGGCATCGTAGGTGATGCTGCTACGCAGGGTGCCGGTGTCGACGAGCGTCCGCCCGCCCTGCTCGATGGCCCTGCGGCTGGGCGGCCAGCGTTCGCCGTCGGGTCCCGTCTGGTCTCGGAACCGCAGCCTTGTCGAGGCCTCGAGATACCGTCCGATGCGCTCCATCGCAGGCTTCATGTCGCGGGCCGTGGCCTCCAGCCTGCGGAACGCCGCGAGCAGCTCCTCGTTGCGGATCTCGACCTCGACCTCGAAGGTCATCGGAATCCCTCGAAGTCGTCGAGTCGCTCGCGCGTGAAGACGCGGTCGGGGGCGGAATGGGAGACCCCGCCGGTGGCCGACGGCGGCGGCGAACCGCCGGCATCGAGCACCGCGCGGCCCTCCGCCACCGCCCGCAGGAAGGCGAGGGCGTCCTCGTAGCGCCTTCGGGCGTCTTCCGGAGGCTCGGCCGGATGCAGACGGTAGAAGGCGATGTCGCAGGCCACCGTCACGAGGCGAGGGGGCACCGACGGCAGCGGCAGATCGTGCACCTTGCCGATCCAGGCGTCGATCTCGGCGTCGGCATCGGCCAGCGCCCTGGCGACGACGTCCGCATCGAGCAGGTTGTCGCCGTCACGGTCGGCGATGACCAGGAGCTGGTTCTGATCGAACCGCTCGACGAGATCGGTCTGCGTCGCGTAGCTCACGAGGGCTCCTTGCCGCGGCGTCGGGCCGGCACCTTGACGACCGCGCCGACCGCGAGCAGGGCCTGCGCGTGCTTTTCGGGCAGCTCGGCCTCGTCGCCGGTCTCGTAGACGCGCCCGTCATGGACGACGCGGTGCACCATCCTGACCTTCATCGTCACGCCACCGCGTTCTGGAACAGGTATCCGGCCTGGTTGGCGATCACGAGTTCCTTGAGCGACTCGCCGACCCGGACGCGGACGCCGCCCCTGAGACCGATATCGGGATCGGGCCTGGTGCCGGCGATGCGGCTGCCGAACTGCGCGGTGAAGCCGAAGGTCAGACCGGAGCGGGTGTCCGCCGTGCGGTCGCGGAACAGCAGTGCACAGTGCTTGCCCCAGACGCGGCTGATCGAGGCCGCCTGGCCCTTCTTCGCGGTGTTGATCCAGGCCTCGCCGACCAGGACCTCCTCGAGCTCGAAGAGCTCGGCCACGGCCTGGCGCATGGCCACGCCCGAAGCCTCGCGGGCGCCGGCGGGCTTGACCGCGGCCACGACCTTCGGATGGGTCCGCAGCTTGGTCCAGACCGCCCGGCCGAGCACCATGATGTTCGGCCGCACCAGCGGCACGTCGAGCGCCCCGGTGATGGCGTCCACCGGGTCGGAGTTGGCCTGATCCGACCATTGCGAGGTGCCGGACAGGGTGGTGACGTTGGCGGAGGCGTAGGACGAGCTGTTGAAGACGAGGTTGGCGACCCGCTGCTCGCGGTCGATCAGGATGTATTCGGTCAGCTGCACGGTCGCCCGGTCGACCGGGCTGTGGTTGGCGGGCGCGTTCCTGATGTCGTCGTTGGGCACCGCATCCTCGAGCCCGTAATCCTCGGTCGAGGCCGTGCTCTCGGTGGCGGTCAGGACGATCTCGTTGGGGCGCGAGCGCCGGCCGACCCTGGTGTCCGGCACCCGGAACGCTTCGTCCTCCGGGTACTTCCAGTATTTGAACTCCTCGCGGCCGACGGGCACGCGGGGCAGGACCTCGTCGGCGATGTAGCGCGGATTGCGGTAGGCGAGGGTGATGCCGACGAGGACGGGATCGACGGGAAACGGCGCGGTGGTCATGGGCTCATCCCTGGATCTGCTGCGGGGCGATCAGAACGGAGGCGATGTCCCCGGAGGCGGCCGAGACCATCGCCACGCCGATGACGCGGTTGTTGACGCCGGCCGCGGGCGCGGCGGCGACGGCCCGCCCCTGGCTGTCGGCGGTGACCAGCGCGCCGCGGGTCACCGTGCCGCCGAACTCGACCTCCGCGAGACCGGCGAGGTGGACATCGACCCGCTCGCCGCCGGCCGCGTCCAGCTCGGCGGCGACGCCGATCATGGCATCGGTCGCGGCGGCGGCCTGGACGACCTGGCCGTCCGACGATCCGAACTTGACGATGCGGTACCTGGTGACGGCGGTCTCGGCGGTGAAGTTCTTGGTGAGGGTGGGGTTGGGCCCGCTCATGTCAGCCTCCGACGACCCGGCGCACCGCTTCGTCGGCGCGCACGATGATGCCCTTGCGTCTCATCTCGGCCTGATAGGCGATCGCCCGCTCGGCGATGGTCTCCGGGTCCGAGAGCTCGGCGTGCTTCTCTCCGCCGGCCCGCTCGCCGAACTCCACCCGCTTCGGCAGGGAGCTCAGCCACTTGCGCAGCCGTTCGCCGAACACCGTTTCGCCGTCGGCGAACTCGGCCGGCGCCGTGTCGGCGACCTCCAGGAGGGCCACCACGATGTCGCGGTCGGCGGGAACGATCCGCCCCTCGGCGAGCAGCCCTTCGGCGAAGGCGGCATGGGCCTCGCGCGCGAGGCGCCGGCGCTCCGCCTCGAGCTCCGCCTCGCGTTCGGCGATCCGACGCTCGCGCTCCTCGAGCTGCTTTTCGCGCTCGGCCAGGGCGTCCTGGCTGCCGGTATCCTGTCCGGTGTCGGTCATGTTCGATCCCTCGGCTGTGGATTCGGTTCCGGTCGCGTGGGTTTCGGGAGTGTCGCCATCCGGTCCCTTCGGTACCGGGTCCGCCCCGCCGCCGACGTCCGTCGTGATCTCGGCGACGGCATCGTCGTCGCCCGAGAGCTGCACCGGCCGCAGCCCTTTGACGGCCGGCGGCTGCGCTCCGAGGAAGCCCACATGCCGGAGATAGATGCCCTCCCCGGAGCGCGGGTGATTGGCCATGCCGGGCAGGTAGAGCGACACGGAACGGGTCTTGAAACGCCCCTGCCGCACGAGCTCGACGAAGCCGGGGTCGAGCTCGCCGAGCTCGGCCAGCAGGCGGTCGTCGCGGGCCTCCAGACGCTTCACCCAGCCGTAGGCCGGCTGGTCGTGGACGGGATGGCCGACCACCACGGGCGCCTCGTGCAGCTGCGGATCGTAGGATGACGCCATCCGCGCGAGCGCCTCGCGGTCGACGACGATGTCCCGACCGCCCGCGTCGCGGAACTTGCCGGTGCGCAGGATCTCGATCTTCATGGTGCCGATGTTTCACGCCCGCGCATGCGGCCGAAGGCGACGATGGTCGCGGTCGGGCGCCGTCCGATCCGGCGGGGGCCACCCCACGGCCGAGGAAGCGGTGCCGGAATGCCCCCAGACGGGCCGCAAACCTGTTTAATTTTTTGTTTAAGGATTTTCGGGTACCGAAGGTCGTCCGGCATGCGAATCGGCCGTCTACGGGGCTCCTACGGAGCCGGGCTTCCACGCGGACGACACGCACGCTGGGTCCGAACGGCACTTTTCGTCGTAAACTCAATCATTTAAACAAAAATCCGACCCTTCCGGGATTTACCTCGGCCCTCGGAGAAGCGAGAATGCGCCCGGGCACCCGAGTCACAGTACGGTTAGCCGGGGCTGCGGCTCCGCGGGGGTGACACCGGCCCCCCGGGTGCCCTTCAACAGCCGAGGCACGTGTGTCAGATTGGCATGGGCGCCGAGTCAGATCCGCTCAGCCGGGGCTGCGGCTCCGCGGGGGTGAAAGAGCGGCCCCCCGGCGCCTTTACAGGAAGCCGGGCAGCGGCCATATTGTGGAGGGCACCCGAGTCAGATCCGGGTAGCCGGGGCTGCGGCTCCGCGGGGGTGTATCTCGGCCCCCCGGGTGCCCGATCAACGAAGCTTCTTGCCGCGCCTTTCGGCGCGGCGAATGTTTTTCGGTGACGCGCGATGATGAGTGACGAGGATCGCTTCGGTGCGGTCCCGCGTGCGCTTCACCACTGCATGCCAAAGCCTGCCATTGATTCCCAAGATCGCCGAAAGATGACGTGAGCCTTCCTTCCACACCGATCCGCCGTCGACGAGCGCCTGTACCAGAAGATAGTCCGACGGTGTGAGATCGGGGTGGCTCGCCTGCTGCTTCTGCAAGGTCTCGCGGCTCATGCGCACCGTCCTGGTGCGGACCCCGAGCGCTTCCCGGAGATCCCGCGGCAGAACCGCCACCGGCAGCCAGCCGGCCAAGCGGCCGGCGCTGAAATCCTCGAAGATCCGT
The DNA here is from genome assembly GCA_027045875.1 of Alphaproteobacteria bacterium. Lineage (GTDB taxonomy): Bacteria > Pseudomonadota > Alphaproteobacteria > Geminicoccales > Geminicoccaceae > JALSRW01. The sequence goes on along the minus strand of JALUAG010000103.1, from coordinate 14,016 downwards.
GACCGCAGGATGTCCTCGACGGCCATCCTGGCGAGCGCTTCCGGCAGCCGCTCGACCCGGTCGCCGAGCACCTCGAGCGGCTGGCGCTCGGCGGCGCGGCCGACGTGATACGCCCAGGCGGGGTCGACACCTTCCGGCACGTCCCGCACCCGTCCGGTTCGCGGGTTCACCCACCGCCGCGCGGTCTCGTGCGGCGCCACGCCGGGCGACAGGCCCCGCTCGCGCAGATCGGCGTCGTCGAGCTGGATCACCGAGCAGCGGCAGTTCCATCCGTTCGGCGGATAATGCGTGCCCCACCAGGGATCGTCCCAGCGCAGCACGGTGCCGTCCCACTCCCGGTGCTTCGGCCGCGTGCGGCTGTCGAGCACGGCGTCGTAGAGCAGCCAGGGCGCGCGTTCGGCCAGGCGCCTCTGGCGTTCCCAGGACCCGGCCGCGTACGCCGTGCGGACGTTGGTCCGGAAGATGGTCTCCAGGCGGCGCGGCGTGCCCAGCGTCACCGTGCGCTCCTCGCCGGTGAGCGGATCGACGCGTTTCCGGCGCCCCCACCAGCCCAGCGCGCGCAATCGCGGTTCCAGATTCGCGCGGAAGGCGCGCAGATCCGGTCCCTCGCGGAGTTGGCGGTCGAGCTCCTCCTGCACGGTGCGCAGCACGTCGAGCTGCATCGCCTTGGCCATGGTGAAGGCGACGGCGTGCTCCTCCGCCTCGACGTCGCGGAAGTCGAAGCTCCGCAGCGGGAACTTCCGGCGGAAGAAAGCGACGGCCTCCGCCGCCGGCAGCGCCCGCAGCCGGATCGCCATTCAGCGGATCTCCGCCCCCGTCTCGCCGGCCAGCCGCGCGGCCAGGCGGGCCCGGAACAGCCGCTCCACGACGGCCCGGTTCTCGAGCGCGGGCAGCACTTCGCCGAGCCGTGCCCGCAGCTCGTCGAGGCTGCTCGCGTCTTCCATGAAACGGAGGATCGCTTCCATCTGCGGCGCGATCAGCGGCTCCCAGCCGTCGAGCGCGTCGTCGGCGAGGCCGTCGAGCGCGTCCCGGGAGGGCGCTTCGGCGAGCGCGCCGCAATGCGGACAGGCATGCCCTTCGGAAAGCGCGGGAGGCTGCTGCTGCGTCGCCGGCGAAACGGGCTCGTAGCCCTCGCCGTAGGTCTCGCGGATGTAGGTTTCGGTGGGTCGGTAGCCGAGCTCCAGGATGATGCGGTCGCGCCGCGCGATCGCCTCGAGGTCCGGATCGTCCTCGACCCGCCGCCAGATCTTCGGTGTGCGTGCGCCGGGGAAGTTCCACTCGGTGAGCCATTTCGCCACCTGGCCGTTGAAGCTGCCGCAGATCAGGTCCGAATCGGCTTTCACCACCTCCTGGCGCACGTCCATGTGCACCTCGGCCTGCGCCCGCGAGGAGCCGGGGTCGGTGGTCATGGTCTGGCTCAGCACGACCTTCGAGATCGCCGCGTCCATCGCCGCGATGAACTCGCGGTAGGTCGCGTTGCCGCCGCGCACCGCCTCGAGCAGCCTCACCTCGAACCCTTCCGGCACCTCGATCGTCGCCTCCGTCTGGATCGCCTGCAGCGCCTCGCGCAGCCTGGTCTTTTCGTCGTCGTTGGCGGATTTCGGGTATTTCCCGACCGCCGTGGGCGCGCCGAACTTCTCCAGAAAGATGAGCCAGAACTTGAGCCCGTTCCGCTTGAACCAGACGGGCCAGTAGAGATGCGGCGCGAGGCCGAGGCCGTAGGGATCGTCGTCGGTATCGCCGCCGATCTGGAACCACCAGAACTTGCGCTCCGGCAGCAGCTGGCCCTGCGGGCTGGCGGCCGTCACCAGCCGCAGCCTGCCATCCAGGTCGATGCGGAAATACTGCCGCTTCCGGACCTTGACGGCATCGATGCCGATCCACCGGCCCTGGCGCGACCACAGGAGCTCGGCCACCGACCAGCCGAAGAAGGTGCCGTAGAGCATCTTGTCCGTGATGTCGTCGAACGGCAGGGCCTCGATCTGCTCCCGCAGGAAATCCGCCGCCTGCCGGTCGATCGCGCGATTGCCGCCGGCCTCGACGACGAGCTCGCGGGAGACCACCGCCAGCCGCCGCTGCTGGAACGTCGCCCGCACCTGGTCGTCGCGCAGGATCTCCTCGTAGGCGGTGAAATCGTAGCCCCGGGCGGCGATGATCCTGTCCTGGGGCTGACGCAGGGGCTCGAGAAAGCCGCGCACGGGCGCATAGGCCTCGGGCGGCGCCACCTCCCGGAAGACAGGCCTCATAGTCCGTACTCCCGCAGTTCGGCCAGCGACAGGCCGCGCGACCGGCGCGCCCTGCCCATGCCGTCGAGCTCGAAGGTCGCGCCCTCGTCGAATGCCGTCGCGCCGGCACGCCGGATGCCCGAGGAACGGAACTCGATCGGGCCCCGTGCTTCCTCGACCGCGTGCACGAGCAGCGCCAACGATGCGGCGGCATCGGCATGGCGGAAGCCGCCGCGAAGGGAGCGGTACTGCGTCTCCGGGATGACCGCGACGCCCTTGTCGACGCGGATCGCCCGGAGGTCGGCGACCACGTCGTCGTCGACCGGCAGCAGGATCGTGCGGTCCTCGAACATCGCCTTGAGCCTGGGCATCACCGTCCGGTACCACTCGCGGCTCGCCTTGACCTCGAGGATGCGGCCGGACCCGTAGCGCTGCATCGTCTCCTCGGAGATCTGCGCGCCGAGGCCGCGGGCGTCGAACGCGCCGCCGGCGAAGCGCGGCACCGCGTCGAGGATCGCGAACAGCAACCACCGCTGCTCGCTGAAGGGACAGTTCCGGAGCTCGACCATCAGCGGGACCGGCAGCATCCCGCCATCCGGCTGCCCGATGCTGATCACGGTGAGATGGCCGCTGCGCCCGAAGTCGCCGCCGGCGAAGGTCCGCTTGCCGGCATCCAGCCCGGCGATGCGGGGCGCGATCTCGGCCTCGAACCAGCTTTCGACGAAGCCGCGGCGGTAATCTTGAGGCTCGTGCACGAAGCCGTCCGGCAGGGCGAGATGGACGAGCTCGCATTTCCGGTGCATGCACTGGACGATCGTGGCCCTGGGCAGCCAGAGGCCGGTGCCGAGGGCGGGAATGACGTCCAACTCCTCGGCCGCATCGTCGCCGTATTCGGCATAGAAGGATTCCACCCAGCGCCGCTCTTCCTCCCCGGACCACCGTTTGCCCAGCCGCAGGCAGATGCGGCGATAGAGCCCTTCGGCCACCGCCTCGCGGAAGGTGGTGCGGAAGATCGTGTAGGGCCTGCGGCCCGCGCGAACGTCCTCGACCAGGTCGTGGAACGGATTGCCGGCCCCGTTGTGCGTGCTGATCACCCAGACGCGGCCGCCCCAGATGAGCATCGCCATCGCCGCCTTCAGCAGCCCCGGCAGGTCCTCGTGGAAGGCCGCCTCGTCGATCACGACGAAGCCCTGCTTGCCGCGGAGGCTTCGCGGCCGGCTCGACAGCGCCACGATCTCGAAGCCGCTGGCGAAGCGGATCCGGAAGGCCTGGATGGCCCGCTCGCCGTCGGGGTCGTCCTCCCGGAAGACGAACTCCTCGACTTTCGGCACCTGTCCCGCGAACGCGGCGAGATGGCGCGCCCAGAAGGCGCAGTCGTCGATGAACTCCCGCGCCATCTCCAGGTTGTAGCCGATGTACAGGGTATCGGTGCCCGAAGCGTCCCGCGAGGCGGCCGAGGTGGTCACCGCGGCGCAGGCCGCCGTCCAGGAGACGCCGATGCGGCGGCTCTTCTCGTAGACGACGACATTGTCGCGGCAGGCGAGAAGCCGCTGCTGATAGGGCAGCAGGACAGGGGGAGCCTCAGGCGACGCCGAGGATCGCGCGCCGGAAGGCATCGATCGTCTCCGACTGCAGCCCCTCTTCCCGGGCGACCTTCTCCACCGCCTTGGCGGCTTCGCGTCGGGCCGCCTCGCGCGCCCGCATCTCGCGCTCCATGGCGAGCTTGGTGCTCTGCTCGAGATCCTTGATGGCGCGAGCGAGCATCATGATCTCCTTCGCATCCGCGCCTTCCTCGGTCTCGTCGAGCTGCATCTGCATGAGCGTGTGCGCCGAGATCGTCTTGAGGAGCTGGGCGCAGAGCTGGCCGACATCGCCCTCCGGCGCCTCGCCGAGCTGACGTACCCAGACCGCCGCGATCTCCTGGGCCTGCCGCATCTTCTCGGCGACGGCATCGAACCGCTGGCGGTAGCGATGCACCGCGGAGCGCGAGACGTCGGCACCCAGCTGCCGCAGATGCGCCACGATCTCGTCGATCGTGTACGCGCCCTCCCGCAGGATCCGGTGCAGCTCTTCGCGCACCTCGCGCGGCAGCCTGGCCACCGAGCTCTTCCGTCCCATGCTACTCGCCCGGCCGCGGACGTCGGACCCCGGGCAGCTCCGCCTTGCCCTGCGCCACGTCGGCCCCGCGGGGCGTGATCGATGCCACCACCACGTCGGCGTTGGCACGTCGGCGCACGAGCCCCTGCTCCTCGAGCCATGCCAGATCCGAGACGACGGTATCGCTGCTGACGCTGTGTCCGACCGCCTCCAGTGCCGTACCGATCAGCACCGCGTTGGAGGCGTAGCCGGGCGAGCGTGCGAGCAGCTGCAGGATGCGCAGCCTCCGGTCTTGGGCGAGGAAATCGCTGTAGCTCATCGTCCCCGGTGCAGCAGATAGTCGTTGATCCGCTCGGCGGCGGCGCCGAGCGAGGTCGTGGTCTGGCGCAGCGCCTCGATCTGGGCCCCGAGCGCCCGGATGTCCCCGTGCAGCTCGGCGAGCGATTCCCGCAGCGCCGCCACCTCGCCCGGCTTGGCGACATGAGCGAGCGCGTTCTCGATGCGCTCGATCCGGATTTCGAGGCGCGTCTGGCCGGCTTCGGCCACCCGCTTGATCGACCAGGCCACCCAGGCGACGAGCGTCGATACGAGCAACGACAGGACGGCGCCGTAATCGGCGAGATAGGTCACTCCGGGCTCCCGGCCGCGGCGATCGCCGCCTCGAGCTCGTCCGACGCCCGCTCGTAGACGTCCCGCATGCGGCGGAGCGATTCCTCGAGCCGTCGGCGACGCTCGTCCTCGGGAAGATCCCGGAACTCGGCCGCCAGCAGAGGGGCGATGCTCATCAGCGCGCTGGCGATGTCGATGATGCGGATAACGAGGTCGACGTTCATCGCGCGCTTCTCCCGATACGCTCGAGGCCGGCGAGGGCGTCGCGGGCCCGACCGAGCAGCACGACGGGGTCGGTCTCGCCGTCGAGACAGGCGGCGTCCGCCACCGGCTTCAGGGCCGCCACGCGGGCGATCTCCTCCTCGTCGAGCCTGCCGTCCCGGATCGCTCGCGCGAGCTCGGCCTCGGCGACGGCAATGGACGAGCAGATCGTGACGAGTTGCATCTCGGGCGCGATCGGCGCGGGATCACCGGTCGGCAGCCGGGCGCAGGCCGAGAGCGTGATCGCGGCGACGGCAGCTCGCCAGCCGGTCATGCGCCGGTTCCCTTTCGGATGCCGGCGCGCAGGGCCGCGAGGCCCAGACCGGTCAGCACCTCGGTGCTGAAGAGGACGTCCAGGAACTCGGTGAAGGTGATCTGCCCCTCGGCCGCCCAGCGCACCAGCGCCTGCAGGACGATCAGCGCCGAGACCAGATAGGTCTTGTAGCCGGCCAGGAAGCCACCGGAATAGAACATGGCACCAGCTCCGGAAGTTGCCGACCGGATGCTAGTGCCGCGCCGTCATTCTCCCGAGGCGACCTTGGTCGCCCGCGCCAGGATCCGCTGGACGGTGCGTCTCGTGCAGCCGATCCGGGCCGCGATCTCGCGCGTGCCGAGACCGCGCGCCGCCATCTCGGCGATGCATCTTTCCCGCCGGGCGCGCGTTTCCTTGATGGCCATCGGCACGTAGACGTCGATGCCCGCATAGCGCTCGATCAGCAGATCGGCGAGTCGGGCGCGCCCTTCGGCGGTCGTCGGCACCCAGATGCGCTGACCGCCGAGACGAGCGGCCAGCCTCGCGGCAGCCGCCGGCCCGAACGCTTCCTCGACGTCGCCCAGGAGGTCGAAGTCAGCCATGCCCGCGCTCCGACCACTCCTTCAGCGCCTCGATCACCGGCGCCGCATCCTCGGCACGCAGCCATTCCAGCCGCTCGACACCGGCCATCCTGCGCACGAACCGGTCCGGGTTCCGCTCCCGCACGAGGCCGGCATCGTGCATCCGCCGCCACATCGCAAGGATCTTGCGCTGATGCGGTTCCTCCAGCCGGCGCCAGTCGGCGCGCGCGAAGCCCAGTCGCCGCATCTCCTCGATCACCGCCTGCAGCTCGCGGGGAACGAGCCCGGCGGCGCTCCGTCGCCCCGTCACCCGCTGCAGCAGCGCACGGTACGTCGCATCGTCCAGGTCGAGGGCGCGCCGGCCCGCGTGCACGGCGGCGAGAAGCCGTCGCCGGTCATAGTTGCGTGCTGCGGCGCGCGGCATCTCAGCTATGCCTCACTGCCACAACAACACAGCGATGAGGATGAGCGCTGTCGCCCAGCCTCCAAGGGCCATGATGCACAGCACCAGCAGGAACTCGATGTACTTGTTCGCTTCGAGGACGTAGCGTGCGGCCAGTCTGTCGTTACTTATCATTTCAGAACCTCCAGGACAACCTGGACGAGTTGAACGACGATGCCCACGCCCCATGCCACGGCCATGAAGGCGATCGTTCGGTACTCGCCGCGCCACTTTTCGATATCCTCACGCATCCACTGCGCCACAGGCCTCGGCAACGCGAGGCCATCCGCCTCCTGTCGGTCGGAACTCATCGGCATTCTCCCTGCAGCCGCGAGCGGCAGATCGTCGGGCCGATCCAATACGGCTGTGGCTGCGGAACCGGTGGCCACGGATCGCCGAAATCATATTCGCGCCGGCGCGCGGGCAACGGAACCGGGTGAGGGGACGGAATCGGATAGGGGAACGGAATCGGCATCACCGGCGTCCGTCTTTCCAGCTCGGCGATGCGCTTCTCCATGCGGCGCAGTTTGCTCGCCATGCGCTCGAGCAGGCGGGCCATCTCTACAAGCTCGTCCATGTCACCCTCTCCGTACGATCGCCGCACCCGTGCCGGTCGCGTAGGCGACGGTAACGTGTTCGCCGCCGCGCATCATCGCGGCCAGCGTCTGCGCCCGGCGGCCGACCTGGCGCGCCCAGCGGGAATCCAGCATCTCCCGGGCCGCCGACTCGAAGTCGCCGGTCTCGATGGCCGCGCGCAGGCGGCGGAAGGAGCTCGGCCTGCCGCCGAGGTTGAACGCCATGTCGGTCAGCACCGCGCGGCGTTCGGCGGACAGGCCATCCCACGCCCGGCCCGCGAAAGCACGGGCCCGCGCAATCGCCTCCTTCAGGTCCTCCGCCAGCAGGATCTCGGCCTCGTGCCGGCGGATGCCGACGTCCCGCAGGTTCCGACCCCAGCCGACGGTAGGATTGCCCACCAGGGTATGGCCGGGCCGCAAGGGCTCGCCGGTGGCATCGTCGTAGGCCCGCTGGCGCCAGCCCTCGTGGAGGCGCACCAGCTCGGAGGCCATGGCCAGCACCAGGCCGTCGGCGTCGTCGCTCATGCTTCCTCCGCGGTCACGGGCCGGCCGTATTTCAGGAGCATGCGCTGCGCCTCCGGTGCGTCCCTGCGTGCGACTTCCGCGGGCGGCCGCGTCAGGAGATGGATCACCTGCGCGGTGTTGCTCGGCAGCTCGAACACACTGCCGTCCGGCCGTGCCCGGGCCAGTGCATCGGCGGCCGTCGACACCTCGAGAACCTCGATCCGCTCGCCGTGGGGACGATCCGGCCACAGAATGGCGAAGCGCGTCTGCGGTGCGCGGGCCCGCTTCTTCCGTCTCATCGATGCCTCCAGACGATCCGCTGGCAGCGCAGCGCCTGACGCAGCAGCAGGTCGTAGCGCCACTTGCACTGGTCGAGATGGGCGAGCGTGGGCGCTGTGATCACCACCTCCGGCCCCCGCCGCTCGATCTCCAGCGGTGCGATCCAGTTGCGGTACTGCACCTGCCCGATCCGGGCCCAGACCGCACGCAGATCGTCTCGCTCCGGTGGTGTCATTATCCGGCCGACGGCGGCATCATCCGATCCGCCGGACTCCCACGCCTCGCCGAGATAGTCCAGGAAGCGCCGCTGCCGCAGCCAGGTCACCGCATGCGGCACGAAGCAGGGCTGGATGCCCAGCTCCTCGACCTCCCGCGCGTAGCGCTCCACGGCCGTGACGAGATCATCGGCCGTGACGATGCCGCGCCGGACCAGATCGGCGAACACCCGGGCCGCCGGCGGCTTCGGGTTCGGCCGCCGGCGCGGATAGGCCTTCCAGAACCGCTCGAAGGATTCCGCGATCGATCCGGTCGCGGCCGGCAGACGTCCGAACAGGCTGCTCATCCCGCCACCCATACGATCTGCCGGTTGCCCTGCTCGTTCCGCCGCCGGCGGCCGGAATCCCGGATCGCGCCCGTCCGCGCGAGCTCGGTGCAGCGCGGCCGGACCGACAACGGCGACATGCCCAGCCAGCGCGCGATCTCGTCGGCGGTGGCCCCTTCCTCGCCGGCGCCCTCGATCTCCGCCAGGAGAGCTCGCGGATGCCCGGCGCGCGGGCGGCCATCTCCTCGGCCGCCGCCAGGGAGGTGTCGCGGCCCTTCCAGCCCGGTGCCGTCATGCGTCCTCCGGTCCGCGGACATGGCGGGCCGCCACATAGACGGTGCGGCCGCCGCGCATCCCCGCCTTCGCTGCCTTTCCGATCTTCACCAGGGCGTGGAGATGGGCGGCGGCGACGTTCCTCTTCGTGTCCGCCAGATTGGCGGCGATCTCGTCGGCGGTCGCGCCGTCGGCGCCCATCCTGCGCAGCAGGTACAGGACGTCGCCGCGGGTCAGTCTGCGCATGACACCGTCATCCCGCCGACGCGTCGACCGCGCGCAGCGACCGGCGCTTCCTCGCCGCCGTGAAGTCGATCACCACGCCGCCGTCGCGCTCCGCATCGGCCACCCGCTCGGCGATGCGGTTGAGCCGCTCCACCAGCGCCTCGAGATCGGCGCCTGCGACCGGCACACCGGCGATCAGACGCCCGAGCAGCACCGTCGCCAGCTGCTCGATGTCTCTCGCGATGGGCGTTCTCGTCGTCATTCCGCGGCCTCCCTGACTTCCTCCTCGTCCTTGAGAAGCGCATCCACCAGCCGGTCGATCTCGCCGTCCTGCGGTGCGATCACCACCTGGTCGCCGGTCTCCACCACCGTCACGCCGATGCGCCGCAGCTCGCTCACCGACAGCCGGCTCAGGGCCGTCTTGATGGGCCGATAACTGGTCTTCACGAGCTCGTCGAAGCGCTCCGGATAATGCCGGCGCACGAGCTCGACGACGCGGTTGGGGTCCTCGAAGCGGATCTCGCCCCGCCCCTTGGCCCAGCCGATCCTGACCCCGTGGAACACCACCGTGCGCGGGCGGCGAAAGAGCTCCGGCGCCGTCTCGACCGCGGCATGCAGCTCGGCACGGGCGGTGGCCGCGCGGTCGACGAGCCGGCGGATCTGCGGCAGCCGCCGCCGCTTCAGGCGGCGCACCTCCTCCTCCAGGTCGGCCACGGCATCGGCCAGCCTCCGCCTGGCCTCCGAGAACTCCCGGGCCAGTGCCTCGATATCCGCGAGTGTCGTCATGTGCGTGCCTCCTTCTCGACCGGCCAGTGCAGGGCTCGGAACACCTCCAGCACCCTGTCCGGAGGCTCCAGCAGCAGGACGCCGTCCTGGAAGGACCAGGGCACCACGGTGCTCTCCACGACGTGGGGCTCGCCGTCGGAGCCGATGCGCCAGTTGAAGAACCGGCGCCGCCCCCTCAGGCCCACCACCGAATATCCGCCGGTGGAGGCGGCGATGCGGATCCGCTTGCCGTCGGCGAGGCTCGGCGCCAGGCGGACATGGGTGTCCATGCCCCGGATCAGATCGCGGTAGACGGCATCGCCGATGCCGACCCGGCAGAAGATGCCGAAGAATATCCGCCCGCTGCGGCTCGTGATGCCCACCGTGCAACGGTCCCGCCCGCTCATGCCGGCTCTCCGCCGCCCTGCTCCCGGACGATCCGTTCGAGCTCCGCCATCACCCGGCGGGCGACGCCGGCGGCCTGTCCCGCATCGACCGACCGCGCCGGCTCCGGCACCGCCGCGTTCTCCAAAGCCTCCACCCGGTCGGCGAGATCCCGCAGCACGGCCGTCACCGAGCGGATGCCCTCGGGCCGCGCCGGCAGCGAACCCGACGCCAGCGGCTGCAGCAGCCGAGCCAGATTCCGCAGTTCCGTACTGATCATGTGTCGCCTCCGAGATGGTGGGGGCAGACCGGGCACGCCGCGCGCAGCGCGCGCCGCGCCGGATCGCCGGTCGGTCCTTTCGGCAGTTTCTGGTTCCTGAGGCAGGAGTCGCGGCCGATCTCGCCGTAGACCGGACAGACGACGCGCGCGCCCATGAGCGCGCCACGGACGGCCGCCTCGACGGATGCGTAATCGCCGGGATAGCTGCGCCCCAGCACCTGGTTGACCACCGCCGGGCTGTAGCCGATGCGTGCCGCCGTCTCCCGCTGCGTGCCGCGGTCGCATTCCCGTGCCAGGGCCGCGATCCAATCGGGCGGCTCGCCCCAGCCGCGCCTGGCGCGCTCCAGCGCCTTCACGGCAGCTCCTCCCCGGTGTTCGGGTCGTACAGACTGCCGTCGACACGGATCCGGGGCGGATAAGGACCGGTGTCCCTGACCAGCCGGTAGAGCGCATCTCCCATGAGCACGCCCGGCTGACTGGGCTTCACGACCAGGACGTAGCCGTGGCGGACCAGACCCCCCACGAACCGTCGGACACTGTCGACGCTGGTACCGCTCACGGCGGCGATTTCCCGTATCCTCCAGGCCCCGCCACTCTTCCGAAACAGCCGTATGGTCTGCCATATCCGGTACCGGCAGCCTGAGGTCGCCGGCGCGCGAATACGGCATCCGACCGTCCGGCCCATCAGGCGGCCTCCCGTGCGGATCGCCCGTCGCAGCGCGCCTCGGCCTCGTTCCGTACCGCCGCCAGCAGTCGGTCCCGGCACGAGGCCGCGTGCCGCATCGCCCGCTCCACCGTCTCGATCGGCAGGCCGCCGCGCTCGCACCGCCGCTCGGCCTCGATCCATGCGGTCATCGCCGACACCGCGGCCGCGACCGCGCGCCCGAGCTCCGGGCTCATGTCGCCCTCCCGGCCGGCGCCTCGCCGAAGAACAGCTCGCGCCGCCCCCATTGCTCGGTGCCGATCGACCGCATGCCGCGCGTCCTGGCATGGGTCTCGAGACGGGCGAGACCGACCACGATCAGCCGGGCGCTGCCCTTGGCCTCGCGCTGCAGGCGCACAAGCAGATCGTCCTCCACCTCGACCTCGCACAGCGCCCGCGCCAGCACCCGCGCGTCCTCGACGTCGCAGGGGCTGAACTCGATGGCATGAAGGATGCGCCCGGTCACCTGGGGCCAGCGCACGAGCTGGCGCTGGATGCCCGGCATGCCGAACATGATCACCGGCGAGCTCGTCTGGTCGTGTAGATCCCGAAGCGTGTCCACGAGCCTGCCGGTCCGCAGCACGTAATCGGCCTCGTCGACCAGGATCGGCCGCGGCCGCAGCTCCAGACGCTCGCAGATCCAGTCGATGGTGCGCGCGCATGAGCCGCGGAACGCGCCGCCGAGCTCGCGGGCGATGGCGTCGAGCATCGAGGCGGGCGTCCAGAGCGCGAGTGCCCGCACGTAGATGCCGTCGCACTTGTTGCGGAGCCAGGCCGCCCCGGTCGTCTTGCCGTACCCCGTCGGGCCCCAGACGAGGCCCATGCCGGGCACGCCGGCCGCGCGCTGTACCAGCGCGTCCGCCGCCTCGCCCAGCGCCACGATGTTCTTCACCGGTGCGATGCTGTAGCGCATCTCCTCTCCCAGCACACCAGCTCCTCGCCGAACTCCTCGACCAGAAGCAGCATGTTCCGCCCCTCGGGCGTCTCCGGCCAGATCGCGTGCCAGCGCGCATCCTCGTCCGGCACCTCGTCGCCCCGGCGCAGCCGGCGGTCGATCGTCCGCCAGCGCCGGTAACGCTCCGTCCTCGTCTCCTCGGGTTCGTCCGCGGGTTCGAAGGACCGGACGATCTCGCGGCGACGCTCGGGATCGCTCTCGGCCGGCATCGGCACGATCTCCGAGGCGCACCCGAGCTCCGCTCGAACGTCCTTCGCGCGCCGTTCGAGCCGTGCCAGGCGCGCCTGGGCGTGGGCCTCGCGCGCCGCCTCGATGCGGTTCTTCGGCATGTAGGGGACGAGGTTGCCGTCGAGCTCGGCGGTGCAGATCCGCCGGCCCTCGCCGTCCGACACCCAGACCGTCTTCGGATCGTGCACGTCGTAGGCGACCAGTACCCGCCGCCCGTGCCATTCCTCCAGATCCCGCGAGAAGTAGGTGCCGTCGAACAGCTGGACGCAGCCGCGCCGCACCGTGCGCTCGACGTGCGGGCGGAACAGCGCGTCCAGCTCCCGCGCCGCCGGAACCTCCGGCACGAAGCCCCTCGACGTGGCGTCCCGCCAGGCCTCGTCCGGCGTCATGTGCCGCCGGCGGCCGGTCGCCGGATCGACGATCCGCGGCAGAGATCCGTGCGGCCGCGCGTTGTAGGCCCGCACCTGCTCATCGCACCAGGCGACGAAGGCCCGCCAGGAGGGCACCAGATCCGTCGTCCCGCGTACCCAGAGATCGCGCTTGACCGCACGGTCGACGCGCTTTCGGGCCTCCGGGTCCATGTCCCGGCCGACGTAGCCGGCGTGCAGCCGCGCGCCGCGGATCCAGCAGGAGGCGTGGAACCGCTCGACCACGCCCCGCGCCTGGCTGTTGTAGGGCAGGCTCGTCTCGTGGCGGATCCCCAGCCTCGCCAGCACGCCGGTCGCGGGATCGTCCATGTGCATGTTGCAGAAGCCGCTGCCGCGGTCGGTGTAGAACACCGCGGGAACCGCCGTGCCGCAGGCGTGCCGCAGCGCGTCGGCCACCAGCCAGGCGCTCTCGGCGATGCCCGTCGACCAGCCGACGCAGCGCCGGGTGGCGACGTCGACGACGGCGATGATCTCCGGCCGGAACGGTTTGCCGGTGATCGGATGGAGCACCAGCTGATCGTGGGTGTGGCCGTCGGCGATGTAGACGTCCGCCGGCTCCAGCTCGCGGAAATCGCGCGCGATGTAGGGCCGCACCGTCTTCAGCTCGCGCGGCCCCATGCGGCCGCGGGCACGGGTCACCGCACCCAGACGCGCGACCGTCCGCTGCACCGTGCGCACGCTCGGCAGAGCGAGATCGGGACGCTGCCGCCGCAGCGTCTCGTAGGAGAAGGCGACGCTCGGCTTCGACGGCCGCGACCAGATCGCCAGGAACGGGTCCAGCCAGTCCGGCACGCCGGCCGCCCGCCCGTGCACCTCCAGCATCGCCGGATCGTCGCGATGCTCCGCCCAGCGCTCGAGCGTGCGCACCGACAGCCGCCGGCGGCGGGCCATGGCCTCGCGGGCGAGCGCGGCGAGCCTCGGGTCGTTGCCGGTGCGCACGGTTTCCACGAGATTCCGGCGCGCCAGCACGATACTGCCCAGCGACCGCGCCAGCCGGTCGACCTCGGCCAGCAGCGCCAGCCGCGCCGCCGCCCGACGATCGGCGGGATCGGCCCCGTCGATGCCCTCGCCCGCCGGCGCGGGATCGTCCGCCGCCGACACCGCCAGCGCCGCCTCCCGCAGCGGCGCCGGCAGATCGTCGATGCGGTAGAGATGCGCACCGTCGCGGCGGGTGCGACGCGGAAGGTCCGCCAGCCGTCGGGACATGTTCCAGCGCGTTTTCGGCCATCCCTCCACACCCAGCGCCGCCAGCTCCGCCGCCGTCCACCACCGCCGGCGCGTCGCCGGCGCCGGCGGAGGTGACGGGGTGGCGGACACGGCCTGGCGGAAGGGGACGATCATCGCCGGATCCGCTATTCCCCGAGATCCGTGATCGCGCGCGCGATACGCCGGAGCAGCGCGACCTGGC
>JALUAG010000102.1 GCA_027045875.1 Alphaproteobacteria bacterium | reverse complement strand
CCTTCCCCACCCCACGGCGCCGTCATCGCCGCATCGCGGTGCGCGATCCGCCGTTCCCGCAGATCCGCCGCCGACCCGGTCCTTCCCCTCCTGGGCGCGCTGGGCACGCTTCCCGTGCACCCCACCACGGTCTTCCCTCGCGCCGCACACCGATACACGTATCCGCGGTTCCGCGTATCCCATGTTCCGCGTTTGCCATGTTCCGGTGAAGAGGGTGGCCCGTGTGGCCGCGCGCCCTCGATCGCCGGTGGCCGTAGAACCCACCTCCCTCGCGGGGATCGACGAGCAGCGGCCCCTTCCCGCAACCGTGTACGCGGATCATGTGACAACGACGTCCCCGTGTCGTTGACTGCGCGTCTCCGCGTTGGACGGCCGGAAGCGACGCGACCGTCTCACCGGCAGCCGGTTGCCATGCTGCTGCGGTGCCGACCGCAGGCGACGAGACCCGAACGGTCGGGACTTGTAGAATGGCCTCCGCGCGTCCGCGTGTCCGCGTAGCCTGGTCGCCGGTGGCCGCCTTCGCGGCACACCGAGGAAAGTCCGTTGAGGCCGCCGCCCGGGCCGCGACCGTACCACCGTGTCGTGGCGTCCGGGGACCCGCCTCCGTCGCGGCGGATATGGCCGCCGTCACCTCGCCCCTTGCCCGCGCCGCGGCACCGCACGATACATGGCACGTCCCGTCACCCGCAGGAGCGGAGCGCGTTCGCGGTGCCCACGATGCTCGTCACCGGTGCCGGCCGCGGTCTCGGTCTCGCCCTCGTCGAGGCCTACGCCCGGCGCGGCTGGCGCGTCCACGCCTGCTGCCGCAATCCCGAGCGCGCCTATGCGCTGCGGGGGATAGCCGGCGATGTCGTCCTCCACCGGCTCGACGTGCGTGATCAGACCGCCTACCGTCCACTCGCCGATGCGTTGGTCGGCGAGGCGATCGACGTCCTGATCGCCAATGCCGGCATCCCCGGCCCCGAGGACCGCATCGAGATGCTGGACGTCCCGGCCTGGTTCGAGGCCTTCCATGTCAACAGCATCGCCCCGCTCGTGCTGGCCGGCGCCCTCCGCCGCCATGTGGCACGGAGTGCCGAACGCAAGATGATCGCCATTTCGAGCATCCTGGGCAGCATCGGCGACAACCGATCGGGCGGGCTCTACGCCTATCGCTGCAGCAAGGCGGCGCTCAACATGGCCTGGCGCAGTCTCGCCTGCGAGTTGCGCGGCGAGGGCATCGTCTGCGCGGTGGTGCACCCCGGCTGGATCCGCACCGCGATGGGAGGGGAGGGGGCGCCCCTCGCGCCGGGCGAGGCGGCGGAAGCGTTGTTCGCGCTGATCGCCGGTCTCGACCTCGGGCGCAGCGGCTGCTTTCTCGACCCGCGCGGTCGGGAATGCCCATGGTAACCGTATACCCGGGTGCAGTGAAAGCCGGAGACGCGTGTCCGCGTAAACGGGTGGAGCTCTGCGGCAACGGGAGGGCGGGGTGCTGATCTCGGGGCAGGCCCGCCTGGCGGCGGTGCTCGGTGATCCGGTGGCCCATTCCCTCTCGCCGCGGCTCCATGGCTACTGGTTCGAACGCTACCGCATCGACGGCGCCTACGTGCCGCTCCGGGTGCGGGCGGAGGATCTCGCCGCGGCCTTCGCGTTGCTGCCACGGCTCGGGTTCCGCGGCTGGAACGTGACGCTGCCGCACAAGGAGGCGGCGGCGGCGCTGGTGGAGGAGCTCGATTCCGCGGCGGCCCGCATCGGGGCGGTGAACACGGTGCTGGTAGGGGAGGGGGGGAGGCTGCGCGGCCTCAACACCGACGGTTTCGGTTTCCTCGCGAGCCTCCGGGAGCAGGCGCCGGCGCTCGCATTGACGGCAGGCCCGGCGGTGGTGCTCGGTGCCGGCGGTGCGGCCCGGGCGGTAGCGGCGGCGCTCTGCGAGGCCGGCTGTCCGCGGCTTCGGATCGTCAACCGCAGCGAGGGGAGGGCCCGTGCCCTGGCCGCCTGGCTGGAAGAGCATTTCGGCACCGCGGTCGTGGTGGTGCCTTGGCAGGATCGCGCGCGGGCCCTTGTGGGTGCCGTCCTCTGCGTGAACTGCACCAGTCTCGGCATGAAGGGGCAGGAGCCCCTGCATCTCGCGCTCGATCGTCTGCCGGAGGCGGCGGTGGTGGCGGATATCGTCTATGTTCCGCTGGAGACCGCATTGCTTCGTACCGCCCGTCGTCGTGGCAATCCGGTGGTCGACGGCCTGGGCATGCTGCTTTGGCAGGCGGTGCCCGGTTTCCGCCACTGGGGCGGTGTCGAGCCCGCCGTCGATGCGGATCTCCGTCGATGTCTTCTGCAAGCCCTTTGATGAGCGCGAACGGGCGTCGCGATCCGGGAGTTATCCACAGCCGCCGGCGCCGCCGGGGCGTTAGAACGTTAAATAGATTCCCGTTAGTAAGTTACCGATCGGATTCCTCGTGTATCCGCAGTGGCTTGCGGGAAAAATTGTGAATGAAGTACCGAACATCGGTGAATGAAGTACCGAATCGAAACGTGAACGATGTACCGAACATCGGTGAATGAAGTACCGAATCGCGTGACTTCCGGTTTAACGTCCGAGGCGTGAACGATGTACCGAACGCCGTCTTGGCGCGATTTTCCGGGACTGCGGGAAGGGGAGGCGCGGCGGTGCGCCGTGAACGATGTGAACGATGTACCGAATCGGGCTGCCGGAGGATCGCGCCGCGGCGTGCGGGCGCCGACGCGATGTGAACGATGTACCGAACCGGCGGAAGAGGGATGGAAGCCGGCCGGCCGGGCGGCGGAGATGTGAACGATGTACCGAATCCCGGGGCCTTGCCCCGTGAACGATGTACCGAATCGGAAACCGCCCGTCGCCGGCGCCGGAAGGCGGACATCCCGGGAGATGTGAACGATGTACCGAACCTGTCCGGCGGTGGGGCGGGCTCACCGGCCGGCGGAGGGAGTGCCGGCACGGAAGGGCGGCGTGAACGATGTACCGAGTCAGGCGAGGGGGGCGATGATCTCCGGCGGGCGCTGCCCGCGCGGCCAGAAGCTCACGAGGATCCGTTCGTTGGTCGACCAGCGGCGCGAATCGAAACCCTCCTCGGCTGCCGCCTGCTTGTCCTTGGGATCGAAGCTCATGGCGATGTGGTAGTCGGGCAGATCGTCGTCCTCGACCACCTTCTTGAGCTGCGGCTTGAAGAAGCGGGGTTCCAGCACCGAGCCGCATTTCTCGATCAGCTTGGGCAGGGTGATGACCCATTTCTCCTGGTGGCCGCAGTGCTTGCGGGCGAGCTCGTAGAGACGCCGCTTGAGGCCCATGGAGAGCGCGAAGTAGCGCTGGTTGATGGTCAGCACCCGGCGGTCCTTGACGATGGCCCGGAACATCCAGTCGTTGAGGGAGATCTCGCAGGCGCCCATGATCTTCTTGCCGCTCCTCGTGCGGCGCTCGAGAATGCGGAAGGTCTCGATCCAGCCGAAGCCGCGGCGTTCCTTGATGTCCCCCGCCTCGATGGTGGTCAGGATGGTCGTCGACCGCAGCCGGAACATGGCGTCCAGGAACAGTTCGTAGGCCCGCTTGCCGGTCCCGCGTCCGGTCGCCTTGAGGAAGTTGTGAGCGTTGAAGCGGACCGTCTTGTCCACCGGCAGCCCGCGTTCCAGGCGGTCGTTGATGATCGAGGCGATGTAGATGAGGACGTCCTTGTCCCAGATGGTGGCGAGCCCCTTCTCGCCGGGGCGCACCTCGATCTTGACCTTGCCGTCGTCGTAGACGAGCGGCTTCATCCGCGGCGCCTTCTGCAGGGAGAAGAAGGGGAACTCCATCAGCGCCCGATCGTCCTTGAAGGGGGCGTTGATCAGGCTGTCGAGAAAGAGGTCGACCTGCTTTTCCGCCATGCTCATGAGCCGTCCGCCTCCCGCCGGAGTGAACGATGTACCGAATCGCCCCGAGCGCCGCGGCGCGGGACGCCGACCGGTGCGGCCGGGACGGCGCTCTTGGCCGACGGGCGTGCCCGGCCGGTCCGCGGTGCCGGAAGGTGACGCATGGCCGTCCCGGAACCGGCGATGGTGGCACGCAGTTAGCGGCAACGACGGGGCTTCGTCCAGAGAGCTTTCGACCATACGGCGAAAAACGCTCCGGCCCGTCTTGAAGCCCGGCGCGCCGATGCCCTTATGAACCGGTGGGGTGGCGACGCCCCGGGGGAGCGGCGGAACATTCCGGGTCGCCCCGGAAGGATCCAGGACGAAGGGGAGATGGCCATGACCTTCCGCAGCCTGATGCCGTTCGGCCGGCAGGAAACGAGGCCCGCCGAAGATCCTTTCGCCGCCATGCGGCGCGAGATGGATCGCCTGTTCGACGAGATGACCCGCGGTTTCGGACTGCCCCGCACATCCTTCGGCGAGGGGGTGATGGCGCCGCGGGTCGACGTGCGCGAGACCGAGGACGCCATCGTCGTCCAGGCGGAGCTGCCGGGCGTCGAGGAAAGGGACGTCGAGATCGAGTTCGCCGACGGCGTCCTCACCCTGCGCGGCGAGAAGAAACAGGAGCGCGAGGCGGAGGAGAAGGAGCGGGGGTACTATCTGATGGAGCGCTCCTACGGCAGCTTCCTCCGCCGCATCCCGGTTCCCGCCGAGGTGGACGAGGACGGGATCCGGGCCGTCTTCGACAGGGGCGTGCTGACCGTCACCCTGCCCAAGAGGCCGGAAGCCCAGCCGAAGAGGATCGCCATCAAGACCGGCGGCTAGTCCCGGCATCGCCCGGCGATCCCGAGATCGACCGACGCCCCGCGGCCGCGGGGCGTTCTTTCCCGCCCCCCGGCGCCGGCGGAGGGAGTCCGCCGCGCCGCGGGCGGCGGAAGGTTTCGGAGCATATACGCGGATACGTGCGAACCCGTATACGCGGCGGCAGGATGCGGCGGCGTTCGCCAAACCGCCACCACAGCTCCGGGCCCGGGCAATTCGCCTGTGGGTACGCATCCGTGAGATATGGCATTGTTCCCCGCGGTGAGGCATGGCACATCACCCCGGGTTGGTTCGGGGCCGTCCCGACCCCCCCCGTCGTGGAGAGGAACGCCGGTTCAAGAAGACATGCCCGGACGGATCGATTTCGGACCGCCGCCCCCGCAGGGATGGCAGGCCCGCCGGAGAAGTGCGCATGCGCGGTGAGATCGTTCAGACCTCCCCTTCGCTTTCGGATCGGATGTTCGAGGGTGGGGAGGTGATTGATGTGGGGAGTGTGTTTTCGGTTTTGCGTCGTCGCAAGTGGTTGCTTGTGGCGTGTTGTGTGCTGGGTGTGGTGTTGGGTGTTTCGGTGTCGTTGCTGGTGACGCCGAAGTACACGGCGCGGGCGCAGATCGTGTTGGATCCGCGGCAGCCCAATTATGCCGATCTGCAGGCGGTGTTGTCGGGTTTGCCGGCGGATTCGGCGACCATTGCGACGCAGATCCGTCTGTTGCAGTCGCGGGGGTTCCATGCCCGTGTGATGGAGGATCTGGGTCTGTTCGATGATCCGGAGTTCAATCCCTTTGCGGCGCTGCCGCCGGGGGCGGTGCCGCGTGCGCCGCGGGAGGGTCTGGCGCGGGCGCTGTTCTTCGTGCCGCGCGACTGGCTGGTGGCGGTGGGTCTCGAGGATCCGCCGCGGCCGCTTTTGGAGAGCGAGGCGGCGGCGCGGGCGCGGGAGATTGCGCTTGCGCGGTTCGCGTCGGGGCTCGAGCTGTCGGGGGATCTTTCCTATGTGATCGGTCTGTCGTTCACCTCCGAGGATCCGGTCAAGGCGGCGCTGATCGCCAACCGGATGGTGGAGATGTTCGTCGACGACCAGCTCAAGACCAAGCTTCTGGCGACCAGCCGGGTCAGTCTGTGGCTGGAGGAGCGGCTGGCGTCCCTGAAGCGGGAGGTGGCCGATGCCGAGGCGGCGGTGGAGCGCTATCGGGCGGAGCACAATCTGCTGTCGGCAGAGGCCGAGGGGCCGACGTTGAGCGAGCAGGAGCTCGGTGATCTCAACCGGCAACTGATCGAGGCGCGGGCGGAGCTGGCGGAGAAGCGGGCGCGGCTGTCGCTGGTGCGGGATCTGGAGCGGCGCGGGGGGTCGCTGGATTCGGTGCCGGAGGTGGCGGCTTCGCCGATCATCACCAATCTGCGCAACCAGGAGACGGAGCTGTTGCGTCAGGAGGCGGAGCTGTCGACGCTCTATGGCGAGAAGCATCCGCGGATGGTCCAGCTGCGGCGCGAGAAGGCCAATCTGCAGGCCAAGATCCGGGCCGAGATCGCGCGCATTCTGCGGACGCTGGAGAACGACGTGCGGGGGGTGGCGGCGCGGGTGGCGGCGCTGGAGGAGCAGCTTTCGGGGGTCAAGCGGCGGACCGCGGTCAACCGCGAGGCGGAGGTGCGGCTGCGCGAACTGGAGCGCCAGGCGCAGGCCAGCCGCCAGCTCTACGAGACCTTCCTGCAGCGCTACAAGGAGACCCGGGCGCAGCAGGAGATCGTCGAGCCGGACGTGCGCATCGTGGCCAAGGCGACGCCGCCGGCGGCGCCCAGCACGCCGGGGCCGAAGCTGTTCGCGGCCGCCGGCTTCGGGGTGTTCTTCGTGCTCGGCAGCGTCCTGGCGCTGCTTTTGGAGCGGATGGACCGGGGGCTCCGGAGCGCCCGCGAGGTGGAGGCGCTGCTGGGTCTTCCCACCCTCGCCCGGGTGCCGCTCCTGCAGCGGCTGGGGCGCGGCAGGAAGCCCCACCGGTATCTGATGGACAAGCCGCTCTCGGCCTACGCCGAGGCGCTCCGGGGCATCTACACCGCCCTCAAGCTGGGGGCCGGCGACCGTCCGCCCCGGGTGGTGATGGTCACCTCCTCGCTGCCCGAGGAGGGCAAGACGACGCTCGCGGTGAGCCTCGCCATCTTCGCCGCCCGGGCGCGGAAGCGGGCGCTCTTGATCGACCTCGACCTGCGCCACCCCTCGGTCCACCGCGAGCTCGGCTGGCAGATCTCGAGCGGCCTCGTCGAATACGTGAGCGGCGAGCGCAGCCGCGAGGAGGTCGTGCAGCACGATCTCGAAAGCGGCCTCTACTTCCTGCCGGTCAAGGGCCAGACCACCAACCCCACCGACCTCCTCGAACACCCCCGCACGGCCGAACTCCTGGCCTGGGCGCGCGAGACCTTCGATCTCGTGGTGCTGGATACCGCCCCCCTGGCCAGCGTCGCCGACAGCCGCCTCGCCGCCCTCCTGGCCGACAAGGTGCTGTTCGTGCTGCGCTGGGGCGCCACCGAGGCCGGCGCCGCCGCCGAAAGCGTCCAGCTCCTGCGCGAAATCGGCGTCGAACCCGCCGGCGCCGTCTTCACCATGGTCGACCTCAAAAAACACGCCAAGTACGGATACGGCGACCTCGCACAATACTACAGAAAAGCCGCCAAATACTACGTGGATTGAACACGGGACGGGACCCGGGCGGGGAAACCCGTCCGGGGACGGGCGCGATGGGGAAATTGCCGGACGGGTTGTAAAACCGCCCGAGTTGAGAGAAAATCATCTCCGGCGTGTGACTGGCGACTTCGCGGAGCCCGCCTTCCAGGGAGAGGCCGGCGATGGCCGAAAGGCGGCGTCTCGCCGATGATTCCTTCATTCGTACCCAGATGTTCGCCGACGGCCGCTCGAGCATGCGGTGCTATGCCGATCTGGTGGTGGGGCCCGGGCGATCCTACTGGCGGCTGCTGCAGTACGAGCTGGTGACCGGACTCCTGGGCGGACTGCCCGGTGCCCTGGGGCTGGCGCTCCGGCGCCTCTTCTATCCGATGCTGTTCCGGCGGGTCGGCCGGGCACTCGTGTTCGGCCGTCATCTGGTGATCCGCAACGCCCATCGCATCAGCCTCGGCGACCGGGTGGTGATCGACGACGGCTGCGTACTCGACGGTCGCGGCGCCGACGAGGAGGGGGGTGAGGATCGGCGACCGCGTGGTCATCGGCAGGCCCGCCATGATGCAGGCCAAGATCGGACCGATCGCCATCGGCGACGACTGCGATATCGGGGCGATGAGCGTTGTCCACTCCCAGGGTGAGATCTATCTCGGTCGGGAGGTGGTGCTGGGCGGCGGCTACAAGATCAGCGGCGGCGCCTTCGATGTCCACGCCGAGATGAAGGGCGGGGGCGTCCTCGCCTCCCGCGAGCAGGCGCGGGTGACGAGCGGAGCCATCCGCATCGGCGACCGCTGCCTGTTCGGTATGGGCGCCATGGTGCTCGACGGGGTCGAAGTGGGAGAGGGGACCATCGTCGGGGCCGGCAGCGTCCTCACCAGGAGCATGCCGGCCCGGGCGGTGGTCGCCGGCAGTCCGGCCCGGGTGCTGCGGATGCGAGGGGCGGAGACGGCATCCACGGAATGACAACGGGACCAGGGAGAACCGGCCATGACCGTTCTCGTGACCGGCGCCAGTGGCTTCGTCGGCCAGGCGGTGACCCGTCGCCTGCTGGCGGCGGGGGAGGAGGTTCGGGTGCTGGTGCGCAGCCGCGAACGCTTTGCTGCCCTCGGCATCGGAGGGGTGGAGGTCCTCGAGGGCGATATCACCGATGCCGAGGCGGTGGCCCGTGCCGTCCGGGGAACCGATTGCGTCTACGCCATCGCCGGCACCTTCCGCGAGCCCAATCTCTCCGACGCGCGCTATCGCGCGATCAACGTCGACGGCGTCCGTCACGTGATCGAGGCCGCCCGACATCACGGCACGCGGCGGGTGGTGCATTGCAGTACCGTGGGCATCCACGGCGACGTCAAGGGATCGCCGGTGGACGAGGACGCGCCGGTGGTGCCGGAGGGCATCTACGAGGTCACCAAGGCCGAGGGCGACCGGCTGGCCCTCGAATACGGCCGCCGCGGCGAGCCCGAGGTGGTGGTGGTCCGGCCGGCGCCGGTCTACGGGCCGGGCGACCCGCGGCTTCTCAAGATGTTCCGGATGGCGCGCAAGAACCCGATCGTCATGGTCGGGCCCGGCACCGCCCGCTACCACATGATCTACATCGACGATCTGGCCGAGATCTTTCTGCGTGCCGGCCGCACCGCGGGCCTGAGCGGCGAGGCCTTCTTGGCCGCGGGTCCCGAGGCACCGAGCCTCCAGGATCTGTTCCTGCTGCTCGCCCGGCTGCTCGGCAACGAGGATCCGCGACTGTTGCGCCTGCCGGTCTGGCCGATGCTGATGCTCGCCGATCTCTGCGAGGCCGGATTCCGGCCGCTGGGGCTGAGCCCGCCCATCTACCGCCGCCGGGTGCAGTTCTTCATCGCCAACCGCCACTACCGGATCGACAAGCTGCGCACGCGGCTGGGTTTCGAACCCACCGTCGGCGTCGAGGAGGGGCTGTCCCGCACCGCTGCCTGGTATCGCGAGAACGGCCACCTCTGAGACGGCGGCCGCCGGTCAGCAGGAGGAATGCCGGCCGTCGAGGGGAGCGGCGAGGGGCGAGGGGCTCCTGTCGCGGCGGGCGCCGCAGAGCCGCTCGAACACCGCCTCGTAGCGCCGGGCGCAGTTGTCGATGTAGTAGCCCTCGGCCCGTTCGCGCCCCGCCTGTCCCATCCGCCGCCGCCGCCCGGGATCGGCGATCAGGGAGGCCACCGCCCGCAGGAAGGCCTCGCGCGCGTTGAGCGGCAGCAGCAGGCCGGTGACGCCGTCCTCGAGGAAATCCGTCTGGCCGCCGTGATCGTAGCAGATCACCGGCAGGCCGCAGGCCATGGCCTCGAGGAAGACGAGGCCGAAGCCCTCGTGCTGGCTGGTGGAGACGTAGAGATCGGCCATCCGCAGGAGGGCGTACTTCTCCTCCTCCGGCACGTACCCCAGGAAACGGACCCGTTCGAGGATCCCGAGTTCCGCCGCTTGGGCGCGCAGTTCCTCCTCCTTGGGCCCGCTGCCGATGATCAGCAAACGGGTGCTCGGCGGCAGATGGGCCATGGTCGCGATGAGCTGGTCGACGGCCTTGCGGGCGATCAGCCGGGCGACGGTGACGAGCAGCACCTCCCGGTCGGAAAAGCCGTGCGCCCGCCGGTCGGCGGGCCGCGCCGCCGGCCGCCGGATGCCCAGCGGGATGCAGGAGATCTCGAGGTCGGGATCGTAGAAGCGCCGGGCGTTGGCGATGGTGTTGGCGGACTGGCCGATCAGATGATCGGCCTCCCGCAGCAGCCGCCGCACCCAGCTCCTGAGAGGGGCATGGCGGTGGGGGGAGGTCCATTTGCTGGGATCGTAGAGATCGCCGCCGTGCAGGGAGAGGACGTTGGGAATGCCGGCTTGGCGGGCGAGGGCCGCTCCCACCGGCCCCGAGGGAAGGGCGAAATGGGTGTTGATGATGTCGAAGCGCCGTTCGCTCAGGAGCCGGCGGCCGAAGCGGGCGCCCTGGACCATGAAGGCGAACATCGAGGGGAGATTGGCGGTCGAGCGATCGTTGCGGAACAGCACCGGCACCCGCAGCACGGTCACCCCCCGGACCTCCTCCCGTCGTGGCAGGTCGAGCCCCTGGGAGGTCAGCACCGCCACCTCGTGGCGGCGGGCCAGCTCCTCGGCGAGGAGCGCGTTGATCACGCCCCCGCCACCGCCGAGCGGAGGATATTCGTAGTTGCAGAACAGGATCCGCATTTCACACCGCCCGGCGGGCGAGACGGGGGAACTGCCCCCGCACCTGCTCGAGTTCGCGCTGCCGCCGCGCCGCGCTCCAGCCGAATTCCCGGGCCGCGATGTCGGCGCAGACCTCGAGCGCCCGACCGGGATCGCCGCCGGTCGCCAGATCGGTCCGCCGGAACGCCAGATCGGCGAGATTGCAGGCCATCTCCTCGCGTATGCCGTGCACGATTTCGGCCCCCAGCACGGTGCTGCCGGGCAGGGGAGCGGCGAGCGACGGATCGCCCGCGGCATGGCCCAGCACCCGGGGTGCCTCGCTGCCGTAGTTGTGGGCGAGCGCCCGTGCCGTCGCCGGAGCGAGAGGAACGCGCGGATGCCTTTCGAGATCGCGGACGAGCTCGGCGAAGCGCCCGAAACGACCGCCGAACACGGGCAGGCGATCGGTCGGCGGGCGCGGTGTTCGGCGCCCCAGCTTCCTCGTCACCAGATCGACCGCCTTCGCCGCATCACCCCGCCCCATCGTATAGCGGATGCCGATCAGGGTCACGAGACCTTCGAGACCGTGCTCGTCGGCATGGTCCACCAGAAGCGAGCGCTTGCCGTAGCTGAGCTCGCTCCCTCCGGCCCGCTCCTCGCCGAACGGCAGGAGGCCAGCGTGCCACAGCCGGATGTCGGCGAGATCGAGACCGAGACCCGGATAGGCGGCGTTGATCTCCTCGAGATAGCGCTCGAGCTCGTGGCGCGCGAGCCCGACCCGGTCGGGATCGTCGCGGTAGACCCGGTGCCAGACGCCGATCAGGGAGAACTCCCGCCAGGGGACGATGAACAGATGGCGTGCCCCCCGCGCCAGCATCGCATCGGCGTCCCGCGAGCGCCCTATCACCGCCAGCGCCCAGGGAGCGGAGAACCGCCGGCGCACCACGAAACAGGCGTCGCGCGAATAGGTGGAGGGGCGGGACAGCGGGCGGCCGAGCCAGCGCTGGAGGAGCGGCTCGGCGAAGGGGCCGGCGGCGTTGAGCACCGCCCTCGCGAAGACGGGAAAGCGCCCGCCGCCGAGCCGGTCCTCGACCTCGACCCCGCCCACCCGGTTGCCGTCCGTGCGCAGGCCGACCACTTCGGCATAGTTGGCCATCACCGCGCCGCGTGCGGCGGCGGCGCGGAGGACGGAGAGGACGATGCGCGGCGGATTGTACATCTGCCCGTCGGCGAACACCGCGCCACCGGTGAGGCCTTCCCGCGGCAGATCCGGAAAGGCCTCCAGCACCTCGGCCCGCGACACCGTCCGCCCCCGGGGGATGCGGCGTTCCGGGTCGGTGATTCCCCGATTGCGATCCCAGGTCAGCAGATCGTAGGCGAGCATGCCAGCCATCAGCAGGGCCTTGCCGTTCTTGCCGTGGCCGTAGGTCGGCACGAGGATCGGCAGCGGCTGCACGAGATGGGGGGCGATGCGCAGCAGCGCGCTGCGCTCGCGGCAGGACTCCCGCACCCGCACGAGATCGCCGTGCTGGAGGTAGCGGATGCCGCCGTGCACCATCTTGAAGGAATGGGCCGAGGTCTGGCCGCCGAAATCCCGCCGCTCCAGCAGGGCGACGGTGAGCCCGCGGAGCGCGGCGTCCCAGGCCGCGCAGGCGCCGAAGATGCCGCCGCCGACGATCACCAGATCGAAGCGCCGGCCGGCGAGGGCGTCGAGATCGCGCTGCAGGCGGGTCGCCGTCATCGGGCGGCGCTCCCGTCGCCGGAACCCGCGTCCGTTCGCAGGGGAGGGGACACGGCTCAGGCCGGTTTCTTCGCGACGGCGCCGATCTTCTTCGTGAACAGGCGGTTCGACTTGCCGTAGAGAACGAAGCAGGCGCGGAACAGGAGATGGAACATCGCCGTGATTCCCCAGGCGACGTAGTTCATCGGATTCCGGTAGAACACGTAGAGATGGAGCGGAAACACCTCGATGTCGGCGAAGCCCGCATAGCCGAGGACCTGCCGCAGCGAATATTCTGTGAAGGTATTGAAATGGTCGATGTTCTGGGCGAGGGTTTCCGCTCCGACGATGGGATTGGCGCCGTTGAGCCCGTGCACGATCAGGGTGCCGCCGGGCTTGAGGGCGGCCCGTGCGAGGGTCAGGAAGCGGCGCATCTCCTCCTTGGTGAGATGGTTGAGCTCCTGCTCGCAGACGATGAGATCGAAATGCTCGCGATGCTCGGCCAAGAAGGGGAAGGCGCGCGCCACCCGGCAGTCGAGGCCGCGCTTCTGGGCATGGGCCACCTTGTCGGGGAAGGAATCGATGCCGGTGACGTGCCGGTAGCCCTCCTTGTGGAGCAGCTCGACGAAATAACCGGGGCCGCAGCTGACGACCAGGGCCCGGCTCTCGCGGGAATCCGGCAGGCGGGGGAGATAGTTGACCCGGTAGAACTGGCCGAAGCGGGCGTAGCCGCTCGCCACGTCCTCCGGTCCTTCCCAGAAGGAATCGAAGGGCTCGAGGCGGGCGGCGAGCTCGAGGCCGGCGGCCTCCTCCGGCGTCAGGGGCGGGCGCGGATCGACGGCCGAATGGTGGGAGCTGGTATGATGGGTCGTCATGGCACGATGTCATCCGGTTCGCAGGGGGACGGGTACGGAGGGCACGGGATCCGGGTGGCGGGACACGGTCGGGGGCCCTTGCAGAAGGCGGTGACCTCCTGCCGGAACGCGCGCGCCGCGGGCCATCGATCCGTCTCCTGCCGGTTCCCTTCGCTCTCCTCTATTCGAGGATCTTCTCGATCTTGTAGTCCTTGAGATTGCGGGCGTGGGCGAAGGCGATGATCTCGCCGATCAGCCCCACCGCGATGATCTGGATCCCCAGGACGATGGTCAGGGTGGAGAGAATGAGTGCCGGCCGATCGGCGAGGCCGACGCCGAAGAACAGCCGCTCGATCACCAGCCAGGCGGTGACGAGGCCGCCGATGGCGAGGATCACCATGCCGAAGCCGCCGAAGAAGCGGAACGGCTTCTGCACGAAGCGCAGCAGGAAATAGATGGTCAGCAGATCGAGCAGCAGATTGACGGCGAGGCGCGGCCGGCGGTTCTCGCGGATCCGCCCCCGCACCGGCACCTCTCGCACGAGGAAGCCCTGGGTCTGGGCGATGAGCGGCAGAAAGCGGTGCTGGTTGCCGTAGAGCACGAGCTCGTCGGCGACGCTGCGCCGCAGCAGGCGTACCGCACAGCGCAGGTCCTCGAAGGAACTGCCCAGCAGCAGCCGGCTCAGATATTCGAGCTTCTTCGACTTGCCGAGGCGCAGGGGACGGTCGGTGAGGCGCCGGCAGACCACGAGATCGGCGTCGGCGATGGCGGTGACGAGTTCGGGGAGCTCGTCGAGCTCCACCTGGGTCTCGACGGGAAGGGTGAGGATGTAGCCGCCGCGCGCCTCGCGGAAGGCCACCGAAAGGGCGGAGGCCTCGCCGAAGGCCTTCGGGAAGGTGAGGATGGAGAGGGGCTCTCCCTGCCGGGCGAGCTCGCGCAGCGCGGCGATCGTCCGCTCGAGCGGCCCGTCCACCACGTAGATGAACTCGACCTCGGGAGCGAGCGGGCGGGTCGCCTCGCGATAGGTGCGGTGGAGGCTCGCGATGTCGTCCGGCTCACGATCCACCAGCACCACCACCGAAAGCGGGGCGTCCAGCAGCGGAGCCTCCCGCGCCCGCGATCCGGCGCCCTCCCGGGGGCGGGAGGAAACGGTGGCCGCGTCGGCGGCGATGCTCTCCGGGGAGTCCGTATCGGTGATCGAAGCCATGAGCGTGATCGATACCACGAATCCATTCTGCCGGGGAAGAAGAAGCCCCCGTCCGTGGTCGACTGCAAGGAGAAACACCACTTCGGGCATATTATCTGCGCGTGTCGCAGCTTCCGGTACGCAACCCTACCGTCAGACCGCGGTGCCCCGCTCCTCGCTCGCCTCCACCTGCGCCACCACCTCGGCCGGCCGCTGCCGGTGCAGCAGGAAGAACAGCAGCCCCGGCAGCACGCCCAGGAGCACCAGCGCATGGCCGGTGACGCTCATGGCGAAGGCGTTCTCGGCGCTGATCCCGATCAGCGCGAAGACGCCGATCGCCGTCACTTCTCCCACTCCCCAGCCGTCGGGGGCGACGGGAATGCGGAAGATCAGCAGATAGACCGCGGTCGCCGCGAAGAACATGACCGGGGAGGCGGTGACGTCGATGGCGATGGCGATGGCGAAGACGATCCCCATCTGCAGGAAGTGCTCGAGCAGGGTGAGCAGGAAATTGAGCAGCAACCGGGCGGGATCGCGACTGAAGCGGGCATAGGCCTCGTAGAACTTCTCGAGGATGCCGACGACGCGGAGCCGGTTCCAGCGGCCCAGCCCGGCGAGCACGAGATCGTGGGTACGGGGATGCAGGGAAAGGGCGAACAGCCCGTTGCCGGCCACCGCCGCCAGGAGGCCGAGCCCGGCCCACAGCGGCCAGCGCTGGGGATCGAACCAGATGGTCAGCAGCACGGCGCCCAGCAGCGCCCAGTTGATCGCCGACAGGAAGCCGACCAGCCGTTCCATCACCAGCGAGGCGAACACCGGATAGCGGATGCCGCTCTCGCGGGCGACCAGCCAGGCGCGCAGCAGATCGCCGCCGATATGGCTGGGCATCAGGACGCCGACGAAGGATCCCTGGTAGTAGATGGCGACGATCCGGGCATAGGACAGTTCGACTCCGGCGATGCGCAGCAGCACGCCCCATTTCACCCCCATCAGGATGCGGTCGAGGGTGATCAGCGCGAGGAGCAGCAGGATTTCGGCGGCGGACAGGCGCCGGAAGGCCTCCAGCAGCTCGCGGGGATCGAGGAACAGCAGCAAGGTCGCGATGATGGCGACGGCCAGCCCCCAGCCGAGCCAGTTGCGCGACCGTCGCCCGGCCGGGACGGCCGTCGGTTCGTCGGAAGCGGTGTCCTTCATGCGTCTTCCCGTTCAGGCGCCCGCGGACGCGGTTTCGAGCGAGGCCTCGAAGCTCCGGCGGTCGTGGTCGAGGATCCGCATCCGGTACCAGACCTCGGCATTGAGCAGCAGCCACAGGCGATTGCCGTGATCGGCGGTGCCGGCCAGCTGCGCCGCCACCAGACGGTCGAGGGCCCGCTGGTCGAGGAAACCGTCCCGGGCCAGCCGGGAATCCCGCAGGAAGCCGGCGAACAGGCGGCGGTATTCCTCCCGGAGGAGATAGGGCAGGGCGGAGGAGAAACCCTGCTTCTGGCGCGCGAGCAGTGCGGGCGGCAGATAGCGTTCGGCGAGGCGGCGCTGCAGGTAGCGCAGCTGCCGCAGGCGGATCTTGTAGCGCACCGGCAGGGTGGCGGTGAACTCGGCCAGCCGGTGGTCGAGGAAGGGAGAGCGGGCCTCGAGGCCGTGGGCCATCGAGGTGCGGTCGAGGATCATCACCGAATGATCCGGCAGGCGGACCGCGGAATCGGCCGCCAGCATGCGATCGACGGGATGTTCGGCGGCCGCCGCCTCGTAGGCCTCGCGGATGCAGGCGTAGGGGTCGAAATCGCGAGCGGTGGCGCGGAGTCGGGGCCCGTAGAGCCGCTGCTGGAGATCGGGCGTGAGATAGAAGTAGCCGAGACTTCGGGCATAGCGCTCGCCGCCCGAGAGGAAGGAGGCGCGGTGCAGCCATTTGAGCCGGTGGCCGAGGCTCTTGTACCAGTTGCCCTCCGGCAGCCGCGCCACCACCGGCCCCAGCAGATGGCGACGAAGGGGCGCCGGCAGCATGGCGTACCATTCGGCGAAGATGTTGCCGTAGTAGCGGTCGTAGCCGCCGAACAGCTCGTCGCCGCCGTCGCCGCCGAGCACCACCTTCACATGGCGGCGGGCCATGCGGCTGATCAGCCAGGAGCAGACGGCGAGGGGATCCGAAGGCTCGTCGAGACAGTCGACCAGCTCCGACAGATGGGCCACCAGCGAGGGCACCATCACCTCCTCGTGGTGGACCGTGCCGTAGCGCTCGGCCACCAGCCGGGCGGCGGGGGCCTCGTTGTAGGCGCCGTAGGGAAGGCCGATGGTGAAGGTGGGCAGGGGGCCGGTCGCCAGATGCCGGGCGGCGATCGCCAGCACCAGGGTCGAATCGAGGCCGCCCGAGAGAAAGGCGCCGACGGGGACGTCGCTCACCAGATGGAGATCGACGGCCTCCACCAGGGCCTCCTCGAGACGGTCGAGCAGCCGCCTCTCGCCACCCGTTTCCTTGGGCTCGTAGACCGGCTGCCAGTAACGGGCGAGGCGGACGCCCCGCTCGCGGTCGAACAGCAGGTAATGGGCCGGGGGCAGCTTGGCGATGCCGCGGATCATGGACAGCGGCGGGGCCACGATCCGCAGGGCGAAATACTGGTGCAGCGCCCGCGGATCCATCTCCGGCCCGTCCTCGAGCAGCGGCAGCAGCGCCTTGATCTCCGAGGCGAAGGCGAACTCCTCGCCGGCATGGCGGTAGTAGAAGGGCTTCTGGCCCAGCCGGTCGCGGGCCGCGAACAGGCGCCGGCGGCGGGAATCCCAGATGGCGAAGGCGAACATGCCGCGCAGACGGGCGAGGCAGTCGACCCCTTCCTGCTCGTAGAGATGGAGGATCACCTCGTTGTCGGAACGGGTGCGGAAACGGTGGCCGGCCGCCTCCAGCTCCGCCAGCAGTTCCCGGTAGTTGTAGATCTCGCCGTTGCCCACCAGCACGATGCTGCCGTCCTCGTTGAGGATCGGCTGCCGGCCACCGGCGAGATCGATGATCGCCAGACGGCGATGACCGAGGACCGCCTCCCCGGCGCGGTGGACCCCTTCCCCGTCCGGTCCGCGATGGGCGATCCGCGCCAGCATCGCCGCGATCCGGGCGGGATCGCGATATCTGCCACCGACGATGCCGACGATGCCGCACATGGCCCGATCGCCTCGATGATTCCGTCGCCGCCGGAAGGACGGCGCACCGTGATGCGCCGATATCACACAAGTGGCGTCGTGGCGACAGGAGGTCGCGCGAAAGCTTTGTACCGAGGGGTGATCCGCGGTAATTTTCCACGGTGTAATGGGCGAAAAGACATGTGTCGTTTCGTACAGGAGGTGCGTGGAAGATGGGCGGCGACGCGAACACGGATGAGACGGATTCCCCTCTGGGCATCCTGATCACCGGCGGGACCGGCTTCATCGGCTCCCGTCTGGCCCTCCATGCCCGCAGCATGGGCCATCGGCCAGTGGTTCTCGGGCTCGTGCGCAATCCGGCGGAGGAGGCCAATCTCCGGGAGCTCAGGGCGGCCAGCATCGCGATCGAGCATCTCGATATCGGCGGGGACGGCGTCCCCGAGCGGCTGTTCGACGACATCGATGTGGTGGTCCATCTGGCCGCCGCCCAGCATGAGATGAACATTCCCGACGCCCGCTTCCGGGAGGTCAATGTCGAGGGCACCGCGCGGCTGCTGGAGGCGGCCCGCGCGGCCGGCGTCCGCCGCTTCGTCTACGGCAGCACGATCGGTGTCTACGGCCACCATCGGGGGGTCGCCGACGAGGAGACCCCGCCCGCGCCGGACAACATCTACGGGCACACCAAGCTCGAGGCCGAGCGGCTGGTGCTGGCCTCGGGCGGGGAGCTGCCGGTGACGGCGGTCCGCATCGCCGAGACCTACGGTCCCGGGGACTGGCGCCTGCTCAAGATGTTCAGGGCGGTGCAGAAGGGGCGCTTTCCGCTGATCGGTGCCGGCCGCAATCTCCATCATCCGATCTATGTGGACGATCTCGTGCGCGGGCTGCTCACCGCTTGCGGGCATCCTGCCGCGGTGGGCGAACTGTTCGTGATGGCCGGTCCCGAAGCGGTGACCACCGAACAGATGGTCGAGGCGGTGGCGGCGGCGCTGCACCGACCCCACGCCGGCCTCCATCTGCCGCTGTGGCCGTTCACCCTGAGTGCGGCGCTGATGGAAACCGTGCTGCGCCCGCTCGGCATCCAGCCGCCGCTGCACCGCCGCCGGCTGGACTTCTTCACCAAGAGCTTCGCCCTCAGGACCGGGAAGGCACGGCGTCTTTTGGGCTGGGAGCCGGTGATCGGCTTCGCCGAGGGGGCGCGTCGCACCGCCGCCTGGTATCGCGAGCACGGGCTGATCGACGCGAACGGGCTCGGCGAGTCCGAATCGCCGGAAGAGGAGATCCACGCTCCGGGTCGCTGAGGGATCTCAGAGCCGCCGCACCGAGAGATGGCGGAAGGCGGTCAGATATCGGGCCTTGCCGGCATAGACGAGGTGGGTGAGGAAACCGAGGAACAGCGAGAAGATGGCAAGCGAACCGAGGAGCACCGCGAGGCCGCCCCAGACGATCGTCGTCCCCCGGTTCGGATCGCCCATGGTGAGGAGGGCGAGCAGCAGATAGAGGAGCGCCATGCCGCCGGCGATGGCGCCGATGGTGCCGAGCCAGGCGAAAGGATGGCGGGCGAAGCTCAGGATGGTGCGGATCGCCACCAGATCGACGAACACCTTGTAGATGCGGGAGAAGCCGTATTTGGAGGTGCCGTAACGCCGCGGGTGATGGCGCACCTCGATCTCGGCGATGCGCGGCGCCGCCAATGAGGCCATCGCCGGGATGAAGCGGTGCATCTCCGAATAGAGCGGGATCCGCTTGATGAGGTCGGCCCGATAGGCCTTGAGGGAGCAGCCGTTGTCCCGGATGGGCACCCCGGTGACCTTGCCGATCAGCCAGTTGGCGACCTTCGAGGGCAGCACCCGCGACCAGTGATCCTTGCGGTCGCGGCGCCATCCCACCACCAGATCGTAGCCCTCGGCGATCTTCTCGAGAAAGCGCGGGATGTCGCGGGGATCGTTCTGCAGATCGCCGTCCATGGTGACGAGAATGCGGCCGCGGGCATGGTCGATGCCGGCCACCATCGCCGTGGTCTGGCCGTAGTTGCGGCGGAACTTGAGGATCCGCAGCCGCACCCCGTCGTCGCGCGGCAGGGCCGCCGCCCGCTCGAAGGTGCGGTCGCGGCTGCCGTCGTCGACGAAGATGATCTCGGTCGCGAGACCGAGGGGCAGCACCGCCTCGCGGATGGCGCGGTAGAGCGGCCCGACATTGTCCTCCTCGTTGTAGAGGGGGACGATGATCGAAAGCTCCGGCGCCGCCTCTGCCCCCGGATCCCGGCCGTCCTGCCGCTCTGGCATCCCTCGCCGTCCGTTCCCATATGAGCGATCCGTGCCGACCGTAGATAGCACGTGCGGAATGTCCTGGCGACGGCATCCGGGGGCGCGGACTCGTACATGGAGATGTTCCGGGGCGAGGAGGGGGATCCCGCGTGAAACCGCCGGTACGAGAGCTCCTGTTCCTCCTCCTCTTCCTGCTGCTGCCGACGGCATTGCCGGCCGCGGCGGGGGCCGGCTTCGCCGAGGCCCTCCAGGAGCGCATCGAGGCGGAGCTGACCCGGCTGTCCGGGGCGGATGTCGCGGCGCTGCAGCGGTTCTACGGCGAGCGGGAGTTCCGTCCCCTGTGGCAGGGCTCGCAGCGGGCGGCGGCGCGGGCCGCCGATCTGCGGGCGGCCCTGGAGGCGGCCGACCGGGAGGGTCTCGATCCCGCCTTCTACCGTCCCGACCATCTGGCGCGGCTGGCCCGGGCAGAGGATCTCGCGAAGCGGGTCGAGTTCGAGTTCGACATGAGCATGGCGCTGCTGCGCTATGTCCACGATCTGCAGACCGGCCGCGTCGATCCCGAATATCTGAAGGCCGATCTGCCGCCCTCCGATCGCGCCCGCCCGCCGCTCGCCATCCTGCGCGAGGCGGCGGCCGCCGGCAATCTCACCGTCTGGCTGGCCGCCCAGGCGCCGCGGGGTCCGCGCTATCTGCGCCTCAAGCGGCTGCTGGCCGGGCTGCGGGAGGTCGCCGCCCGCGGCGGCTGGATCCGGGTGCCGGAGACGCGGGTGCTGAAGCCGGGAATGGTCCATCCCGATGTGGCGGTGCTGCGGCGGCGGCTGACGGAAAGCGGGGATCTGCCGGCGGAGGCGGGCCGGGGGACGGCCTTCGACGCCGCGCTCGAGGCGGCGGTCCGCCGCTTCCAGGCGCGCCACGGGCTGGAGGTGGACGGCATCGTCGGTCGGCGCACCCTGGCCGCCCTCAACACGCCGGTGGAGGTGCGGATCCGCCAGGTGATCCTCAATCTCGAACGGCGTCGCTGGCTGCCCATGGATCTCGGGCAGCGCTACATCCTCGTCAACATCGCCGGCTTCGCGCTCGAGATGGTGGAGCGGGGGGCCACCCCCTTCGTCGAGGAGACCGTCTTCGCCACCGAGGTGGTGGTGGGCACCCCCTACCATCAGACGCCGGTGTTCAGCCGGCCGATGACCCACATCGTGCTCAATCCCTACTGGAACGTGCCCCCCTCCATCGCCGTCCGGGAGATCCTGCCGAGGCTGCGCGAGGATCCGGGCTATCTCGAGCGGGAGGGGTTCGAGGTGCTGGCGGGATGGGAGGCGGATGCCCCGGTGCTGGATCCCGCGGCCATCGACTGGAAGAGGGCCCCGGCCCG
Organism: Alphaproteobacteria bacterium; assembly: GCA_027045875.1. GTDB lineage: Bacteria > Pseudomonadota > Alphaproteobacteria > Geminicoccales > Geminicoccaceae > JALSRW01. The sequence continues at coordinate 12,691 of JALUAG010000102.1, read as the reverse complement.
CGGCTTCCCCTACCGCTTCCGCCAGAAGCCGGGTCCCGACAACGCCCTCGGCCGGCTCAAGTTCATGCTGCCCAACCGCTATCACGTCTATCTGCACGACACGCCGGCCCGGGAACTGTTCCGCCGGGCGCGGCGGGCCTTCAGCCACGGCTGCGTGCGGCTGCGCGATCCCCAGGGGCTCGCGGTCCGGCTGCTGGCCCCGGCGGGCTGGGACCGCGAGCGCCTCGATCGGGCGATCGGAAGCGGCGAACGGCGGGTGATCCGCCTGCCGGCGCCGCTGCCAGTCCACGTCACCTATTTCACCGCCTGGGTGGAGAGGGATGGCACCCCCCATTTCCGCGACGACATCTACGGCCGCGATGCCCGGCTCGCGGCCCTCCTCTTCCGGGGAGGGGCCTAGAAGGGGGCGGTCCTCAGCGGCCCCTGCGGCGGCCCAGCCGTTCGGCCAGCATCCCGGCCAGCAGCGCCAGCAGCAGCATGTCCACGGGACGGCCGCGGGCGCCCCGGGCGAGCAGGGGGGCGAACACGTCCAGCGCCTCCCCGGTCGGCGGAGGCGGCGGAGGCTGCAGGCGCCAGGCGAGCAGGAAGAGGATGATGGCCACGAGCGCCAGGAGCAGCCCCGTGAACAGGGCCGCGAGCGGTGCGCCCAGCCCCGCCGCCAGCCCCAGATAGAGAGCCGTCAGGAGAAAGCCCAGCCCGGCCAGGGCGAGCCCGGCGCCGGCGGCGAGCAGGGCCAGGCGACGGCCCAGATGGGCGAGGGCCCGGCCGCCGAACAGGCCGGCCAGGAGGCGCAGCAGCGGTCCCACGACGTCGCTCAGCGCCGCTCCAGGAGGCGGCTCAGCAGGAAACCGAGGCCGAAGGCGGCGAGCAGGCTCGCGAACGGCTGCTCGCGGACCTTCTCCTCGAGGGTCCGCCCCGCCTCCCGCCCCTGGGCGCCGAGTTCCTCGGCGAGGCGGTCGAGTTCGGACCGCAGCGTCTCGAGCCGGGCGGTGGCCGCCTCCCGGGCTTCGGCGGCCTTGCGGTCGCCCAGCGACGCCAGATGCTCCTTGAGCGCCTGGATGTCCGCGCGCAGACGGGCGAGATCCTCCTTGAGGAGCCGGAGTTCATCCGTCTCCTCGGGTGCGTTCCCGGTCGCCGAAGCGGAAGCCTGCTGGTTCATGACCCTGTTCCTTCCCATGTGATTGCCGGTATGGAAGCGGCACCACCGATCTTGGTGTGGGGATCGCGGCGGATCCCCGCAAGGCGCGGGGGATCCGACAAACGGCCGCAGGGGTGGGTATGGCCAGGACCGGCAGCAACGGAAGACGGGCGAAGAGGCGGGCGGCGCGCCGGGGAGGCGCTCCCGTCCCGCGGCTGGGGCTGGCACTCGGCGCCGGAGCCGCGCGCGGGTTCGCCCATGTCGGCATCCTGCGTGGGCTGGCCGAACTCGGCATCGAGCCGGTCGCGGTCGCCGGCACCTCGATGGGAGCGCTGGTGGGCGCCCTCTATGTCGGCGGCGGCTTCGCCGATTTCGAGGACTGGGCTTCCCATCTGACCTGGCGGCAGATCGTGCGCTTCTTCGACGTGCGCCTCGCCGGTGGCGGCATCGTCGAGGGGCGGCGGCTGATGACCTTCCTCGAAGGCCTCCAGCCCGACCGCCCGATCGAGGAGCTGCCCAAGCCCTTCGCCGCCGTGGCCACCGATTTCGCCACCGGACGGGAGGTGTGGATCGAGCGCGGCTCCTGGCTCGCCGCGGTGCGCGCTTCCATCGCCCTGCCGGGATTCCTGCGCCCGGTGGAACACGGCGGGCGCTGGCTGGTCGACGGCGGGCTCGTGGATCCGGTGCCGGTCGCCGCCTGCCGGGCGCTCGGTGCGGAGACGATCATCGCCGTCAACGTCAACGGCGATCTGCTGCCCCAGCGTCACGGCCAGTGGGCGGCGAACGGGGGCGGGGAGGAGGGGGAGGAGCTCGAGAGGCTGCTGCCGGACCTGCCCCGGGGACTGCGCGAGCTCCTGCAGAATCTGGCCGGCCCGCTGTCGGGACGGGGGGCGCTGACGCCCCGCTATTTCGAGGTGGTCTACGGCGCCATCCTGATCATGCAGGACCGCATCACCCGCAGTCGCCTCGCCGGCGATCCGCCCGATCTGCTGCTGGCGCCGCGGGTCGGCGAGATCGGGCTGTTCGAGTTCCACCGGGCATCCGAAGCCGTCGAGGAGGGCTACCAGACGGTGATGCGCGCCCGCCCCGCCCTCGAGGCGCTGCTCGGCGGCCGGGCGGTGGCTGCGCTTCAGCGGTAGAACAGCTCGACCAGGAGCATCGGCACCGCCGGCAGATATGTGGAGATCAGCAGCACCACCAGCAGCACCGAGATGAAGCGGATGTTGACCTTGCTCACCTCCCAGATGTCGGCCCGGGCCACCGAACAGGCGGTCATCAGCACGCTGGCCACGGGCGGGGTCTGCTGGCCGATGCCGAGGTTGAGGGTGACCACGAGCCCGAAATGGACGGGATCGATCCCCACCTGGTGGATGAGCGGCATGACGATGGGCACCACCAGAATGATCGCCGCCGCCGAATGCAGGAACAGGCCGACCGCCAAGAAGAAGAGGTTGAGCAGCCCCAGAATGGCGTATTTGTTGGTGGTGAAGGCGAGGATCGCCGCCGCCAGCTGCTGCGGGATCTGCTGCTCGGTGAGATAGACGCCCAGAAGCGCCGAACTCGCCACCAGCAGCATCACCACCGCGGTCTGGATCACCCCTTCGATGGCGGCCTGGACCAGCATCCGCAGATCGAGCTCGCGATAGATGAAGAGACCGATGACGAGCGCGGCCACCACCGCGAGGCCCGCCCCCTCGGTGGCGGTGACGATGCCGCCGAAGATGCCGCCCAGAATGATGACCGGCAGCACCAGCGCCCAGGCCGCCTCGCGCAGCGCCTTGCGGAGCCGGGCCAGCTCGAAGATCTGCTCCACCGGGAGGTCGTGCTTGCGGGCGTAGTGCCAGGCCATCAGCATCAGCCCGAGACCGCCCAAGAGGCCGGGCACGATGCCGGCGACGAACAGCTGGACCACCGAGCTATCGGCCATCACCGCATAGAGGATCATCGGGATGGAGGGCGGGATGATGACCGCCAGGGTGGCGGAGGAGGAGGTGACGGCGGCGGCGAAGGGGCCCGGATAGCCGCGCTTCTTCATCGCCGGGATGAGAATGGAGCCGATCGCCGCCACGTCGGCCACCGCCGAGCCGGAGATCTCGGCGAAGAACAGCGAGGCGCCGATGGTGACCATGGACAGGCCGCCGCGGATGAAGCCGAAGAGGGCCGAGGCGAGGGCGATCAGCCGTCGCGAGATGCCGGAGCTGTTCATGATGGCGCCGGCCAGGATGAACAGCGGGATGGCCAGCAGCGGGAACTTGGTGGCACCGCCGTACATGACGAGCGCCATGTTGGGCAGGATGTCGGGCCCGCTGCTGGCGACCATCGCCACCAGGGCGACGATGCCGAGGGCCACCGCGATGGGCACGTTGAGGAGAATGAGGACGACGAGCCCCAGGAACATCCAGAGCAGGATCATGGGTGCTCCTCTGCGGCCGGGCCGTGAGGATCGCCCAGTCGCCTGCCGTGGAGGGCGCGCCGCAGCATTTCCGGCATGGTCAGGAGCTGGGCGACGACGACCAGCAGGGAGGCCACGGGGATCACCGACTGGGTGAAGCTCGTGGGCACCCAGGTGAGGCTCACGAGGGTGTCGCCCTCGAGCACCTCCATCACCCACCAGCCGGTCCAGGCGAGCAGGAGGAAGAAGGCGATCACCGCGATCTCGGCCAGCAGCACCGCCACCAGGCGCAGCGGCGCGGGCATCGCCTGGACGATGTTGGGAAAGCCGATATGGGCCCGCTTCAGGCTGGCCAGGGCGGAGCCGTAGTAGGTGATCCAGGCGAGCAGGATGACGGCGATCTCGTCGTACCAGGAAAGCGAGGCGCCGAGTTTGCGGTAGACGACGGCGACCACCACCACCCCGGTCAGGATCAGCAGCAGGGAAACGGTGAAGATCGCGAGGAGGATCTCGAAGAAGCGACGCAACTGCCCGAGCATGCCGGCCGGAATCCCGAAGCTGGAAGGGACGGGGCGGGCCGGGGCCCGCCCCGCAGGGAGGTCATTCGGCGAGCGCCTGGGCCTTGGCGATCATCTCCGCACCGCCTTCGACCTCCTTGGCGAAGGTCTCGTAGATGGGGGTGCTGGCGGCGATGAAGGCCGCCTTGTCGGCCTCGTTGACCTGCATGCCGCCGGCCTTGAGCTTGCCCAGCAGGTCGGTCTCGAGCCTGGCCGCCGTCTCGTAGACGAAGGCCTGGTTGTCCTTGGCCGCCCGGGTGATGATGGCGCGCACCTCCTCCGGGACCTTGGCCCAGCTCTTGGCGCCCACGGTGACGTAGGCGGGGGTGTAGACGTGGCCGGTCAGGGAAAGATACTTCTGCACCTCGTGGAACTTGGCGCTCCAGATCTGGGCGAGGGGGTTCTCCTGGCCGTCGATGACCCCGGTCTGCAGGGCCACGAACACCTCGGAGAAGGCCATCGGTGTCGGATTGGCGCCGTAGAGCTCGAACATCCGCACCCGCCACTTGCCGCGCGGCGTCCTGAGCTTGATGCCCTTGAGATCCTCGGGGAGGTTGATCGGCCGCAGGTTGTTGGTGATGTGGCGGAAGCCGTTCTCCCACACGGCCAGGATCTCATAGCCCTTGGCCCGGGCGGCGGGGGCGATCCGGTCCCAGAAGATCTCCTTCTCGATCCGCGCCATATGGGCCCGGTCCTTGACCAGATAGGGCATCTCGAACAGCCCGAACTCGTCGGCCACCGAGGACATCACCGTCGAGGGCAGAGAGAAGTCGACAGTGCCGAGCTTGAGCTTCTGCAGGAGCTCCTTGTCGTTGCCGAGCTGGCTGGCGCCGAAGACGGTGATCGTCCAGTCGTCGAACCCGGCCTCGGCGAGCCGCTCGTTGGCGAGCTCGGCGAAGGCGTTGGCCGACAGATCGAAGAGCGAGCCCGGTGCCCCGACATGGCCGAACTTGAGCTCCCGGGCCTCGCCGGAGAGGGCGAACCCCAGAGCCGCCGCGAGAACCGTCGCGAAAAGCCGTCTGCGCATGATGGACCTCCCTGGTCTGGTGGAGCGGCGCCGTCAGCCGGTCGCCGCTCCGTTCCCCTTCGAAGACAGATGCTCCATGGCCGCGGCGACGCCGCTGCCGGCGAGCGGCACGCCGAACTCCCGCATCCCCATCTCGATCCCGCACAGGGTTCCCATCAGCATGAGATCGTTGAAGTCGCCGAGATGGCCGATGCGGAACACCCACCCCCGGAGCCGGCCGAGGCCGTTGCCGAGGGAGAGATCGAACCGCTCCAGGATGTGCGCCCGCAGCCGGTCGGCATCGAACCCCTCGGGCAGACACACGGCGGTGAGACTGTTTGAATGCTCCCGCGGATCGCGGCACAGGATCTCGAGCCCCCAGGCGGCAACGGCGGCGCGGGTGGCGGCCCCGTGGCGGGCGTGACGGGCGAAGACGGCCTCGAGCCCCTCCTCCTCCAGCATGGCGATGGCCTCCCGGAGACCGTAGAGGAGATTGGTCGCCGGGGTGTAGGGAAAGACCCCCTCGGCATTGGCCTCCAGCATCGCCGTCCAGTCGAAATAGGCCGGACGGCGGGCGAGGCGGCGATGGGCCTCGAGCGCCCGCTCGCCGAGGGCGTTGAAGGAGAGGCCCGGGGGCAGCATCAGCCCCTTCTGCGAGCCGCCCACGGTGACGTCGACGCCCCAGGCGTCGTGCTCGTAGGGCATGGAGGCCAGCGAGGATATGGTGTCGACCATGAACAGGGCGGGATGGCCGACCGCGTCGATGGCCGCCCGGATCTCGGGGATGCGGCTCGTGACCCCGGTCGAGGTCTCGTTGTGGACGACGCACACTGCCTTGATGCGCCCTTCCCGGTCCGCCGCCAGCGCCCGGCCGATGGCCTCGGGATCGACGCCGTGACGCCAGTCGGATTCGAGGAAGATCGGCTCGAGGCCGAGCCGGCGGGCGATCTCCCGCCAGAGGGTGGCGAAATGCCCGGTCTCGAACATCAGCACCCGCTCGCCGGGCGCCAGGGTGTTGGCGAGGGCCGCTTCCCAGGCGCCGGTGCCGGAGGCCGGATAGATCACCACCGGGCCGCGGGTGCGGAAGATCCGCCGGATGCCATCGAGCACGCCGCGGGCGAGCGCTTTGAAGGCCGGACCGCGATGGTCGATGGTGGGATGGTCCATGGCCCGCAGGATGCGGTCGGGAACGTTGGTGGGCCCCGGGATCTGCAGGAAATGGCGTCCGGCACGCCGCTGCGGCATCTGCGCCTCCCCCGGCACGAGATGGATTGCGGGACGTCGGAATTGTATGCAACCTTTGGATCGAAGCCTGTCCTTTCGATGGCCAAAAATCAAGCGGTTTGTGATCCCATGCCGGAAACCGGGATATCGTGTACGGAATTGCATGCAGAATCGCGCCACCGCGTGGAACGCGGGGAAGGGCCGTGAACGCCACCTCCCCGCCGGCCGCCTTCGATCCCCGGGAACGGGACGCGCTCGCCGCCCGGCTGCGGCGCGAGCTCGAGGGGGAGGTGCTGTTCACGGCGGCCGACCGCGCCCGCTACGCCACCGACGCCTCGATCTACGAGATCGTGCCGGTGGGCGTCGTCTGCCCGAAGCACGAGACCGATCTCGAGGCGGCCCTTGCCATCGCCCGGGAAGCGGGGGTGCCGGTGATCGCCCGCGGTGCCGGCACCTCCCAGGCCGGACAGACGGTGGGGCGGGGCCTCGTCCTCGACTGCTCGCGGCACATGACCGGCATGGGGCCGGTGGACCGGGATGCGGGGACGGTGACGGTCGAACCGGGTCTCGTCCTCGACGAGCTCAACCGGCGCCTCCGCCCCACCGGCCTCTTCTACCCGGTCGACATCTCGACGGGTTCGCGCGCGACACTGGGCGGCATGGCCGCCAACAACGCCTGCGGGGCGCGTTCGCTGCGCTACGGGGTGTCGGTGGACAACGTGCTGGCAATCGAGGCCACCCTCGCCGACGGCACCCGTCTCGACTGCGGCGAGGTGCCGCCCGCCGCCGCGCCGCCGCCGGCCGGAAGGCTCGGGAAGATCGCCGCCGCCCTCAGGGCCATCGCCGCCCGCGAGGCGGCCGAGATCCGGGCCCGCTGGCCGCGGAGTTCCCGCAACGTCGCCGGCTACACCCTGAACCGGGTGGATCCCGAAGGGGCCTTCAATCTGGCGAGCCTGCTGGTGGGCTCGGAGGGGACCCTGGCCCTCTTCCGCCGCATCACCCTGAAACTCCATCCCCTGCCGCGCCACCGGGTGCTCGGGGTGTGCCATTTCCCGAGCTTCCGCCGGGCCATGGAGGCGACTCCGGCGATCACCGCCCTCGGCCCCACCGCGGTCGAGCTCGTGGACCGCACGATCCTCGACCTCGCCGCCGGCATGCCCGAGTTCCGGGGGCTGCTGCCGAAGTTCCTGCGCGGCCGGCCGCAGGCCCTCTATCTCGTGGAGTTCGCCGGCGAGACCCTCGCCCCCCTCGAGCGGGATCTCGCCCGTCTCGGCGAGGCGATGGGGGATCTCGGCCTGCCGGATTCGGTCACCGCCGTCACCGACCCCGCCCTCCAGGCGGAGATCTGGGAGCTCAGGAAGGCCGGGCTCAACATCGTCATGTCGATGAAGGGGGACGGAAAACCGGTCTCCTTCATCGAGGACTGCGCGGTGCCGCTCGCGCATCTCGCCGAATACACCGCGGCCCTCGACGAGATCTTCGCCCGCCACGGCACCCGCGGCACCTGGTACGCCCATGCGGCGGTGGGCTGCCTGCACGTCCGCCCGGTGCTCAACCTCAAGGATCCGGTGGAAGTCGGGAAGATGCGGGCGATCGCCGAGGAGGCGATCGATCTCGTGCGCCGCTTTTTCGGCAGCCATTCGGGCGAGCACGGCGACGGCATCGTCCGCTCCGAGTTCCACGGGCGGGTACTGGGTGCGCGCCTCGTGCGGGCCTTCGCCGAGATCAAGGAGCTGTTCGATCCCGACGGGGTGCTGAATACCGCCCCTTCCAAGATCGTCCGCCCGCCGCGCATGGACGACCGCCGTCTCCTGCGCTACCCGCCCGACTATCGACCGCTGCCAGTGGAGCCCCGGCTCGACTGGGGGGAATGGGGCGGTTTCCTGGCGGCGGTGGAGATGTGCAACAACAATGGCGCCTGCCGCAAGCTCGCGGGCGGGGTGATGTGCCCCTCCTACCGGGTGACGCGGGAGGAAAGGCATCTCACCCGCGGCCGCGCCAATCTCCTGCGCCATCTGCTGACCGGCCGGGCGGACGGGGAAGGGCTGGCCTCGGAGAGCCTGTTCGAGGCCCTGTCCCTCTGCGTCTCCTGCAAGGCCTGCCGGCGGGAATGCCCGACCGGGGTCGACATGGCGCGGATGAAGATCGAGGCGCTGAGCCACTATTACGAAGCCCATCCCCGTCCCCTGCGCGAGCGGCTCTTGGCCGGGCTGCCGCGCTGGGCGGGAACGGCGGCCCGGGTGGCGCCCCTCCTCGCGTTCGCGAACCGTCTGCCCGGAGCCGGCATCCTGCGCGAACGGCTTCTGGGCTTCGACCGCCGCCGGCCGCTGCCGCGCTTCCATCGCCCCTGGCGGCCGCCCGCCGAGGGGCCGGAAGGGAAGGGCGGGGAGCCGGTGGTACTGTTCGCCGACACCTTCAACCGCTATTTCGAGCCCGCCAATCTGGACGCCGCCTGGAGACTGCTGCGGGCGGCCGGATCGCGACCGCTGCTGCCGGACCCGCGCGACGGGCGCCCGCTGTGCTGCGGGCGGACCTGGCTCGCAGCCGGGATGGTGGAGGAGGCGCGGGCGGAAATGCGGCGGCTGGTGGCGACCCTCGCCCCGCTGGCCGCCGAGGGCGTGCCGATCCTGGGGCTCGAACCCGCCTGTCTCCTGACGCTGCGGGACGAGCTGCAGATTCTGCTGCCGGGTGAAGAGAGCAGGAAAATCGGCGAGATGGCCATGCTTTGCACGAGCTTTCTAAAGGACAGGATCGCTCTCCGGAAGGGGCCCGCGGAAGGGCGGGAGATCCTGGTCCACGGCCATTGCCACCAGAAGGCCTTCGGGGTGGCGGCGGATACGGTGGCGCTGCTGCGACGGCTGCCGGGAGCGGAGGTGCGGATGATCGAATCCGGCTGCTGCGGCATGGCGGGTGCCTTCGGTTACCGCCGGGAGACCTACGGGATCTCCATGCGCATGGCGGAGCTCGATCTGCTGCCGGCGATCCGGCGGGCGCCGGGAGCGATCCTGGTCGCCGACGGAACGAGTTGCCGCCAGCAGATCCGCGATGCGACCGGACGCGAGGCGCTGCACGCCGTGCGGCTGGCGGCGGAGGCGCTGCCGTGAGGATGGAGAGCGGGCGCGGGGAAACCGCGACGGCGACGTCCCGCCGTTCGCTGAGCGAGCGGGCGGCGGATCACCTGCGCGAGCTCATCGTGGAAGGGGAGCTCGCGCCCGGCGAACGGCTGGGCGAGACGGCGCTGGCGACCCGGCTGGGCATCTCCCGCACGCCCCTGCGCGAGGCCTTCCGCCTGCTGGCCCGGGAGGGGCTCGTGCTGCTGGAGCCGCATCGCGGTGCCCGGGTGGCGCCCCTGAGCCTCGAGGAGCTGGAGCGTACCGTCGAGGTGATGGCGGCCCTCGAGCGGCTCGCCGGCCGGCTCGTGGTGTCGCGCATCGAGGAGGAGGAGCTGCGCGAGATCGAGGCCCTCCATTACGACATGCTGAGCGCCTACGCCCGCCGCGATCTGCACCGCTACTTCCGGGCCAACCAGGCGATCCATTTCGCCATCATGCGGGCCTGCCGCAACCCGGTCCTCCTCGACACCTACGAGGGGCTCAACGCCCACATCCGGCGCTACCGCTACATGGCCAATCTGGCCCCCGAGCGCTGGCGGGAGGCGGTCGCCGAGCACGAGGAGATCCTGCGCCATCTCAAGGCCCGCGACGGCGAGGCCCTGGCCGCCACCCTGGCCCGCCATCTCGAACACAAGGTCCAGCCCCTCGCCCGGCGGCTGCGCGACGGAGAAGGGACATGACGGAAAACGGCCCCCGGCGGGCGGTGGTGGCCTTCGGCGCCAATCTCGGCCCCCGGCGGGCGACCCTGGAGCGGGCGGTGCCGATGCTGGAGGCGGCGCTCGGACCGCTCCTCGCCCGCTCCGCCTGGATCGAGACCGAGGCCCTCCTCCATCCGGAGGACGAGGCCGTCTGGCATCCGCCCTTCCTCAACGGGGTGGCCGTCTTCGCGACCCCTCTCGCACCGCGTGCGATCCTCGCCCGCCTGCAGGCGACGGAACGGGCGCTGGGTCGCGACCGGCGGCGCGAGACGCGCCCCTGGCAGCCGCGCCGGATCGACCTCGATCTGATCGCGCTCGATTCCCTCCTCCTCGAGGATCCCGATCTCCGGCTGCCCCATCCGCGGATGCAGGAACGCCGCTTCGTGCTCGCGCCCCTGGTCGAGGTCTGGCCCGACTGGCGGCATCCCCGTCTCGGCCGGACCGCCCGCGAGCTCCTGCGGGCCCTCGACCGTCACGGGGCGCCGGCGGCGTAGCGGGCCCTCGCCGGAAAGCTCCGTCCCATCCGCTCCGCCGCGTCGAGGAACCGGCGCATCATCCGCGGATGATGGGTGCGCACCAGCGCCGCACCCCGCTCGAGCGCGTGCAGGGCCGCGAGCTGGGAGAGGGGAGGGCGCTCGGCCATCGGCACCCCGAGGAACCCCTTCTGCGACACCCCGACGAGCAGCGGAAAGGGGGCGAGCCGCTCGGCGAGCTCCTCGAAGCGGCGCAGCAGCTCCCAGGAATGGGCGGGATCGAGGCTCACGAAGCGCCCCCAGCCGGGATCGAGGACGATCCGTTCGGGCGCGATGCCGGCGGCGAGCGCCACATCCACCCGGCGCAGCAGGAAATCGGCGATCTCCGCCACCGGATCCCGGTAATGCGCGGGCCGGTCGCCGGCGTGGGGGAGGGGGGCGTCCTTGGCGTGCATCATCATCAAGACCGCTCCCGCCTCGGCCACCACCCGCGCGAGCGCGGGGTCGGCGCGGAGCGCCGAGACGTCGTTGATGATCCGCGCTCCGAGGGCGAGGCAGGCGGCGGCGGTGCGGGCGTGGTAGGTGTCGACGGAAAGCGGGATCTCGGAGGCCAGGGCGGCGACCACCGGGCGGATGCGGGAGAGCTCGGTCTCCGCATCGAGGGGGCGACTGCCGGGGGCCGTCGATTCGCCCCCCACATCGACGATCGCCGCCCCCTCGGCACACATCTCGCGGGCGCGGGCGACGGCGGCCTCGAAGCGTTCGTAGCGGCCGCCGTCGCTGAAGGAATCCGGGGTGACGTTGAGCACGCCCATGATCCAGGGCGGTGGCGAGCCGGTGATCCCGGTCAGGGGATGCGGCATGCCGGTGGCTCCGCGGGCGGGAACGGGGGTTGGTGGCGACGGCGAGCGGTATCTCCGATCGGGGGCTTTCCGGCAACGGCCGCGGCGGATGGCGAGAAGAGGATCGAGCCCGGCCGGCGACTGTGATAACCAGAGTGGAGAACCCCACCGGATCATGTGGAAATCGGGAGAAGATCATGGCCGAGGAGCAGAAGGAACTGATCAAGGACATCGGCATGCCGCTCTTCCAGGCCCGCGGCTGGATGAAGTTCCTCGGCATCCTGCTGATCATCCAGGGGGTGCTGACGGCCCTGAGCATCATCGGCATTCTCGTCGCCTGGCTGCCGATCTGGGCAGGCGTACTACTCTACCAGGCGGCGAGCGCGGTGGAGAGCGCCGGCCTGCAGGGCGACCGCGAGTCCTTCCTCCGCTCCCTCGGCAAGCTGCGCACCTTCTTCGTGCTGATGGGGATCGTGGCCCTCGTCGTGCTGGTGCTGGTGCTCTTGGGCCTCCTGTTCGGCATGGCCGGGATGGTCGGCATGATGGGCGCCATGGGCCCCGGCTGGCGCTACTGAGGCACCGTCGGGCTCAGCCGCGACCGACGAAGGGCATCTTGGTGGCCATGATGGTCAGGAAGAGGACGTTCTCCTCGAGGGGCAGGCCGGCCATGAATACCACCGCTTCCGCCACCCGCCGGACGTCCATGCGCGGTTCCGGGCGCACCGAGCCGTCGGCCTGCGGCACCCCCTCCGCCATGCGTTCGGTCATCTCGGTGGCGGCGTTGCCGATGTCGATCTGGCCGCAGGCGATGTCGAAGGCCCGCCCGTCGAGGGCCAGGGATCGGGTGAGGCCGGTGATGGCGTGCTTGGTGGCGGTGTAGGGGGCGGAGAAGGGACGCGGGCTGTGGGCCGAGATCGAGCCGTTGTTGATGATCCGCCCGCCCCGCGGCTTTTGTCGGCGCATCAGGCCGAAGGCCTCCCGGGCGCAGTAGAAGGCGCCATCGAGATTGGTCGCCACCACCGCCCGCCAGTCCTCGAGGGTGAGCTCGTCGGGGGGAACCGCCGGCGCGCCGATGCCGGCGTTGTTGAACAGCAGGTCGAGGCGGCCGAAACGGGTCTCGATTTCGGCGAACAGCGCCCCCACCGAGGCCGGATCGGTGATGTCGGTGGGCACGGTCAGGGCCGTCCCGCCCGCGGCGGCGATCTCCCCCGCCACCCTCTCGAGCGCCTCCCGCCGCCGCGGGCGGGA
>JALUAG010000101.1:360-1863 GCA_027045875.1 Alphaproteobacteria bacterium | reverse complement strand
CCAGGCCTCGGTGGCGCAGAAGCCGAGCTCGGGGCGCTCGCGCATGAGCGCGACCTGGGCGGCGAGCTTGCCCGGCAGCCAGCGGTCGTCGGCGTCGAGGAAGGCGACCAGCTCCCCGCGCGCGGCGCGCAGGCCCGCGTTGCGGGCGGCGGGCAATCCGCGGTTGGGCTGGCGCACGACCCGGATGCGCCGCCCGTAGCGGGCGAGGACGGCGGACGTGCCGTCGGTGGAGCCGTCGTCGACGACGATGACCTCCTTGGGCTCGTGGTCCTGGGCGAGGGCGCTGTCGACCGCGCGCGCCACCCAGCGCTCGGCGTTCCATGCCGGCATGACCACGGAGACCAGGGGAAGCTCAGGCACGCTCGATCTCGTAGATCATGTAAGCGGTGAAGAACTCGCGCAGGCCCGGCACCCTCGTCATCGCCCGGCTGACGGCGCGCACCGGGAGCGGACCACGGAACGGATAGGGCTGGCGTCGCACGATGCGCAGGCCCGACCTGCGGCACAGCCTCTCGAAGCCTGCGATGGTCAGACGGTTGACGCCGCCCAGGTTCTCCACCCGGAACTCGCGGTCGACGAGGCGTCTGCCGTGCTCATCGAGGTCCCAGAAGCGGGGCCGGTAGGCCGGCGAGCGCAGGATCCGGGAGCAGACGCGGGCCAGCACGCGCCGCGGAAACAGCACATGAGCCCACGGAATGGGGATGTAGACCTGCAGGTGGTGACCGTAGGGGTGATAGTAGGGCTGCCACCAGATCAGCACGCGCCCGCCCGGACGGAGGATCCGGCGCCACTCGGAAATGATCTCCTCGTAGCGCATGATGTGCTCGAGCACGTCGAAGCAGAGAATGACGTCGAAGCGCTCGTCCTCGAAGTCGACCCGGTCCGGGGCGCTCGCCACCACGAACTCGACGGGGCGGGTGCCCTCCAAGGAGCGCAGGAGGTCCCGGGCCTGCGCGATGTGGTCCTCGCGCAGGTCCACGCCGACCACGCTGCGCGCGCCGAGGTCGGCGGCCAGGACCGCCAGCGCCCCGCCGCCGCAGCCGAAGTCGAGCACGTCCTTGCCCCGCACGAGCGCGGGATCGAAGTGCCCTTCGAACTGCCGCCTGAGCCCCCGGGCGCGCCAGGCATACCATTTGGCGCGGTCCGTAAGATCGATGCTCCCGGCGAAGGGCCCCTGCTCCTCCTCGCGGCCGGATATGGCGGCGTCGCGCCTTGCCACCAGCGCATGGGCGATGCGATAGCAGACAGCCTCCGCGAGGCGGTCAAGGGGGTTCGGGCGGGAGGCTGCTTGCTCCTGACCCGGGCCGGGATGGGAACGGGCAACGGTCTCCTCAGGCATAGCCGAGCTCCTGCTGCAGGGGGGCGATGCGGTCGAGGATGGACTCGACCTCGCGGGGGTTGCGGCGCTTCCACTTCTCGCGCTGGGGCGGGCCGCTGACGATGCTCGTGGGCCGCTCGGCGAGGCGCTCGCAGTGGGCCCGCGCGGCCGGGGTGTACTCCAGG
>JALUAG010000101.1:0-350 GCA_027045875.1 Alphaproteobacteria bacterium | reverse complement strand
TCCTGCCGCCCGGCTGGCGCGGCCGAGGGCGCGCCAGCCGGGCGGCAGGAAGAAGCGCCAGTCGGTGAAGGCACCGCCCTCGATGGCGACCGGCTCCGGGAGCGGCCCGAGCAGCTTCGACAGGGCGAAGTGGTCGCCCTTGCGCCAGCCGTCGATGAGGGAGCTGACGTTGTCGCGCCCGTCGCGGTGGACGTAGACGAAGTGGGCGTCCGGGAAGAGGCGGGCGAGGTAGCCCACGCGCAGCACGTTGATGCAGGTCTTGTCGAGGAGGCGGCCGCCCGCGCCGAGCCGGGCCCACCACCAGCGCCGCGCGGCGCGCGCGTGCGCCGGCCGCGCCTCCTCCCAGGTGG
>JALUAG010000100.1 GCA_027045875.1 Alphaproteobacteria bacterium | reverse complement strand
CCTTCATCGTCGGCCTCTACGGCGAGAAGTGGCGCGAGGCCGTGGAGCCCATGCGGTGGCTGATCCTCGGCGCCTTCGCCACCACCGTGTCCGTGCAGCTCGGCGCGCTCGCCGACGCCCGCGGGCTGGCCGGGCGGGAGGCGGTGCTCCAGGCCGCGGGCCTCGTGCTGGCGGTCGTCGCGGTGCTCGCCGGCAGCCGCTGGGGCCTGGGGGGTATCGCCGCCGCGTTGGCGCTTCGGTCGTGGCTGATGCTGGCGGGGCTGCTCGTTCTCGTCCACCGTCACAGCGGCGTGCTTCATGCGCGCGCCGTCGCCGCTGCGGTCCTGCCGGCGGCGATGGCCGGCCTCGCCGGGGCCGCCTGTGGTGCGCTGGCGCAAGCCCTCGCGCCGTGGACGGGCTGGTGGGGGGACGTTCTCGCTTCCGCGGCTGCGTTCGGGGGATCGGTCGCGGCGTGGATGCTCGCCGCCGCACTCTGGCGCACGCACCCGGGCCTCGCCGCGGCCAGGGAGCTCATGCGGGGCCTGGTACGTCGTCGGTGCGCTCCGTCGGGTGGGTGCGGCACCGTAGCGTCCGCCGGCGCCCGTGACTAGAGGCGATAGCCCCACCCGGCGGCGGCCTCGCGCGTGATGCGTCGAATCGCCCGGACCTCGCGCCACGTGAGGTCCTCGCCATGGGCGGCCTTCCAGTCCGCACGGCTGCGGCGGATCAGCCCGAAATCGATGTCCGCCTCCACGTGCTCGCCGATCGCTGCGGCCACGGAGGGATCTTCGACCAGATCCTCGTAGCGCACCGCGAGCGCGTCGGGCAGTGCCCGGAGCTCGGTGGCGAGCCGGCTCCAGTGCCGCGCGTAGAGCTCCCAGGGGCGCGGCGTGTCCGCCCGGTCCATCCAGCGGCGGCGCTTGATCGAGCGCAGGGTGTCCAGAGGGTTCCGCGCAAGGACGATCACGCGGGCGCCTGGGAAGAGGCTGCAGAGCCACCGTGCGGCACGGACGCCGCTCTGGACCTCCTTGATGCCCCAGCGGGCGTAGCCGAGCCTGCGCGCCGGCGCCGCGTAGATGGACTCGAGCGCCTGCCGCAGCGCGGCACGGATCTCGCCCTCGGGCGGGTTCATGCAGGCCACCCACTCGTGGGCGCCCTTCGCCGTGTCCTCGCGGAAACGGGCATACTGACGCGCGCCGTTTCCGCCATACCCGTGCCGGAAGCGCTCGCCTCCCTCTCCCAGCATCTGGCGATAACGTTCGTAGGCATCCTCGAGGGCGTCGAGCGCGCCGCCCGCCTCGCCCCACACCAGGATGCCGGCGTCGATGAGCAGGCGCTGGAGCAGCGTGCTGCCGGTCCGCCAGCAGACGGACAGGACGAAAACCGGCGCTCCGGCTTCTTCCTCAACCTCATGCAGGTGGGAAGCACCGGCTTGGAGGCCTGGGCCTTGGCATGTCATGCCGATCGAAGGGTCGAGGGCCTCGTTTTCCGTCCCGGGGTTCTGATCGACCGGGCGCATGATACCCTTCATCCACGCGGGTTGGGGGAAAGGTACGACACGCGTTCGGGCCCCACAGGCTCGGCCCGGAGGTGGCCGGCGAGCGCGGCGCGCAGCGCCTCGGCGACCTCGGGCGGGGGATTGGTGGCCGGCTCGGGGGCTCCGTCGGGGCGGATCCGGTAGAGGCGCTCTTCGGGCGCTCCGGCGAGCGCCAGGCGGACGAGCTTCCAGGGGCCGCGGCGCACGGCGCGGTCGCGGGCCTCGATGACGATGCGCCGGTATTCGGGCCGCACGACGAGGGTGTGGCCGTCCGGGCCGCCCGTGGTCAGGATCTGCGGCAGCTCCGGGTAGCGCAGGTGGTCCGGGTGCTGGTTGGGGGGCGGGGCGAGCCA
>JALUAG010000099.1 GCA_027045875.1 Alphaproteobacteria bacterium | reverse complement strand
GCCGCCGCCGAGGGCGAGGGAGAGGAAAACGGCGACGGCACCACCCTGACCCACGACGCCGACGAGGAGACCGCCGATGTGCTCGAGGAGATCGCCCGGCGGCGGGCGCGTCTCCTGCGCTCCTACCGCATCCAGGAGGTGATCCGCCGGCGGCAGATCATGCTGGTCCAGGTGGTCAAGGAGGAGCGGGGCAGCAAGGGCGCGGCGCTGACGACCTATCTCTCGCTGGCCGGCCGCTACTGCGTGCTCATGCCCAACACCCCGCGGGGCGGCGGCATCAGCCGCAAGATCACCAATCCCGACGACCGCAAGCGGCTCAAGAAGATCGCCCAGGAGCTCGATGTGCCCGAGGGCATGGGGCTCATCATCCGCACCGCCGGTCAGGAGCGCAGCAAGGCGGAGATCCGCCGCGACTACGACTATCTGCTGCGGTTGTGGAACGAGATCCGGGAGACGACCCTCGAGAGCGTGGCCCCCTGCCTGATCTACGAGGAGGGCAACCTCGTCAAGCGGGCGCTGCGGGACCTCTACAGCCGCGACATCGGCGAGGTCTGGGTGGAGGGCGAGGAGGCCTATCGCGCCGCCCGGCGGCTGATGCAGATCATGACCCCGAGCCGGGCACGGCACGTCAAGCTCTACAAGGAAGAGATCCCGCTATTCGTGCGCTACGGGATCGAGGAGCAGCTCGACGCCATCATGAGCCCGGTGGTGGAACTGCCCTCGGGCGGCTCGATCGTCATCCACACCACCGAGGCGCTCACCGCCATCGACGTCAACTCGGGCCGCTCCACCCGCGAGCGTCACATCGACGAGACCGCCCTCAAGACCAATCTCGAGGCCGCCGACGAGATCGCCCGCCAGCTCCGGCTGCGGGATCTCGCCGGTCTCATCGTGATCGACTTCATCGACATGGGGGAGCCGCGCCACCAGCGCCAGGTGGAGCGGCGGCTGCGGGAGGCCCTCAAGTCCGACCGGGCACGCCTCCAGGTGGGCCGGATCTCGAGCTTCGGACTGCTGGAACTGTCGCGGCAGCGCCTGCGGCCGAGCCTCCAGGAGCTCTCGACCAAGGTCTGCCCGGTCTGTCTCGGCCAGGGCATGGTGCGCTCGACCGAGGGAATCGCCCTGCAGGCCTTGCGGCGGATCCAGGAGGAGGGAATCAAGAACGAGGCGGCGGCGCTCAAGCTGCTGGTGCCGGTCGATGTCGCGATCTATCTCCTGAACCACAAGCGGGAGACCCTGGCGCATCTCGAGAATCGCTACGGGCTGCGGGTCGAGGTGGCGATCGACGAGCATCTGGCGCCGCACGGGCTGGCGCTCGAGGTGCTCGAGAAGCGCGAGGAACCGGAGGCCGAGGTCGATACCGAGGTCGAAACGGCACCGGCCAAGGCCCGCGAGAAGGCGGGCGAGAAGGCCGAAACGGAGGAGGGTGGCCGTCGCCGTCGCCGTCGCCGCCGTCGTCGCCGCAGCGGCGAAAGCCGAGAGGAGGCGGCCGCCGAGGCGGCTGCCACCGAACGGCCGGCCGAAAAGCCCGCCGAGCCGGCGGAGGCTGTGACCCCCGCTGCGGCCGAAGGGGCGGAGACGACCGGTGGGGAGGCACCCGCCCCGGCCCGCCGCCGTCGTCGGCGTCGGCGGTCCCGCAAGGAGGAGCCGGTCGAGGCGACCGCCGCCCCGGCGGAGACCGCGGCCGTCGCCACGGCCGAAGCCGCCGAACCGGTCGAGACCGCTCCGGTCGTGGCCGGGACGACATCTTCCGGAGCACCGGCCACCGTCGAAGCCGGGGATGGATCCGAGCCACAGCCGGAAACGCCGGCGGCCGAGGTCCCGACGGTGATCGAGGCTCCGGCGGCGGAGATCCGAGAGGAGGAACCGGCGGGCGCCGCGGCGGCGGGCGGGCGCGCGATGCCGCCACAGGGAGAGCTGCCGCGGCCGGCGTCCGAACCCTTCGCGGCGGTGGCCGCGGAGTCCAACGGGCCGCGCGAGCCCGCCCCGGAGCGCGTCGCCGGGACGATCGGTGCCGGGCGGGAGATGGCGGAAACGTCCGGGGGGGGCGGCGAGCGCGTGGAGGCCGGCGTCGGCGAGCGCGGATCGGAGCGACGCGAGGAGGGAGCGCGGCGCACCGGCTGGTGGAGCCGCTGGCTGCGCTGAGGCTCTTCAGCCGCCGGCGGGCAGCTCGGTTGCGGCCTCGGCGAGGCGGCTCCGAAGCCAGGGCACGAGGCGGCGACAGGCTTCCTCGACCGTGGGCTCCTCGGCGGCGAAGGAGATGCGCAGGAAGCGATGCCCGCGCACCGGATCGAAATCGTTGCCCGGCGTGGTGGCGACGCCGATCTCCTCGAGCATCCTGCGGCTGATCGCGGCGGCGTCGCTTCCGAGCCCGCCGATGTCGACATAGATGTAGAAGGCACCGTCGGGCGGGGCGACGCGCGCGAGGCCCGCCTCCGCGAGCGCCGTCAGGATCCGGTCACGGTTGCGTCGGTAGCCGTCGACGCGCGCGTCGAGCAGCGGCAGGTCGTCGAACGCCCCGAGCGCGGCGTGCTGGGAGATGGTGGGCGGGGCGATGAACAGGTTCTGCGCGAGACGGAGGGCCGGCAGCCGCAGATCCTCGGGCAGCACGATCCAGCCCAGCCGCCAGCCGGTCATGCAAAAGAACTTGGAGAAGCTGTTGACCACGACCGCCCGGTCGTCGTGGCGCAGTACGGTGTCCGCCGGCCGGCCGTAGGTGATCCCGTGGTAGATTTCGTCGCTCACGAGGCGCACCCCGTTGTCGCGGCACCAGCGTGCGAGGCGCGCGAGCTCTTCGTCGTCGAGCATGGTGCCGGTGGGATTGGCGGGACTGGCGATGATCAGCCCGTCGAGGGGAGCGGCCCGCTCCAGCAGTTCCGGCGCGGGCTGGAACCGCTCGGCGAAGCCCACCGGCAGTGACACCACCTCGATGCCGAGGGCCTTCAGGATATTGCGGTAGGCGGGATAGCCCGGCTCGGCGAGGGCGACGCGGTCGCCGGCGTCGAAGGCCGCCAGGAAGGCCAGGATGAAGGCGCCCGAAGCGCCCACCGTGAGCGCGATGCGGGCCGGCGGCAGATCGACCCCGTAGCGCTCGAGATAGTGGCGGGCGATGCGCCGCCTGAGGTCCGGCAGCCCGAAGGCCTCGCTGTAGCCGAGGGACGCCTCGGCGAGGGCGGTGCGTGCCGCCCGCAGGGCGGAAGGGGGCGGTCCGCCGCCCGGCTCCCCCAGTTCGAGATGCATCACGTCGGCGCCCGCGGCGGCGCGGGCGTTGGCCGCCTCCAGCACTTCCATGACGATGAAGGGGGCGATGTCGCTGCGTTTCGACGCTTTCATCCGGCCCGACCTTTTTCGGTTTCCGCTCGGCTCCTATATCTACGGCACCAAACTGTCACCGGGTGGGCGGGTTCGCCAGTGCCCCAGCGACCCGATCGCGGGCGCGTGAAGCGCCGACACCCGCAGGTCGGAGTTCGGGCATGGCGTTGCTGCGGGCGCTGACGGTACTCTTGCTGCTGCTGGTGGCCTCCCTGCCGGCGATGGCCCAGGGTGCGATCCGTGACGACGAGACGGAGCGCTATCTGCGGCGCCTCGCCGATCCGCTGCTGGAGGCCGCGGGGCTCCGTCCCGAGGATCTGCGCCTGTTCGTGCTCGCCGATCCCCGGCTCAACGCCTTCGTCGCCGGCGGCCAGAACCTGTTCGTCTTCACGGGGCTGATCGAGGCCGCCGAGACCCCGGAGCAGCTCGCGGGCGTGATCGCCCACGAGATCGGTCACATCGCCGGTGGTCATCTGACCCGGATGGTGCGGGCCGGCGAGCGAGCGGGACAGCAGGCCCTGATCGGTGCCCTCCTCGGCATCGCCGCGGCAGTGGCGGGGGCGCCGCAGCTCGGGACGGCGGCGATCGTCGGCTCGCAGGGGCTCGCACGCCAGCGCATGCTGACGTTCACCCGTGCCCAGGAGCAGGCCGCGGACCAGGCGGCGGTGACGTATCTGTCGGCGGTGGGCATGTCGCCGCGCGGCCTTCTCGAGGTGATGGAGCTTCTCGATGCCCGCGCACGCGGCATCTCCGGAGGCGGAGGCGAATTCCTGCAGACGCATCCGCTCACCCGTGATCGCATCCGCTTTCTCGAGAGCCAGGTGACCGCGGCGGCGGCCGACGAACGGCCGCCGGATCAGGCCCTCGAGGCCGAGCACCGGCGGATCGTGGCCAAGCTCGTGGGCTTCCTCGCGCCGCCGCAGGAGGCGCTCCGCCGGTATCGGGGAAAGGATTTTGCAACCCGCTACGCTCGCGCCATCGCCCTCTACCGGGATCTCCGCTTCGACGAATCGATGCGGCTTCTCGACGAGCTGCTGCGGGAGCGGCCGGAAGATCCGTATCTGCTGGAACTCAAGGGGCAGTTCCTGTTCGAGCGGGGGCGGGTGGCGGAAGCCGAACCCTTCTATCGGAAGGCGCTGGCGTTGCGGCCGGATTCGGCGCTCGTGCGGGTGGCCTTCGCCCGCACCCTGATCGAGCAGGACCGGCCCGAGCTGCTGCCGGAAGCCCGGGCCGCGCTGCGCGAGGCGATCCGCCTCGATCGGCTCTATGCGCCCGCCTATCGGCTCCTCGGGGTGGTCGCCGGCCGACTGGGCGACGAGGGGGAGTCGTTTCTGGCGCTGGCCGAATGGGCGGTGCTCCGCCACGACAGACGCGATGCGGAGCTCTACCTGCGGCGGGCGGAGGAACGCATCGGCCCCGACGATCGTGACCGCATCCGCCTTGAGGATCTGCGCCGCGCTGTGGCGGGGATGCCGGAACCGCAGCGCACACGCCGGCGCTGATTCCCCCTTGCAAAGCACGAAACCGGAAGCCAAATCATAACCTGCCGAATGGCTTGCAGAGCTCGATCGTCGATTGGAGCACGGCAGGCTAGGAGGTGAGCCATGGCGGAGTTCGGCAGCAAGCTGTCACGTCAGTGGCACGATGCGGTCAATGTGTTGTTGGGCCTCTGGCTGGTGATCTCGCCTTGGCTGTTCGGCTACACGGCCGAAAGCACGGCCGCCTGGAACGCTTGGGTTCCGGGCGTCATCGTCGCCGTTGCGGCCATCGCCGCGCTGACGGCGTTCCAGGAGTGGGAGGAATGGGTCAACGCTCTCCTGGGCGTGTGGCTCGTCGTCTCGCCCTGGATCACGGGCTACGCGACGGTGACCGCGGCCGTGTGGAACCACGTGATCGTCGGCATCGTCACGGCGGCGCTGGCGATCTGGGCGGCCTGGCAGGCGCGTCAGCAGCCGGCCCGGGCACACTGACCGCGAACGTTCGATACGAGGCGCCGGGAGCGTGGCGTGGGCGCGTTCCCGGTCGTCGACTGCGGGCCGTACGGCCCGCTTTTGTCATGGCTGGCCGGGTCCGGTTCGGGGGCGAAGGCGGAGCAGGGTGAGGCCGTCCCCCACCGGCAGCATGCAGAGGGCGAGCCGCGGATCGTCGTGGACCCGGCGGTTGAAGCGCCGCAGTGCCTGCGCCTGCCGGCTGCGATCCTCCGGATCCGCCACCGCCCCGTGCCACAGCACGTTGTCGGCGGCGATCAGTCCTCCCGGCCGGACGAGGCCGAGGGCCCGGTCGAGATAGTCCTCGTACCGTTTCTTGTCGGCGTCGATGTAGACGAGATCGAAGCTCCCGCGGGCGCCCTCGGCGAGCAGCGCGTCGAGGCTGTCGAGGGCGAGGCCGAGGCGCAGCTCGATCCGGTCCTCGACCCCCGCCTGCCGCCAGTACCGGCGGCCGATCTCCGCCCAGTCGGCGTTGACGTCGAGGGTGACGATGCGCCCGCCGGGCGGCAGGGCCAGCGCCATGGCGAGGGTCGCATAGCCGGAGAAGCAGCCGATCTCGAGAAGCCGTTCGGCGCCCGTGAGTTCGACCAGGAAGGCGAGCAGCTGGGCCTGTTCGGCGGAGGAGCGCATGCCACCTTCCTGCAACCGGTCGGTCACCTCGCGCAGAGCGCGCAGTGCCGGGTGTTCGCGCAGGCCGACCTCCAGGAGATAGGCCCGCAGACGCGCATTGAGGCCCGGCGTGCGCGGACTCACCTGGACACCTCCGGCTTTCCTTCGACGAGTTCGCGTGCGGCCGCCAGCACCGCCTCGGCGTGGCCCGGCACCTTCACCTTCCGCCACACCCGGTGGATCCGCCCCTCGGCGTCGACCAGGAAGGTGGCCCGCTCGATGCCCATGTACCGGCGGCCGTACATGCTCTTTTCGACCCATACCCCGAAGGCCTCGGTGACGGCGCCCGTCTCGTCGCTGGCGAGGGCCACCTCGAGACCGTGCTTTTCCCGGAAGCGTCGGTGCTTTTCGAGACTGTCCCGCGACACGCCGATCACCGGCACGCCGAGCGCCTCGAAGGCCGCATGCCGTTCCGAGAAGGCGACCGCCTCCCGGGTGCAGCCCGAGGTGTCGTCCTTGGGGTAGAAGTAGAGCACGAAGGGGCGGCCGCGCAGGCTCTCGAGGGACACCCGACCGCCCTGATCGAGCGGCATGTCGAAGGGCGGGCAGGGAGCGCCGGGGACGAGGTCGGTGCGTTCGGTCATGGCGGGGTTTCCTCGGACGGGGCGGTGGAAGGAGGACAGAACCGGTCGAAGGTCTCGCGGGCGAGCGCCTGGCCCTCTCGCAGGCGCGTTTCGAGGGCGGCGAAGCTTTCGAGCGGCAGCCCGCCGTCGACCACGCGGTTGGCGGCCCGCAGCAGGGCTTCGCGGATGCCCGCCGGCGCCTCGCCAGCACGGAAACCGGGGCTGGTCGAGAGCCGGAGAACGGCCTGGAGGGCGTGCTGGAGGTCGAGGGCGGCGACCAGATCGCGCGACCGCTCGGCCTCGAGCAGCCCGATCCGGCCCGCCCGTTCCAGCACGTCGCGGGTCCGCGTCGCGCGCAGTTCGGGATGGTCGTGGGCGTGGGCGAGCTGGAGAAACTGCGCCGTGAATTCGAGATCGACGAGGCCGCCCCGCACGTGCTTGAGGTTCCAGGGACTGTCGGAGCCGTGCTCGCGGAAGATCCGCTCCCGCATGGCCCGGATTTCCGCCGCCAGGCGGACGGTATCCCGCGGCAGGCGAACGATCTCGTCGATCGCCCTCTCGAGACGGCGGCCGAGCGCCGCGTTGCCGGCCACCGCCCGCGCCCGGGTCAGGGCCTGATGCTCCCAGCTCTGGGCGGTTTCCCGATTGTAGCGCTGGAAGCTCTCGAAGCTGCATGCGACGGGTCCCACGTTGCCCGACGGGCGCAGGCGGGTGTCGATCTCGTAGAGCCGTCCCTCGGCGGTGCGGGCCGAGATGGCGCTCACGAGGCGCTGGCCGAACCGGGCGTAGAAGGTGGTGGCGGCGAGCGGCTGGGGGCCGTCGGAACGGGCCTCGGCGGGGGCGTCGAAGACGAAGACGAGATCGAGATCGGAGCCGATGGTGAGCTCCCGGCTGCCGAGCTTGCCCAGACCGAGGACGGCGAAGGCACCGCCCGGGATGCGGCCGTGCTGCGGTGCCAGCCAGGCCTCCGCGCGGGGCAGCAGCGCCTGCAGCACGACATCGGCGAGGGCGGTGAGACAGGCCTGGGCGGCGCGGACGTCGCTCACCCCGAGCAGCACGTGGAGCCCGGCCTGGAACTGGCGGCCGTGGGCCCAGCGCCGGGTGAGATCGAGCACCTCCTCGAGGTGGCGGGCATCGGCGAGGCGGGCGTCGAGCTCGCGCCGCAGCTCCTCGGCGCCGGGCAGCGGCTCGAAGAAGTCGGGTGCCAGCATCGCCTCGAAGAGGTCCACGTGACGGCTCAGATATCCGGCGAGACGCGGCGCCGCGCCCATCAGGTCGGAGAGCAGCACGAGGAGCGGCGGATTGGCCCGCAGCAGGGAGAAGATCTGCACCCCGGCCGGCAGGTTGGAGACGAACTCGTCGAACAGGCGGAACGCCTCGTCGATGTCGGGCTGGCGGCGCAGGGCCTCGAGGATGCTCGGGGTGAGCTCGGTCAGCAGCTCGCGCGCGCGGGCGCTTCGGGTGGCCCGGATGTGCCCGTGATGCCAGCTCCGGATCCGCGCCGAGACCGCGCCCGGATCGCGGAAGCCCATGCCGCGCAGGGTCTCCAGGGTTTCGGGATCGTCCTCGGTGCCGGTGAACACGAGCCGCGCCCCGGCGGCGAGGTCGGGTTCCTTCTCGAACAGCGCCGCGTAGTGCCGCTCCACCGTCAGCAGCACCGCGCGGATGGCGTCCTCGAAGGCGGTCGGATCACGGTGGCCGGCGAAGGCGGCGAATTTCGCGAATTCGGTCTCGCGGGCGGGCAGGAGCTGGGTCTGGCGGTCGGCCACCATCTGCAGCCGGTGTTCGAGGCCGCGCAGCGCCACGTAGGCGGCGTCCAGCTCGCGCGCCGCCTCGGCCTCGATCCAGCGGCCGGCGGCCAGCGCCGCCAGCACCTCGCGGGTGCGCCGGCCGCGCAGCTCGGGATAGCGGCCGCCCAGGATGAGCTGCTGGGTCTGGACGAAGAACTCGATCTCGCGGATACCGCCGCGTCCCACCTTGAGGTCGTGGCCCAGCACCCGGATGTGGCCGAAGCCGCGATGGGCGTGGATCTGGCGCTTGATGGAATGGATGTCGCGGATCGCCGCATAGTCCAGATACTTGCGCCAGACGTAGGGTCGCAGCCGGTCGAGGAAGGCCTCTCCCGCCTCGATGTCGCCGGCCACCGGCCGGGCCTTGATGAAGGCGGCGCGTTCCCAGTTCTGGCCGTGGCGCTCGTAGTAGAGCTCGGCGTCCTCGCAGGAGATCGCGAGCGGGTGGCCGGGCAGATGCGGTCGCAGCCGCAGGTCGGTGCGGAACACGTAGCCCTCCCGCGTCTTCTGCTCCAGCATGTAGACGAGGGTGCGGGCGAGCCGCACGGCGAAGGCCATCGGCGCCTCGCCGCCGCGGTAGGCGAGGCGGCCGCCGTCGAACAGGACGATGAGGTCGATGTCGGAGGAGTAGTTGAGCTCGAAGGCGCCGAGCTTGCCCATCGCCAGCACCACGAGGCCGCTCTGTCGGCCGGGACGCTGCGGGTCGGGCAGTTCGATCTCCCCCCGCTGTGCGGCTTCGAGGAGCAGGTGGTCCACCGCCCGGCCGATCGCCAGATCGGCGAAGCGGGAGAGGGCGCCCGTGACCGCCTCCAGATCCCAGAAGCCGCCGAGGTCGGCGAGCGCCACCAGAAGCGCCGCGCCTCGCCGCAGCCGCCGGAGATCGGCCATCAGCTGGCCGCGGTGGGCGATGGCGAGGTCGCGGGTCTCTTCGAGCAGCCGGTCGAAGGCCCGATCCGCCCCTTCGGCGGCGAACAGGGCGAGCCGGTCGAGCTCGGCCAGCAGGCATTCGGTCAGGAACGGGCTGGAGCCCAGGACGCCCTCGACGAGGCGCCGGTGCTCCTCGGCAGCCAGCCATTCCGGCAGCGGTGCCGCGGCCGTACCGGCAAGGCGGCGCTCGAACCGCTCGCGGTTGCGGGCCAGCATCTGCGGATCGGCCGCGAGCGGCGGGGCGAGGATGTCCTGGCGCATGGCTCCTCAGTACGGCCGGCCCGGACGCCGGTCCACCCCCGGTCGATCGGCGGCGGGAGGCTCAGGCGGCGCGCACCAGCACGTGCCGCTTCCGGCCGGCGGACAGCTTGAGGGCACCGTCGCCGAGGTCCGCCTCGCGGATCATGAGATGCTCGTCGGTGATCCGCCGGTCGTCGAGCCGCGCGCCGCCGCCGCGGATCAGGCGCCGCGCTTCGCCCCGGGATTTGGCGAGGCCGGCCAGGGTGAAGAGCTCCACCACCGGCACCCCTTCGGCGAGGCGGGTTCGAGGCACGGTCACCTCGGGCAGGGCGGCCACCGAGCCCTCGCCCCCCTCGAACAGCCGTCGCGCCGCGTCCGCCGCCTTCCGCGCCGCCTCCTCGCCGTGGGCGAGACGGGTCGCCTCGAAGGCGAGGATCTTCTTGGCCTCGTTGATCTCCGCGCCCTGCAGGCGCTCGAGGCGCGCGATCTCCTCGAGCGGCAGTTCGGTGAAGAGGCGCAGGAAGCGGCCGACGTCGGCGTCCTCGGTGTTGCGCCAGAACTGCCAGTACTCGAAGGGGGGCAGCCGGTCCTCGTTGAGCCAGACCGCACCCTGGGCCGTCTTGCCCATCTTGGCCCCCGAGGCGGTAGTCAGCAGCGGACAGGTGAGCCCGAAGAGCTGCCTGCCCTCGGCGCGGCGCGCGAGCTCGATGCCGCAGACGATGTTGCCCCACTGGTCGGAACCGCCCATCTGCAGCCGGCAGTCGAAACGGCGCGACAGCTCCAGGAAGTCGTAGGCCTGCATCACCATGTAGTTGAACTCGAGGAAGGTGAGCGGCTGCTCGCGCTCGAGACGCTGGCGCACGCTCTCGAAGGCGAGCATGCGGTTGATGGTGAAATGGCGGCCCACCTCGCGCAGGAAGGGGATGTAGAGGAGGCGGTCGAGCCATTCGGCATTGTCCACGAGCAGCGCCTCGCCGCCGCCGAAATCGAGGAACTTCTCGAGCGACCGCAGGATGCCCGCCCTGTTGCGGGCGATCTCCTCCTCGGACAGCAGGCGCCGGCTCTCGTCCTTGCCCGAGGGGTCACCGACCTTCGTGGTGCCGCCGCCGACGAGGGCGATCGGCCGGTGGCCGGTGCGCTGCAGCCAGCGCAGCATCATGATGCTCAGGAGATTGCCGACATGGAGGCTGTCGGCGGTGCAGTCGAAGCCGACATAGCCCGTGATGCGTCCCTCGGCGGCCGCCCCGTCGAGGGCCTCCGGGTCGGTGCACTGGTGGATGAAGCCGCGCTCGGCGAGAACCCTCAGGAAATCCGATCGGAAACCGCGCATCGGCCGTTCTCACCGGCCGATGGCAGCGGGTTCGACGCTCGCCTCGAGACGCTTGTCGAGGTAGGCCTCGCACACTTCCTCGAGTTCCTCGAAGGCGCCGCGGAAGAAGTGGTCGGTGCCCTCGATGGTGTGGAAGTCGATGATGATGCCGCGCTGCTGGGCAAGCTTGTTGACGAGCTTGATCACCGATTCGGTGGGGGTGACCAGGTCCTGCTCGCCGTGCACGATGAGGCCGGAGGAAGGGCAGGGGGCGAGGAAGCTGAAATCGTAGAGATTGGCGGGCAGCGAACAGCAGATGAAGCCCTGCACCTCGGGTCGGCGCATCAGGAGCTGCATCGCGATCCAGGCACCGAAGCCGAAGCCCGCCACCCAGGCCATGTTGTTGTTGGGATTGACCTGCTGCATCCAGTCGAGGGCCACCGCGGCGTCGCGCAGCTCGCCCTGGCCGTGGTCGAACACGCCCTGGGACCGGCCGACGCCGCGGAAGTTGAAGCGCAGGGTCGAGAACCCCCGCCGCCGGAAGATGTGGAACAGGGTGTAGACCACCCGGTTGTTCATGGTGCCGCCGTGCAGCGGGTGCGGATGGAGGATGAGGGCGAGCGGCGGGTTCGGGCCCTCGCCATGCACGTAGCGTCCCTCCAGACGTCCGTCGGAGCCGTTGAAGATCACTTCAGGCATGTTCGCGTTCGCCCCTTGCGCACATGGGCGGGCGATCCCGTCCCTCCCCACCGGACGTTGAGGAAGGGGGAGCATCCCCGCGCGATTGATTCACCCGACCGCGCCTCTATACTTGGGTCGGGACAGCAAACGCAACGCACTCGGCAGCGTCGGCCTGCACGGCCCCGGTCGCAGTGGCATCGCGAACCGGCCGGCGTTCCGAGATTTGGCAAGGCGGGCGAGATGTTCAAGAGGCTGCGAGAAGACGTGCAGGCGGTATTCGACCGCGACCCGGCGGCGCGGTCGCGGATCGAGGTGCTGCTCTGCTATCCGGGGCTCCATGCCCTTCTGATGCACCGCCTCGCGCATGCACTCTGGTGTCGCGGCTGGCGGCTGTCCGCCCGCCTCCTCTCCCAGCTCAGCCGTTTCCTCACCGGCATCGAGATCCATCCCGGCGCCCGCATCGGCCGGCGCTTCTTCATCGACCACGGGATGGGCGTGGTGATCGGCGAAACCACCGAGATCGGCGACGACGTCACCCTCTATCAGGGGGTCACCCTGGGCGGCGTGAGCTCCAACAGCGGCAAGCGCCATCCGACCATCGAGGACGAGGTGGTGATCGGCGCCGGCGCCGCCGTGCTCGGTCCCTTTCGTGTCGGTCGCGGCGCCCGCATCGGCTCCAACGCGGTGGTGCTCAAGGAGGTGCCGGCGGGGGCCACGGTGGTCGGCGTGCCGGCCCGGCAGGTCGGACCGCGGCCGGTCGCCGAGGCGAAGCCCTCGGGCTTTCCCGCCTACGGCACGACGCCCGGGGATTCGGTCGATCCGGTGGCGCGGGCCATCGAGCGTCTCAACCAGCGGGTGGCGGAGCTCGAGCGCCGTCTCGCCGACGGCGAGGCCCGAAAGTCGGACGGCGACGGGCAGGGAGGCAATCCGATCCGCTGCGTGGGCGGCTCCTGAACACCTCTCGTGAAGCCGCGCGGAGCCGCCTCCGTCTATCTCGACCACAACGCCACCGCGCCGCTGCGGCCCGAGGCGCGGACGGCGATGCTCGCCGGGCTCGAGGCGCTCGGCAACCCCTCTTCCGTGCACGCCTTCGGCCGCCGCGCGCGGGCGCGGCTCGAGGAGGCGCGCGAGCGGATCGCCGCACGGCTGGGGGTGGCCCCGGACCGCGTGACCTTCGTGAGCGGGGGCACCGAGGCCAACAATCTGGCGCTGGCCCAGGCGGACGGCCCGGTACTCGTCTCCGCCATCGAGCATCCCTCGGTACTGGAGGCGGCGCCCGGCGCGGTGCGGCTGCCGGTCGGTCCCGACGGCCGGGTGGATCCGGAACGCTGCGAGAGGCTCGCCCTCGAGAACGGCTGCCGCCTCGTCTCGGTGATGCTGGCCAACAACGAGACAGGCATCGTACAGCCGGTGGCCGAGATCGCCGCCCGGCTGCGCCGCCACGGCATCCGGCTCCATGTGGACGCCGCCCAGGTGCCGGGCCGGCTCGCGGTGTCCCCGGCCGGGCTCGGGGGCGACTTCCTCGCCCTGAGCGCCCACAAGTTCGGCGGCCCGCCGGGGATCGGCGCGCTGGTGACGGCTCCGGAAGTGGAGCCGCGTCCCCTGCTGCGCGGCGGCGGACAGGAGCGGCGGGCCCGCGCCGGGACGGAGAACCTGCCGGCGGCGATGAGCTTCGCCGCCGCCCTCGAGGCGATCGAGCCGGCGGAACCGGCGCGGCTCGCGGCACTGCGCGACCGGCTGGAGGAGGCCGTCGCGGCCCGCGGGGACGTGGTGATCCTCGGCCGCGAGGTACCGCGCCTCGCCAACACGAGCTGCATCGCCATGCCGGGGGTGCCGGCCGAACTCCAGGTGATGCGCCTCGATCTCGAAGGGGTGGCGGTGGGGGCCGGCAGCGCCTGCTCCTCGGGCAAGATGGCGGAATCCCACGTGCTGGCGGCGATGGGCCTGCCGCGCGAGATCGCCGCCTGCGCCATCCGCGTGAGCCTCGGCTGGACCACCACCGAGGCCGAGGTCGAGGCGTTCCTCGCCGCCTGGGAGCGGCTCCGGGAGGCGTTCCGCGAGCGCCGTGGGCTTGCCAATCGGGCGCCGGCGACGACATAGTCCGGTGGGGCCCGGTGCGGTGCGGCCCCAGGAGGCAAGAGGCAGGATGCGAGAGGATATCGTGAAGCTGACGCCGGCCGCGGCGGCCCGTTTCCGTCATCTCCTGGAGACCCAGGGGGGCGGTGCGGCCGGCATTCGGCTCGGGGTCCGGACCAGCGGCTGCTCGGGCTATTCCTACGCCCTCGATTTCGCCCGCGACATCGGCCCCGAGGACGTGGTGGTACGCGAAGGCGAGGTGACGCTGGTGCTCGATCCCGAGGCCGTGCGGCTGCTCGCCGGCACCGAGATCGACTGGGCCGAGGACCGCATCGCCGCCCGTTTCGTGTTCCACAATCCCAACGAGAAGGCGCGCTGCGGCTGCGGCGAAAGCTTCGCCGTCTGACAGTCCGATCGCCGTGCCTTCCGTGATCTTCCTGCTGCCCGGCGGCGAACGGCGACGGGTGGAAGCCGAGAACGGCCAGAGCCTCCTCGAGGCGGCCTACCGGGGCGGCCTCGCGGTGGAGGGCGCCTGCGGCGGTTCGATGGCCTGCGCCACCTGCCACATGATCGTCGCGGAGGCTTGGTTCGACCGGCTGGAACCGCCCAGCGAGGAGGAGGAGGAGATGCTCGATCTCGCCGAGGGCCCGACGCCCACCTCGCGGCTCGGATGCCAGGTCCGGATGTCGCCCGAGCTGGACGGACTCGTGGTCCGCATCCCGCCCCAGGTGTTGCTGGAATGACGGAAGCGGTGCCGCCGATCACCGTTTCCGGCGTGCCCGCGGGCGCCCGCGTGGTGGTGGCCATGTCGGGCGGCGTCGACAGTTCGGTGGCGGCGGCGCTGCTGACGCGCGCCGGCTACGAGGTGGTGGGGATCACGCTCCAGCTCTACGACCACGGCGCCGCCACCGGCCGCGCCGGCGCCTGCTGCGCCGGGCGGGACATCCGCGATGCGCGGCGGGTGGCCGACCGGCTCGCCATTCCCCATTACGTGCTGGACTTCGAGGAACGCTTCCGCGCGGCGGTGATCGAGGACTTCGCTGCCACCTACGCCGCCGGACGCACGCCGGTTCCCTGCGTGCGCTGCAACGAGCGGATCAAATTCCGCGACCTGCTCGAGGTGGCGCGCGATCTCGGCGCGGCGGCGCTGGTGACCGGCCACTACGCGCGGCGGATCGAGGGCGGGGAGGGGCCCGAGCTCCACCGCGCGGCGGATGCCGCCAAGGACCAGAGCTACTTCCTGTTCGCGACCACCCGCGCGCAGCTCGCCTTCTGTCATTTTCCCCTCGGCGGTTTCCGCAAGGAGGAGACGCGCCGCATCGCCGCCGCGCTCGACCTTCCGGTGGCCGCCAAGGCCGAAAGCCAGGACATCTGTTTCGTGCCGGACGGCCGTCACGCGGCGCTGGTCACGCGGCTGCGGCCGGAGGCGGGGCGGGAAGGGGTGATCGAACACGCCGACGGCCGCCCGCTCGGCCGTCACCGCGGCATCGCCCATTACACCGTGGGGCAGCGGCGGGGGCTCGGGGTGGCGGTGGGCGAGCGGCTCTACGTGGTGGCCATCGACGGCGGCCGCCATCGCATTCTCGTCGGCCCCCGGGAGGCCACGCTTTCGGCGGCTGCGGTGCTCGAGGAGGTCAACTGGCTCGGCGGGGAGCCCCCTTCGGCGGTGCGGTGTGTCGAGGTGCAGCACCGCTACAACACGCCGGCGGTGCCGGCAGAGCTCGTGCCCGGAGAGAACGGGACCATGCGCGTGCGGTTCCGGGCGCCGGAGAGCGGGGTGGCGCCGGGTCAGGCCTGCGTCTTCTATACGGGCTCGCGGCTGCTGGGCGGCGGTTGGATCGTGCGCACCCTCCGGGATCCCGCGACGGTCCACGGAAACGCGGCCGGGAGCCCGCAATCGCGGGCTTGCATTCGCCTCGTTTTCGACTAAATCTCCGGCTCAGCAAAGCCGCATGGACGGCGAACCGCACTTCCTCTCGGGGGTGCGTTTTTGTCGTTCATAGGGGCGGGGTGCGATCGGCAGCCGAACTGCAAGAGCCCTTAATAAGCCTTCGGGCTCCCGCCCGCGGAAACGCCGGTGTCCCGGTCGGACGGTCCGCCGCCCGGCCGGCCCTTCGCTTTCATTTCTGGTTTGTGGAGGAGAGCCATGAGCTACTCTCTCGCCCAAATCGGGATGGAAGCCGAAGCGGAGGTGCGCGTCGCCCGAGCCGAGGTTTCTGAAGCGGCCTTCACGACCGAAGGCAGCCGTCCCGAGGAGGCCCCCAAGGATTTCTTCGTCGAGCGCAACGGGTTGCGCTTCGCCGGTACCCATCTGATCCTCGATCTGTGGGAGGCCGAGCGGCTCGACGACGGACCGTTCATGGAGGAGGTGCTCAGACGCTGCGTGGAGGCCGCGGGCGCCACGCTGCTGCATCTCCACATCCACCGGTTCACGCCGAACGGCGGCCTCTCGGGCGTGGCGGTGCTGGCCGAGAGCCACATCTCCGTGCACACCTGGCCCGAACGGGGATACGCCGCGTTCGACATCTTCATGTGCGGCGAGGCCCGGCCGCACGCGGCCATTCCGGTGCTGCGGGAAGCCTTCAAGCCCCGCCGGGTGAACATCGGCGAGCAGCTCCGGGGGGTCTTCTGATGGAGTGGTTCGAGGAGACCCTGCACCCGCGCTGGCGCCAGCGCCTCAAGATCGAGAAGATGATCTATCACAGCAAGACCGACCTCCAGGAGATCCTGGTCTTCGAGCACCGGGACTGGGGGCGGGTGCTGGTGCTGGACGGGGCGCTGCAGCTCACCACCGAGGACGAGTTCGTCTACCACGAAATGCTCGCCCATCCGCCGATTCTGGCGCACGGCCGGGTGCGGGAGGTCTGCGTCGTGGGCGGCGGTGACGGCGGTGTGCTGCGCGAGGTGTGCAAGCACGAAGGCGTCGCTCGCATCACCCATGTGGAGATCGATCCCGCGGTGATCGATTTCTGCCGGACCTACTTCCCCGAGGTCAACGCCGGTGCCTTCGAGGATCCCCGCTACCGGCTGGTGGTCGCCGACGCGGCCGACTACATGGCCCGGGAGGGCGACGGGTTCGACGTCATCATCGTCGATTCCACAGACCCCAAGGGGCCCGGCGAAGTGCTGTTCACCGAGGCCTTCTACCGGAGCTGCCGCAGCCGGCTGAACGAGGGCGGGATCCTGGTGACGCAGACCGGCAACGCCGCCATCGAGAAGCAGGAGCTGATCGACACCCAGCGCAACAAGCGCGCCGCCGGCTTCGCCGACGTCAGCTTCTACCTGTGCGCCGTGCCCACCTACATCGGCGGCTTCATGACCCTGGGCTGGGCCTCCGACGACGCCACCCGCCGGCGGGTGCGGGCGGACACCCTGCGGGCGCGGCCGATCCCGGAGGGGCTTCGCTACTACACGCCGGAAATCCACTGCTGCGCCTTCATCCATCCGCCCTGGCTCGATCGCCTGGTGGCGGAGAACCTCGACTAGCGGAAGACCGGGGGAGGGGGCATGGCACGCATCGCCGTCGGCGGCCTGCATCACGAGACCAACAGCTTCGCGCCGCAGCCGGCGAGCTTCGAGCGGTTCCTCGAAGCCGATGCCTGGCCTCCCCTCTCCCGCGGCGGCGAGATCTTCGCCAACACGGAAGGCGCCAACCTCGCCATCACCGGCTTCGTGGAGGCGGCCCGCGCCCGCGGCCACCATCTCGTACCGCTCGTCTGGGCCAACGCCCAGCCGTCCGGTCCGGTGACCGAGGACGCCTTCGAGCGGCTGGCGGCGATGCTGATCGCCGACCTCGAGCGGAGCCTTCCGGTGGATGCGCTGTTCCTCGATCTGCACGGAGCGATGGTCACGGAGCATCTCGAGGACGGCGAGGGGGAGCTTCTCGCCCGCATCCGGCGGAAGGTCCCGCAGCTGCCCGTCGTCTGCGCCCTCGATCTGCACGCCAACGTCTCGCAGGCGATGGTGACCCTGAGCGATGCGCTCGTCGCCTATCGCACCTATCCCCACGTCGATCTCGCGGAGACCGGCGCCCGCTGCCTGCCGGTCCTGGAGGTGCTGCTCGCCCGCGGTCGCCTGTACCGATGGCATGCCAAGGGGGACTACCTCATCCCCCTTCCCTGGCAGTGCACCGACATCGAGCCGGCGGCCGGGCTGTTCGATCTCCTGCGGCAGCTCGAGAGGGACGGCGTCGCGAGCCTGTCGCTGTGCATGGGCTTTCCGGCCTCCGACACCTCGGCCTGCGGACCCTCGGTGCTGGCCTACGGAAGCGACGAGGGGGCGGTCGCGGGCGCCGGACGGGAGCTGGCGGCGGCGCTGGCGCAAGCCGAGCCGGGTTTCGCGGGACGGCTGTGGCCGGCCGAGGAGGCGGTGGCCCACGCGCGTCGCTTCCGCGGCGATGGTCCGGTGGTGCTGGCGGATACCCAGGACAATCCCGGCGGCGGCGGCAGTTCGGACACCACGGGTATCCTGGCCGAGCTCGTGCGACAGAAAGCGGAAGAGGCGGCACTCGCGCTGATGGCCGATCCCGAGGCCGCCGCCGCCGCCCACGCCGCGGGCGAGGGGGCCACGCTCCACGGGCTGCCGCTCGGCGGCCGCCACGGCCCCGAAGGCGTCGAGCCCCTGGTCTGCGACTGGCGGGTGGAGGCGCTGGGCGACGGGCGCTTCGTCGCCACCGGCCCCATGTACCGCGGCAACCGGGTGGATCTCGGCCCGATGGCGCTGCTGTCGCCCGCTCCGGCACCGGGCGTCAAGGTGCTGGTGTCCACCCGCCGGCTGCAGGCGGCGGATCAGGCGATCTTCCGCCATCTCGGCATCGAGCCCGCGCGCATGCGCATCCTGGTGCTCAAAAGCTCGGTTCATTTCCGGGCCGATTTCGCCCGCATCGCCGGCGAGATCCTGGTGGTCGCGGCGCCCGGCCATGTGATCGTCGATCCCTGCGCGCTGCCCTTCACCCGGCTGCCGCCGGAACGGCGCTGCGCCCCGCGTTCCGCATAGCCCCGTACCGCGCACCTTCCTTTGCCGCCCCTATAGGGTGTTCTCCGGTCCGCGGCGGCTTGCGCGCCCCCCGCGGGATGGTTAGTTGGCCCCGCAAAACATGCTTAACGAGACCCGGGCGCGGCCGCGCGTCGCGGTGCGGGTCGGGGGCAGAACATGGTTGTTACGGAAGGACGAGGGCCGGAGCGGTCGCGGTGCGACCCGGCGGCCGGCGGCGAGGCGGACCGGGACCGGAGGAGGACGCGGGACGGCGAGGATTCGCTGGTCCTCGCGCTTTCCGACCTGATCGCCGATCGTGACGGCGAAGTCGTGCTCTTCAACGATTCCAACATGCCGGTGCTGACCCTGCTGACGACGCAGCGGCCGGTCGCGCGCGGCGTCGTCGAAGCCCATGTCACGGCGAGCGGCATCGACGTCGCCGGTTACAATTTCGTCGCCTTCGGCAACGGGCTCACGCTCTACTACCCCCGCGACATGCAGCTCGTGATCCTGCCCGAGCGGGAGTGAAACGACCACCGGCGGCCGTGGTCGGGCCGCCGGCGATCGTTCCCGGCTCATCTGCGGCCCAGCGCCTCGAACTGGGCGAATTCCTCCTCACTGAGATTCCGCAGCACGGACTGCAGTTCCAGCTCCGGCATCGCCTTGTCGATCGGCTGGACGAGCTTGAGCTTGTCCGCGATCCACAGCAGCACGCGCAGATTGCCGGAGCGCACCAGACGTTCGAGATGGGTGTAGACCAGCCGCCGCAGGCGGTCGTACATCACCGCCGGCTCGCCCGGCCCCTCCTCACGGTGGCGATCGACGGCCTCGCGAAAGGCCGCGCTGCGCGCGAGCTTGGCCTGGAGCTGGGGCAGGGTGCAGCCCGCGAGCTCGCACACCTCGCGGTGGGAATGGCCCGCCGCGAGGAGGCGCGCCGCGTCGTCCCAGTCGACCACTTGCCCGGAACGCGCCCGGTCCCCGGCGGGTCCGTCCCTGTTCGCAGCCTTTCCTTTTCGGGTATCGGTTGAGGCCATTGCGGGTCTCCACTGATGGTCGGCCGAGGCCGATGGCAAAGGGGTGGAAGGACTATTTATAGGAAAATGAACCTATTATCAAGCCGGGAGACCGAGTGACCGGTGGATCGGGGGTTGCAAATCGCCCAACCATAGGTAGAACGAACACCGGCATTCCTCGTTCAGCGGAGGCTTTCCCCCGATGGCTCCCGGTTCCGCGGACCGCACGCCGCTGCCGAGATGGGTGCCGCGTCGACCCCAGCAGGCGCGGCGTCTCCGACGGCGCTGCGCGGCGCGTATCGCGGCCTTGGAGAGGGCCGCTGCCGAGGCCGAACTGCGGCTGCGCGGCCAGGGCGATCTGATGGCCACCGTCAGTCACGAGATGCGCGAACCCCTGAACGGGATCCTGGGTATGGCGCGGCTCCTCGCCCAGACACCGCTGAGCGAGGAACAGTCGGGCTATCTCGCGGCGGTGCTCGAATCGGGCGAGATGCTCCTGACCCTCGTCAACGATCTGCTCGACCTGTCGCGGGTGGAGGCCGGCCGGCTCGCGCTGCAGCCGGTGGATTTCGCCCTCGACCCCTTCCTCGAGCGGATCCGGCTGGTGACGGGCCTGCGGGCCGAACAGCGCGGATTGCGGCTCGTCATCGAACGACGACCGGGGACCGCCGAAGTGGTGCGCGGCGATCCGGCTCGCCTGCGACAGGTGCTGCTCAACCTCCTCGGCAACGCCCTCAAGTTCACCGAGGAAGGGGAGATTCGCCTCACCGTGTCGCCCGAGCCGGCGCCTCCCGGGAGGATCGGCCTGCGTTTCGAGGTCACCGACACCGGCATCGGCATCGCCGAAGAGGCGCTCGCCAGACTCGCGCGGCCCTTCTTCCAGGCGGGAACCGGAGCCGGCTTCGGGGGCAGCGGTCTCGGGCTGGTGATCGCCCGTCGCCTCGTCGAGGCGATGGAGGGCCGGCTGGAGTTCGAGAGCCGGCCGGGCGCGGGGACCGTGGTGCGGGCCACGGTCCGGCTCCTGCCGGCGCGAAACCGCGGCCTCGACACCGGGCCGGGTGACGCCGCCCTCGCCGGGGCGGCGCTGCTGGTCGTCGATCGCCAGAAGCGGAGCCGCCAGACCATTCGCGCGCTGGTCGAGAGCTGGGGGCTGGTTGCGCGGGAGGCGGGCGACGCGGAGCGCGCGTGGCTGCTGCTGCACGAGGCCGCCGACCGGGGAGCGGCCTTCGACTATGTGGTGATCGCCCGCGACTCGGTCCGGGGCGCGGCCGAGGAACTGGCGCAGCGGATCCGCGCCGCGCCCCGGCTCGCGCATGCGCGTCTCGTCATGCTCGCGGCGGCCGGGCTGCGCGGCGATGCCGCCCGGGCGAAAGCGGCCGGCTTCGACGCCTTCCTTCCGAAACCGGTCTCCGCCGAGACCCTGTTCGCCTGTCTCGCGCGTTTGCGCAGCGGCCGCGGCGAGGAGCTCGTCACCGCCCACAGCATCGGCGACCATCGCGGCCCGCGGCTGCGGGTGCTGGTGGCGGACGACAATCCGGTCAATCTCCGCTTGCTGTCGATCATGCTCGAACGCGCCGGCCACGAGGTGACGACCGTGGCGGACGGCCAGCAGGCGGTGGCCGCCGTGGCGGCCGGATCGTTCGATCTCGTGCTGATGGACCTGCAGATGCCGACCATGGGCGGGCTGGAGGCGGCGCGCCGGATCCGGGCGCTCGAGGATCCCGCGAAGGCCGCGGTGCCGATCGTCGCCGTCACCGCCAACGCCATGGAGGGCGAGGACGCGCGCTGCCGGGCGGCGGGCATGACCGGCTATCTGACCAAGCCGGTGGAACGGGCCCGACTGCTCGATCTGGTGGCGCGGAGCGTGGGATCGGCGCGCGCCCGAGCGTGACGATCCGGGACCACATTTCCCTTGAGAAGGGAATTGTAGGATATATAATCGCGTATTAGTAGAAATCCTCGAGCCGGTCCCTTTGTCGGAGGCACTCATGCGGGTTGCACAGCTGCGCAAACTGTTGCCCGGACTGATCCCCCTGCTGGCGGCGACGCCGGCGGCCAAGGCCGGCACCGAGACGGCGGTCCTCAACGTGACCGCGACCGTTCTCAGCAGCTGCACCATCGAAGGCGGGACCCTCGACTTCGGCCAGTACGTGACCGGGCAGACGGGCGATCTCGACGGCGTGGGAGAGATCACCCTCACCAATTGCCAGGGGCAGGTGACCATCGCCATGGACGGCGGCACCGCGGGTTCCGTCTCCGCCCGCAAGATGGCCAATGCCGGCAACACGCTCGACTACCAGCTCTACCGCGATCCCTCGCGGAGCCAGGTGTGGGGCGAGGGCGGGCAGGCGTTCCTCGGCCAGATCCTGGCGAGCCAGGCCACCCTCCAGGTGTTCGGCCGCATCCCCGGCGGCCAGTCGGTACCGCCCGGGGTCTACACGGACACCGTGAACATCACTCTCACCTTCTGAACGCCGGCCGTCATGGGGACCATCTCGCGATTCCTGCTGCTGGCGTTGGTGCTGGGGGCGGTGCTGCTCCGGGTGGCGCCGCTGGCCGCCGCCGCGCTGTCGGTGGCGCCGACGCGCCTGGAGCTGGCTCCGGGCATCGGCAGCGATGCGGTGACGCTGCGCAACGACGGGGACCGGTCGGTGCTGGTCCAGGTCGATACCTTCCGCTGGACCGGCCCGCTGAACGACGAAGCTCTCGAGCCCACCCGCGAGCTCCTCGCCGTGCCCTCGGTGTTCCGCGTTCCGCCGGGTGCCCGACAGGTGATCCGGGTGGCCCTGCGCAAACCCTTCGCCGGTACGGTGGAGGAGGCCTACCGTCTGCTCATCGCCGAGGTGCCGGAGGAGGACGACGGCCAGCGCGGCGGCGTGCGCTTCGCCCTGCGGCTGAGCCTGCCGGTATTCGTCACCCCGCCCGGCGCCCAGGCGCGGCCGGAATGGAGCCTGCGGCGCCGGGGGAACGGTTACCTCCTCGTGCTGCGCAACACCGGCAACGCGCACATCCGCATCCGCAGCCTTCGTCTGCGCTCGCAGAGCGGTGATGTGGTGATCGCGCCCGACGAACCGGCGGCCTACGTGCTGGCGGGCGGTCGACATGTCTGGAAGCTGCCGGCGGCTCCGCTGGGCCGCGGCGGCCCCTTCATCCTGGAGGCCGAGAGCCAAGGTGGCCCCATATCGGTCCCGCTTTCCGTGGAAGGGAGCTAGGTTCCGGCTCGGCGTTCCGGTCGCTGTCCTCGCCCTCGGCATGCTGCTGCTCGGCGGTCCGGACATGGTCGGCGAGCAGACGCTCCTTTCGGCGGCCCTGGCCGCGCCCGCGAGGGAGCAGGCGCTCCCGCCCCTGCGGGAGGTCCTGCTGCGCCTGCGCCGCGAACTCGTGGCGGGCCCGGCCGAAGCGGAGCAGGGTCCGACCGGCGTTCCGGCGGTGGGCCCGCCGGTGCTGCCGGTGCCGCCACCCGCGGCCATCGCGCCCCTGAAGCCGGCCGCCGACCCGCCGAGCGGGGATCCGCCCCTCCCGCTGCGGCTGGAAGCGCCCGGTCTCGACGCGCTGCCACCCGTCCGCCCGACCGCGGTGGCCAGGGTCGGCACCGCCGGCGGGGCGCGGCGCCCGGAGGTGGCGGAGGACGGACTGCCGGAGCCGGCGGCCGGACCGACGCCGCGGCGCGACCCCCTCGACCTTCCCCTGCGCGAGGAGGAGC
Source organism: Alphaproteobacteria bacterium (assembly GCA_027045875.1). GTDB lineage: Bacteria > Pseudomonadota > Alphaproteobacteria > Geminicoccales > Geminicoccaceae > JALSRW01. The sequence continues at coordinate 11,681 of JALUAG010000099.1, read as the reverse complement.
GCTGGCGCGAGTTGCTGCTTTCGGTGGAGCTCAACGGGCGGTCGGTGAGCGAGGGGGCCTATCTGATCGAGGATCCCGAGAGCGGCCGTCTTGCCGTGCCGGTCGAGGAGCTGCGGCGCTGGCGCCTCCGCATGCGCCGGGACCGCATCCTGACCTTCCAGGGGATGCCGTTCTACCCGCTCGACGCGGTGCCGGGAGCGGCGTTCGATCTCGATCGGGCCGAGCTTCGGCTCCGGCTCACGGTACCGGCGGCCGAGTTCGAGCCCTTCGCGCTCGAGCCGCCCGCGGCGGCGGCGCCGCCACCACAGGCGGGGCTCGGTGCCTTCCTCGATTACGATCTCCTCTACACCCTGGGCGACGGCTACGAGGAACGTCTCGACGGCCTCGCCGAACTCAGCCTGTTCAGCGGCTTCGGCGTACTCCTCGGCAGTGTGCGTCTGGACGATCTGTTCGGCGATTTCGAGCTCCGGCGGCTTGAGACGACCTTCGTGCGCGATCTGCCGGACCGCCGCCGCAGCCTGCGCATCGGCGACAGCCTGACGGCGGGGGGCGCGGCGGCCCGCTCGGTGCGCTTCGCCGGCCTCCAGTACGCCACCAATTTCGCCACCGACCCCTCCTTCGTCACCTTTCCGCTGCCGGAGATCGGGGGGCTCGCCGAACAGCCCTCGGTGGTCGAGGTGCTGGTCGACAACGTGCGCCGCGCCAGCGGCGAAGTGCCTTCCGGTCCCTTCACCATCCCCAACGTGCCGGTCGTCACCGGCGCCGGCGAGATCCAGCTCAAGGTCACCGATCTGCTCGGTCGCGAGAAACTCGTCACCCAGGACTACTACGTCTCCTCGCGGCTGCTGCGCGCCGGCCTGCACGACTTTTCCTACGAGCTGGGCTTCCTCCGCGAGGATTTCGCGGAGGAGAGCTTCGCCTACGGCGACCCGATGGCCGCCGCCACCCATCGCTACGGCTTCAGCGACGGCTTCACCGGCGAGGCCCACGCCGAACTGGAGCCCGACCGCCGCAGTCTCGCCCTCGGCGGCACCCTGCGGCTCGGTCTCTTCGGCACCGTCACCGCCATTGCCGGCGTCAGCGACGACGACGACCGCGGCACCGGTCTCCTCGGCGCGTTCGACTACGAATACGTCGGCCGCCGCTTCAGCATCGGCGCTCGCACCCGCTACACGGATCGGGAGTTCCGTCAGTTCGGGGAGGCGGGCGGGATCCGCCGCACCGACCAGCTGACCCTCGGGCTCCAGCTCGGCGGGCTCGGTCATCTCGGCCTGCTGCTGGTCAATCGGGAACTCTACGATGCCGAGGACACGCTCACCGTGAACGGCAACTACTCGCTGCGCCTCGGTCCCGGTTCGCTGATCGTCAACGCGGCACGCCTGTTCGAGCCGGACGAGGAGCTGGCGGTGACGGTCACCTATTCGCTGCCGCTATCCGGCCATCGCAGCCTGTCGGCGCGGGTGGAGAGCAGCGACCGGCGCACGCGCGTCCGGGCACAGTTCCGTCAGGCCCGCGGGACCACCGACCTCGGTTTCGACTATCGTCTGGCCGCCGAACTCGGCGACGATCCCCGCTACATCGATGCCCGCGCCGGCTATCAGGGGCGCTACGGGGCGCTCAACGGCGATTTCGAGATCTTCGACGGCGAGATCAACGGCAGATTCGGGGTCAGCGGTTCGGTGGCCCTGATGGACGGTCGGCTGGCACCGACCCGCCGCATCGGTCGTGCCTTCGGCCTCGTCGAGCTGCCGGGGTTCGCCGGGGTGCGCGTCTATCTCGAGAACCGCGAGGTGGGGCGTACCGACGAGGATGGCGTGCTGCTGATCCCGGGGCTCCGCCCCTACGAGGTCAATCGCCTGCGCATCGAGCTCGCGGACCTGCCCCTCGGTGCCGTGGTCAGCCGCGGCGAGGTGGAGACCGTGCCCTACGACCGCGCCGGCGTCCGCATCCCCTTCGAGGTCCGGCTCGAGGCGCGGGCGCTCGCCCGCCTCGTGGGGCCGCTGGGCGAGCCGCTGCCGGCGGGCCTCGAGCTCGCGGATCGGCAGGGCCGGGTCTCGGCCCTCGTCGGACGCGACGGTCTGGCCGAGATCACCGGCCGGCCCGAGGGTCGGGCCGCCGACATCTTCGGTCGGGCGGGCGAGGTCCTGTACCGCTGCACCGTTCCCGTCTACGATCCGGGGGATCTGCTGGCCGACCTCGGAGAACGGCGATGTGCCCGCGACTGAGACGGGGATTGCTGGCCGCCGCGCTCACCCTCGCGCCGCTGCCGGCGGCAGCCGCCTGTACGGTGGATACCCGCCCCGTCAGCTTCGGCGTCGTCGATGTGGCGAAGGTTTCCTTCTCCACCGGTCGCATCGACATCTTCTGCGACGAGGCGGTGGCGGTCAGTGTCGCCCTCGCCGGTTCCGGCGGTCAGCGGTCGATGATCGGACCGAACGGTGCCCGTCTCGTCTACGAGCTGTTCACGGATGCCACCTATCGCAGGGTGTGGGGCGACGGGGAGGGGAACGGCGTGCCCGTGCAGACCAGTGTCGCCGCCGGTACCCGCCAGCGGCTGACCGTCTACGGGGTGGTGCCGGCGCAACCCGGTGTGCCTCCCGGACAGTACAGCAGTCAGCTGGTGGTCAACGTAACATTTTGAAAGACAGCGTTTTTCGTCCGCCGGGCGGTGATCTGGGTTAACGGAACATAACCCGCGATAGCGGAACCTGCTGTATCGTTCCCTTCGAAGGCCGTATGCGATACGGTCCGCGTAGGGAGAAGAACGATGTCTCAGTCGGGCAAGTCCGCCTTCCGGCGGCTGGCAGCCGCCACGATTCTGTCCATTCTCGCGAGCCCCGCGGCCGTTCCCGCCTGGGCCGGCAGCACCGGCGCCACGCTCGGCGTGCGGGTGGTGGTGGTCGCCCCCTGCGGGGCGGGTGGCCCCTGCGAGGGGACCGGCAGTTCGGCCTCGCTCGCGGCACCCCCGGGCGATCCCAGCGCGGCACCCCCGTCGCCGGCGCCGCTGGTGGTCCGCGAGGAACGGGTCGGAGGCCGGGACTACCGGACGGTCGTCTACTGAAAGGTGTTCCTCGGTTAGGGGCTTCAGTGCCAGCGGTTTCGTTGATACCATGATCGCGGATCGACCGCAGGATGGGCCCGCCATGCCGGTTTCGCGCAGGGAATTCGCCGCCGCCCTCGGGGTTCTGCCGTTCGCCCTTCTCGCCGTGCCTTCCCCCGCGGCGGCCATCGGCGGGGATTTCGACCGCTGGCTGGAGGCGCTGCGCGCGGAGGCGCGGGCCAGAGGCATCGGCGAGGCGACGCTCGCGCGGGCGCTCGACGGGCTCGAACCCATGCCGCGGGTGATCGAGCTCGACCGGCGCCAGCCGGAAGGGCGCCTCACCTTCGCCGAATACCGGCGGCGGGTGGTCAGCGCCGGCCGCATCCGCCGCGGCAGCAGGCTGCGCCTCCGTCACCGGCGGATCCTGGCCGCCACCGCGAACCGCTATGGCGTCCCCGACCGGGTGCTGGTGGCCCTCTGGGGCATCGAATCCAGTTTCGGCACCTTCAAGGGACGGTTCAACGTCGTCGCCGCCCTCGCCACCCTCGCCTTCGAGGGCCGCCGGGCCGCCTTCTTCCGCAAGGAGCTGCTGGCCGCCCTCGAGATCCTCGATCGCGGACACATCCGTGTGGAGGACATGTACGGCTCCTGGGCGGGAGCCATGGGCCAGCCGCAGTTCATGCCCTCCACCTTCCTGGCCCATGCGGTGGACGCCGACGGCGACGGTCGGCGGGACATCTGGAACAGCCTGCCCGACGTCTTCGCCTCGATGGCCAACTATCTCAGGCGCTCCGGCTGGGACCGCCGCTACCTCTGGGGGCGCGAGGTGCGGCTGACGCGGCCGGTGCCGCGACGCCGGATCGGTCTCGACCACCGGGCGCCGCTCGACCGCTGGGCGGCGCGCGGGGTGCGGCGCCTCGACGGCCGCCCCCTGCCGCGGGTGGCCATCAACGCCTCGCTGCTGTTGCCCGACGGTCCCGGTGGCGCAGCGTTTCTGGTCTACGACAACTATCGGGTGTTGCTGCGCTGGAACCGCTCGCACTATTTCGCCCTCTCGGTGGGGCTGCTCTCGGATGCCATCCGCGCGCGATCGGCGTGACCCTCCACCGGTGGAGACGCGGGTCGAGATGACTGCATGTCGTGGAACCGTCCGCGCGATCGGACCGATGCTCCTGCTGCTGCTGCTCGTCGCCTGCAGTGCCAGCCGGGCACCCGAGGACGCGCCGCTGCCGCGGACCGAGGGCGTGTACAAGCTCGGGCGGCCCTACGCGGTCAACGGCCGCTGGTACCGCCCGCGGTTCGATCCCGCCTACGAGGCGGTGGGCATCGCCTCCTGGTACGGTGTCCCCTTCCACGGCCGGCGTACCGCCAACGGCGAGATCTTCGACAGGAACCGCCTGACGGCGGCCCATCCCACCCTGCCGCTGCCCAGTCTCGTCGAGGTGACCAATCTCGAGACCGGGCGCAGCCTCGTCGTCCGGGTCAACGACCGCGGCCCCTTCGTCGACGGTCGGCTGATCGATCTCTCCGAGGCGGCGGCCCGGGAGCTGGGGTTCCGCGAGAAGGGGCTGGCGCGGGTCCGGGTGCGCTTCCTGCGGCTTGCCGACGACGCCCGCGGCGTGCCGCCGCGGCCCCGGCCGGTGCCCGCGCGGGCGGAAGGGCCACGGAAGACGGAGACAGTGGGGGAGGCCGGCGACGGCCGGCAACTGCGGCGCTGTGCGGATGTCGCGACCCCCTATTTCGTCCAGCTCGGGGCCTTCCGCGACACGGCGCGGGCGCGTCGGGTGGCGCGGCGTCTGCGCGGCCTCGCCCCCATCCGCTTCGAGAGCGCGACCCGGGACGGGCTCGGGCTGGCGCGGGTGGTGCTGGGGCCGATCTCTTCCGAGGCGGTGGCCCGCTCGATACTCGACCGGGTGCGGCGGATGGGGTATCCGGAGGCATTCCTGAGTGCCGGGGGCAGGGGAGCCGCTCCCTGTCTCGCCGGCGGTGTCCCCTCTCTCGGATAGGACCGCCATGCTCGCGATCATCCGTGTCTCGCTGTTGCTGCTGCTGGTCGCGGCGCTGCCGGGGGCGGCCGCCGCCGCGGTCTTCGACACCGCCGCCAAGGCGGCCATCCTGATCGACTACCGGACCGGCCAGGTGCTGTTCGAGAAGAATGCCGACGAGCCGCGGCCGCCGGCGTCGATGAGCAAGCTGATGACCGCCTATCTGGTGTTCGAGCGGCTCGAGGAGGGCAGTCTGCGTCTCGAGGACGAGCTGCCGGTGAGCGAGAAGGCCTGGCGCACGGGCGGCTCGCGGACCTTCGTGCAGGTCGGCACCCGGGTGAAGGTGGTGGATCTGCTGCGGGGCATGATCGTGCAATCGGGCAACGACGCCTCGGTGGTGCTGGCCGAGGCGCTGGCCGGCAGCGAACGGGCCTTCGCCGAGCTGATGAACGCCAAGGCGGCCGAACTCGGGCTCACCAACAGCAATTTCGTCAACGCCACCGGTCTGCCCGATCCCGACCACTACATGAGCGTGCGCGATCTGGCGATGCTGGCACGACGGATCATCCGCGAGTTTCCCGAGTACTTCACCTTCTATTCTCAGCGGGAGTTCACCTACAACAACATCCGCCAGTTCAACCGCAATCCGCTCCTGCGCAAGAAGGTCCCCGGCGTCGACGGCATGAAGACCGGCTACACCAAGGAGGCCGGCTTCGGTCTCGTGGCCACCGCCGAGCGCGAGGGCCGGCGCCTGATCCTGGTCGTGGCCGGGCTCGAATCGGCGCGGGACCGGGCCATCGAGGCGGAGCGCCTGCTCGAGTTCGGCTTCCGCGAGTTCCGCGAGTACCGGCTGTTCGAACCGGGTGTGCCGGTGGTCGAGGCCGACGTCTGGCTGGGGGAGGCGGAGAAGGTGCCCCTCGTCAGCCGGGAGCTGGTCGCCGTCACCCTGTCGCGCCAGGCGCGCGAGGATCTGGAGGTGCGGGTGCGCTACGACAATCCGGTGCCGGCGCCGGTGAGCGAGGGACAGGAGCTCGGGACCCTGGTGGTCACGGCACCCGGGATCGAGCCGCTGACCGTGCCCCTGGTGGCCGGCGGGGAGGTGCCCAAGGCCGGCATGCTGGGGCGCATCATGGGCGCCATCGGCTACCTCGTCGGAGGGGCGTCCTGAGCGCCGGGCGCGCGTCCGCACCCTTCATCACCTTCGAGGGCGGAGAGGGCGCGGGCAAGTCGACCCAGCTCGCCCATCTCGCCCGGCGTCTGCGGGCGGCGGGAATCCCGGAACTCTCCACCCGCGAACCGGGAGGCACGACGGGGGCGGAGGCGATCCGCCGCCTGCTGCTCGACGGCGCCGCCGAGAGATGGCTGCCGCTGGCCGAGCTCTATCTGTTCCTCGCCGCCCGCAGCGACCATGTGGCGCGGGTGATCCTGCCGGCCGTGACGGCGGGCCGCTGGGTGCTGTGCGACCGTTTCGCCGATTCGACCCGCGTCTACCAGGGCCTCGCCGGCGGGCTCGGTCTCGAGCTCGTGGACCGTCTGCAGGAGCCCGCGCTCGGCGGGCTGCGGCCCGATCTCACGGTGCTCCTCGACCTGCCGCCGGAGACCGGGCTGCGGCGGCGACGGGCGGACGGCGGCGACGGGCGCTTCGAGGCCAAGGGGCTCGACTATCACCGGCGGATCCGCGAAGGGTTTCTCGAACTCGCACGCCGGGAACCCGGGCGCTTTCTGGTGCTCGATGCGACCCTCGCCGAAGACCGGCTGGCGGACCGGGTCTGGGAGGAGGTGCGCAGGCGTTTCGGGCTCGGGGGATGACGGAGGAGAGACGGGAACCGCCTTCACCGCGGCACAACCCGCGGCTGTTCGGCCACGAGCGGGCGGTCGCCCGGATGCGCCGGGCGATGGACCGCGACCGCATGCCCCATGCCTGGCTGCTGCGGGGGCCGAAGGGGGTCGGCAAGGCGACCCTCGCCTGGCATCTGGCCCGCGAGCTGCTGGCCGGCCCCGGGGGGTGGAAGAGCTGTCACGATCCGCACGATCCGCTGTTCCGGCAGGTGGCCTCCGGCGCCCATCCCGAGCTCTATCTCCTCGAACGGGGGGGCGGCGAGCGGCGCAGCGAGGAGATCCTGGTGGGGGACGTCCGCGGCCTGCTCGAACGCCTCGCCGCCACGCCCGCCCGGGCGGGCTACCGGGTGGTGATGGTGGAGGAGGCGGACCGTCTCAACCGCAACGCCGCCAACGCGCTCCTCAAGATGCTCGAGGAACCGCCGCCGCGGGTGGTGTTCCTGCTGGTCGCCCAGACGCCGGCCGCCCTTCCGGGGACCATCCTCTCGCGCTGCGCCCGGCTCGCCCTGCGGCCGCTCGAGGAGCCGCTGGTGGCGCGGGCGCTCACGGAACTCCTGGCCCTGCCCGCCGACGAGGCGGCACGTCTCGCCTCCCTGGCCGGGGGCTGCATCGGCCGCGCCGTCGAGCTCGCCGGGAGCGGTTTCCTCGACGGCTACGGCAGGGCGCTCGACACTCTCGCCGGCGGGGGCGATCTCCTGGCGGCCGCGGAACGGCTCCGCGAGTTCGCGGACGATCGCGGCGGCTGGGGCGGCTTCGCCCTGCTCGGCGAGATCGTCCGCCGGGCGGTGCGGGCGGAAGCGGGCCTGCCGCCCGCGGTCGAGCTCGTGCCCCGCGAGGGGGCGGCGCTGGCGGCGATCGCGGCGCGCCATCCGCTTGATCGCCTCGCGGCCCTGTGGGAGAAGCTGCAGGCCTTCGCGAGGCGGGGCGAAGGGCTCCATCTCGAGTCTTCCCAGGCCCTGATCGTGATCCTCGACGAACTGGCCGGAAGCCCCGAGGTCCGGGGCGGCGGCCGCTGACGCCGCAGCGGAGACCCGTGCATGTCCGCGCCCGAAGCCTTCTACGTCACGACGCCCATCTACTACGTCAACGATTCCCCCCATATCGGGCATGCCTACACGACGCTCGCCTGCGACGCCCTGGCGCGCTTCATGCGCCTCGACGGCCGTCGCGTGCGGTTTCTCACCGGCACCGACGAGCACGGCCAGAAGGTGGAGAAGGCGGCCCGCGAGGCGGGGCTCGACCCGCAGCGTTTCACCGACCAGGTGTCGCAGCGCTTCCGCGAGCTCCTGGCGCTCATGGACTTCTCCGCCGACGACTTCATCCGCACCACCGAGGCGCGGCACAAGCGGGCGGTGCAGGCGCTCTGGCGGCGGCTCGTCGAGCGGGGGCACATCTACCTCGGCAAGTACGCCGGCTGGTATTCGGTGCGCGACGAGAGCTACTACACCGAGAGCGAGCTGGTCGACGGGCGGGCGCCCACCGGCGCGCCGGTGGAATGGGTGGAGGAACCGAGCTACTTCTTCCGCCTCTCCGCCTGGCAGCAGCCGCTCCTCGAGTTCTATGCCCGCCATCCCGACTTCGTGCTGCCCCCGAGCCGCTTCAACGAGGTGGTGAGCTTCGTCCGCGGCGGTCTCACCGATCTCTCGGTGTCGCGCACCACCTTCCGCTGGGGGATCCCCGTTCCGGACGATCCGGAGCATGTGATCTACGTCTGGCTGGACGCGCTCACCAACTACATCTCCGCCCTCGGCTATCCGGACACCGAAAGCGAACTGTTCCGCACCTTCTGGCCCGCCGATCTCCACGTCATCGGCAAGGACATCCTGCGCTTCCACGCCGTCTATTGGCCGGCCTTCCTGCTGGCCGCGGGGGTGGAGCCGCCGAGGCGCGTGTTCGCCCACGGCTGGTGGACCAACGAGGGGCAGAAGATCTCGAAGTCCCTGGGCAACGTGATCGACCCGCACGCGCTGGTCGGGACCTACGGCCTCGACCAGACCCGCTATTTCCTGCTGCGGGAGGTGCCCTTCGGCCAGGACGGCGATTTCCGCCACGAGGCCATGGTCCGGCGCATCAACCACGATCTCGCCAACGACTACGGCAATCTGGCGCAGCGCGTGCTCAGCATGATCGCCCGCAACTGCGAGGGGCGGGTGCCGCAGCCCGGTCCCCTCGCCGCCGCCGACGAAGCGCTGCTGGCGCGCGCCCACGCGCTGCTGCCGGCGGTCCGGGACGCGATGGCCGAGCAGGCCCTGCACCGGGCGCTGGAACTGATCTGGGAACTGGTCGGCGAGGCCAACCGCTATGTCGACGCGCAGGCACCCTGGGCCCTCAGGAAGAGCGATCCCGGACGGATGCGCACCGTCCTCTGGGTCCTGGCCGAGACCATCCGCCACATCGCCCTCCTGAGCCTGCCCTTCGTCCCCGGGGCGGCGAGCCGGCTCCTGGATCAGCTGGCGGTGGCGCAGGAGGATCGGCATTTCGCCGCCCTCGGCCCCGCGGGACGCCCGCTCGCGCCCGGCACCGCGCTGCCGGCTCCGCGGGGCGTGTTCCCCCGCTGGCAGGAGGCGTAGGCGCCGTGTTCTTCGTCGACAGCCACTGCCATCTCGACTTTCCCGGCCTCGCCGAGCGGGTGGAGGAGGTGATGGCGAACGCGCGGCGGGCGGGCGTCGGGCTCGTGCTGACCATCGCCACCCGTCGCGGCAGCTGGGACGATGTGCGGGCGCTCGCGGCCCGGCATCGCGGCGTGGTGTGCGCCCTCGGCGTCCATCCCCACAACGCGGGTGCGGAGGGGCTCGTCGATCCGGCACCGCTGATCGCGGCGGCCGCCGATCCGCGGGTGGTGGCGGTGGGCGAGGCGGGCCTCGACTACCACTACGATTTCGCGCCGAGGGACGCCCAGGCACGCGATTTCCGGGCCCATATCGCGGCCGCCCGCGAGACCGGCCTGCCCCTCGTCGTCCATACCCGCGAGGCGGACGCGGATACGATGGACATCCTCGAGGAGGAAATGGCGCGCGGTCCGTTCACCGGGGTGATCCACTGCTTCAGCTCGAGCCGCGAGCTCGCCGAACGGGCGATCGCCCTCGGCTTCCATCTCGGGATCGGCGGCATCCTCACCTTCAAGCGTTCGGAAGAGCTTCGGCGGATCGTCGCCGACATGCCCATGGAGCGGCTGCTGCTCGAGACCGACGCGCCCTATCTGGCACCCGTGCCCTTCCGGGGGAAGACCAACGAACCCGCCCATCTCGTGCACACCGCGGAGGTGCTCGCGCGGGTCAGGGGATGCGACCTCGCCGAGGTGGCACGTGCCACCAGCGACAATTTCTTCCGGCTCTTCCGCAGGGCGGAAGCGCTGTGCCCGGCGCGATGCGGGTAACGGTTCTCGGCTGCGGAACCTCGGCCGGCGTTCCCCAGATCGGCTGCCACTGCCCGGTCTGCCGGTCGCCCGATCCCCGCAACCGGCGTCGCCGCTGCGCGCTCTACATCGAGGCCGGCGGCCTGCGCCTTCTCGTCGACACCGGGCCCGATCTGCGGGCGCAGTGTCTCGACGCGGGCATCGGTGCCATCGACGCCCTGCTCTACACCCACGGCCACGCCGACCATCTGCACGGCATCGACGATCTGCGGCAGATCAACAATCTGATCGGGCGTCCCATTCCCACCTACGCCCATCCCGACGTCTTCGACCGCATCCGCGCCCGTTTCGGCTACGTGTTCGAGGGCGGACGGGCGGAATTCGGCTTCTGGCGACCGGAGCTCGAGCCGCATCCCGTGGAGGAGGGACCGTTCCGCATCGGTGCCCTGGAGCTCGTCATGTTCCGCCAGCGTCACGGACGCGGTCGGAGCTTCGGTTTCCGCATCGGGGCCTTCGCCTACTCGACCGATACCGACGGCCTCGACGAGGACGCCTTCGCCGCCCTCGCCGGCACCCGCTTCTGGATCGTGGATGCGCTGCGGGAACGGCCGCATCCGAGCCACGCCCATCTCGCCCGCACCCTCGAGTGGATCGACCGTCTGGGGCCCGAACGGGCCTGGCTCACCCACATGAACCACGAGGTGGACTATGCCGACTGGGCGGTCCGCCTGCCACCGGGCGTGGCCCCGGCGCACGACGGGCTGGTGATCGAGCTGGAGGAGTGAGGCATGCGACTTGCCGAGACCGGGCTGCACGAGGTGCCGGCGGGCAGGATCGCCGCCGTGGTGACCTGCCTCGAGATGCGGGAGCCGCCGGCGCTGCCGGCGGTGGAACCGCCGCCCGACACCCGCCTCCGGTACTGGCAGCGCCCGGAGCCCGAGGGGTACCGGGAGCTATACCGCGCCGTCGGCGAGCGCTGGCTCTGGTTCAGCCGCCTGCTGCTGTCGGACGAGGCCCTCCGGGCGATCCTCCACGATCCGGCGGTGGAGGTGCGGGTCGTGGAAACCGAGGGCCGCGCCGTAGGCCTCCTGGAGCTCGACCGGCGCCGCTTTCCCGAGATCGAGCTCGCCTTCTTCGGGCTCGTGCCGGCCTGTACCGGCCGGGGCTACGGCCGCTGGCTCATTGCCGAGGCCGTCCGCCTCGCCTTCGCCCACGGTCCCTCGCGCTTCTGGGTACATACCTGCACCCTCGACCATCCGGCGGCCCTGCCCCTCTACATCCGGAGTGGCTTCACGCCCTACGCCCGGTTCGTGGAGATCGTGGAGGATCCGCGGCTCACCGGCCTCCTGCCGCGGGACGCTGCTCCCCATGTGCCGCTGATCGAGGTGCCGTAGGGGTCGTCCGCCCGCGCAGCGCGGGCGGACGACCCCTACGGCACCTCGATCAGCGGCACATGGGGAGC
>JALUAG010000098.1 GCA_027045875.1 Alphaproteobacteria bacterium | reverse complement strand
CGCCCTGGAGCAGATCGTCAAGGACGAGACCCTGCCCCAGGTGCTGATCCCGGTGGCGACGGCGCTGGCCGGCATCCCGGCGCTCGCCGTCACCGAACCGCAGGCGCTCCGCATGCGCTCCGGTCACTCCATCCGCATCTCTCCGGCGCTGCTGCCGGAGACCGCCGACGAGGGCGGCACGGTGCGGGTCATGCAGGGCGGCGAGCTGGTCGCGCTCGCCCGCCTGGAAGGTGCGGAGCTGAGCCCTCTGCGGGTGTTCACACCCCGATGACGGATCGATGCCGGGAGTAGAGAGTCGATGTCGATCACGGCCGAACGCAAGGAAGTGCTGATCAAGGAGTTCGCGACCCACGAGGGTGACACCGGGTCGCCGGAGGTGCAGGTGGCGATCCTCACCGAGCGCATCGCCAATCTGACCGAGCATCTCAAGACCCATCGCAAGGACTTCGCCTCGCGACGCGGCCTTCTCATGATGGTCGGCCAGCGGCGTCGGCTCCTCGAGTACCTGCGCCGCAAGGATGCGGCCCGCTATCAGAAGCTGATCGGGCGGCTGGGCCTGCGTCGCTGACATCGGCGAAGGATGCCGCGGACGGTCCGGCACGGGCCGCCGCCGCATCCCGCCACATGCCGCGACCCGCGGCTCCCGCCTCGTCGAGGCAAAGGTCGAGAAAGGATGTTCGAGATTACACGCAAGGAAATGGAGTGGGGCGGCAAGACGCTGTCCCTCGAATCGGGCCGCCTCGCGCGTCAGGCCGACGGCGCCGTGCTCGCCACGCTCGGAGAGACCGTCGTGCTCTGTACCGCGGTGGCCGCCAAGACCCCGCGGGCGGGAATCGACTTCTTCCCGCTCACCGTCAACTACCAGGAAAAGGCCTTCGCCGCCGGCAAGATCCCGGGCGGCTTCTTCAAGCGCGAGGGGCGGCCCTCCGAGAAGGAGACCCTGACCTCGCGCCTCGTCGACCGGCCGATCCGGCCGCTGTTCCCCGAGGGCTTCCGCAACGAGACCCAGATCATCTGCACGGTGCTGGCCCATGACGGGGAGACCGACCCCGACATCGTCGCCATGATCGGCGCCTCGGCGGCGCTGACCATCAGCGGCATCCCCTTCCTCGGTCCCATCGCCGCCGCCCGGGTCGGCTACATCGACGGCGAGTTCGTGCTCAACCCCTCGATCGACGCCCTCAAGGAGAGCAAGCTCGATCTCGTGGTGGCGGGCACCCGCGACGCGGTGATGATGGTCGAGTCCGAGGCCCACGAGCTGGCCGAGGAGACCATGCTGTCGGCGGTCATGTTCGGCCACAACCAGTTCCAGCCGGTGATCGACCTCATTCTCGAGCTGGCTCAGGCCTGTGCCCGGGAGCCCTGGGAGCTGGAGCTGCCCGACCACGGCGATCTCTACGCCCGGCTGGAGGCGCGCTTCGCCGACGCCCTGCGCGAGGCCTACGCCGAACCCCTCAAGCAGCAGCGCCACGACCGCATCACCGAGATCCGCGCGCAGGCGATCGAGGAACTGGCGGGCGACGACGTCGAGCTGGCGGCGGCCGTGGTCGAGGAGTTCAAGCATCTCGAGAAGAACCTGGTGCGCGGTCAGGTGCTGGATACCGGCAGGCGCATCGACGGCCGCGATCTCGAGACCGTGCGCCCGATTTCCGCCGAGGTGGGGGTGCTGCCCCGCGTCCATGGCAGCGCCCTCTTCACCCGCGGCGAGACCCAGGCGCTGGTGGTGGTCACCCTCGGCACCGGGCAGGACGAACAGGTGGTGGACGCCCTCGAGGGCGATCTCCGCGAGCACTACATGCTGCACTACAACTTCCCGCCCTATTCGGTGGGCGAGGTGGGGCGCATGGGCTCGCCGGGGCGGCGCGAGATCGGCCACGGCAAGCTCGCCTGGCGGGCGACCCGGCCGCTGCTGCCCTCCAAGGA
>JALUAG010000097.1 GCA_027045875.1 Alphaproteobacteria bacterium | reverse complement strand
GCGATGGGATGGAACGGGCGCGGTAGCTGGGCCGACGATCCGTCGATGAAGCAGGTACTGGGGGACGGTCCCGACGACATGGGCGAGCTCCGCTTCGGCCCGCCCGCGTTGCTGTGTCGGGGGCGGGATGGCGTGTTCCGCCGGCTGTATGCGGTGCCGCGGCACGTCCTGCTCGAAGACGGAGCACCGTTTCTGCTCGACCCCGCGGATGCCGAACCGTTGCGGACGGATCTCGGGGATGTCGCCCTGCCGAAGGCCAGGGAGGGGGTGAAGGAGGTCGAGGAAAGCCGGCTCGGGCCTTCGGGTCTTACCCGCGTGCTCGCCGGCGAGGCTCCGGCCGGGGACCAGCTGATCGAAGAGAACAAGCTGTTCGCCCACGAGTACCGGGTGGGGCTGCAACGCGATCCGCGGACGCGCACCGCCGTCCCCGGCATGCTCTATGCGGCGAGTCACATCCGTCTCGGTGCCGGTACCGGGCCTGCCGACCGGAAGACCGGAAAGGTGGCGCGAATGCATCGGACGCTCCTCGGGCTCGAGGTCGAGAGTGTGCCTGCCGAGATGCAGCCGGAGTCACACGGACCGCTGGGCGGCTTCCAGCGCCCGGCCGCGTTCGAGAAATGGAACGGGGACTGGCAGGAAGCGGAGGAGCCCCGGGAGCCGCCAAGAGACGGCCACTACATTCTCTATCTCGTAAGCCCCGCGCGCTTCCCCGATCTCGACTGGAACCGGCCGGGCGGGTGCATTCCCGACCTTCCCGGAACCATCCGCTTCCCCGGAACCATCCGCTTCGCCTGCACCGGCCGGCCCGTCATGATCGGCGGCTGGGACGGGAGGCCGAAGCCGCATCGCGGACCGCGGCGGCTGGAGCCGCACATCCCCGCCGGCAGCGTGTTCTTCCTCGAAGGTGCGGAGGCCGACGCGCTCGAGAAACTCTGGAAGAGCGGAACACGCGCACTCGGCGAACGCACGAACCTCGGCTTCGGCCGTTTTCTCCTCGGATACTGGCCGCGGAAGGAATGTTGAGCCATGCAGGGCACGATCCTCGGACTGCTCGCCGAAACCCACATCCACCCCGGCACCGGGCAGAGCGAAGGGGCGGTGGATCTGCCGGTGGCGCGGGAGAAGACCACCGACTATCCCTTCGTTCCCGGCTCCGGCGTCAAGGGAGCGATGCGCGATCTGGCGGAACGACAGTTCAACGACGGCACGGTGGAACGGATCTACGGCAGGCCGGACGGCGCCGGTGAGCTTCTCCTTTCCGACGCCAAGCTGCTGCTGCTGCCCGTGCGCTGCCTCTCCCGCTGCTATCTGTGGCTCACCTGTCCCCATCTGATCGAACGGTTCCAGCGGGACCGGCAGCGGGTGACGCAGCAGGCACCGGAGAAGTTCGACTTCGGAGCACTCGCCACCGGCGATCCGCCGCCGATCCTGTGTGCGGGAACGACTGAGGAAAAGCTGTTCCTCGAGGAGCGGCTCTTCACGCGCAAAGGAGACCTGCCGAACGGCCTGGTCGAGCTCGTTTCCCCGCTCGTCGGCCACGAAGAGGCGAAAACGCGCCTGCCGGAACAGCTCGCCGTCGTCACCAACGACGATTTCGCCTGGTTCGCCCGCTACGCCCTGCCGGTGCACGCGCACAACGTGCTCGACGAAAACAAGACCTCGAAGAACCTCTGGTACGAGGAGACGCTGGCCCCCGACACGCTGTTCTACAGCGTGGCCCTGTTCCGCAACGGCAGCGCCGAACAGCACATCGAGGGTCTGTTCTTCACCGGGAACGGCCGGCCCTATCTCCAGCTCGGCGGCAACGAGACCGTCGGGCAGGGCTGGTTCCATGTGACGAGGGTGCGGTCATGACGGCGCGGCTGCTGGAACAGAAACGGGCCGAGGCGGCGCTGCAGAAGATCGAGAAACTGACCGGCAAGGCCAAGGATTTCCGTGACGCGTACACGTCCTACGCGAAGAGCCTGCCCGCCACGATCCTGCTTTCCGGTCTCGGCCAGGCGGTGGCCATGGCCATGAGCAAGGCCGATGCCGGCGAGGGGAGCGGAGGCAACAGGGAGGCCTGGAAAGCTCTCGTCGCCCATCTCGAAACCTGGCTTCTGAAGGAAGCGGGAGAGGCCAGCCCATATTACGACAGTCGATTTCAAAATGGTGAGCGGCCGGGCCTCCAACTCATGAAGAAGATCACGGGCCTCGACCAGAGGGCCTATGTCACCGCCCAGGCTGAGGCTCTGGCCTATCTCCAGTGGCTCAAGAAGTTCGCCAACGCGCTGCTGGCGGAACCGGAGAAGGCGGCGGAGACGGCCGATGCCTCAGAAGCAGGGTAGGCTTCCGCTCTACGCCGATGCGCTCCGGGAGGCGCCGAGCCATTGGCATCCCTCCGGCCATCCCGGCCTGTGGTGGGCCAAGTTCTGCGACCTCTGGGTCGGCGACTACGCAAAGCTCGAGGAGCAGCTCGTTCAGGAAGCCGGTGGTGGCCGCGCGAAGGAAACCCGTGCCGGCAAAGCCGAATGGATCATGACCCTGCTCCACCGGAGGCAGCGCAACGGTCTCGTCGCGCCGGAGGCCTCGACCGAAGCGAGCCTGGAGCTCGGCGATGCCGCCCGGCTCGGCGCCGCGCGCGAACGCCTCCAGAAGCTGTGGCAGGCGAACGGGGCCGAGACGGTGGAACTGGAACTGACGGCCCCCTTCGTCACCGGTACCGGCTACGAACATCCCACCGAGAACGGCTTCCTCTTCCACCACAGCCTCGGGGTGCCGCACCTGCCGGGCTCGGCGCTGAAGGGCCTCGCGCGTTCCTACGTGAAGCAGTGGCTCGGCAAGAGCGATGGGATCGTTACCCGCATCTTCGGCCCACCGCCGGCCAGTGGCGCATTGTCCGTCGGCTCGGTGGTCTTCTTCGATGCGATCCCCCTCGAGCCCGTGAAGCTCACCATGGAGGTCATGACGCCTCATTACCAGCCCTGGTACCAGGCCGACAATCCGGCCGCACGCCCGCCCGCCGACTGGTACGATCCCGTGCCCATCCCCTTCCTCGCGCTCGCCCCCGGCGCCCGTTTCCTCTTCGCGGTCGGGCCGCGCCGGGCCTCGCGGCCGGAGGATGTCGCGGACGCGAAGAAGGCCCTCGCATGGCTGAAGGAGGCCCTCGACTGGCTCGGTGCCGGCGCCAAGACGGCAGTGGGCTTCGGCCGGTTCGAGGAGGCGGGGGCGCGTGCGAAGCGTGACGAGGCGTTGAAGCAAGAGACGACGAAAACGCGAGTTTCCGCGCCGGCAGCGGGTGGCGCTCCGCCCGCGAGCGCCCCGCGAACCGTTCACGAACGGGTGCTGGGTCCGGCCAGGGATTTCCCGATCGGAACACGGGTCGCCTACGTCGGCGAGCATGCCGTGGTAGTGGGTCATGAAGGCGATGATCTCGT
The DNA here is from genome assembly GCA_027045875.1 of Alphaproteobacteria bacterium. GTDB lineage: Bacteria > Pseudomonadota > Alphaproteobacteria > Geminicoccales > Geminicoccaceae > JALSRW01. The sequence continues at coordinate 32,708 of JALUAG010000097.1, read as the reverse complement.
TCTGGAGTTCGAGGGTGGATACCGCGAGACGGCGCCCGTTGCCGATGTCGAAAAGATCTGACGCATGAACTGGGCCTGGATCGTCGACGTACTCGTGCAAGAGGCCCCGATCTGGCTGTTTTATGGCCTCGGCATCGGAATCGCCGCGACCGTCGCTCAAAATTGTTGGCGGTGTTACAAAGATCGCCCCTATCGTGGCTGGAATCTCGAGATCGTCCGACCGGACGGCACACGGGTCGATGCGATGAAGCTTTCCGTCGATGAGGTCCGGAGTTTCGAGGAATCGGAGTTCGAACGCGTGAAATGGATCAAATCGGCGGTGTCGAGCTACGGGACGCTGGTCGGGGTCGCTCTTCCGGAACTCGAGCACGCGGGATGGTTCTCGAGAGATGCGGACCGTCGCACCTACGTCGTCGACCTTCCCGGTGCCGTTCGGAGCGGCCATGTTCGACCGTACGGCACCAGCGGCGGTACGAAGCCGCTCGACGATGAGCCAAGTTCCGACGGCGCCGGAGAACGGTAACGATTAAGCCGGGCGTTCGTCGCACCGTCCGGGTTCGCCCGGGCTCCGTATTCAGCCGCCCACTCCCGGGGGTCGCCCGGCTTCCGCCACCCTTCTCCCCCGTGCCTTGCAGTAGCGGGGGAGGGGGTAGAGGGTGAGGATGGCGGTGTGGGTGGCGGCCGCGGCCTCGATGTCGCGGTAGCGGCCCTTCGAATAGCGCGGGCAGTCGCGGGCCAGACCCCGACCGATCAGCCAGGCGGCGATGTCCAGGCCGTCCAGAAAACAGACGGCGACGATGCGATCATAGCTGCGCGAGCCGTCGGGGACGCATTCGACCACCCGCCCCAGCACCAGCCGCCGCATCGCCTCGCGCGCCTCGCGGCCGAGTGGCTGGCGCAGCTCGGGCGCCGCCACCCCCTGCAGGCGGATCGCCACCTCGCCGATCTCGATGGTGTCGCCGTCGCGCACCCGGGTCACCTCGCCGCGCAGGGCGTCCGAGCCGGCGACCGCGGCTGCCGGCGAAGCGAGCCATACGAGAAGGCCGAACCCGGCCGCGCGCAGCGCGCGTGACATCGGGCGTGACACGAAGCGTTCCCTTCCGATCGAGCGGAACATGCCGTTCTCCCGCACAGCCTAACGATCGCGGGCGGGAGGTTTCAACGGGCCGAAGCCCGATGCGTATGATAATACGCACAATGGCGCCGAAATCGGCCGCCGGCGTGGCCTCCGGGTCACGCCACCGGCCTCTACCGTGACTTAACACACCGAGCGCGAACGATTACCTTGAGACGATAACGTCCGCCTCGCGGGACGAAACCGAAGCAGGGTCCGCCCGCGACGCGGATCGGGGAGGAAACGATGGTCACCTCGCGGCACGAGCTCGTGCTCTCCAGCGGCCGCTTTTCCGGTACCGGCCGCGAGCAGCTCGCCGCCGCCTTCGCCGCTTGCCGGCGGGAGCGGGAAGGCGCAACAATGCGCCCTGCATGGGGGAGGAGGCCATGGAACGCCCGCCGGTCGTCTGGATCGTGATCACGAGCCTGCTCTCGGGCTGTCTCTGGTACGCGTTCCGTTTCTGGACCGCCTACGGCGCGCTGCCGGAAGCGCGCGTCGACGGCTCCGAGTGGATCCTCGCGCTCCTCTACCTCTTCTGGTATGCGCTGCTCACCGTCGGCTTCCTGCGCATGCAGGGCTGGGCGCGGGCGCTCTTCCTGTTCGTGACGCCGATGCTGTTCGCGGTCGATCTCGCGGTCCAGCTCATCGAATACGACCCGCTTCCGCCCGACCTCCTGGCCGGCTTCCTCCTCTACCTGATCTTCGCCGTCGCCCTCTCGCGCAGGCGGGTGGTCGAGCTCTTCGTCTGACCGGCAGCCGCCCCCGCTTCAGGCCAGGAAGTCCCCGGTGGCGGGATCGAACAGCATGACGTCGCGCGGCCGGTAGAACAGGGACAGCGGCGTTCCCGGCTCGTAGCGGTGCCGCGGCGAGGCGACGGCGCGGAACGCGCGCTCGCCGCTCCTGAGGGCGAGGATCGCCGTCTCGCCCAGATACTCGAAGATGTCGACCTCGGCCTCGATCCGCTCGCAGGCGCCGTCCGGCGGCTCGATCCCGAGGTTCTGGGGGCGGATGCCCACCGTCACCTCCCGGGCGCCGGATCTGGCGAGCACCGCCCGCCGCTGCCCGTCCGGCCGGAAGGCGAGCCCCGTCCCGTTCACCACCAGCCGCACCTCCCCCCCCTCGCCGACCACCCGGGCGTCGAAGAAGTTGGTCGGCGGCTCGCCGATGAAGTCGGCCACGAAGCGGTTGGCCGGCCGGTTGTAGAGGGCGTCGCGGTCGGCGAACTGCTGGAGCTCGGCGTTGCTCATCACCGCCACCCGGTCGGCCAGGGCCAGCGCCTCAACCTGGTCGTGGGTCACGTAGACCATGGTGCGGCCGAGCCGCTGGTGCAGGCGCTTGAGCTCGAACAGCATGCGGAACTTGAGATGGGCGTCGAGATGGCTCATCACCTCGTCGAGGATGAAGACCGCCGGCTCGCGCACCAGCGCCCGGCCGAGGCTCACCCGCTGCTGCTGGCCACCCGAGAGCTGGCCCGGTTTCTGGCCGAGGATGTCCTCGATCTCCAGGAGGCGCGCGATTTCCCGCACTTCCCGCTCGATGCGCGCCCGCTCGAGGCCGCGCACCTCGAGCGGAAAGGCCAGGTTCTCGAACACGGTGAAGGTGGGGTAGAGGGCGTAGGTCTCGAAGGCCATCGCCACGTTCCGGGCCTCGGGCCCGAGCTCGTTGACGCGCCTGCCGTCGAAGCGGATCTCGCCGCCGGTGATGTCCTCGAGCCCGACGATCATCCGCAGCGTGCTGGTCTTGCCGCAGCCCGACGGGCCGAGGATGGCGACGAACTCGCCGTCCTCGATGGCGAGGGACAGATCGCGCACCGCATGCACCTCGATGCCGCGGCCGCGGTAGATCTTGTTGACGCGATCGAGTTCCACGCGGGCCATGGGCTCAGTCGACCAGATTGACGCCCCGCTCGGGGCAGAAGAAGAGAAAGGCGCTGCGATCGAAGGCCAGCCGGACCCTCTCCCCGGGGCGGAAATGGACGTCGATCGGGGTCAGGACGTGGAGCCTCGTCGATCCCAGTTCGGCCAGGAGCACCCCCTTGGCGCCCAGGGGCTCGTAGAGCTCGACCCGGGCCTCCAGCAGGCCACCGTCGGCGGGCGCCGCGCCGTCGGCGAGAGCGATGTGGTGGGGCCGCACGCCGAGCACCACCCGATCGCCCGTGCGGGCGGAGAGGGCCGCCGCCTGCTCGGCCGTGAGCGGCAGCCGCGCCCCGCAACCCTCGAGCTCGAGGCTCACCCGGCCGTCCTCGCGGCGCAGTGCGGCCGGCAGCAGGTTGATCGTGGGCTGGCCCAGATGCCGGGCCACGAACAGGCTGCGGGGGCGCTCGAACACCTCCTCCGGGGTGCCGATCTGGACCAGACCACCCGGCCCCATGACGCCGATCCGGTCGCCCAGCGACAGCGCCTCGGCGTAGTCGTGGGTGACGTAGAGGGTGGCGGTGCGCCGGAGCTCCTCGAGATGGTGGAACTGCTCGCGCAGCTCGTGGCGGATCTTGGCGTCGAGATGGCTGATGGGCTCGTCCAGCAGGAACACGTCGGGATCGCGCACCAAGGTGCGGCCGAGGGCGGTGCGCTGCTTCTGGCCGCCCGAGATCTCCCCCGGCCGATGGTCGAGGATGTGCTCGATCCGCAGCAATTTCGCCACCTCCCGCACCTTGCGGCGGATCTCCTCGGCCGGCCGCCTGCGGGCGCGCAGCGGACTCGCGATGTTCTCGAACACGGTGAGATGGGGATAGAGGGCGTAGCTCTCGAAGGTGAGGGCCACATTGCGGCGGTAGGGCGGAAGACCGGTGACATCGGTGCCGCGCACCCGCACCGTGCCCGCCTGCGGCGTCTCGAGGCCGGCGACGCAGCGCAGCAGGGTGGTCTTGCCGATCCCCGAGGGGCCGACGACGACGAAGAACTCCCCCGCCTCGACGTCGAGATCGAGCCGGTCGAGCACCACATGGTCGAAGGCCTTGCAAAGGCCGCGGATCTCGAGCAGCGCCACGGCTCAGCCCTTCACCACGCCGAGGCTCAGGCCCCGGACCATGTAGCGGCGCAGCAGGATGAACATCACCACCGGCGGCAGCATGGCCACCAGCGAAAAGGCCATCACCAGGTTCCACAGGGTCTGGCTGCCCTGGGTGAAGGTCGGAATGTGCACCGGGAAGGTCTTGACGTTGGTGCCGGTCAGCAGATTGGCGAACAGATATTCGTTCCAGGCGAAGATGAAGCACAGCATGGCGACCGAGATCATGCCGGGCAGCACCAGCGGCAGGGTGATGCGCGAGAAGGCCTGGAAGGGCTTCCAGCCGTCCACGTAGGCCGCCTCCTCGAGCTCCACCGGCGCGTCGCGGAAGAAGACCATCATCAGCCAGGTGGCGAGGGGCAGGTTGAAGACGAGATAGAGGACGATCAGCGAGAAATAGCTGTCGGTGCCCCAGGGCGTGTTGTCGAACAGGAAGAACATGGGAATGAGCACCGCCACCGGTGGGAACATGCGGTTCGACAGGATCCAGAAGGAGAGGTTCTCGCCCACCGGCCCCTTGAGATAGCGGGCCAGGGCGTAGCCCGCGAGGGTGCCCAGGAACAGCGACAGGGCGGTGTTGGCGAGGGCCACGACGAGGCTGTCCTGGAGCGCCTTGAGGCTGCCGGGGTCGGCGAAGATGCCGGCGTAGTTGCCCGGCACCAGTACCTCCGGCCAGAAGGTCGGGACCATACGGTTGATCTCGGCCACCGGCTTCAGGGAGGTGATGAGCTGGAAATAGAAGGGGAACAGGGTGAAGAACAGCCACACCCCGAGGAAGGCCAGCAGCAGGATGCGGATCAGTCGCGCCGAGGTCTCGCTCATGCCGCCCTCACGCGAAGGCCTGGGCCTTCAGCACCCTCTTCAGGTACTGGAGGAAGAGGGTGATGATCACGGCCGCCACCACGAAGATGAGCCAGGCGTAGGCCGCCGCCTCGCCGATCTGGAATTCGCGGATGCCCTTCTGGAAGGCGATGAAGACCGGGAGTTCGCTCGACTGGGCCGGGCCGCCCGAGGTCATGACGTAGACCTTGTCCACGAACTTGTAGGCGTCCATGAAACGCAGGATGAAGGCGATGGCGATGATCTCCTTGAGCATCGGCAGGGTCAGACGGCGCAGCACCGTGAAGCGCGAGGCGCCGTCCACCCGGGCCGCCTCGAAGACCGCCGGCGGCAACGACACCCGGCCCGAATAGACGATCAAAAGCGGCAGCGCCGTCCACTGCCAGACGTCGGCGATGATCAGGGAGGTCAGGGAGAGGTCGACCCCGAGCCAGTCGATGCGCTCGGTGGGCGCCATCAGCCCGAGATTGATCAGCAGATGGTTGACCGCCCCGTTGTTGGCCTGGAGGAGGAACTTCCAGAGCACGCCGACGATCGAGGGCGGCAGCATCATCGGCAGCACCATGGCCACCAGCAGCACAACCCGCAGGCCCGGCCGCGGCACCAGCTCGTAGAGGATGAGGGCGAGTGCGGTCCCGAGGAGCACCTCGAGGGTCGCGCCGAAGGTCAGGTACCAGACGAGATTGACGACGCTGTTGTGGAAGCGGGGATCGCTCAGCACGTTGGCGAAGTTCTGCCAGCCGACGTAGGCATAGCGGCCGGTGAAGAGGCCCATCATGTTGGTGTCGTGGAAAGCGTGATAGGCCATCCAGACGGTCGGGTAGACGACGATCGCCAGCAGCACGAGGACCGGGATGCCGACCATCACCCAGGGCACCCAGCGGGCGACGATACGGGCCCGGGGCTTTCTCCGTGCCTCGAACCATTCCGGCACGGCCGGCGTCGTCGTTTCCTGCTTCAATTCGGCCTCCCTCGATCGTCCCCGGGGGGACGCGCCGATAGAACGGTCCGAGTTTCCCGCCTGTCAAGTCCGGCGCACCGCCGCAGCATCGCCCGCCGTCCGGGCTCACGCGCGGGGCGCGAAGGCGGTGGCGAGACGATAGGAGCTGCCGGGATGGCGGAAACGCGCCCAGGTGACCACCCGGTTCCGGTTGCGCGTCCGCCGCTCGATCACCAGCACCGCCTCGCCCGGCTCGATGTCGAGCGCGCGGGCGGTGGCGGGATCGGCGTTCTCGGCGGCGATCACGTGCTCGGCCTCCGACCAGGGCACGTGCTCGAGCAGCCAGGAACCGGGGGCGATGGTGGTGAAATCGGCCTGCGCCGCCTCCGGTACCGCCAGCAGATTGATCCAGCGGTCCTCGAGCTGGAAGGGACGCCGGTCCGCCAGATGCAGCAGGACGAGGTGGAGCGCCCGCTGCCCCGGCGCCAGTTCCAGCCGCTCGCGGATCTCCGACGGTGGCACGGTGGTGCGGCGCCACAGGAGCCGCAGCTCGTAGGCCGCCCCGAGACCCGTCACCAGCCGCTCGATGCGCGGGATCTCGAGCACGATGTCGCGGCCGGTCCGCACGGCGACGCGACTGCCCCGCCGCCGCCGGCGCTCGATCACCCCCTCGCGCGCCAGCTCGCGCAGCGCCCGGTGGGCGGTCAGCCTGGAGACGCCGAAGTCCCGGGCGAGCTCGGATTCGCCGGGGATGGGATCGCCGGGCCCCCATTCTCCCTCGCGGATGCGGGTCCGGATCGCCGCCTTGATCCGCTCGTAGGCGGGGAGCCGCCCCCGCGGCCGCCGAGCCGTACCTCCGTCGCCTTGCGTCCTGCCGTCGGGCTCCGCCACGTCCGTTCCCTCGATGGACAGATGCGAGATTTGCATATACATATTTCGATGCCAAGCCCCCGCGAGAGCGGGCCACCGGGAGGAGACGCGTGAACCCGGCCTGCATCGAAGTCGTCGAGGGCGATCGCCCTCTGCTGCTGGCACAGCCCCATGTCGGCACCTGGCTGCCGCCGGAGCTGGAGGCGCGGCTGACCGCCACCGGCCGTGCCCGTACCGATACCGACTGGCAGCTGGATCGCCTCTATGCCGATCTGCTGGCTGGCGCAACCGTGGTCCGCGCCCGCTTCTCCCGCTACCTGATCGACGTCAACCGGCCACCCGACGACCGCTGCCTCTACCCCGGTCTCGAGACCACCGGGCTCTGCCCCACGACCGACTTCGACGGCCGCGCCCTCTATCTCCCGGGACGGGAGCCGGACGCCGCCGAGTGCCGGGAACGGCTCGAGCGCTACTGGCGGCCCTACCACGCCGCTCTGGAGGAACAGCTCGCGCGGCTCCGTCGGCGCTACGACCACGTGCTGCTCTACGACTGCCACTCCATCCGCTCGCGCATCCCCCGCCTGTTCGCCGGCCGGCTGCCGGACCTCAACCTCGGCGCCAACGACCGGCGGAGCGCCCATCCGGCACTGATCGCGACCGCCGAAGGCGTGCTCGCGGAGGCGGAGGCGGCGGGTTACACGTGGGTCACCGACGGCCGCTTCAAGGGCGGTTACACCACCCGGCACTACGGCCGACCGGAAACGGGCGTGTCCGCGCTGCAGATGGAACTCGCCCAGGCCACCTACATGCGGGAAGAGCCGCCCTGGAGCTGGTTCGAGGCGCGCGCGGCACGGCTGCGCCCGCTCCTCGCCCGGCTGCTCGCGGCCCTGCTCGAAACCCTCGAACGGCGCGTCATCGGAGACCAGTCATGAGCGAGCCGTCGCGCAACAACCTCCGCATCGTCCGAGCACCCCGCGGCGCGGAGCTGCGCTGCCGCAACTGGCAGATCGAGGCCCCGCTGCGGATGCTGATGAACAACCTGGACCCCGAGGTGGCGGAGCGCCCCGAGGAGCTCGTGGTCTACGGCGGCATCGGCCGGGCGGCCCGCAACTGGGAATGCTTCGACCGCATCGTCGCGACCCTCGAGCGGCTGGAGGAGGACCAGACCCTGCTCGTCCAGTCGGGCAAACCGGTCGGGGTGTTCCGCACCCACCGCTGGGCGCCGCGGGTGCTGATCGCCAACTCCAATCTGGTCGCGCACTGGGCCACCTGGGAGCATTTCAACGAGCTCGAGCGCCTCGGACTCATGATGTACGGCCAGATGACCGCCGGCTCCTGGATCTACATCGGCTCTCAGGGGATCGTGCAGGGCACCTACGAGACCTTCGTCGAGGCCGGGCGCCGCCACTATGGGGGCGATCTCTCCGGCCGCTGGATCCTGACCGCCGGGCTCGGCGGCATGGGGGGCGCGCAGCCCCTCGCCGCCACCATGGCCGGGGCCTCGCTGCTGGCCGTCGAATGCGACCCGGCCCGCATCGAGTTCCGCATCCGCACGGGCTATCTCGACCGCTGGACCGCGGACCTCGAGGAGGCGCTCGCGATGATCGAGCGCTCGGTGGCCGAGCGGCGCCCCCTCTCGGTGGGGCTGCTCGGCAATGCCGCCGAGGTGCTGCCGCAACTCCTCGAACGCGGCGTGCGGCCGGATCTTTTGACCGACCAGACCTCGGCCCACGATCCCGTGCACGGCTACCTGCCGCGGGGCTGGAGCCTCGAGGAATGGCGGACACGACAGGAAAGCGACCCCGGAGCCGTCGAACGGGCGGCCCGCGCCTCGATCCGCGCCCATGTCGAGGCGATGCTGGCGTTCCACCGCCGGGGCGTGCCCACCTTCGACTACGGCAACAACATCCGCCAGGTGGCCCGGGAGGAGGGGCTCGAGGACGCCTTCGCCTTTCCGGGCTTCGTGCCCGCCTACATCCGGCCCATGTTCTGCCGCGGCGTCGGACCCTTCCGCTGGGCGGCCCTGTCCGGCGATCCCGAGGACATCCGCCGCACCGACGAGAAGGTGAAGGAGCTGCTGCCCGACGATCCGCATCTCCACAACTGGCTCGACATGGCCGGGCGCCGGATCCGCTTCCAGGGGCTGCCGGCGCGCATCTGCTGGGTGGGCCTCGGCGAGCGCCACCGCCTCGGTCTCGCCTTCAACGAGATGGTGCGCCGGGGCGAGCTGTCGGCGCCCGTCGTGATCGGCCGCGACCATCTCGATTCGGGCTCGGTGGCTTCCCCCAACCGCGAGACCGAGGGCATGCGCGACGGTTCCGACGCGGTGGCCGACTGGCCGCTCCTCAATGCCATGCTCAACGTCGCCTCGGGCGCCACCTGGGTGTCCATCCATCACGGCGGCGGGGTGGGCATCGGCTATTCGCAGCACGCCGGCATGGTGATCTGCTGCGACGGCACCGCCGAGGCCGACGAGCGTATCGCGCGGGTGCTGTGGAACGACCCGGCGAGCGGCGTCATGCGTCATGCCGACGCGGGCTATGCCGAAGCCATCGCCTGCGCCCGCCGGCACGGGCTCGAGCTGCCGTTTCTCGGCGATCGATGAGCGGAGCGCCGGCCGGGCGGCGCTAGCCGGCCTCCAGCCCCAGCATGCGGTCGATCAGCGCCTCGTCGGCGCGCGCCTCTTCGGCGGTGCCCTGCCAGACCGTGCGGCCGGCGGAGAGCACGGTCACGCGATCGGCGACGGTGAGGATCTTCTGGGTGTTCTGTTCCACCACGAGGCAGGCGAGCCCCTGCTCGCGACAGAGCCGCACCAGCACCTCGAAACAGAGGTCGACCACCGCCGGCATCAACCCGAGGGACAGTTCGTCCACGAGCAGAAGGCGCGGCCGCACCATCAGCGCGCGGGCGATCGAAAGCATCTGCTGCTCGCCGCCGGAGAGGGTGCCGGCGCGCTGCTGGCGGCGCTCCTCGAGCCGGGGGAAGAGGGCCGTCACCTCCCGTTCCCGCTTCTGGGCCTCGCCCCGCGACAGCAGGTAGCCGCCGACCACCAGGTTCTCCCGCACCGTGAGATCGGGGAAGATGCGCCGCCCCTCGGGCACGAGACCGAGCCCGAGGCGGGTCCGTTCGGGCGGCGACAGGGTGTCGATCGACCGTCCCTCGAAGCGGATCGTGCCCTCCACCACCGGCACGTGGCCGGCGATCGCCATGATGGTGGAGGTCTTGCCGGCGCCGTTGGGGCCGAGAAGGGCCACCATTTCGCCCGCGGAGACGGTCAGCTCGAGATCCCGGACCACCCGCAGCTCGCCCCTCGCCACCGACACCCGCGCGAGCTCCAGCATCAGGCCGCCTCCCCGAGATAGGCGCGGCGCACGGCGGGATCCCGCATCACCGCTTCGGGCTCCCCCTCGGCCAGCAGCCGTCCCCGATCGAGGACCGCGAGCCGCCTCGCGATGCGCAGCACCTCGGCGAGATTGTGCTCTATGAGCACGAGCGTGAGCCCCTCGTCGTGGAGGCGGGTGAGGAGATCGCCGATCGCCCGTGCCTCGGTCTGGTTGAGGCCGGCCAGCGGCTCGTCGAGCAGCAGCAGGCGCGGCCCGGTGGCGAGGGCGCGGGCGATCTGCATGCGCTTCAGGATGCCGAGGGGCACCTCGGCCGCCGTCCGGCCGGCGAAGTCGGCGATGCCCACACGGGCCAGCAGCGCCTCCGCCTCCGCCCGTCGGTCGCGGTAGGCGAAGGTGGCGAGGGCCCGCAGCGGATCCCGGCCGAACTCGCGGGCAGCGCCCAGCAGCACGTTGTCGGTCAGGGTGAGGTCGCGGAAGGGACGCACCACCTGATGGGTCAGGACCAGGCCCCGCTGGGCCCGCCGATGGGGCGGCAGGCGGGTGACGTCGCGGCCGTCGAAGCGGATGCTGCCGCCGTCGGGACGCTCCAGCCCGCAGGTGAGGCGCAGGAGGGTGGTCTTGCCGGCGCCGTTGGGACCGATCAGCCCGAGGAAGGCGCCGGGCTCCACCGCGAGCGACACGCGGTCCACCGCCACCACGCCGCCGAAGGCGCGGCTCACCTCGCGGATCTCGAGAAGGCTCATCGCCGGACCGCCCCCAGGAGGCGCCGGGCGATACCGACGAGCCCGTCGGGGCTCAAATGCATGACGAGGATCAGGAGCCCGCCGTAGACGAGGAGCTTGTAGGTATCGACGAAGCGGAACATCTCGGGCAGCAGGGTCAGCAGCACCGCGCCCGCCACGGCGCCGAGGTTGGAGCCGATGCCGCCCACCACCACCATCGCCAGGATGGTGATGGACTGGATGAAGCCGAAGGCATCGGGAACGATGAGCTGCACCACATGGGCGTAGACGGCGCCGGCGAGACCGGCGCTCACGGTGCCCAGGAGGAAGGCCGCGAGCTTGAAGCGGGCGGTGTCGATGCCGAGGCTGGAGGCGGCCTCCTCGTCGCGGGCGATGGCCAGGAAGATGCGTCCCATCCAGCTCCGCCGCACGGCGATGCCGGCGGCCCAGACGAGGAGCGCCGAGGCGACGGCGAGGATGGCCATGCCCTCGGGGCCGAAGGGCGGCCGGATGCCGGGGATGCCGAACTCGCCGCCGAGCCATTCCTGCTTGCGGACGAAGCCCAGGAACAGGAAACCCGCGCCCATGGTGGTGATCGCGAGGAAATCCTCGCGCACCCGGAGGCTCGCGAGCCCCACCACGAGCCCGAGGACGCCCGCCGTCGCCATCGCCGCCAGGAGCCCGAGGGCGAAGGGATGGCCCGCCGTGGTGACCAGCGCCGCGGCATAGGCGCCGGCGCCGAAGAAGGCGGCGTGCCCGAGGCTCACCTGGCCGCAGAAGCCGGTGATCAGGTTGAGGCCCAGGGCGAGGGTCACGTTGATGGCGACGAAGGTGAGCAGGCTCGTCAGATAGGCGTCCATGACCTCACCGCCCCCGCGCGAGCCCCTGCGGCCGCCACATCAGCACCGCCACCAGGATGAAGAAGGCGATGGCGTCGCGATCCAGGATCTTGTCGAGATAGATGGTACCGAAGCTCTCGGCGACACCCAGGAGGAGGCTCGCCCACAGGGTCCCCGGCACGTTGCCGAGCCCGCCCAGGACGACGATGGCGAGCCCCTTGTAGCTCGTGATGTTGCCCATGCCGGGCTCGATCAGGTTGTTGAGGAGACCCACGAGAAAGCCGGCGAGGCCGGCCAGCGCCGAGGCGAGGGCGAAGGCCAGGAGCCGCACCCGTTCGGGGGAGACGCCGAAGCTCATCGCCATCTCGGGGTCGTCCACCGTGGCCCGCCAGGCGACCCCGGCCCGCGAACCGACGGCGAACAGCCCGAGCCCGGCGATCGCCAGCACGGCCGAGAGGCCGAGGGCGATCTGCACCCAGTTGAGGAAGATGCCGCCGAGATCGGGGCCGGTGACGAACCAGGGGTTCTCCGCGAAGGACAGGCCGTAGGGGCCGAACAGCAGGCGGAACCCGTCCTCCATGGCGATCAGGAGACCGATCGAGGCGATGAGTGCCACATAGGGCGGCTTGTCGAGGAGCGGGCGGTAGACGGTACCGTAGACGAGGGGCCCGGCGGTCGCCGCCACCAGCACGCCGAGGGCCGCCGCCGCGCCGAGCGGCAGGCCACTGTTGGCCGCCAGCACCCCGACGTAGCCGCCGAGGGTGAAGAAGGCGGCATGGGCGATGTGGAGGATGCGCAGGAGGCCGTAGATCAGGGTCAGCCCCAGCGCCATCATCGCGTACATCGCGCCCTGAACGAGCCCGGCGATGAGGAGCTCGACGTAGAACATGCCGCCTCGCGGAAGGAAGAGCGTCGGTAGCGTGCGCGCCTATTCGGCCGGCGGTGCCAGCAGCACCGGATCGTCGATCACCGCGAAACGCCGGAAACGCCCGTCCTTCACCACCTGCACCTGGATGGGCTTGTAGATCTCCCCCAGCGCGTTGAAGGTGACGGGGCCGATGGCGGTCGGAAAGTCCCGGGTGGCGGCCAGCGCGTCGCGAACGGCCTTGCCCTCGGTGCCGCCCGCCCGCTCGATGGCGTGGGCCAGCACCTGCACCGCGGTGTAGGTGGAGGCGGCCACCATGTCGGCGGGAAAGCCCGCCTTCTCCTCGAAGGCGCCGATGAAGCTGCGCACCTCGGGCCGATCGCTGTCGCGATCGAGGGCGGTGGTGATCAGCACCCCCTCGGCGGCGGCCTTGGCGATGTCGATGAAATTCTGGGAATCGTAGCCTTCCTGGCCGACGATGGTGGCCCGCACGCCGCCGGCGCGGAGCTGGCTCACCAGCGGCCCGGCGGTGAAGAAGTAGCCCGAGGCGTAGATCGCCTCCGGGGCGTCGCGCTTGACCGAGGCGACGATGGCGCCGAACTGGCGCTCCTTGATCCCGTAGGTGTACTCGCTCACGATCTCGATGCCGAAGTCGCCCGCCTTCTCCTTGAAGCCGCGGGCCAGCGACTGGCCGAAATCGTTGTCGAGGGTGATCAGCACCACCCGCTTCTGGCCCAGGATCTCGCCGATCAGCTTGGCGCCGCCGCGGCCCTGCACCTCGCCCATGCTGGCGGTGCGGAACACGTAGTCGCCGGTGCGGGTGATGTCGGGATGGATGGCGTAGGCCGAAACATAGGGCATGCCGGCCTGCTGGAAGACCGCCGCCGCCGCCCGGGTGGCGCCGGAATAGCTGCCCGAGATGGCCGCCACGATGCCCTCGCCGAGCAGCTTGTTGGCCACCGGCACCGCCTGGTCGGGCTTGGCCTGGTCGTCGTAGGTCACGAGCTCCAGGGGCCTGCCGAGCACGCCACCGGCGGCGTTGATCTGCTCCACCGCGAGCTCGGCACCGAGGCGCGCACTCTTGCCGTCGCCGGCGGCGAAGCCGGTGAGCGGCGCGTGAAAGCCGATCCGGATCGCCTCGGCGGCTCCCGCCCCGGGAACGCCCGTTCCCGCGAGCGCCACCGCCGTTCCGAGCAGCAGTCCGGTCACCATACGACGCGTTGCCATCCCTCGTCTCCTTTCTGGCACTTGTTCCGGATGCGCCGAAAGCCGCGCGTTTTGCATATACAAATCCACCAACCCTGTCCATAGGTCGGCGCTCCGGTGGACGACCGTCCCGAAAGGACACGGCCGCCTCCGGAAACCCGTGCGATAAGCTTTCCCGGAAGCAACCAGCGCGGCGATTGAACGCGCGGTCCGGCTCGGGGAGGCGGCGGGATGCAGGAGCGCGGATCGAGAGCGCTCGCGGAAACGGCGCCGGCGGCCGATTTCGAGGTGCCGGCGACGGCCGGGGAGATGCGCGGGTGACCGGCCTCGCCGCCGTGCAGCCGCTGGCCCTCGCCTTCCTCGCCGGCTACAGCGTCGAACTGCTGTTCGCCGGGCTCGACCGCATCGTCGCCGCCTTCACCGGCGAAGGAGACGGCAAACGGCCCTCCCCCGCCCAGCCTTCGGCGGCCGACGGGCGCGAACGGAGCGCTCCGCGCCCGACCGGGGTCACCTCCCTCCGTCCCCGTCCATCTCGGCGAAGATCTCGCGGGCGACGCGGAAGCATTCGACCCCGGTGGGCACGCCGCAGTAGACGGAGATCTGGATCAGGATGGCGCGCAGCTCCTCGCGCGAGAGACCGTTGCGGACGGCGCCGCGGAAATGCAGCCCGAACTCGTGCATCCGGCCCTGGGCGGCGAGCATGCCGAGGTTGAGGATGCTGCGCTCGCGGTCGGTCAGCACCTCGTGGCCCCAGCAGGTGCCCCAGCAGTATTCGGTCAGGAACTCCTGCCAGGGGCGGCTGAAATCGTCGGCCGCCGCCAGCGCCTTTTCCACATAGTCCGCGCCCAGCACCTGCTTGCGCTTGGCGAGCCCCTTCTCGAACCGTTCCCTGTCCATGCGTCCCTCCGCCGGATATGATCCGGCGTCAGGTTGCGCGGTCGCCGCCCGGCTGTCCACCTCCCGGCGGCGCGGTCGGAGGCCGTCCGGCAGCGTGGAGGGCGCGATGATCACAGCCTATCTCCCCGAAGACGGCCGCCTCGCCGCCCATCCCCTCGCCGCCGGGGAAGCGCCGCCCGCGGGTGCGGTATGGGTCGATCTGCGGGAGCCCGGGGAGGCCGAGCGGCAGGCCCTCGCCCGGGTCACCGGGCTGGCACTGCCGGACCGGGCCCACATGGAGGAGATCGAGGCCTCGAGCCGCGCCCGCGAGGAGGAGGGGGTGCTCTTCCTCACCCTGCAGGTGGCGACCGGCGGCGAGCGCGAGGGCCTGCGGACGACACCCGTGGCCTTCGTGCTGGGCCGGAACCGGCTGGTGACCCAGCGCTACGCCGATCTTCCCGCTTTCCGCCTGGTGCCGACCCGCCGCCTCGCGGGCGCCGAAGGCGCACCCGAAGAGGTGCTGCTGGCGCTCCTCGAGACGACGATCGACCAGACGGCCGATCTCCTGGAGCGGGTCGCCAACCGCGTCGACGGGGTGGCACGCGACGTGCTCGACCGCGGCTCGCACGCGGGCGGCGACCGCGGCTTCCGCCCGCTCTTGCAGGAAATCGGACGGGCCGGCGACGGCGCCTCGCGGCTCCGCGAATCCCTGGTCTCCTTCGAGCTCGTCCTGGCCTTTCTCGAAGGGATCGCCGATCGCCACCGGCTGCCGCGCGAACGGCTCGATACCCTCGCCCGCGACATCCGTTCGCTGGCCGACTACGCGAGCTTCGTCAGCGGCAAGATCGGTTTCCTGCTCGATGCCGTTCTCGGCCTCGTCAACATCGAGCAGAACAACATCGTCAAGATCTTCTCGGTGATGGCCCTGGTCTTCATGCCGCCGACCCTGATCGCCAGCATCTACGGCATGAACTTCCGCCACATGCCGGAACTCGACTGGCCCCTCGCCTACCCCCTGGCGCTGCTGCTGATGGTGCTGTCGGCGATCCTGCCCTACCGCTACTTCCGCCGCCGCGGCTGGCTGTGAGCGGCCTCAGGCGCCGAGGCAGGCGCGGGCGCAGGCATCGAGCACCGCCTCGGCGTCGATCCCGTAGTGCCGGTAGAGATCGGGAATGTCGCCGGACTGGCCGAAGCGGGTGACGCCCAGGGGATAGGTGCGCAGACCGCGCGCCGCGCCGAGCCAGGCGAGGGTCGCCGGGTGGCCGTCGAGCACGGTCACCAGCGCCGCGTTTCGGGCCATCGGCGCGAGCAGGGTGGCGAGGTGCGATTGCCGCCCCCGTTCCTTCCAGTCGGCGTGCAGCCGGTCGGCCGAGGTGACGCACAAGAGCCCCGCCCCCGGGATGTCCTCCCGCACCGCCTCGAAGGCCTCGCGCGCCTCGGGGGCCACCGCACCGGCGAAGGCGATGGCGAGCTCGGCACCGGCGGCGGGTGGCACCAGCCAGTAGCCGCCCGCCAGGATCGCATCCGCGAGTGCCGCATCGATGGACCGTTCCGGCTGCGGGATCGGACGCGTGGTGAGGCGCAGGTAGACGGCGCCGCCGTCCTCGGCCTGGATGTGGGCGAAGGCCCAGCAAAGGATCACCGCCAGCTCGTCGGCGAAGGCCGGTTCGAAACAGGTGAGCCCCGGCAGACCGATGCCCAGAAGCGGCGTCGCCACCGACTGGTGCGCCCCCCCTTCCGGGGCGAGGCTGATGCCGGAGGGGGTGGCCACGAGGACGAAGCGGGCGTCCTGGTAGCAGGCGTAGGTGAGCGCATCGAGCCCGCGGGCAACGAAGGGATCGTAGACGGTGCCCACCGGCAGCAGCCGCGCCCCGAACAGCTCGTGGGCGAGGCCGGTGGCCGCCAGCGCGAGGAACAGGTTGTTCTCGGCGATGCCGAGTTCGAGATGCTGGCCGGTGCGGCTCTCCCGCCAGCGGGTGGGCGAGCTCACCTGCTGGCTACGGAACACGTCCTCGTGTTCCTTGCGGTTGAAGACGTCGCGGCGGCTCACCCAGGCGGAGAGGCCGGTCGAGGTCGTCACGTCGGGGGAGATCGTCACCATGTGGCGGGCGAGCGGCAGATCGCTCCGCGCGAGCTCCCCCATGAGGCGGCCGAAGGCCTCCTGGGTGGAGGTGCGCGCGCGCCGCGGCGGCAGCGGCAGGCTCCCGGGTACCGCCACGGACGGCGCCCGGTAACGTCCCGTGCGGCGCCGGTAGGGCACCCGCTCGAGGAAGGCGTCGAGCTCCGCCGGAGAGACGGCGAGACCGGCATAGGGCGACCATTCCTCGCCCGGCGCGACGCCGTTCTCGTGCCGGAAGGCGGCCATCTGCCCGGGCGTCATCAGCCCGGCGTGATTGTCCTTGTGGCCGGCGAAGGGCAGCCCCCAGCCCTTGACCGTATAGGCGATGAAGCAGTGCGGCAGATCGTCCTCGACGGCGTGGAAGGCCTCCAGCATGGCCTCGAGATCGTGGCCGCCGAGATTGGTCATCAGCCGCGCGAGCTCGCGATCGTCGTGGGTCTCGAGGATCTCCCGGATGGCCGGGTTGCGGCCGAGATCGCTCTCGAGATGGGCGCGCCAGGCGGCGCCCCCCTTGAAGGTGAGGGCGGCGTAGAGATCGTTGGGGCAGGCGTCGATCCATTCCCTGAGCGCCTCGCCGCCGGGGCGGGCGAAGGCCGCCTGCAGCCGCTTGCCGTATTTGACGGTGACCACCCGCCAGCCGACGGTGGAGAAGAACTGCTCGATCTTGGCGAACAGACGTTCGGGCACCACCCGGTCGAGGCTCTGGCGGTTGTAGTCGATCACCCACCACAGATTGCGCACGTCGTACTTCCAGCCCTCGAGCAGGGCCTCGTAGACGTTGCCCTCGTCCAGCTCGGCATCGCCGAGGATGGCCACCATGCGCCCCTCGCCGCGCCCCTCGGGCACGGTTCCCCGCAGCCGCACGAAGTCCTGGGTGAGGGAGGCGAAGAGGGTCATCGCCGCCCCGAGCCCCACCGAACCGGTGGAGAAGTCGACCCCGCAGACGTCCTTGGTGCGCGAGGGATAGGCCTGGGCGCCGCCGAAGGCACGGAAGGCGACCAGCCGCTCGAGGGGTTCCTGGCCGAGAAGATACATGGCCGCATGGTAGATGGGCGCGGCGTGGGGCTTGACGGCGATGCGGTCGCCCGGCCGCAGCACGTCGAAGAAGAGGGAGGTGACGATGGTCGCCACCGAAGCGCAGGAGGCCTGGTGCCCGCCCACCTTGAGCCCGTCCCGGGAGGGCCGGACGTGATTGGCGTGATGGACCGTCCAGCAGGCGAGCCACAGCAGCTTGCGTTCGATCTCGCGCAGCATGGCGAGATCCGGCGCCGTCCGGCCTGCCGCTTCGACCCGGGGCTGCCCGAGCCTGGATGTCATTTCCGTCTCCGCACTGCTGCTGCAATCTAGTCGCCGGCGCCCGGCCATCCAACCTCCGGCTGATAGCCTCTTCTGCCGGAGCACGACAGGTGGTACCGTCGGGCGCAGCCGAGGAGCTCTCGAGAGGATGAGCGAACACGCCGCCGATCGCCCCGATGCTGCGGTGCCGGTGAGCCCGGAGGCGCGCCGCGTCGCCCGTGAGCTCACCCGACTCGTCGACCGGGTGACCCGGGACCTGCCCTTCGGCGCCGAGCCCGCCGACTATCTGGTGATCCGCGACCGGCTGGCGGAACCGGCCCCGGACCCGCGCCGATGACCCCCGCGGAGATCCTCTCCCGCGACCTCTGCGAGATCGCGGCGTCGATCCGCGACGGCAGCGTCTCCTCGCGGGCGGTGACCGAGGCGGTGCTCGGGATGATGGAGGCGCGCGGCCGCGAACTCGGGGCGGTGGCCCGCCTGTGGCCCGAGCGGGCGATGGCCGAGGCCGAGGCCTGCGACCGCGAACGCGCCGCCGGACGGCTGCGCGGACCGCTGCACGGCGTGCCGCTCGTGCACAAGGACATGTTCTACCGGGCGGGCGAGCTCACCGAATGCGGCTCGCGTCTGTTCGCGGGGTTCCGCCCCGCGGTGACGGCCACCGTGCTGGAGCGGCTGGATGCCGCCGGCGCCATCGACGCCGGCCGCACCCACATGGTCGAGGTGGCGCTCGGCATCACCGGCCACAACCCCTGGACGGGGACGCCGCGGAACCCCTGGAACCGGGCGCGGCTGACCGGTGGCTCGACCAGCGGCGGCGCCGCCTCGGTGGCGGCACGGCTCAATTTCGCCACCCTCGGCTCGGATACCGGCGGCTCCATCCGCGTGCCCGCCGCCTTCTGCAATCTGGTGGGCATCAAGCCGACCTATGGCCGGGTCAGCCGCGCCGGCTGCATGCCGCTCTCCTTCACCCTCGATCACATCGGCCCCATCGCGCGCAGCGCCGCCGACTGCGCGCTCTTGCTCCGGGTGATCGCCGGCCGCGATCCGCGCGACCCGACCACCGGCGACCAGCCGGTGCCGGACTATCCGGCCGCCCTCGGCGAGGATCTCCGCGGCCAGCGCATCCTGGCCCTGGTGGACGGTCTCGGCTGCGCGCCGGAGCCGATCGTCCTGCGACGCTTCGCGGAGGCGCGCGACGTGCTGCGCGATCTCGGCGCCGAGCTGCGCGAGGCCGCGTTCCCCGCCGGCGAGCCCCTCAACGTGCTGCGGCGGGTGATCGGCATGGCGGAGCCGGCGGCGCTCCATCGCGAGCATGTGCTGAACCGCCGCGAGGCCTTCAACCCCCACACCCTCGCCCGCATGGAGCCGGGGTTCGCCATCGGGGCCGGGGTCTACGCCCGTGCCCTCGCGGCCCGCGGCGAGATGCTGGCGCGGATCTGCCGCGAGCTCCTGTCGGATGCCGACCTCCTCGTCCTGCCCACCGCCGTCTCGGGCGCGCCGCCGATCGTCGAGACCGACACCGGCGGCGATGCACGGTTCGTCGCCCTCGCCAACCGCCTCACCGCCTGCGTCGCCCCCTTCAACTATCTGGGCCTGCCCGCCGCCTCGGTGCCGATGGGCTTCGACGAGGAGGGGCTGCCGCTGGGGCTGCAGATCGTCGGCCGCCCCTTCGCCGAGGCGCGCGTGCTGCGGGCCTGCCACGCCTTCGAACGGGCCACCGGCCACGGGCGCCGGGTGCCGCCCTTCTCCGCCCTCGCCGCGGCCTGAGGTCGGACCGTGACCGCCTCCCGCATCCTCGTCGCCATTCCGCTGCCGGAGGCGCACCGGGTGCTGTTCGCCCCGCTCCGCGAGGCGGGTTTCGCCCTCCTCTTCAACGACAGCGGCCGGGCGCTGACCCGCGAGGCGCTCCTGGCCCGCCTGCCCGGAGTGGTGGCCACCGTGGCCGGCACCGAACCCTACGACGAGGCGGTGTTCGCGGCGGCACCCGAGCTCAGGATCGTGGCCCGCTTCGGGGTCGGCCACGACGCCGTCGATCTCGCCGCCGCCAGCCGCCACCGGGTGGCGGTGGCGATGGCCTTCGGCGCCAACCACGAGGCGGTCGCCGACCATGCCTTCGCGCTGATGGCGGCGCTGGCCCACCGCATCCTCGCCAACGACCGCGGGGTGCGGGAGGGCCGCTGGCGCACCGGCACCCATCTCGGCCTCTTCGGCACCACCGTCGGGATCCTCGGTTTCGGCCGCATCGGTCGGGCGCTGGCGCGCCGCTGCCGGGGCTTCGGGATGCGCATCCTGGTTCGCGATCCGCTGGTGGCGGCGGAGGAGATCGTGGCCGCGGGCGCCGAGCCGGCACCGGTGGAGCGTCTCCTCGCCGAGGCCGATTTCGTCTCCCTGCATCTGCCGCTGACCCCCGAAACCGAAGGTTTCATGAACGCCGAACGGCTCGCCCTCATGCGCCCCTCGGCGTTCCTCATCAACACCGCCCGCGGCGGCGTGGTGGACGAACCGGCCCTCGTCGAGGCCCTGCGCGAGGGACGCATCGCCGGCGCCGGCCTCGACGTCATGTGGTGCGAGCCGCCGGCCGGTTCGCCCCTTCTGGAACTCGACAACCTGGTCCTTTCGCCCCATATCGCAGGCCTGAGCGAGGACGCCGTGCGGCGCATGGCGACGGTGTGCGTCGACAACATCCTGTCCCTGATGCGCGGCCTGGATCCCGGGGACGGGCGGCTTCTCAACCCCGAGGTGATCACCGGAACCGCCGACTGACTGTCACGGAATCCCGAACTTGAAGCGCAGCACCAAACCCATCATCGACAAGGCGGGCACCGGCAAGCCCGTGCCCCTCTACGGCCCCGAGGAGTTCGCCGCCATGCACCGGGCGGGGCGGCTGGCGGCGGCCACCCTCGACCATGTCACGCCCCATGTGCGTCCCGGCGTCACCACCGGCGAGCTCGACCGCATCGTCGACGCCTTCATGCGCGAGCACGGCGGCGTCCCGGCCACCCTCGGCTACCGGGGCTATCCCAAGAGCTGCTGCATCTCGGTCAACCACGTCGTCAACCACGGCATCCCCAGCGACGACAAGACCCTGCGCGAGGGGGACATCGTCAACATCGACGTGACCGTGATCCTCGACGGCTGGTACGGCGACACGAGCCGCATGTTCCTCGTCGGCGAGCGGGTCCCGGTGAAGGCGCGCAAGCTCGTCGAGGTGACCTTCGAGGCCATGTGGGCGGGGATCCGCGCGGTGCGTCCCGGCGCCACCCTGGGCGACGTCGGTCACGCCATCCAGACGGTGGCGGAACGGAACCGCTTCTCGGTGGTGCGCGATTTCGTCGGCCACGGTCTCGGCCGGGTGTTCCACGACGCCCCCGAGGTGCGGCATTACGGCCGGCCGGGCGAGGGCCTCCTGCTGGTGCCGGGCATGCTGTTCACCATCGAGCCGATGATCAACGCCGGCCGGCCGGAGGTGAAGATCCTGGGCGACGGCTGGACCACCGTCACCCGCGACCGTTCGCTGTCCGCCCAGTTCGAGCACACGGTGGGGGTGACCGAGGACGGGGTCGAGGTGTTCACCCTCTCTCCGAAGGGATGGCACAAGCCCCCCTACGACTGACCGAGCAGGCGCGCGAACAGGGCGAGATCGACGTTGCCGCCGGACAGCACCAGCGCCACCCGGCGCCCGCGCATCCGTTCCCGTTCGCGGAGGAGGGCGGCGAGCGGCGCCGCACCCGCCCCTTCGGCGAGGTTGTGGGTGTCGGTCCAGTAGTGGCGCATCGCCGCCGCGATCTCCTCTTCCTCCACCGTCACCACCCGCGCGAGCCCGCGCCGCATGACCGTGAGGGCCTCGGGATCGGGCACCCGCACCGCCATGCCGTCGGCGATGGTGTCGGCGCGGTCGGTGGCCACCGGGCGACCGGCCTCGAGGGAGCGGGCGTAGCAGGGGGCGCGGGCCGCCACCACGCCCACGATCTCGGTGCGCAGGCCGAGGAGATCCCGCACCCCGATCAGGCCGCAGATCCCCGAACCGAGGCCGATCGGCGCGTAGACCGCATCGAGATCGGGGACGGCCGCGAACAGCTCCCGCGCGTAGGTGGCCACCCCGCGCACGAGATCGGGGTGGAAGGAGGGGGCGAGCGTCAGACCGCGCTCGGCGGCGAGGCGTTCCGCGGTCTCCCGGGCGGCGTCGAAATCGCGTCCCGCTTCCACGAGCTCGGCCCCCAGCGCGCGCATGGCCGCGTTCTTCTCGCGGCTGTTGCCGTGGGGGACGACGATGGTCACGGGGATGCCGTGGTGGCGGCCGGCGAAGGCCAGGCTCTGGCCGTGGTTGCCGCGGGTGGCGGTGACGAGGCCCTGCGACGAGCCGCCGCGGCGGGCGAGGCCGGCCATGAAGACGAGCCCGCCCCGCACCTTGAAGGCACCCACCGGGGTGTGGTTCTCGTGCTTGACCCAGACCTCCGCGCCGCAGCGCTCGGCCAGCAGCGGCCAGCGATACTGGGGGGTGGGCCCGAGGGCGCGGTAGACCGTTTCGGCCGCATCCTCGAGCGCGCGTCGATCGAACATCCGCCGCCTCCCGGGCGTCCTGCACCGTTTCCGCGAACCCGCGGCCGCCGGGCCTGGCCCGCGCGCGCACCGCGGTGTCGCCCTGACCGGTGGACAGGGCGTCGGCCCGACGCTAAACGATCGGCCGGCCGGAGGCCACATCCGACCGCATCGATGCTCACGACGTGTTCACGACGAATGGTATGCGCGACCCGGCATCCGTCGCCGCCGGGCAGCCAAGGGGGTAGAGGCAGATGTCCGGTCTCGAATGGTTTCTCTACGTGCTCGTGCTCGCCTGCGGTGCCGCCGGCGTCGCCTACGGCGTCCTGACCCGCAAGCAGGTGCTGGCGCTGCCCGCCGGCAACGAGCGCATGCGCGAGATCTCGGCGGCCATCCAGGAAGGCGCCACCGCCTACCTCAACCGCCAGTACATGACCATCGCCGCGGTCGGCTTCGTGGTCTTCCTGCTCCTCACCTACTTCCTCGGGATCCCGGTGGGCATCGGCTATCTGATCGGTGCCTGCTGTTCGGCGGCGGCCGGCTACATCGGCATGAACACCTCCGTCCAGGCCAACGCCCGCACCGCCCAGGCGGCGGCCGAGAAGGGCCTCGACGGCGGCCTCGACGTGGCCTTCAAGGCCGGCGCCATCACCGGCATGCTGGTGGTCTCCCTGGGCCTGCTCGGCGTTTCCGGCTACTTCGGCATCCTCTATCTGGCCGGCGCCGACGAGCGGACCCTGCTCGAGGCCCTGGTCGGCCTGTCCTTCGGCGCCTCGCTCATTTCCATCTTCGCCCGGCTCGGCGGCGGCATCTTCACCAAGGGCGCCGACGTCGGCGCCGACCTCGTGGGCAAGGTGGAGGCGGGGATCCCCGAGGACGATCCGCGCAACCCGGCGGTGATCGCCGACAATGTGGGCGACAATGTGGGCGACTGCGCCGGCATGGCGGCCGACCTGTTCGAGACCTACGCGGTGACGGTGGTGGCCAGCATGCTGCTGGGTGCCATCTTCTTCGAGGGCGCCGCCCAGTGGGCGCTGATGGTGTATCCGCTGGTAGTGGGCGGGGTCTGCCTCGTGGGCTCCATCGCCGGCACCTACTTCGTCAAGCTGGGGCCGTCCAAGAACATCATGGCCGCCCTCTACAAGGGCTTCTGGGGCGCGGCCGGCATCTCGGCGGTGCTGCTGATCTTCTTCACCTGGATCCTGCTCGGCTTCGGTGAACCGGTCTACGAGGCCAAGGTCGGCGAGCAGGTGATCTCGAGCTTCACCGGCCTCAACGTCTACTATTCGACCCTGGTCGGCCTCCTCGTCACCGGCCTCATCATGTGGATCACCGACTACTACACCGGCACCCTCCACCGGCCGGTGCAGCAGATCGCCAAGGCGTCCACGACGGGGCATGCCACCAACATCATCCAGGGCCTCGCGGTGTCGCTGGAGGCCACCGCCCTGCCGGTTCTGGTGATCGCCGGCGGCATCCTGCTCGCCTACCTGAACGCCGGCATCTACGGCATCTCCATCGCCGCCACCACCATGTTGGCCCTGACCGGGGTGGTCGTCACCCTCGACGCCTACGGGCCGGTCACCGACAACGCCGGCGGCATCGCCGAGATGGCCGAGCTGCCGGAGGAGGTGCGGCAGGTGACGGACGCGCTCGATGCGGTCGGCAACACCACGAAGGCGGTGACCAAGGGCTACGCCATCGCCTCGGCCGGGCTCGCCGCCATCGTGCTGTTCGTGGCCTACGTCAACGATCTCGAGCACTTCTTCCCCGACCTCGACGTGACCTTCACCCTGGCCGATCCCTTCGTGGTGGTGGGGCTCTTTCTCGGCGGCCTGCTGCCCTTCCTCTTCACCTCTCTCGCCATGCAGGCGGTGGGCCGCGCCGCCGGCGCCATCGTCGAGGAGGTGCGGCGGCAGTTCCGCGAGAACCCCGGGATCATGGAGGGCACCGCCAAGCCCGACTACGGCCGGGCCGTGGACATGCTGACGAGAGCCGGCATCCGGGAGATGATCCTGCCCTCGCTGCTGCCGGTGTTCTCGCCCATCGTGGTCTATTTCGTGATCTCCTGGATCGCGGGGCCGGAGGCCGCCTTCACCACCGTCGGCGCGCTCCTGCTCGGGACCATCGTGACCGGCCTGTTCGTCGCCATCTCCATGACCTCGGGCGGCGGCGCCTGGGACAACGCCAAGAAGTACATCGAGGACGGCAACTACGGCGGCAAGGGCTCGGAGGCCCACAAGGCGGCGGTGACCGGCGACACGGTGGGCGATCCCTACAAGGACACCGCGGGGCCGGCCATCAACCCGATGATCAAGATCATCAACATCGTGGCGCTGCTGCTGCTGGCGGCGCTCGCCGCCGCGGCCTGAAGCCGGCCACGCCCCGATCCGGCCCGGCTCCGTGCCGGGCCGTTTCCTCCGAAAGCTATCGGCTCGCGTTGTCGGCGTTGCGGGAGAAGCGGCCGATGTTGCCGATGAGCTGCTCGAGCAGCGAGAACTCGTTGCCCATCGTCGGGGTCTCGTCCGCCACCGGTTCGACGGCACGGGCCTGTTCGAGGCCGCGCTCCTCGAGGTTGCGCACGATGCCGCGCTCGTCGAACTCCACGATCACCACCCGCTGATCGGTGAGCCGCTTCTGATAGAAGGACTTCTTCTCCACCGTCTGGGTGACGTAGTACCAGCGGCGGTCGTCGAAGGTGGCGGTGGCCGAGGGCGAACCCATCAGCCGGAACACCTCCTCGCGGGAGGTGACGCCCGGGCGGATGCGGGCCACCGCTTCGGGATCGATGCGCTGGCCGTGCTGCTGTACGGTCGGCACACAGGCGCCGGCGAACAGGAGCAGCGCCAGCGAGGCCGTGTGGAGCTTGACCGGGAATCTCATGCGGAACCGTCCGGATTGCGGAGAATCAGAGGAGTGGTGACCGCGATGCGGTTAGCACATCCCTCCACCCGCGAACAAGCGCCCGGAGGCCGGCATGCCTGACCTCTTCCGCGGATGGCGGCAACGGCGCCGGCGGCGGCGGCTGGCCTGGCACCTCTACCGCCAGGCGGTGGCGCAGGCGCGGCGGCCGGAGTTCTACGCCGGCTGCGGCGTCCCCGACACCGCCGAGGGGCGCTTCGAGCTGCTCACCCTCCATGTGCTGCTGCTGTGGCGCTGGCTGCGACGGCAACCGGGAGAAGAGAAGGCGCGCCTCGCCCAGGCGGTGGTGGACGCCTGCTTCACCGATATCGACCGCAACCTGCGCGAGATGGGGGTGGGCGATCTCTCGGTGGGCAAGCACGTCAAGCGCATCGCCGGCAGCTTCCTCGCCCGCAGCCGCGATCTCTCCGCCGCCCTGGACGCCGGCGACGCGGATGCCGTGGCGGCGATCCTCGCCCGCAACCTCGAGGTACCGGGACGGCCGCCGGTGGACGCCGCCGCCCTCGCCCGCTACGCCCTCGCCCAGGACGCGGCCCTGGCCGGCGCGGCGCCCGCCGACGCGACCGGCGTTCGGGTCCCCTTCGCGGCACCGCATTTCGGCGGCGGCGGGGAGAAGGCTCGACGTTGACCAATCCCGTGGGGCACTCTAATTTGCGGCACCGCTGGAATTCCTGGGAACGCTGGGGGAGCTGGTGCCGGTACGCGGGCCGGTGCATCGGCCTTGCGGTCGTTCGCTGCATCACCCGGGAGTACCTTCTTGATCGCAACACGTGAATTCTCGAGACTTTTCGATCTCGGCGAGCTGGGTTCGGAGGAGAGCGGCTTCGAGCTCGAGGCGGTGGCCCAGGAACGCCTGGCGGTGGCCCGCCGGCTCGATCTGCTGCAGCTCGAGGAACTGGTCGCCGAGGGCACCGTGGAGGCGGGCAGCGGCGGCGTGATCCGCGTGCGGGGCGCCCTGCGGGCGCGTCTCCGGCAGCGCTGCGTGGTGACCCTGGAACCGGTGGAGGCGGAGGTGACCGCCGAGTTCGACCGGCTGTTCCTGCGCGGCGGCACCGTGGCCGGCACCGTGATCCTCGATCCCGAGGAGGAGGAGCCGGAGCCGCTCCTGGGCGATCTTCTCGATCTCGGCGAGCTGGTCACCGAGGAACTGGCGCTCGCCATCGACCCCTATCCGCGCAGCCCCGATGCGGAGAGCCACCTCGCGCGCTATGCTTCCATCGGCGAAGCCGGGGGCGGGGCCGGACCGCTGGCCGAAGCCCTGCGGCGGCTGGGAAGAAACGACTGAGGACGGCGCGAGGTGACCGGTCACCCGGGCTGCGTGCGGCAGCCGGCGGCGCCCCGCCGGCGCGGGATCCGGACGGAGACACCATGACCCTCGTGATCGCGCTCGATGCGATGGGCGGCGACAGTGCGCCCGGCATCGTGATCGACGGCGCGGCGAAAGCCCTCCGCCAAACCCCCGGTCTGCGCTTTCTGCTGTTCGGCGACGAGGCGCGCATCGCTCCCCTCCTCGACCGCCATCGCGACCTCGCCGCCGCCAGCGAGCTGCGCCACACCGAGGTCGCGGTGGCGCCGGACGCCAAGCCCAGCCAGGCGCTGCGCCAGGGACGGCGGAGCAGCATGCGTCTCGCCGTCGAGGCGGTGAAGGCGGGCGAGGCCACGGCCGCGGTGTCGGCCGGCAACACCGGAGCGCTGATGGCGATGGCCAAGTTCGTCCTCAAGACCCTGCCGGGAATCGACCGGCCGGCCATCGCCACTCTCCTGCCCACCCGCCGCGATCCGGTGGTGATGCTCGATCTCGGCGCCAACGTCGACTGCGGCCCGGAACATCTGTTCCAGTTCGCGGTGATGGGCGAGGTCTACGCCCGCGCCGTGCTCGACATCGCCAAGCCCAGCGTCGGTCTCCTCAACGTCGGCACCGAGGAGGTCAAGGGGGACAGCGTGGTGCGGGCGGCGGCGGCCCTCATCCGCGACAGCGGGCTCGCCATCGACTACTACGGCTTCGTCGAGGGCGGCGACGTCTCGGAGGGCCGGGTCCACGTGGTGGTCACCGACGGCTTCACCGGCAACGTCGCCCTCAAGATCACGGAAGGCACGGCGCGGCTGTTCAGCTCCGCACTCCGTCAGGCCTTCCGCTCGAGCTGGCGGGCCCGCCTCGGCTACCTGCTGGCCCGCCCGGCCCTCGATCGCATGCGCGAACGGTTCGATCCCCGGCTCTACAACGGGGCCATGTTCCTCGGCCTCAACGGCGTGGTGGTGAAGAGCCACGGCGGTACCGACGCGGTGGGTTTCGCCGCCGCCATCGCCACCGCCATCCAGCTCGTGCGCCAGGGAACGAACGAGCGTATCATCGCCGAGATGAACGCCGCCGCGGGCGGGGTCGCCGGCCCCAAGGTGGTCGCCTCGTGAGTCCGCGCAGGCGGAGTGTGGTCACCGGAGTGGGCGCCCGGCTGCCCGAGCGGGTGGTGACCAACGACGAGCTCTCGGAACGGGTCGACACCTCGGACTCCTGGATCCGCGAGCGCACCGGCATCCGCCAGCGGCACATCGCCGCCGAAGGGGAGCTCACCTCCGATCTGGCGGTAGCCGCGGCCCGCCAGGCGCTGGAGCGGGCCGGCCGCCGCCCCGGCGAGATCGATCTCGTGCTGGTGGCGACCTCCACCCCCGACAACACCTTTCCCGCCACCGCCACCGCGGTGCAGCGCAAGCTGGGCACGGGGCCGGCCATGGCCCTCGATCTGCAGGCGGTGTGCGCCGGCTACGTCTACGCCCTCACCACCGCCGAGGCGCTCCTGCGCTGCGGCCGGGCGCGGCGGGCGCTGGTGATCGGCGCCGAGACCTTCTCCCGCATCCTCGACTGGGAGGACCGCGCCACCTGCGTGCTGTTCGGCGACGGCGCCGGCGCGCTCGTGATCGAGGCCGAGGAGGGCACCGGCACCGTCCTTGATCGCGGCATCCTCGCCGCCGCCCTGTCCGCCGACGGCCGCCATTACGGGCATCTCTACGTGGACGGCGGCCCCTCCTCCACCGGTACCGTGGGCCATCTGCGGATGAACGGCCGGGAGGTGTTCCGCCACGCGGTGGCGGCGCTGGTGGCGAGCGCGCGCGAGACCTGCGGGGAGCTCGGCATCGCGCCGGGCGAGGTGGACTGGTTCGTGCCCCATCAGGCCAACCGGCGCATCATCGAGGCGGTGGCGAAGCGGCTCGAGATCCCCGAGGAGCGGGTGGTGATGACCGTCGACCGGCACGCCAACACCTCCGCCGCCTCCATTCCCCTCGCCCTCGAATGCGCCTGGAGCGAGGGCCGGCTGCGGCGGGGCGATCTCGTGCTCGCCTCGGCGATCGGCGGCGGCTTCGCCTGGGGGTCGGTGCTGCTGCGCTGGTAGGTTTTCCTCGACGGTCTCGTCTATTGACGCCCAAGCCGGTGATCCCTAGGCTTTTCCACCCGAACGAGAAGGGAAGGGAGGAGCGGTCCGATGGCGGGCAAAACGGTGACGCGGGCCCAGCTCGCGGAGGCCGTCTACCAGCAGGTGGGACTGTCGCGCAGCGAGTCGGCGGAGCTGGTCGACGCGATTCTGGAGGAGATCTCCGAGTCGCTGGTTCGGGAGGGCACCGTGAAGATCTCGTCCTTCGGCACCTTCCTGGTGCGCCACAAGGGCCGGCGCATCGGACGCAATCCCAAGACCGGCGAGGAGGTGCCGATCCTCCCCCGCCGGGTGCTGGTGTTCCGCCCCTCCCAGGCGCTCAGGGCGCGGCTCAACCGCGGACGCGGCTGAGCGAGGCGGCGCGCGAGATGACCGAGCGCCCGGCCAAGGCCTCCACCGCCTTCCGGACCATCAGCGAGGTCGCCGAGGAGCTCGGGGTGGCGCCGCACGTGCTGCGCTTCTGGGAGAGCAAGTTCAGCCAGGTGCGGCCCCTCAAGCGGGGCGGCGGGCGGCGCTACTACCGGCCCGAGGACGTCGAGCTCCTGCGCCAGATCCGCATCCTGCTCTACGATCAGGGCTACACCATCAAGGGAGCGCAGAAGCTGCTGCGCCAGCGCCGCGGTCGCGCCCTCGAGACCGGCCCCGAGGAGGCCGGTGCGGCGCCCCCGGGCGAGAGCGGGGCGGTCGCCGGCGATCCCTCACGCTTCGCGCGCGTCGCCCGCGATCTGCGACGGCTGGCGGCCGATCTGCGGCGCGAACTGGAGCGCTGATCCCCGTTTCCGGCGTTGCCCGCTTCCGCGCGAGCTCCTATATTGCGGCTCGCCTCACGGAGCGTAGCGCAGCCTGGTAGCGCATCAGTCTGGGGGACTGGGGGTCGCCGGTTCGAATCCGGCCGCTCCGACCAACCGACGGAACCGCCCGACACCCGCACCGCCCTCGGAGGCGGGTGTCCCGCGACGCCTCCTCAGTGGATCAGCAGGCCGCCGTTGGCGTCGAGCTCGGCGCCGGTGACGTAGGCGGCGAGCTCGCTCGCGAGAAAGAGACAGCAGCCGGCCACCTCCCGCGCCCTGCCCGCGCGCCCGAGGGGAATGCCCTCGAGGATCCGCCCCAGCATCTCCGGCGTGAGCTTGCCGGCGGTGATGTCGGTGTCGATGAAGCCCGGGCAGACGGCGTTGACCCGGATGCCGTCCGGCGCGAGTTCGCGCGCCATCGCCTTGGTGAGGCCGAGGATGCCGGCCTTGGCGGCGGCGTAGTGGGGGCCGCCGAAGACGCCGCCGCCGCGCTGGGCCGAGACCGAGGAGATGTTGACGATGGCACCGGCGCGCCGGCGGCGCATGCCCGGCACCACCGCCTGGCTCATGTGGAGCGTGCCGCGCAGGTTGACGTCGAGGACCGCATCATAGTCCGCGCGGCGGATCTCGCACAGCCGCAGCGGCTGGGTGATGCCGGCGTTGTTCACCAGCACGTCGATCCGGCCCCAGCGCGCCTCGAGCCCGCCCATGGTACGCCGGCAGGCCTCGGCATCGCGCACGTCGCAGACGAGCCCCAGATGGCCGGAGCCGAGGCCCGCCGCCGCCGCTTCCACCGCCCCGCGATCGAGGTCGAGGAGCGCCAGGGTGGCGCCGTGCTCGGCGAAGAGGCGCGCGGTGGCGAGCCCGATGCCGCGCGCCGAGGCGGCGCCGGTGACGATCGCGAACTTGCCGTCGAGAAGCCCCGCCACCTGTACCATCCCCCCTTCATGCCTCCAGCCAGGCGCGGATCCGTCCCGCCACCGCCTCGGCGGTGAGCCCGTAGCGCGCGTGCAGGGTAGGAAGCGCCCCCGCCGCGAGAAAGGCGTCGGGGAGGGCGATGTGGCGGAAGCGGACGGCGATCCCCTCGCCCAGCAGCAGGCTCGCCACCGCCTCGCCGAGCCCGCCGATGCGGCCGTGGTTCTCCGCCACCACCACCAGCCGATGGCGGCGGATTTGCTTGAGGATGGCCTCGACATCGAGCGGCTTGATTGTGGCGAGGTGCAGCACCGTCGCCTCGATGCCCTCCCCGGCGAGCCGCGCGGCGGCATCGAGCGCCCGCATGGTCATGAAGCCGGAGGCGATCACCAGCACGTCCTCGCCCTCGCGCAGCAGCCGTGCGCGGCCGATCGCGAAGCGGTGCGTGCGCGCGTCGAACACGACCGGCACCCGACCGCGCAGGAGCCGCATGTAGACCGGCCCCGGATGATCGGCGATCGCCGGTACCGCCTGTTCGATCTCGACGGCATCGCAGGGATCGAGGATCACGAGGCCGGGCACCGCGCGCAGGATGGCGAGATCGTCGGTCGCCTGGTGGCTCGGGCCGTAGCCGGTGGTGAGGCCGGGAAGGGCGCAGACGAGCTTGACCGGCAGCCGCTCCTCGGCGATCGCCAGACAGACGAAATCGTAGGCGCGCCGCGAGGCGAACACCGCATACGTGGTGGCGAACGGCAGGAAGCCCTCGCGGGCGAAGCCGGCGGCGGCGCCCACGAGTGCCTGTTCGGCCATCCCCATCTGGAAGAAGCGCTCGGGAAAGACGGCGGCGAAGACGTGCAGATCCGTGTATTTCGCGAGATCCGCGGTGAGGCCCACGATCTCCTCGCGCTGCCGGGCGAGTTCGACCAGCGCGTGGCCGAAGGGCGCCTCGCGGGTCTCGCGTCCCTCGGCATCGAGGGAGGCGATCATCGCCGCCGTGGTGCGGCGGCCGCCCGTCTTTCCCCGCCCGCTCATGTCGGCTCCGCCTCGTCGAGGGCGGCGAGGGCGCGCGCCCATTCCCCGGGCTCGACGCGCACGAAATGCGCCCGTTCGCGCCGCTCGAGAAAAGGCACGCCGCGGCACAGGCGGGTGTCGCAGACGATCGCCCGCGGCCGCGGTTCATCGAGTGTGCGGGCAAGGTCGAAGGCCGCCACCAGCGCCGCGATGTCGTTGCCGTCCACCCGCTGGACGTGCCAGCCGAAGGCCCGCCACTTCTCTTCCACGGGCTCGGCGGAGAGCACCTCGCGGGAGGGGCCGTCGGCCTGCTGGTCGTTGAAATCGACGAGGCAGACGAGATTGGCGAGCCGGTGGTGGGCGGCGACCATCGCCGCCTCCCAGGTCGATCCCTCGCCGAGCTCGCCGTCCGACATGAGGTTGTAGACCAGGGCGGGATTGCCGCGGTGGCGGAGGGCGAGGGCGACGCCGACCGCGATCGGCAGCCCGTGGCCCAGCGAGCCGCCGGTGATCTCCATCCCCGGCGTGCAGGAGGCCATGCCCGACATCGGCAGCCGGCTGTCGTCGCAGCCGTAGGTCTCGAGCTCCTCCTCGGGCAGGACGCCCGCCTCGATCAGCGCCGCGTAGAGGGCGATGGCGTAATGGCCGACCGACAGCAGGAAGCGGTCGCGGCCGTCCCATTCCGGATCCTCGGGGCGATAGCGGAGCGCGTGGAACCAGGCAACGGCGAGCACGTCCGCCACCCCGAGCGCCTGGCCGATGTAGCCCTGCCCCTGGACCGCCGCCATCCGCAGCGCGTGGCGGCGGATCCGCCAGGCCCGCCGCGCGAGGCTGACGTTGGCGCGTGCCCGGCTCCCTCCGGTCTCCATCCCCCTTCGGCGCCTCCCCGGGCGTGGATGCCCGCCCTCCCGCCGCTAGGGGAAACCGGCGCGGCCGTCAACCGCCGCCGGCACGGGAACCGGCACCGCGTCCCCCGGTCGGCCGGCGGCCGCGACGGCGGCGGTCAGGCGGGGGGAGCGGGGAACAGGGTGCGCCCGTCGGCGTCGAACAGATAGGCGCGGTCGGGGG
>JALUAG010000096.1 GCA_027045875.1 Alphaproteobacteria bacterium | reverse complement strand
GCGGGCGGCGGCTCCGGTGCGGGCGGCGGCTCCGGTGCGGGCGGCGGCTCCGGTGCGGGCGGCGGCTCCGGTGCAGGGGCGTCTTCCGCCATCGTGGTCAATGGCGTGACGGTCCCGTCCGGCCTGCCGGCTGGCACGGAGCTCCATGTCACGGTGGGCGAGGATGGCAGCCCGATCGTCCGCATCGAGCACACGGTCGATCCCTCGCTCGCCGTGCCGGAGGGCATCCGGATCCCCGAGGGCCTGCCGCCGGGCACCGCGATCGAGATCGAGGTCGGCCCCGGCGGGCAGGTGGAGGTGGAGATCGAGCGGCCCGAGGTGGAGCACCCGGAGATGCCCGAGGTTGGCCATCCCGAGACCCCCGAGGCGCCCGAGATGGAGGCCCCGGAGGCTCCGGAGATGGAGACCCCGGAGGCTCCGGAGATGGAGGCGCCGGAGGCTCCGGAGATGGAGGTGCCCGAGATGGAGGCCCCGGAGGCTCCGGAGGTGGAGACACCCGAGATGGAGGCCCCGGAGGCTCCGGAGATCGAGCATCCGGATATGGGGCGCGACTGAATATCGCGTGCCCAGGGGCAGCACGGAAGCGCATCACGACGAGAAAGCCGGAGGGGGCCGCGCAGGCGGCCCCCTCCGCATTTCGGGCGTCCGTCCCCGTCCGCAGGCCGTAGGGTGGGGCGGGGCCGTCGCGTGCCGTGGGGCAGGGGCTCAAGGAGCGACAGGTTCGGCCGATAGGCCTGTGCGGTTCGTGGTTTCCGGCTCCAGCAGGAGCGGCCCAGACGGGGGAGCGGACATGAAGCTGCCGAAGCTCATCTTCCTGGACGTCTTGGCGCGTCTCTCGCGGCGCATGCCTTTCCCGGTCAAGTTCACCTCAGTCTTTTTCGTGTTCCTGGTGCCGCTGTCGCTGCTCGGGACGAAGCTGGTCATGGACGCCGACGCGGCCGCCCGCGAGGCGCAGCGCGAGCGCCAGGCGCTGCGCCACTTCGCCGCGCTGCGGCCGCTCCTGCAGCACGTTCCGGAGCATCGCGGCATGGCGAACGCCCTGCTCAACGGGGCGGAGGGCTTCCGCCCGCGTCTCGCCGCCAAGGCCCGGGAGGTCGAGCGCGACTTCGCTGCCCTCGCGGAGCTGGACGCCGGGCTCGCCGCCACGCTCGGGACCGCCGGGCGGGTCGCCGAGCTGCGGCGGGAATGGCGCGCGCTGCGGGACGAGCTCGGCGCGCTGGAGCCCGCCGCCGCGTTCGAGCGGCACACGCGGCTCGTGGGCAGGCTGCTCGCGCTGGGGCGCGAGGTCGGCGAGCGCTCCGGGCTGCTGTTCGACGAGCATCCGGGCACGGCGCATCTCTCGGCGATGGTGGTGCGCGTGCTTCCGGAGCTCGCCGAGACGCTCGGGCAGCTCCGGGGGATGCTCTCGGGCATGGTCGCCCGCGGGAGCGCCACCCCCGACGAGAAGCTCCGGCTCGCGGTCCACATGACCACCGCGCGCCGGCTGCTCGCCGAGCTCGGCCACGCGTCCACGGGGGTCGCGCGCGAGCGGCCGGCGCTGGCCGACCGGCTCGCCGGGCCCTACGGGCCGGCGCGCGAGGCGGCGGCCGGCTACCTCGGTTTCGCCGAGAGGGTCTTCCGCGGCGATGCCGGCGGCGCGCGTGCCGAGGACGTCTTCTCCCAGGGCACCGCGGCCATCGAGCGCGTCTACGCGCTGCTCGACACGGGGCTTTCCGCCCTCGACGGGCTGCTCGAGGCCCGGCGGGAGCGGGCCGCCGCGCGACGCGACGCGGTGGCGGCCTCCGTGGTGGCGCTGCTCGCGGCCCTGGCGGTCCTGTTCGTCGCCTTCTACCGCGGGATCCGCGACTCGGTGGGCCGCATCGACGCGGCGCTCGTCCGGCTCATGGAGGGCGACCTGTCGGCCCGCGCTGCCGTGCCCGGGCGCGACGAGCTGGCGCGCATCGGGGAGCGGCTGGACGCGATGGCGGCGCGCTTCCAGGAGCTCGTGGGGGAGGTGGTCCGCTCCGTGGAGTCCCTGTGCG
>JALUAG010000095.1 GCA_027045875.1 Alphaproteobacteria bacterium | reverse complement strand
GACGAGCTCCTCAACTTCTGCGGCTGGCGGCGCTACGTGCGCGGCACGCTCGTCGAGGAGTCCCGCAGGCCGGGCGCGTGGCTCGCCGAGCTCGGCTTCAGCCCGGAGGGTCTCGCCGAGGCCCTCGAGGAGGAGGCCTCCTAGCGCGGCGACGGCGGCTGCCAGGGAAGGCAGCCGCCGCCCGTCCCTTCCGGCGGCCCGCTGGGGTGGTGCCTCCCTTGAAGGCGCCCTGCGCCGTCCTATAATCGAGGCATCACCGCCCGCGGGAGCGCATCCCGCACCCCCATAAGCCCTGTCGGGACCGGAGGCAGGGCGAGGCCTTCGGGCCTGGTCCCACGCGGAGACGGATCTCCTGGAGGAGCGGCCCACCAGCCGGCAACTGGTACCGCCCACCAGCCCGTCTCCTGCTCGACGACGCGCCGGCCGTGAACCGGCGCTTTTTCTTTGCGCAGCTCCTTCGGGCGCGCCCGCCGCCCGCGATCCGGCGCGCGAGCCGCCCGAGGCCTTCCCCGGCGCCTGAAGCGCGGGGGAAGGCCTCGGGCCTTCGCCGCTCGACCGCGCCGGCAGCCTGCGGCCGGCAAGACGCAGGCCCCTTTGTGCGGGAGGCCGCGCCCGGTGGAGCGCTCAGGGCCCGCCGCCCCGTGGGCGGGCCGGCGCCAGGGCACCGGTGGCGAGCCGCAGGCGGGGGCCGCCGGCCGGAGAGCCGGCGCAGGGGCAGCGTTCGGCACCGGCACGCGCCGCCTCGGCACCGCGCGCGCACCGCCGTGCGCGCGCTACGGCGCGGCCGTGATCGGCAAGCCCGCATCCGGGCCTCTCCCCACCGCAAGCAGGCCGCGGCGCACGCCGCGGCCATCCCTACCTGCCGAAAACCCTTCCGCGCGCTTTCCCAGGGTTAGCCATTGCCGCGCCCGCCGGGCGGCGGCATCGTCGCACGCGCAGAGAGACGGGAGCGCGCACGCGATGGCACGGGAAAGGCTCGGCACGGCACGGCACCTCGCAGCGGCGGGGCTTGTGGCGCTCGCCGCATCGCCCGCAGCGCAGGCCTCCGCGCCGGCCGCGCGCGAGGCCCGCCTCGATGCCTGCTTCGAGCAGGCCGGGCTGCGCTACGGCATCGCCCCGCAGCTGCTGCGCGCCATCGCCTGGGTCGAGAGCGCGATGGACCCGCGCGCGCTCAACGCCAACCGCGACGGCACGCACGACATCGGCCTCATGCAGGTCAACAGCCGCTGGCTGCTGCGCCTTGCGCGCTTCGGCCTGCGCCCGCAGGACCTCTGGGACCCGTGCACGAACGTCCACGTCGGCGCCTGGATCCTCGCCCACGCCATCCGCCGCTGGGGCTACACCTGGGAGGCCGTCGGCGCCTACCACGCAGGCGACCGGCCGGCGGCGGCCGCGCGCCGCGCCCGCTACGCCGAGCGGGTGCGCCGCCGCCTCGCCGCCCTCGAGGAGGCCGCGCGATGAGGGCACGGGTAGCCGTGGTCGGCCTCGCGCTCGCCAGCGCCGCAGGGTGCGCGGCGACGCCCCGCGTCGCCGAGAGCCCGCGGCTTCCCGTGCCGGGCGCAGCACCCATGTACGGCATCGTCCAGGACCGCGACGGGCGCTACGTCGTGTGCGTGCGCTGCCCGGGGCCCACGCCCAAGACCGCCGTCGTCGCGCTCGCCGAGGCGCCGCGCACGCGGCCCGCCCCGGCGCGCGCGCACCGCAAGGAGGCGCGGCCGGCGCCGGCACGGCGCGCGGCCGCGAGCAGGGACCGGACCGACAGCAGAAAGGCCCGCGCCGTGAAGCAGACGGACGCCGAGCTCCCGACCCCGTTCCACACCGTCCACTTCGCCTTCGGCAAGCACGAGGTCGCGCCGCGCGAGCGCCGCGAGCTCGTGCGGCTCGCCCCCGAGATCGAGGGGCGCATCGTCGTCACCGGCTACACCGACGACATCGGCCCGAAGCCCTACAACGACTGGCTCGCGCGCGAGCCAGTCGTTGTAGGGCTTCGGGGCGATGTCGTCGGTGTAGCCGGTGACGACGATG
>JALUAG010000094.1 GCA_027045875.1 Alphaproteobacteria bacterium | reverse complement strand
AAAGGGACTGGGCGGAGGGGGCCGCGGTGGGATGCGTGGTCCGGGAGATCCTTTCGAGAGCAGGCATGATCCCTGTGCCGGGAAGGCCGCCGCTCCCGGACCTTCCCATACCTCGATGACTTGGCCGGGCGTGGGGATCGGCGGCCCGGTGGGCTCCCGGACATCCTGCCCTCCGAAACACCTCCCGCAGCGAAGCGACCGGCCTGCCTGGAGGGACCGCTGCCCGGAACCGGTGCCGGATCCCGCGTGTCGCCGGCTGCGACGACGGATGCGGGAAGTGTGACAGGGGCTCCAGAGCCGGAAGGAGCGTCCGCCCGGACCGCGCCACGGAAGGGAAGCCGCAGAGCCGTCGCGACCCGCCCAGGTTCGCGGCGCACGTTCGAGCTCGACCTCGGCCGTGCCGATCGCCGGACCGTCCGCAGCGGCGGGACGGGCGGACCGGCGAACCGTGCCGGGCGGCGTGGTCGGGGAGGGCGCCGGCACGGAAACCCCCGTGCCGGCGCCTCCGCAGTCAGCCTTGACCACCCGGTTTCCGGTACCGCTGCGCCTTCGCCCGTGCCGCGCGCCGGAAAGGAGGCCCGCGCCCTCCGGCGTACGCTACTGGAGGAGCCGCAGCAGGTTCTGGGGGAGCTGGTTGGCCTGTGCGAGCATCGCCACACCGGCCTGGGTCAGCACCTGGAGGGAGGTGAACTTGGTCATCTCGGCCGCCATGTCGACATCGAGCAGGGTCGAGCGGGCGGCGTCCAGGTTCTCGATCGAGGTGGCGAGATTGGCCGAGGCGAACTCGAAACGCGACATCAGGGCGCCGAGATTGGCCCGCGCCTCGTTGACCGTCTCGATCGCGGTGTCGATCGCCGTGCTCGCCGAAGTGGCGTTGCTCGCCGTGTCCACCGACGCGCTCGACAGACCCAGCGCCGCCAGATCCACGTCGGTGATGTTGACGGCGATGGTGTCGCCGGAGAGGACGCCGACCTGGAAGCTCAGGGTGCCGCTGCCGGAGACCGTGAACTCGCTGTTGGTGCCGGCGGTGATGGCGGTGGTGAAGTCGAAATTGTCGGTGGTCAGCTCGATGCCGAAATTCTCGAAGCGGAAGTTGGCGTCGATCACCTTGTCGCCGGAGGCGTGGGTGAACTGCACCGTGTCCGAAAGGGTGCCGTTGGTGAGGGTGAACTGACCGAGGCTGCTGGACCCGGTGTAGGCGTAGGAGAGCTGGAAGGTGCCGGTGCTCGGCGTGTCACCGATCAGCCGCACGCTCAGCCCCCGGTCACCCGAGCTGCCGCCGAACACCGTGGAGGCGGCGGTGGAAACGGTGATCTGCTTGCCCGCCGAACCGTCCAGCAGCGTGTTGCCGTTGAACTTGGTCTGGCTGGTGATGGAGGTGATCTGGCTCTTGAGCTCGCTGAACTCCTCGTTGAGGAAGCCGCGCTCGGTGTCGGTGAGCGAGCCCGACTGGGCCTGCACCGCCAGCGCCTTCATGCGCTGCAGGATGTCCGAGATCTTGGCCATGCCGCCGTCCGCCACCTGCAGCAGGCTGGAGGCCTGGGAGGCGTTGACCGCCGCCTGCCGCAGCGAGTTGACGTCGGCCATCACCTTGGTGCCGACGGCGAGGGAGGCGGCGTCGTCGGAGGCCTTGACGATGCGCGAGCCGCTCGACAGCTTGGCGAGCGAGCTCGAGGCCGCGGACTGGTTCTGGGCGAGGTAGCGCAGCGCCGTGTTGGCCGCGGTGTTGGTGGTGCCGGTCAAAACCATGTTTCGGTTCTCCCCAAGACGATGAGAGAGTTGACGGGAAGCCTCGCCCGCCAACGGCCGGCTGCCGCAAGCGGGTGGTCGCGGAAAACGATGCAATCGTGATGCCAACCTCGCCGGCGTGACCTTTCCTCGCCCCTGCGGAGCGAGGACGGTCCTCCTGCACCGGGTCGAAGCTGCCGGGCGGCAATTCCTGCCATCGCCCGCGATCGACCATCGCCCGGCGCGAGGGACCGTCCCCGTACCGTTGGCGGGAAAACGGGGGGGGTGGCCGTGCGGGCG
>JALUAG010000093.1:1870-2061 GCA_027045875.1 Alphaproteobacteria bacterium | reverse complement strand
GGATCCCTCTCACCGTCGAGGGCGGCGAGCGGCTGCCGCGGGGAGGGGCGGTGCTGGCGGCCAACCACGCGAGCTATCTCGACGGGCTCGTGCTGACGGCGGCCCTGCCGCGCCGTCTCGCCTTCGTCGCCAAGGGGGAGCTCGCCCGCAATCCGGTGGCGGGGCCCTTCCTCGCCCGTCTCGGAGCGGTG
>JALUAG010000093.1:0-1860 GCA_027045875.1 Alphaproteobacteria bacterium | reverse complement strand
CTCGGCGAGGACCGCCTGCTGGTGGTGTTTCCGGAGGGGACCTTCGACCGCGCACCGGGCCTGCTGCCCTTCCATCTGGGCGGCTTCCGGGTGGCGGCGGAGCTCGGGGTGCCGGTGTTGCCGATGACCATCCGCGGCACCCGCTCCATCCTCCGCGCCTGGCAGTGGCTGCCGCAGCGGGGGGCGGTCGAGATCACGATCCTCGAGGCGGTGCCGCCCGCGGGGCGGGACTTCGGCCAGGTGCTCGCCCTGCGCGATGCCGTGCGGCGGGCGATGCTGGGTGTCCTCGAAGAGCCGGACCTCGAGACCGCGGTGGTGTTGCCGCCCGGGGCGGAGGCCTGAAGGAAGGCCTCAGAGCATGCTCGGCAGCACCCGGTCGGGCGGGCGGTGGCCGTCGACGAAGGTCTTGATGTTGATGATCACCTTCTCGCCCATGTCGATCCGCCCCTCGATGGTGGCCGAGCCCATGTGCGGCAGCAGCACCACGTTGGGCAGCTCCCGCAGCTTGGGATTGATGGCCGGCTCGTGCTCGAACACGTCGAGCCCGGCACCGGCGAGTTCCCGGTTGCGCAGCATGCGGGTCAGCGCCATCTCGTCCACCACTTCGCCACGCGAGGTGTTGACCAGGATCGCGTGCGGCCGCAGCAGCTTGAGCCGGCGCGCCGACAGCAGGTGGTATGTTGCCGGGGTGTGGGGACAGTTGACGGAGAGGATGTCGATGCGGGCCAGCATCTGATCGAGGCTCTCCCAGTAGGTGGCCTCGAGCTCGGCCTCGAGGTCCTCGTGCACGCGGCGGCGGTTGTGGTAGTGGATGGCGAGCCCGAAGCCGCGGGCGCGGCGGGCGACGGCGGTGCCGATCCGGCCCATGCCGAGGATCCCGAGACGCTTACCCCACAGCCGGTGGCCGAGCATCGAGGTCGGGCTCCAGCCGGTCCATTTGCCGGAACGCACGAGGCGCTCGCCCTCCACCAGCCGCCGCGAGACGGCGAGGATGAGGGCCATGGTCATGTCGGCGGTGTCCTCGGTCAGCACGCCCGGGGTGTTGGTGACCGTGATGCCCCGCTTGTAGGCGGCATCCACGTCGATGTTGTCGACGCCGGTGCCGTAATTGGCGATCAGGCGCAGGCGCGAGCCGGCATGGGCCAGAAGCTTGGCGTCGATGCGGTCGGTGACGGTGGGCACCAGCACGTCGGCGGTCTGCATCGCCTCGCGCAGCTGGTCCCGGGACATGGGCTGGTCGGTGTCGTTGAGACGGGTCTCGAACAGCTCCATCATCCGCGCTTCGATGATTTCGGGCAGCCTCCGCGTGACGATCACCAGCGGCCGGTTACGCCCCATCCCCCTCACTCCTCTCGAGGACACTTGTGGTTCGTGGCGAACGCCCTTAGCAAAAAGGCGGATCGATCTCAAATGCCGTGGCGCGGACCGGGCCGCCGCTCGCCCACCACACGGGAACCCGCGATGCTCCAGGATTTCGCCGCTCCTCCGCATGCCGTCCGGGGGCGGGACCGTCGCCGCCTCCCGCGCCGGACCGTGATCGCCGCCCTGCTGGCGGCGATGCTGCTCCTTCCCCCGGCCGGCATCGTCCCGCGCGCTCAGGAGGCGCCCCGCATCGGCGAGAGCGGTCTGCCGCTGCCCCGTTTCGCTTCGCTGGCCTCGGACGAGGTCAACATGCGCACCGGCCCGGGCTCCCAGTATCCCATCCGCTGGGTCTACCGGCGACGCGGCCTGCCGGTGAGGATCGTCGCCGAAAGCGACCAGTGGCGGCAGGTGGAGGATCCGGAGGGCGAGCGGGGGTGGATCCATTCGAGCCTGCTGTCGCGGCGGCACACGGTACTGATCGTCGGCGAGGGGGTGGTG
>JALUAG010000092.1 GCA_027045875.1 Alphaproteobacteria bacterium | reverse complement strand
CTGCTGCCCCAGACCCGCCCCCTCCTGCGCCTCGTCGACCGTTTCCAGGACAAGCGGGCGGCGGGCCGTCCCGGCCAGCGGCTGGCGGCGGCGCTGCAGGAGCTCGGGCCGAGCTTCATCAAGTTCGGCCAGAGCCTCTCGACCCGGGCCGATCTTCTCGGCGAGCCGGTGGCGCGCGACCTCTCGGCGCTCCAGGACCGGCTGCCGCCCTTCTCCTCCGAGATCGCCCGGCGCACCGTCGAGGAGGAGCTGGAGCGGCCGATCTCGGCCCTGTTCCGCAGCTTCGACGACCGGCCGGTGGCCGCCGCCTCCATCGCCCAGGTCCATTTCGCGGTCACCACCGAGGGCGAGGAGGTGGCGGTGAAGGTGCTGCGCCCGGGCATCGAACGGGCGATGGAGGAGGATCTCGACTTCTTCTTCTGGCTGGCCGAGATGGCGGAATGGCTGCACCCGCCGATGCGCCGCTTCAAGCCGGTGGAGGCGGTGCGGATCTTCGCCGCCACCACCCGGCGGGAGATGGACCTCCGCCTCGAGGCGGCGGCCGCCGCCGAATTCGCCGAGAACAACGCCGACGAACCCCGCTTCTACGTGCCGCGGGTGGACTGGCAGCGGACGGCGCGGCGGGTGGTCACCTTCGAGCGGGTGGAAGGCATCCCCATCGACGAGCGCGAGAGGATCCTGGCCGCCGGCCTCGATCCCGCGGAAATCCTCGAGATCGCCACCCGGGTGTTCTTCAACCAGGTGTTCCGCGACGGCTTCTTCCACGGCGACATGCATCCGGGCAACATGATGATCGACCACGAGGGCCGCATCATCGCCCTCGACTTCGGCATCATGGGCCGGCTCGAGCTGCACACCCGTCTGCATCTCGCGCGCATGCTGATGGGATTCCTCGACGGCGACTACGCCACCGTCGCCGAGGTCTTCTACGAGGCCGGGTTCATCACCAACCGCGAGGAGCGCGCCGCCTTCACCCAGGCCTGCCGGGCGATCGGCGAGCCCATCCGGGGCCTCCCCCTCTCCCGCATCTCCTTCGCCCATCTCCTCGGCCAGGTGCTGTCGGTGGCGCAGCAGTTCGAGATGGAGACCCAGCCCGAGCTGCTTTTGCTGCAGAAGACCATGGTAATGGCCGAAGGGGTGGGACGTGCCCTCAATCCCGAGGTCAACATGTGGACCCTGGCGCAGCCCCTCGTCGAGGGATGGGTGCGGGAGAACATGGGTCCCGAGGCGGAACTGCGACGGGCGCTCGAGGAGGGCGTGCAAGCGATACGCCGCCTGCCCGCCCTGATCAGCCAGGGCGAGCGACTGCTGACCGGCCTGCAGGTCTCACCCGCGACGCCTCCGCCGGTGATCGCGCCACCCGGCTGGTTGTGGCTCGCCATCGGGCTGGCCCTGGGCCTTGCGTTCGACTGATCGAACTCCATCTTATGGGCGTGATTTCGCTCAATCCGTGAAACATGCACGTGGAACGCCCGGGGATCGCGGGGCAGATGGGCAAGCGCGTTCTGCTGATCGTCACCGGCGGCATCGCCGCCTGCAAGGTGCCGGAGCTGATCCGGCGCGGCCGTGAACGCGGCCTCGCCTTGCGCTGCGTGCTCACCCGGGCGGCGACCCAGTTCGTGACACCGCTGACGGTCGCGAGCCTCGCCGGCGAGAAGGCGTACACCGACCTCTTCTCCCTCACCGACGAGGCCGAGATGGGCCACATCCGCCTCTCGCGCGAGGCCGATCTCCTGGTGGTGGCGCCGGCGACCGCCGACATCCTCGCCAAGATGGCGAACGGCCTCGCCGACGATCTCGCCTCGACCCTGCTGCTGGCCACCGACAAGCCGGTGCTGGTGGCGCCGGCCATGAACCCCCGCATGTGGGCGCACCCGGCCACCCGTCGCAACGTCGAGCGGCTCGCGGCGGACGGCGTCCGTTTCGTCGGTCCGGAGGAAGGGGACGTGGCCTGCGGCGAGACCGGCCCCGGCCGCATGGCCGAGCCCGAGACCATCCTCGAGGCGGTGGCGGCGATGCTCGGCCCGAAACCCCTCGCCGGCCTGCGCGCGCTGGTGACGAGCGGCCCCACCCACGAGCCCATCGATCCCGTGCGCTACGTCGCCAACCGTTCCTCGGGCCGGCAGGGTCATGCCGTCGCCCGCGCCCTCGCCGAGGCCGGGGCCGACGTCACCCTGGTGACCGGCCCGGTGGCCCTGTCCGATCCGCCGGGGGTGACCACGGTGCACGTCGTTACCGCGCGCGAGATGCTGGAGGCCTGCGAGAAGGCCCTGCCGGTCGATGTCGCCGTCTGCGCGGCGGCGGTTTGCGACTGGCGGCCGGCGCGCCCCGCCCCCGACAAGATCAAGAAGGCCGAGGGAGCGGCGGCGCCGGTCCTCGAGCTGGCCGAGAATCCCGACATCCTGTGCGGCCTCGCCCGCCGGGAACGCGCCCGGCCGCGGCTGGTGATCGGCTTCGCCGCCGAGACCGAGGCGCTCGTGGCCCATGCCCGCGAGAAGCGCCGCCGCAAGGGCTGCGACTGGATCCTCGCCAACGACGTGGGTGCGGGCACCGGCGTGCTGGGCGGCGACCGCAACCGGATCGTCCTGCTGCGGGACGAGGAGGACGCCGAGAGCTGGCCGGAAATGGACAAGCGGGAGGTGGCCCGCCGCCTGGTGGCGGAGATCGCGCGGGCCCTCGCGAGGGAGGACGGACGGTGACCACGCCCGAGCTCGTGATCGAGCGCCTGCCGCACGGCCGCGATCTGCCCCTGCCCGCCTATGCCACCGAGGCGGCGGCGGGGCTCGATCTGCTGGCGGCCGTGCCCGCCGACCGTCCCCTCCTCCTCGCACCCGGCGAGCGGCGCCTCGTGCCGACCGGTATCCGCATCGCCCTGCCGCCGGGCTTCGAGGGCCAGGTGCGCCCCCGTTCGGGCCTCGCGCTGCGCCACGGCCTCACGCTCATGAACAGCCCCGGCACCATCGATGCCGACTACCGCGGCGAGATCGGCGTCATCCTCGTCAATCTCGGCCGAACCGCCTTCGAGGTCGTACGCGGCATGCGCATCGCGCAGCTGGTGATCGCCCCCGTCGTCCGGGTGAGCCTGCGGGAGGGCCGCCTGGATCCCGCCGCCACCGGACGCGCTGAAGGGGGGTTCGGCTCGACCGGGCTGAAGCCCGCCCGCGCGGCCGGTACCGATCGCGTCCCGCTTTCCCGATCCCCGAACAGCAGGTGACCCGATGCTCAAGCCACCCCGAAAGCTCGCTCTCGCCGTCGAGGCGGTCGTCGACATTGCGTACCACGGCAGCGCCAATCCCGTGCAGAGCCAGGACATCGCACGGCGGCTGGGGCTGCCGCGCCGCTATCTCGAACAGGTCATGCAGCAGCTCGTGCGGGCCGGGGTCCTGCGGGGCGTCCGCGGCCCCCGGGGCGGCTACCGCCTCGCCCGCGAGCGGCGGCGGATCACACTGGGCGAGATCGTCCGCGTCCTCCAGCAGAACGTCGACGAGGAGAGCACGGTACCGCATTCGCGGTCGGAACTCGGTGGGCGCATCATGGCCCCGCTCTGGGCCTCGCTGGCGGAGAGCATGATGGAGCGCCTCGATTCGATCACCATCGAGGACCTCTGCCGGCGGGCCGAACGGAAGGGGGTGAAGAGCGAGGCCGAGGCCCACACCGACTTCGCCATCTGAGGCGGAGCCGCCGTCGCCGAGCTCCGTCGCGGCCCTCCGGGGAAGGTCGCGAGCCGGCCGGTGATCGCCGTCCCGGAAGTTGGCATTCTCCTTGCTTCGCTCCGACGCGAGTGCGGGC
This sequence comes from Alphaproteobacteria bacterium, assembly GCA_027045875.1. GTDB lineage: Bacteria > Pseudomonadota > Alphaproteobacteria > Geminicoccales > Geminicoccaceae > JALSRW01. Next base: position 6,272 of record JALUAG010000092.1, on the reverse strand, counting down.
GGGTCCGTGCCCGCCGAAACACACCGGGTCGGAGATCATGACGGAAAAACGCTGGACGCTTCCCCGCTACGGCCTGCTCGGCCTCCTCCTGCCGCTGCTCGAGACCGGCACCGCCGCCGCCCAGGAAACCGCCGCTCCGGCACTGGATTCGGGCGACACCGCCTGGATGCTGACGGCGACCGCGCTCGTGCTGATGATGACCATCCCGGGCCTCGTCCTTTTCTACGGCGGCATGGTGCGCAAGCAGAACGTGCTGTCGGTGGCGATGCAGGTGTTCGCCACCGCCTGCGTGTCCACCATCGTCTGGATGGTGATCGGCTACAGCCTCGCCTTCTCCGAAGGTACCGCCGTGGTCGGCGGCCTCTCCAACCTGTTCCTCGCCGGCCTCGTCCCGGATGCGGTCTCGGGCACCATCCCCGAGACGGTGTTCATGACCTTCCAGATGACCTTCGCCATCATCACCCCGGCGCTCATCGTCGGCGCCTTCGTCGAGCGCATGAAGTTCCCGGCGATGCTGCTGTTCGTGATCGCCTGGGGGATCCTGGTCTACGCGCCGGTGACCCACTGGGTCTGGGGCGGCGGTTTCCTGGGCGAGGCGGGGGTGCTCGACTACGCCGGCGGCACCGTCGTGCACATCAATTCGGGCGTCGCGGGCCTGATCGCCGCCTATGTGGTGGGCCGCCGCCGCGGCTATCCGAAGGAGCCGATGCCGCCCCACAATCTGGTCTACACCCTGACCGGCGCGGCGCTGCTCTGGGTCGGCTGGTTCGGCTTCAATGCGGGCTCGGCGCTGGCCGCCGACGGGGCCGCCGGCATGGCCATGGCGGTGACGCAGATCGCGAGCGCCGCGGCCGCCCTGTCCTGGATGGTCTGCGAGTGGGTGCTGCGCGGCAAGCCGAGCGTGCTCGGCATCGCCTCCGGCGCGGTGGGCGGCCTCGTCGCCGTTACCCCCGCCTCGGGCTTCGTGCTGCCGGGCGGCGCCCTCGCCATCGGGCTCCTGGCCGGCATCGCCTGCTTCTGGGGCGCCACCTGGCTCAAGAACAGGCTCGGCTACGACGACAGCCTCGACGCCTTCGGCGTCCACGGCATCGGCGGCACGGTGGGCGCCATCCTGACCGGCGTCTTCGCGGCCGAGATCGTGGGCGGCACGCCCGGCCTGCTCGAGGGCAACGCCGTCCAGGTCTGGATCCAGATCAAGGGCGTGATCGCCACCATCGTCTGGTCGGCCCTCGCCACCTTCGTGATCCTCAAGGTGATCGATCTCCTGGTCGGCCTCCGGGTCGATCCCGACACCGAGATCGAGGGGCTGGACCTCCGCCTCCACGGCGAGACCGTGCACTGAGCGCGCGGCCCCGGGCCGCATCGGGGGCGCCCTCCCGGGCGCCCCTTTCCGTTCAGAGCGGCTCGCCGCGCATCAGGCGCGGCAGATCCCCCACCATGCCCATGGCGTGGCGCATGAAGAAGCGCTTGGCCGGCGGCAGCCGTTCGACGAGGGCGAGCCCGACGTTGCGGGCCAGCCGCAGCGGCAGCAGATCGTTGGCGAACAGGCGGTTGATGCCGTCGGTGATGGCCACCAGCGCGAGACTGTCGAAGCGCCGCCAGGCCTCGTAGCTCTCGAGGGCGGCGGGTTCGCCCGGATCGAGCCCGAGCCGCAGCCGCTCCACCACGGTCTCCGCCACTGCGGCCACGTCCCGGAGCGCCAGGTTCCAGCCCTGGCCGGAAATCGGGTGGATGCCCCGGGCGGTGTCGCCCACCAGCGCCACCCGCCAGTCCGTGTAGCGCTCGGACCAGACCAGCACGAGCGGATAGTACCAGCGCGGCCCCTCGACGGACACCGCACCCAGCCGGTCGCCGAACCGCTCCTCAACCTCGGCCGCGAAGGCCGTATCGTCGAGTTCCCGCATCGCCGCCGCGAGCCCGTCCTCGAGCGCCCAGACGATGGAGGAGCGGTCGCCCGGCATGGGCAGCACCGCGAAGGGGCCGTCGGGGAAGAAGCGTTCGACCGCCACCCCCCCGTGCGGGCGCTCGTGCCGCAGGGTGCAGACGATGCCCGTCTGGCCGTAGTCCCAGCGTCGCGCGCCGATGCCCAGCCGCTCCCGGCTGCGGGAGAGGCGCCCCTCGCAGATCGCGAGCAGGGGGGCCGAGAGCCGGCGTCCCGACGCGAGCGCGAGCCGGGCGGCGAAGGCGTCGCGGCGGATCTCGGCCACCTCCTCGCCCTCGAACAGGCGCACCGCCGGCAGCTCCCGCACCCGCCCCAGCAGCGCCTCGCGGATCCGGCGGTTCTCGACGATCCAGCCCAGGGGCTCGCCGTCGAGCTCCATGCTGTCGTAGCGGACCTCGACCGGGCTCCCGGCCTCCGCCACCAGGATCTCGCGGATGGGCTCGGCATGGGGAAGGATGGCCGGCCAGACGCCGAGGGCATCGAGGAGCCGCTTCGACCCCCGCGCGACGGCGGTGGCCCGCCCGTCGTAGGGTCCGGCGAGCATCCGTGGGTAGCGGTCGCGTTCCACCACCAGCACCTGGTAGCCCGCGCCGCCCACCGCCGCGGCCAGGGCGAGCCCGGTGAGCCCCCCGCCCAGGACCAGCAGATCGCCCGCCAGACACCCGGTTTCCGTCCCGCTCATGCCCATTTCATGTGCAGCTGATGAATTTCTGGTCACGCTCCACCGTCCAGGAGCAGCAGGTCGCACGCCGCAGGCGACTTGGCAAGGCCCCGTCTCTCACCCCGGGAACAGGCGCGGATCCCAGACGACCTCCTCCGGATCGCTCGGCGCGAGGCCGGGAAACGCGGGGTGTTCGGGGTTGATCACCAGATTGTTGTCGAGCCGGGTCACCGCCGAGGGCACCAGCAGCGCCAGTGAGCGCCGTTCCTCCAGCCAGCGGTCGCCCCAGGCGCGGGTGGCGCGGACGGCCTCCCCCCACCATGCGAAGGGCTCGACCGGGGCGAAGGTCTCGATCTCCGCCTCCGGGATCTCGACCGCGACCCAGCGGTCGCCGGCAGGCAGCCGGCCGATGCGGGCGTAGACGAGGCGCTCCAGCATGCAGATGGCGAAGCTCTCGCCGCAGTAGATCGCGGGCCGGCCGGGCGAGTTCCAGCGGCCGCCGAACCGTCGTGCTCCCTCGCCGCAGAACACCGGATGCCCGCCCCCGGCGATCCGCCAGGCCCTCAAACCGGCAGCCCCCATTCGAGGGCGGCCAGGATCTGCTCCACGCGACGGGCGCCGATTTCGCTGCGCGCCGCCTCGAGCGGCGTCCGCCCCTCGAGCATGGGATGGGGCGTGGTCAGGAAGTTCGCGAGATCCCCGCCGTCGCCCCAGACCCTGCGGGCCGCGGCGACCACCCGCGCGAGCCGCTCCGCCCGCGCGCTTTCGGCCGGCGTCAGACACTGTCGGCGCCGCTTGTAGCTGGCCTCGGGCACCACCGCGTAGATCAGCCGCCGGCGGCGGCGGGCATCGGGGAAGACGATCTCCGCCACATGGCGCAGCGCCGCCTTGGGCAGGCCGGCCATCACCGCCCGCTCGAGATCGGCGAAGCTCCGGATCTCGCGGCCGAGGACCTCGGGGCCGCCGAGCACCTCGGCGATGGCGGCGGCGTCGGTGGTCATGATCGTTCCTCTCCGGGTATCATCCGGCAATATGTATTGGATCCATTGATACCACAAGGTGGGCTGGGAGGGCGAGCCCGCGAATGCTAGCATCGCCCGCGGGCAACCGGAGGCCGCCGTCATGACCGTCAGGGCTCTCGACCATGTGAACATCGTCACCGCCGATCTCGCGGCCAGTATCGCCTTCTACCGGGAGGTGGTGGGGCTGGTCGAGGGCCCCCGCCCGGCCTTCCCCTTCCCCGGCGCCTGGCTCTACTGCGGCGAGCGGCCGGTGGTGCATCTGATGGTGCGCGAGGCGGCGGCGACCGGCAGCCGGGGCACGGGGGCGATCGACCATGTGGCCTTCGAGGGGGAGGATTTCGACGGCTTCCGGCAGCGCCTCGCGGCGCGCGGGATCGCCCACGAGACCCGCCTCGTGCCGGGCGGCGCCATGCGCCAGATCTTCCTGTTCGACCCCGACGGGGTGAGGATCGAGCTCAACTTCCGCCGTTGATCGTCCGGGCTCCGCCCTTTACCCGGACGACCGGCCGTGTATTGTTCTTCCCAGACCAACAACAGCGAGCGGCGGGGAGGACATGGCGGTACTGCAGCTGCGCGGCATCGCCAAGCATTTCGGCGCCATCGAAGCCCTCAAGGGCGTCGACATGACCCTGCAGGCGGGCGAGGTCCTGGGGCTCATGGGCGACAACGGTGCCGGCAAGTCGACCCTGGTCAAGATCATCGCCGGCAACTTCCCGCCCTCGGCGGGCGAGATCCTGATCGACGGTGAGCCGCAGGTCTTCCACGAGCCGAAGGACGCCCGCGAGAAGGGCATTGAGGTCGTCTACCAGGATCTCGCCCTCTGCGACAATCTCACCGCCGCCGAGAACGTCTTTCTCGGTCGCGAGTTGTGGCGGCAGTTCGGGCCCCTGCGCATCCTCGACTACCGGCGCATGTACGACCGCGCCGCCGAGCTCTTCAAGGAGCTCAAGTCGGAGACCCGGCCGCGCGATCTCGTGAAGATGATGTCCGGCGGCCAGCGGCAGGCCATCGCCATCGCCCGCACCCGCCTGTCGGATGCCCGCTTCGTGCTGATGGACGAGCCCACGGCGGCCATCAGCGTGCGGCAGGTGGTGGAGGTCCTGGACCTCATCCGCCGCCTCCGGGATTCCGGCATCGGCGTCATCCTCATCAGCCACCGCATGCCCGACGTGTTCGCCGTCAGCGACCGGGTGATGGTGCTCAGGCGGGGCACCAAGGTGGCGGACAAACCGGTGGCCGAGACCTCTCCCGAAGAGGTCACCGGCCTGATCACCGGCGCCATCCAGACGGCCTGACGATCATGAACCGTACCAGCGATTCCGCCCCCGGCGTGCGCATCGAGGACGTCACCGGCCAGCAGGAGCAGACCCTGCTCCAGCGTCTCGGCCAGAGCCAGCCGCTGTGGGTGACGGTGGCCCTCCTGGTCATCGTCCTCGTCATGTCCTGGCTGCAGCCGCAGGCCTTCCCGACCGCCGACAACTTCTTCAACATCACCCGCAATTTCGCCTTCATCGGCATCATGGCGCTGGGCATGACCTGCGTCATCCTGACGGGCGGCATCGACCTCTCGGTGGGCTCGCTGATGGGCTTCGCCGGGGTGCTCACCGGTCTCGTGCTGCAGGCGAGCGCCATCCCGATCGTGCCGCCCACCGGCGACGGCGGCCTGATCGCATGGTTCGCGATCCTCGTCTGCACCGGCCTCACGGTGGCCCTCTTCCGCTGGTGGATCGGTATCCCGGCGGCGATCATCGCCGGCACCACCATGTTCCTCGCCGCCTTCGTGACGGCCGGCCTCGCCCTGCAGCCCGACGGCGTCGTCTGGCTGACCCTGCCGCCCGGCACCATCTGGATCGTCGCCACCCTGGCCGGCCTCGCCGCCGCCATGCTGGCGGGCGCGGTCAACGGCATCTTCGTCGCCTACGTCGGCCTGCCCCCCTTCGTCGTCACCCTGGGCATGCTGGCGGCGGCCCGCTCGCTCGCCATCATCCTCTCCCAGAACAAGATGATCTACGATTTCGGCCCCGACGCCGAGATCTTCTACTGGCTCGGCGGCGGCCAGATCCTCGGCATCGCCAATCCGGTCTGGGTGCTGCTGGCGGCCACCCTCGTCTTCGGCTTCGTGTTCAACTTCACCGCCTGGGGGCGCTATCTCTACGCCATCGGCGGCAACGAGAACGCCGCCCGTCTCACCGGCGTGCCGGTGGAGCGCACCAAGTTCCAGGCCTACGTGGTTTCCGGCTTCACCGCCGGCATCGCCACCGTCTTGAGCGTGAGCTGGGCGGGTTCCGCCCTCAACGCCATGGGTCAGGGCTACGAGCTGCGGGTGATCGCCGCCACCGTGATCGGCGGCGCCAACCTGATGGGCGGCGAAGGCGGCGCCTACGGCGCCTTCATCGGTGCCGCCCTGATCGAGGTCATCCGCAACAGCCTGCTGATGGCCGGCGTCGATGCCAACTGGCAGGGCACCTTCGTCGGCGCGTTCATCATCCTCGCGGTCCTTCTGCAGAAGGTCCGGGGGCGCGCCCGCGACTGAATCTCCCCGCCGCGGGCGTGAACAGAAGGGGGGAGGCTGACGGAAGGAGATAGGACATGGTCAGGAAGATGCTGCTGGGTGCCGTGGCCGCGGCGGCCCTTTCGGTCTCGACGG
>JALUAG010000091.1 GCA_027045875.1 Alphaproteobacteria bacterium | reverse complement strand
TCGGCCAGCAGAACTTCCAGATCGGCGCGGTGGTCTCGGTGGTGCTGCTGCTGCCCGCCACCGTGGCCTTCACCGTCGACCGTATCGCGTCGCGCCGTCAGGTGGCGCTGCTGACCGCCCGGGCGGTGCCGCTGGTGCCGAAGCCCCATCGCCGCTTCGACTATCTGATGCTGGGCTTCTGCAGCCTGGTGGCGCTCTACATCCTGGGCATCCTCGTCATGTGCCAGCTGGCGGCGCTGTTCGAGTTCTGGCCCTACAACCTCTCCTTCAGCCTCAAGAACTACGATTTCGACCGCATGGACGGCGGCGGCTGGGCGGCCTACTGGAACTCCGTGCGGATGGCCGGCTGGACGGCCGTGATCGGTACCGCGATCGTCTTCTGCGGTGCCTACATCGTCGAGAAGGTACGCGGGCTCGTGCAGCTGCGGGCGGGCTTCCACCTCCTCGCCATGCTGCCGATGGCGGTGCCGGGCATGGTGCTGGGTCTCTCCTACATCTTCTTCTTCAACAATCCGGCCAACCCGCTCAACTTCCTCTACGGCACGATGGCCATCCTCGTGATCTCGACCATCGTCCATTTCTACACCGTCTCGCATCTGACGGCGCTCACCGCCCTCAAGCAGATGGATTCCGAGTTCGAGGCGGTGTCGGAGAGCCTCAAGCAGCCGCTGTGGCGGATGTTCACCCGCATCACCGTACCCGTCTGCCTGCCGGCCATCCTGGACATCGCGATCTATCTCTTCGTCAACGCCATGACCACGGTCTCGGCGGTGGTGTTTCTCTACTCCACCACCACCGCCCTCGCCTCGGTGGCGGTCCTCAACATGGACGATGCCGGCGACATCGCGCCGGCGGCGGCGATGGGCATGATGATCTTCTATACGAACGTCGCCGCGCGGCTGCTGCAGGCCCTCTCGAGCCGCGTCCTGCTGATCCGCACCCAGGCCTGGCGCCTGCGCTGAGCCGCTCCCTGCCGGCGGCCGCATTGACCTCCGCCCGGAGAGGGTCTAAGAGCCAGGCGGCCGCGGCGGTGGTGCCGTCGCGGAAGGGATGTGTTGCGCCGCCGCCCCGGGCTCCGCGGCCGGCGCCAGTTCGAGGAACGACGAGATGGCCGTCCCCAAGAAGAAGGTCTCGAAGTCACGGCGCGACAAGCGGCGCACCCATCACCGTCTCGCGCTGCCGACGGTGGTGGAGGACCGCGACACGGGCGAGTTCCGCCGTCCCCATCACATCGACCTCAAGACCGGCATGTACCGGGGCCGTCAGGTCCTCGTGCAGCGGGAGGAAGAGCCGGAGGACGAGGAGGACTGAGCGCCTCGCGCGGGCGACCGTCTCGCGTCACGGCCCGCGGGCAGCGAGGAACCCCTCGAGAAAGGCACCGAGACAGGCGCCCAGCGCCGGCTGCGGGTAGCCTCCTTCCTGGACCAGCAGCACGGGCTCGGGCCGCGTACCGATGCGCCGGCCCGCCTCCCGCAGGCCGTCGAGGCCGATGCGCATGCCGCGAAGCGGGTCCTCCTCGTGCACGTCCAGCCCGAGGGCGACGACCAGGGCCGCGGGGGCGAAGCGTTCCACCTCCCGCAGCGCCTCGCCGAGGGCTGCGAGCCAGAGATCCCCGCTCGCCCCCACCGGCAGCGGCCAGTTGCGGTTGGCCCCGTCTCCCGCGCCCTCGCCCCGCTCGTCGGCATATCCCCAGAAGAACGGATAGTAGGCATCCGGGTCGGCGTGGATCGAGAGGGTTAGAACATCACCCCGCCGGTAGAACACCTCCTGGGTACCGTTGCCGTGATGGACGTCGATGTCGAGGATCGCGACCCGCCCCTTCCGGCGCCGCAGGTACTCCGCGGCGATGGCCGTGTTTGCGAGATAGCAGAAGCCGCCCGCCATGCCGGGAAACGCGTGATGCCCCGGCGGTCGACACAGGGCATAGGCCTCCCGCTCCCCCGCCAGCAGCAGATCGGCGGCGGTGAGCGCCGTCTCGACGGCGGCGATCGCCGCTTCGAAAGTGCCCTCGCCGATGGGGCAGGCAGTGTCGGCCAGATACCAGCCGGCCTGGCCCACCACATGGCGCGGCCGACGTCCCGGTCGGCGCTGCGGGTGCACGTTCGGCACCACCTCGGGACCAGCCTTTCCGAGCGCCCGCCAGCGCGCATGGGCGGTTTCCAGGAACGCCAGATAGTCGGGATGGTGGACGGCGAGGATGTGGGTGCGCGGAAACCGCCCGGCCTCGACCGGCGCGAGGCCGGCCGCCAGCGCCGCCGCCTTCAGCCGGTCGACCCGCTCCGGCCGCTCCGGCGAAGGCGCGGGCCGCCCCCGGAGGAGAAAGGTTCGCGGCCGATGCCGCGCATGCTTCGGGCTCCAGACGAACTTCACCGCTACGCCGGCCCGAAACGCCGTCAGAAGCGGTCCTTGCGGGCGCGCAGCTCGGCGAACACCGCCACCTCGTCCGCGTCCTCCATGCCGAGGTGACGGCGGATGGCGGGGTCGTTGACACGCAGGAAGGGGTTGGTGCGGAGCTCGAGATCGACGGTGGTGGGGATGGTGGGCTCGCCGCGACCCCGCAGGGCGCGGATCTCTTCCGCCCGGCGCCGGAGCTCGGGATTGTCGGGATCGACGGCGAGGGCGAAGCGGGCGTTGCTCTCCGTGTATTCGTGGCCGCAGTAGACGCGGGTCGCCGGCGGCAGGGCGGCGAGCTTGGAAAGCGAGCGCCACATCTGCTCGGGGGTGCCCTCGAAGAGCCGCCCGCAGCCCAGGGCGAACAGGGTGTCGCCGCAGAACACCGCATCCTCGCCGGACAGCCAGAAGCTCACGTGACCGCGGGTGTGCCCCGGCGTCTCCAGCACGTGGAACACCGCCTCGCCGAAGCCCAGGCGATCGCCCTCCCCGAGGGCCACGTCGGTGCCGCCGTCGATGCCGGGTATGCGGCCGGTATCGCCGCGCGAGTAGGCGACCCGTGCGCCGGTTTCGCGTCGCAGTACGGGCACGCCTCCGGTGTGATCGGCGTGATGATGGGTGAGCAGGATCCAGTCGAGCCCGCGGCCGAGATCGGAGAGGCGGGCGAGTACCGGCTCGGCCGCCCCGGGATCGACGACGCCGCTGGTTCCGGTCGCCGGATCGAACAGCAGACAGACGTAGTTGTCGCTCATCACCGGCAGCAGCTCGATCTCGACCATGGTGCGGATCCCCCCTTTCGCCTCGCGCGCCGGTGGCCGGCCCCTCTTCGAACTGTACCGGCGCAATCTATATCTGGTATCATTCGATACGTATCCAAGATGACAGGCGGAGCCCGTGCGCCCCGACGTTTTCGATCTCCGGACGTTCTACGAAACCGCCGAGGGCCTCCTCGCCCGGCGGCTCATTCTGCGTGCGCTGCGCCGGCTGTGGCCGGATCTCGAACGCACGCGCCTGCTCGGCATCGGCTATCCGCTGCCGTTCCTGCCCCCCGCTCCCGGCGGCCGGGCGGTGGCGGTGATGCCCCACAACCAGGGCGCGTGCCCCTGGTGCGCAGGACGCGGCAACCGGGTGGCCCTCGCCCGCGAGGACGAGCTCCCCTTCGCCGACGGCATGTTCGAGCGGGTGCTGCTGGTGCACGCCCTCGAAGGGGCGCGCCACCCCAGCCGGCTGCTGCGGGAGGTGTGGCGGGTGCTGGCCGACGGCGGTCGGCTGGTGGTGATGGTGCCCAACCGCCACGGGCTGTGGTGCTGGAGCGACCGCACCCCCTTCGGCCACGGCCACCCCTATACCGTGGGCCAGCTCGAGCGGCTGCTGCGGGCCCAGCTCCTCGAGCCGGTGAGCGAGGATCACGCACTCTACATGCCGCCCGTCCGCTCGGCGCTGCTGCGCCGCCTCGCCATCCCCCTCGAGCGCTTCGGGTTGCGGCTCGCGCCCCAGTTCTCCGGGGTGCTCTTGATCGAGGCGGAAAAGCGCATCTACGTGGCGCCGCCGGTGTCGGCCGTCGAATGCCGCAAGCGGCGCCGCTACGTGCCCGTGCAACCGGCGGTGGTCTCCGACCGGTTGTCCGAGGGCGGCTCGGCCTACGATGCCGACCGCCACCACCGGGCGGACGGACGGGAATCCTGCGGCGCGACCTGAAGCCTATTCGGCGGCCGCCGCCTGCAGCGGCTGGCGCTCGGGCTCCATGCCGATCTTCGAGATGTCGTAGGGTGTCGTCTGGTACATCTCGTTGATCCAGTTGCCGAACAGCAGATGGGCATAGGCCCGCCAGCAGTTGCGCGGCGGCTTTTCCGGATCGTCGTCGGGATAGTAGTTGACCGGCATCGCCACATCGGCGCGCCGTGCCCGGTCCCGCATGTATTCGTCGTGCAGGGTGTAGGTGTCGTATTCGAGATGGTTGAACATGTAGACCGAGCGGAAGCGCGGTTCGTGCACGAGGCAGAGACCGGCGGCGTTGGAGACCGCCAGCACCTCCAGTCCCGCATCGGTGGGCAGGTCCTCGCGGCGGACCTCGGTGTGCCGCGAGACGGGCACCAGGAAATAGTCGTCGAAGCCGCGGGTCAGCGGCGGTCGGCGGGCGTCCCGCTGCTCGCTCACATAGTGCAGATAGACCCCGAAGCGCTTGACCGGGAGGATGTGCTTGGGCACCCGGTGGAAATGGTAGAGTGCCGCCTGCGCCCCCCAGCAGATGAAGAAGCTCGAATGGACGTGGGTGCGCGACCAGTCGAGGATGCGGGTCAGCTCCTTCCAGTACTTGACCTCCTCGAAGGGCATCATCTCCACCGGCGCGCCGGTGATGATCAGCCCGTCGAACTTGCGATCCTTCACGTCCTCCCAGGTCTGGTAGAAGGCCTGGAGATGCGAGAGGGGCACCGTCTTCGGCTGGTAGGTGGAGGTGGTGAGCAGGGTGAGCTCGACCTGCAGCGGCGTGGCGCCCAGCAGCCGTGCGAGCTGGGTCTCGGTCTTGGGCTTCTCCGGCATCAGGTTGAGGAGGGCGATCTGCATCGGCCGGATGTCCTGGCGCAGCGCCTCCTGCTCGCCGATGATGCGCACCCCTTCCGCCTTCAGCTTTTCGGCGGCGGGCAGATCGTTGGGGATCTTGATGGGCATCCGGGCCTCCAGTGCGGTTTCCCGACCGGCGCGGTCGGGTCTCGGAGGCCCCGACCTTTTAGCTGCATGTTTAACGTGGCCGCAAGCCGGTCGGCGCAAATCGCCACGGGTCGATCCTTTTCCTAGGCGCTGCGTCGTCGCTGTCAAGGGCCGCCGTCCGCATTCCGCTTCCCGACCCCGCGAAGCCGGTTCCCTCGCCGGGTGGCGCTTTTTCTACACCGAAGGACGCGAGTACGTGCTGTCGTCTGCCGCGGGCGCGCCCTATAATGACGCCGTCCGCGCCCGCTTCCGCGGGACTCGCTCCTTCGATGTTCCGGCGGAGTGCCATGCCCCCGACGATCAAGGCGGTGCTTTTCGACAAGGACGGGACGCTGGTCGACTTCCGCGCCACCTGGGTCGCCGCCTACCGTGGGGTGGCGCGCGAACTGGCGGCGCGGGCGGGAGGCGGCCGCGAGCTCGCCGACCATCTGCTCAGGCGCGCCGGCTACGATCCCGATACCGACCGTTTCGAGGAGGACAGCCCGCTCCTGTGGGCCACCGGCGAAGCGGTGGCGGCCATCTGGCGCGCCGAACCGGTGCTGCGCGAGGTGGCCGGCATCGAGGCCGTGGTGGCTGCCCATTTCGGCGACCACCGGCGCTATCCGCCGGTGCCGATCGGCGATCTCCACGGGCTGATGACGCGGCTGCGCCACCGCCGTCTGCGCCTCGGCATCGCCACCATGGACACCACCGAGAAGGCGCGCGCCACGGTCCTCGATCTCGGCATCGCCGAGCATTTCGCCTTCGTCGTCGGCGCCGATGCCGGCCACGGCGCCAAGCCCGGACCGGGCATGGTCCACGCCTTCTGCGACGTCGTCGGCTGTACTCCGGAGGAGACCGTGGTGGTGGGGGACAGCCGTGCCGATCTGGCGATGGCCCGCAACGCCGGCTGTGCGGTGGCGGTCGCCGTGCGCACGGGCGGTACGCCGCCCCGCCTCCTCGCCCCGCTGGCCGACGCGATCATCGGCGACGTGCAGGAGCTCGATGGCCTCCTCGACCGCCTCACCACCTGAGCCGCCGGACGCTCGTCGATGAGGGCGGGGCGCGCCCTGCTGCCGCTCCTGTCCTGCCTCCTCCTGTCGCCGGTCGCGGCCATCGCCGGCCCATTCGAGGAACTGGGCGCCTTCGCCGGCGCACTCGCTTCCCTCCGCCGGGTCTCGATCGCCTCCCTGCGCCTCGCGAGCCCGGGCGAGCCGGGGGTGACGGTCACCGATCTGGTCCTCGACCTGCCGGCGGATGCGGGGGCGAGCTACCGGCTGCGGGCCGCACGACTCGCCGACAATGCGCGCCCGCCGCGCTTCGCTCCCGCAGGCCTCGCCGTCTCGGCCACTCCGACCGCCGGGGTCCTGCGCCTCTCGGGAACCGTCGAGATCGCCGCCGCCCCGCTGCGGATCGCATTGGACGGCGAATGGGACCCTGCCGGCGGTACCGGTGTGCTGCGCATCGACGCCGGAAGGATCGCCTTCGCCGCCGGCGGGATGCAGCCGGCGCTCCTGTCGCCGGCCCTCGGAGAGCTGCTGCGCGAGGTCGAGGGCGAGATCGGTTTCCTCGCCCGTATCGAATGGGGGCCGCGCTCCCGCCAGCTGGCCGAGCTTTCGCTCGACGACCTGTCCATGGAACTGGCCGGCGTTCCCGTCTCGGGGGTGCGCGGACGCATCGCCTTCGACGCGCTCGTCCCGCCCTCCACCCTTCCCGCCCAAGAGATCACCGTGGCCCGCATCGGCGCCGGTCCGGCGCTCGAACGGGGCCGGATCCTGTTCGCGCTCGCCGCGGGAAGGAAACTCGCCGTCCAGCGCCTGGAGTTCGCGGTGGCCGGCGGGCGCCTGACCGCACGCCCCTTCACTCTCGCCCTCGACCGGCCGGCGGCTTCCGTGACGGTGGAGCTGCGCGGGCTCCGGCTGGAGCGGCTGCTCGCCGAGTCGGGCCTGCCGGGGCTCTCCGGCGAGGGCATCATGGACGGCCGGCTGGTGGCGCGCATCGCCGCCGACGGGGTGACCATCGAGGAGGGGAGGCTCGCTGCCCGCGGTCCCGGCACCCTGCGTTACGCGCCCGAAGAACCGCCGCCCGTGACCGATCCTCGCATGGTGATGCTGCTGCAGGCCATCCGGAACTTCCATTTCACCCGTCTCGAGGCTAGTGTCGAAGGCGATCTCCTGGACGAGCTCCGGTTGACCATCGGACTCGGCGGTAGCAATCCGGATTTCTACGAGGGGTATCCTGTCGCGCTCAATGTCACCTTCGAGGGCCCTCTGGGGACGCTGCTCGGCGCCGGCATCCGCGCCTACCGGCTGCCGGCCGAGATCGAGCGCCGGCTACAGCGGCAGACGCGGTGAGCTGCCGGCGGTCATGCTTTCCCTGCTGTTGCTGGCGGCCTGCCAGCCGACGGTGCGGGTGGAGGCCCCCAAGGAGCCCATCACCATCAATCTCAACGTCAAGATCGAGCAGGAAGTGCGGATCAAGGTCGAAAAAGATGTGGAAACGCTCCTCGACAACCCCGATCTGTTCTGATCGGCCGCGCCTTCCGAGACGGCACGTCTTGGCTGCGGTGGCCGTCGCCCTCCTGCTCGCGCCGTCGCTGCCGGCCTGGGCCCTGAGCCTCGCCGAAGCCAAGGCGAAGGGCTGGGTGGGAGAACGCGCCGACGGCTATCTCGGCCTCGTCGATCCGAATGCGCCGGCCGCCGCCAAGGCCCTCGTGCAGGAGGTCAACGCCAAGCGGCGCAAGGCCTACGAGGCGATCGCCGAGAAGAACGGGGTGCCCGTCGAGGCGGTGGCCGCCATCGCCGGCGAGAAGGCGATCGCCAAGACACCTTCCGGCCAGTACGTGATGGGACCCGACGGCAAGTGGCGCCGGAAGGAGTGATCGCCGGTCCCTGATCCCGCGCGTCGTCTCGGCCGCCGGCCCGACAGCCGGTTCGGACGCCGCAGGGGCGCCCCTGAAGGGGCGTCCCGAACGGTCGGTCTTCGCGCGTCAGACGTGGTCGCCGGCTTCGCGGCGCTCGGCCCCGAAGGCATGGCGGCCGGGGGCGGCCGCCAGCAGCCGCCGCGTGTATTCGTGGGCCGGTTCGCGGAACACGCGGGCGGTGGGTCCCTGCTCCACCACCTGGCCGTGCCACATGACCATGATCCGATCGCAGATCTGTGCCGCCACCCGGAGATCGTGGGTGATGAACAGCATCGCCAGATCGAACCGCCGGCGCACCTCGTCCAGAAGGTCCAGCACCTGCGCCTGCACCGAGACGTCGAGCGCCGACACCGCCTCGTCGGCGATCAGGATCTGGGGCTCCATGGCGAGCGCCCGGGCGATGCAGATGCGCTGCCGCTGGCCGCCCGAGAACTGGTGGGGAAAGCGGTCGAGGGCATCCGCGGACAGTCCCACCACCTCGAGCAGCCGCGCCGCCCGCTCGAGCGCCTCCCGGCGCGACAGGCCGAAGTTCATCGGCCCCTCGATGATCGACTGGCCGACGGTGCGGCGGGGATTGAGGGAGCGGTAGGGATCCTGGAAGACGATCTGGACCAGACGGCGGTAGGGGCGCAGCGCGCCCTCCCGCAGCTTCGCGAGATCGATGCCGTCGATCAGCACCTCGCCGCTGGTGATGTCCACGAGGCGGACGATGCAGCGGGCCACGGTGGATTTGCCCGAACCCGATTCCCCGACCACCCCGAGGGTCTCGCCGCGGCGCACGGTGAGGTCCACGTCCTTGGCCGCATGCACCACCCGGCCGCCGCCGAACCAGCCGGAATGTCCGTAGACCTTGTTGAGCCGACGCACCTCGAGCGCCGGCTCGGCGTCCTCGCGGGTTGGGCGCTCGGGCGGTGTCAGACTGGGTACCGAATCGATCAGCATCCGCGTATAGGGATGCCGGGGCCGCCCGAGCACCTGTTCGGCCGGTCCCTGCTCCACCACCCGGCCCTCGCGCATCACCACCACCCGGTCGGCGATCTCGGCCACCACGCCGAAATCGTGGGTGATGAACATGACGCCCATGCCGTGCCGGCGCTGGATCGATTTGACGAGCTCCAGGATCTGCGCCTGGGTGGTGACGTCGAGAGCGGTGGTGGGTTCGTCGGCGATCAGCAGCGCCGGGTCGAGTACCAGCGCCATGGCGATCATCACCCGCTGACGCTGGCCGCCGGAGAGCTGGTGCGGATAGGAATGGAAGAGACGCTCGGGCTCGGGCAGGTTGACGTCGCGCATCGCCGCCAGCACCCGCTCGCGGCGCTCGCGCGGGCCGAGCTCGGTGTGAATCTCCAGCACCTCGGCGATCTGATCGCCCACCTTCATCACCGGGCTCAGGGCGGTCATCGGCTCCTGGAAGATCATCGCCATCTTCTCGCCCCGCAACCGCCGCAGCTCCCGTTCCGGCAGACCGAGGATGTCGCGCCCGTGCAGCAGCACCTCGCCGGCCACCGGCTTCAGCTCCTTGCGCGGCGCCAGCCCCATCACGGTGAAGGCGGTAACCGACTTGCCCGAGCCCGATTCGCCGACGATGCAGACGATCTCCCCGGCCCCGACCGTGAGGCTCACCTCCTCGATGGCGTATCGGCGGTCGGCACCCGGCGGCAGGGTCACGGTCAGCCCCCGGATCTCGAGCACCGGGACGCCGGCCGTCGGGCTGTCGTGGCGCATGCGGTCGCCTCCCTTCACATCTTCCGCGCGATGCGCGGATCGAGGGTGTCGCGCAGCCCGTCGCCGACGATGTTGACGGCCAGCACGGTGAAGGCGAGGGCAATGCCCGGGAAGAAGATGATCCACGGGCTGATCTGGAAGTAGGTGCGTCCCTCCGACATGATGTTGCCCCAGCTCGGAATCTCGGGCGGGATGCCGGCACCGAGGAAACCGAGGATCGACTCGGTCAGCATCGCCGAGCCGCTGATGTAGGTCGCCTGCACGATCAGCGGTGCGATGGTGTTGGGCAGGATGTGGCGGACGAGGATCTGCGGCAGCCGCGTGCCGGCGGCGATCGCCGCCTCCACATAGGGCTCCTCGCGCACCGTCAGCACCACCGATCGCACGAGACGCACCACCCGCGGAATCTCGGGGATGACGATGGCGATCACGACCGTCGTCAGGGTGGCGCCG
>JALUAG010000090.1 GCA_027045875.1 Alphaproteobacteria bacterium | reverse complement strand
CCGGTGTCCGTGCCGCCGCCGGCGGTTCGGCCGGGCGCCGCTCGCCGATGCGGCCCCGCTCGTCGGTGACGGTGGGGGGAACGGTCGCGCGCTCGCCACCGCCGCCCTCGCGCGAGGACATGCGCGCATAGGCTTCGGCGATCGGCCAGCCCGCCTTCTCCGCCGCCACCCGGCAGCATTCGATCAGCGCGCAGTTGGCGGCCGGCCGCCGGTGGGCCTTCATGTCGCCGTCCCGGTAGGCGTTGAGGATCCGCAGCTCCACCGGATCCATGCCGATCTCCTCCGCCACCCGGTCCATGTGGCTCTCGATGGCGAAATCGACGCCGGTGATGCCGAAGCCGCGCATGGCGCTGGCCGGGGTGCGGTTGGTGAAGACGCAGTAGACGTCGGCATGGACGTTGGGGATGGTGTAGGGGCCGGGGAGATGGCCCACGCATTTGATCACCGCGTAGCTGGTGAGCCGGGTGTAGGCGCCGGCGTCGAAGTAGCCCGTGAACCTGCGGGCGACGATCCGCCCGTCGCGCATCACGCCGTCGGTGATGTGCCAGATCTCGGCACCGCGCGGCGGCCCCACCTGCATCTCCTCGACCCGGTTGAAGCGGTAGCGGACCGGCCGGCCGGTCAGCATGCAGCCGAGAATGGCGAGGGGCTCGTGCAGGGTGTCCACCTTGCCGCCGAAGCCGCCGCCCACCGTGCCGCCCACGAAGTGCAGGCGGTTGGAGGCGACCTCGAGGATCTTGGCGGCGGTGCCGAGGGAGAAGAACAGCGCCTGGGTGGAGGTGTAGCAGGCGTACCGGTCCCGCCCCTCGGGCACCGCGAGGGCACCGGCCGGCTCCACCGGCGCATGTTCGATGGGCGACATGAGATAGCGTCCCTCGACCACCACCTCGGCTTCCCGCAGGGCCCGTTCGACATCGCCGAAGCGCAGCTTCTGGTGGTCGTATCTGCCGTGATACTCGAAGCAGTTGCCGGGATAGGTCGGGTTCACCACCGGCGCGCCCGGACGCAGCGCCGCCTCCACCTCGAGGACGGGCGGCAGCGGCTCGTAGTCCACACGGACCGCGGCCGCCGCCTCACGGGCGATCCGCTCGCTGTCGGCGATCACGGCGAGCACCGGCTCGCCGCGATAGCGCACCTCCGCCTCGGCGAGCGTGGGTTCGTCGTCGCGGCCGAAATCGAGCAGGCTCAGCAGGGTGTTGTAGTTGTGGGGCACGTCGCGGGCGGAGAGGATCCTCACCACCCCCGGCATGCGTTCGGCGGGTCCGGCGTCGACGGCGCGGATGCGGGCCCGGTGATGGGGGCTGCGCACGCAGACGAGGTGCAGCATGCCCTCGAAGCGATGATCGTCGTAGAAGGGCGAACGGCCGGTGACGTGTCCCGCCATGTCCGGTCGCTGCACCGGCCGGCCGATCACCGCGAGATCGTCGTCGCGCTCGTCGGCGAAGAATTCCTTGCGCAGCTCGATCACGATCCGCCTCCGCCGGCGGTTCCCCGCCCCGCCCGCCGGGCCGCCGCATCGAGGATCGCCCGCACGATGGGCTCGTAGCCGGTGCAGCGGCAGATGTTGCCGGAGATCGCCTCCACCACCTGCTCGCGGTCCGGGTCCGGTTCGCGCCGCAAGAGCGCCTCGGCGGCCATCAGCATGCCGGGCGTGCAGTAGCCGCACTGGGCGGCGAAATGGTCCATGAAGGCCTGCTGCAGGGGATCGAGCTCGGGACCGTCGAACGTTTCCAAGGTCTCGATCGCTCTTCCTTCGGCCGCTTCGGCCAGCATCAGGCAGGACAGGACGGGCTCGCCGTCGACCAGCACCGTGCAGCTGCCGCAGGTCCCCTGCCCGCAGCCGTACTTGGGCGTCAGATCGCCGAGCCCCTCACGCAGGGCGTCGAGCAGGTTCCGGCCCGCCTCGACGAACAGCGCCCGCTCGCGGCCGTTGAGACGAAAGCGGACGGGTTTGGGGCTCATCCTGTCACCTCCGCGGCTCCTCGGCGAGGAGCAGCCGGCGCATCACGACCGGCGCTAGTTCGCGCCGGTACCATTCCGAGGCGATGGCGTCGCTCGAAGGCCGCAGCCCGTCGAGGACGGCCGCGGCCGCCGCCCCGGCGGTTTCGGTCCCGAGCGAACGCCCCTCGAGGGCGGCCTCCGCCGCGCGTGCGCGCAGCGGCGTCGGCCCCATGGCACCGAGGGCGATGCGCACCCCTTCGAGCCTGCCGCCGAAGGCCGGCAGATGCGCCGCCACCGCCACCACCGACGCCCCCTTCGGACGGACCCGCGAGAACTTGCGGAAACGGAAGGCGGCCGGATCCCGGGGGCGGAGGACGGAGACCGCGGTCACCACCGGCGGTGGCCGGTGGTCGCGACGGCGGTAGAAGTCCTCGAGCGCGAGCTCGCGGCCGGTGCCGCCCTCGGCCAGGGTCACCCGGGCGTCGAGGGCGAGGAACGCGGTTCCGAGATCGCCGTAGGGGCTGTGCGCGAAGAGATTGCCACCCACCGTCGCCATGTTGCGGATCGCCGGACCGCCGACGGCCCGCACCACCGGCGCCAGAAAGGCGGCCTCCGGCGCGCGCGCGAGCCGGCTCAGGGTGACCCCGGCGCCGATCCGCACGCGCTCGCCCTCCCTTCGGACCAGCTCGCGGCCGGGATCGGTGCAGCGGACGATGACGGTGATCCGCACGTCCCCCTCGTTGACGGCGCGCATCAGCAGGGTGCCGCCGGCGAGCAGCCTTGCCCCCTCCTCGGCCGCCAGCAGGCGGGCCGCCTCGGCGAAGCTTTCCACGCTGCGGACGGCGAGCGGCATCACCCCTCTCCGCCCGTGGCCGCGGTCTCGAAATGGCGGCGGATGGCCGCGAAGCCGGCCTCGTAGATGCGCTCGCCCACCAGCCGGCGCATGTCCTCCTCCGCGTCCGGCAGCGTGGTGAAACGGGATTGCCAGCGCCAGAAGGTGCGGTCGCCGTCGGTCACCGGCAGCAACTGGACGTGGGCCACATAGTTGAACAGGGGCACCGGCGTGTCGAGCAGGCAGTAGGCGAAGCTGGTCTCGAGATCGGAAAGGGTCAGCAGCCGTTCCCGGAGCTCGGCCCCGTCCGCCAGACGGAAGCGCCGCACGCAGCCCACCTCGTCGGCGGTGCGGCCCTGCTCGATCACGCTTTCGGCCACCGACGGGTGCCAGCGGTCGTGGCCGTTGAAGTCGCGCAGCACCGCCCAGGCCCGGTCGAGGGGCACCTCCAGCACCGTGCTGCGCTCCACCCGGATCATCGCAGGCTCGCGAAATGCCGCTTGAGGGCGTCGAAGCCGCCCTGGAAGACGTCGCGTCCGATGCCCGCCACGAGATCGTTCTCGACCTCCGGCGCGCAGTCGAACTCGGCGGTCCATTCGACGAAGGTGCGGTCGCCGTCGGTAACCGGCGTCAGCCGCAGGGTGGCGACGTAGTTCTCGAGCGGCATCGGGCTCTCGAGGATGGCGTAGGTGCAGAACATGTCGTAGTCGCTGAGCCCCAGCAGCTTCTCGCGGATGCGGTCGCCGTTCTGCAGGTGGAAGTCGCGCACGCAGCCCACCCGGTCGGCCGGCTCCCCGTTCTCGATGCGGCTGTCGCGGATGGCCGGGTGCCAGCGCGGCAGACCGTTGAAGTCGCGGATCCGCTCCCACACCCGTGACGCCGGGGCGTCGATCACGCTCGAGACGTAGACCCTCGCCATCACCCCTCTTCCCGCTTGCGCCGGCGCCGCGCACCGCCGCCGCCACCCGACGTCTCCGGCGGGCCGCCGTCGCCCTTCGCCTCGCCGCCTCCGGCGCTCTTGGCGATGCTCGTGAGATCGCGCGCTTCCCGCACGAGTCCGCCCATGCGGCTGAGACTGCCGCCCTCGATGCCGATGTCGGCCAGCAAACTGTCGACGAGCGGCGCCTGCACCCGGTAGCGCAGGGCCGAATCGATCACCTCGTCGGTGGCGTTGCGGCGCGTGCCGTCACCCCCGCCGCCGACTCCGTCGAGCTGGACGATGCGGATGTCCTGGATCCGCTCCATGGGCTTGACCGAGGCGGCGACGATGCCCTCCACATGCTCGAGGAGCTTGCGGCGGAACAGCGACATGCGGGCAGCGTCGGTGAGGACGTTCTCCGCCTCGTTGAGCAGCCGCTGCGCCTCCGCCTCGACGGCGGCCCGCACCCGCTCCGCCTCGGCGCGGATGCGCTTCTCCTCCGCCTCCTTCTCGGCCAGGGTCACATCGACCAGCCGCCGGCGCCTCGCGACCTCGCTTTCGCGCACGGTCTCGGCCCGTTCCCGCGCTTCCAGCGCCTGCGCACGCGCCGCCTCGGCCTCGATCTCCGCCGCCGCCTGTTCGAGCGACTTGCGGTAGAGGGCGATGGCCTTGTCCATCACCGCCGTCTCCACCTCGCGCTCGCGCTCCACCTCGAGCCTGCGGCGGTCCCGCTCGCGGGCGATGCGTGCCTCGTCGAGACCGCGCTCGGAGGCGATCTGGGTGCGTTCGATCTCCTCGCGGCTGGCGATCTCCGCCTCCCGCAGCGCCTGCATGCGCGCGATCTCGAGCTGCTCGCGCACGCGCTGGCGTTCGATCCGCGCCGCATCGAGGGCCTGCTCGCGGCCCACCTCGGCGGTCTCGATCTCGCGCTCGGCGGTGATCTCGCGGGTGCGCGTCTCCTGGCGGGCGGCGATGCGCTCCGCATCGAGGGTCTTCTGGCGGGCGATGCGGGCCGCCTCGATCGCCTCCTCGGCGGCGATCTGCGCCTCGTCGAGGGCGCGGTTGCGGGCGATCTCGAGCCTGCGCACGGTCTCGTCGCGCGCCACCCGCTGCTCGGCCGTCTCCCGCTCCTTCTCGATCCGCAGTGCGTCCACCTTGCGCCGGGAGACGATCTCCGTGCTCTCCACCTCGGCGTCGCGCGCGAGCTCGCGGCTGCGCACCGCGAGCTCGGCCTCGAGCCGTTCGAGCTGCAGCGTCCGGTCGCGGGCGATGCGGGCCGCCCCGGTCGCCTGTCCGGCGGCGATCTCCGCCTCCTCGAGGGCGTGCTGGCGGGCGATCTCGAGCGCCCGGGTCTCGCGGTCGGCGGCGATCCGTTCGGCGGCGACGGCGGTCTCCTGGGCGATCCGCAGCTTCTCCGTCGCCTCGCGGGCGGCGATCTCGGCCTCCTCCACCACCCGCTGGCGGGTGATCTCCCGGGCCCGGATCTCCTCCTCGCTGGCGATGCGGGCGGCGTTGACCGCCTTCTCCTGCTCCAGCCGTGCCCGCTCGGTGACCTCGCGGGCGGCGATCTCCGCCTCCTCGACGGCCTTGCGGCGGGCGATCTCCCGCGCCTGGATCTCCTCCTCGCTGGCGATGCGCGCCTCCTGCACCGCGCGTTCCTGGGCGATGCGCGCCTTCTCGATCTCCTCCCGGAGGGCGATCTCCCGCGCCTCCACCGCCTGCTGCCGCTCGAGCTCCCGCCGTCGCAGCTCCCTTTCCGATTCGATGCGGGCCTCGGTCACCGTCTGCTCGTTGACGATCCGCGCGCGTTCGATCGCCTCGCGGGCGGCGATCTGCGCCTCCTCCGCCTCGCGTTCGCGGGCCGCCCGCTCGCGCTCCACCTCGGCCCGCTGCTGGGCGCGGCGGAACTCGATGTCGCGCTGCTGGTCGAGCCGGGCCTCCTCGCTTTCCCGCTCGATCGCGAGCGCCTGCTTCTCGGCCTCGAGATTGCGGGCGCGGATGGCGATCGCCGCCTCCTGCTCGATCTCGTTGCGCCGCCGGCGCCGCGCCTCGATGTCCTCGATCAGCCGCGTCAGGCCCTCGGCGTCGAAGCGGTTGGAGGGGTTGAAGTATTCCAGGTCGGTCTGGTCGAGATCGGCGATGGCCACCGATTCGAGCTCGAGGCCGTTCTGGGCGAGGGCGGCGGCCGCCGCCGCCTTCACCCGCTCGACATAGTCGCCTCGCCGCTCGTGCATCTCCTCCATGGTCATGGCCGCCGCCACCGAGCGCAGGGCGGAGACGAACTTGCCGACCAGGAGTTCGTGCAGCCGCTCGGGTTCGAGCGTGCGCCGGCCGAGGGTGGCGGCCGCCGCCGACACCGCCTCCCGGCTGGGCGCCACCCGGACATAGAATTCGGCCTCCACGTCGATGCGCATCCGGTCCTTGGTGATCAGCGCCTCGCCGGCCCGGCGCACCACCTCCATCCGCAGCACGTTCATGTTGACCGGGGTGATGTCGTGCATCACCGGCAGCACGAAGGCGCCGCCGTTGATCACCACCTTCTCGCCGCCGAGGCCGGTGCGGACGAAGGACAGCTCCTTGGTAGAGCGACGGTAGAGCCAGTTCATCACCCAGTAGAGCACGGCCACGACGATGACCGCCGCGATGAGCCACAGGATGAGTTGGCCGATCAGCTGACCGGACATGCCGACGCCTCCCTCATGCGCGGTTGCCGGAGCAAAGGAGCCCGCCGTTCATCGCCGGATCTCCACGAATTCCCGCGTCCGCCGGGTGATGGCGACCTCCGCCGGCAGCCGTTCCATCGAGGAGGCGCCGTAGAAGCCGTCGCAGAAGCGGCTGCGGGAGAACAGGAAACGGAAGTCCTCGGGGGTGGCGACGGGACCGCCGTGGACGAGCACCAGCACCTCCTCGCGCACCTCCCGCGCCGCCGCCGCCCATTCGTCCACCAGCGCCGGACAGTCCTCGAGAGCCGGCGCCGTGCCGGCCCCGATGTCGCCGCCGGTGGTCAGACCCAGATGGCAGACGAGGATGTCGGCCCCGGCCTCGGCCATCGCCCGCGCATCCTCGGCTCCGAACACGTAGGGGGTGGTGAGCAGCCCCTTCTCGCGGGCGAGGGCGATCATCTCCACTTCGAGGCCGTAGCCCATGCCCGTTTCCTCGAGGTTGGCGCGGAAGCGGCCGTCGATGAGGCCCACGGTGGGGAAGTTCTGGACACCGGCGAAACCGAGGGCCGCGAGCTGGTCGAGGAAGCGGTCCATGCGGCGGAAGGGGTCGGTCGCGTTGACCCCCGCCAGCACCGGCGTCCGGCGGACCACCGGCAGCACCTCGGCCGCCATCTCGAGGACGATGGCGTTGGCGTCGCCGTAGGCCAGGAGACCGGCCAGCGAACCGCGGCCCGCCATCCGGTAGCGGCCGGAATTGTAGATCACGAGGAGATCGATGCCGCCCGCCTCCTCGCAGCGGGCGGACAGACCGGTGCCGGCACCGCCACCGACGACCGGCTCGCCGCGCGCCACCTTGGCGCGCAGCCTCGCGAGGATCTCCCGGCGGGTGGGCGGGCTCATGAGGTCATCTCCCGAGCTGCCGGCGTCGCGGGCGCAGGCCGGTGATCGTGCGGAAGCCGTCGACCACCGCCTCCGCGAAGGCCGGATCGTTGACGTGGTGGGGCAGACGGATCAGCCGTCGGGACGAGGTGCGCCGCACCGTGCCCTCGAGGGCCGCGAACAGGGCGGCGTCGGCCTCGGGATCGAAGAACGGCTGAGCCGGTGCGTCGAGGGCCGAGACCCCGCCCTCCGGAATGAAGAAGAGGGTGGGGCCCTCCATGCGGTTGAGGCGCTCGCCGATCCAGGTGCCGATGCGCCGGCACTCCTCGGCGGTGGTGCGCATCAGCGTGACCTGGGGATTGTGCTCGTAGAAGCGGCGCCCCCGGTAGCGTTCGGGGATGCTGTCCGGCGGGCCGAAGTTGACCATGTCGAGGGCGCCGCAGGAGCCGACGTAGGGCACCCGCCGGCGGATCACCGCGCCGAAGCGGTCCTCGCCGGCCGGGAACACGCCGCCGCACAGCAGGTCGCAGACCTCGGTGGTGGTGACGTCCACCACCGCCTCGATCATGCCGTTGTCGACCAGGCTCTCCATGCACTGCCCGCCGATGCCGGTGGCGTGGAAGACGAGGCAGTCGCAGTCCGGTTCGAGGGCCTCGGTGATCCGCCGCACACAGGGCGTGGTGACACCGAACATGGTGAGACCGACGGACGTCCGGTCCCGGACCGGGCCCTCCTCGGCGGCCGCAGCGCGGCGGCCCTCCACCATGCCGGCCATGGCGTGGGCGGCGTTCTCCAGCACCCGGCCGGTGATCGCGTTGAGGCCCTGAAGATCGGCCACCGAATGCATCATCACGATGTCGGAGGCGCCCACGTAGCGGCGCACGTCACCGGAAGCGACGGTGGAGACCAGGATCTTGGGAACGCCGAAGGGCAGGGCGCGCATGGCCGGGGCGATCATCGCCGTACCCCCGGAGCCGCCGATGCCGAGGATGCCGGCGATGTCGCCACGGCCGCGGATCCAGCGCTCGAAGGCGAGCGCCATGGCGGCCACCGAGCGGCCACGGTCGCCGGTGAAGACGGCGCTCGGCCCCTGGGGATGGAAGACCGCGATCTGGCGCGCCGGCACCTCGGCGCCGGTATGGGAGCCGCTCGTCGACAGATCCACGAGCTGGGCGGCGATCCCCCGCCGGCGCAGCAGATCCCGCAGGTGGCGGAGCTCGACACCCTTGGTATCGAGGGTACCGCAGACGAGGACGATGTTGCGGCCGGCCGCCGGCGCCCGCCGCAGCGGATGGCTCACCACCCGGCCGGCCGCCGGCGCCTCGCCGGTGGTGACCACCCGCACCGTCGCCTCGATGCGGGCCAGCGGCAGCGGCGGCGACCAGCGCGTCGGCGGCACCGGATTGGCGTTCCAGACCTTGACCGGGCCGCGCCGGGCCGGCGGTGCGGCCGCCGGAGGCTCCGGCGCGGCCGGCTCCGCCTCCTCGCCGGCCAGCCGGCGAACGCCCAGGAGCCGCTGCTGCAGCTCCCGGTCCTCGGCCAACTCGCGCGCGTCGACCACCCGCTCGATGCGGCCGTTGACCATGATCGCGACATGGGCGGCGACCGCGGTGGCGACGCCGATATTCTGCTCGATCAGCAGGATGTCGACCGCTTCCTCGACCAGCCCGAGGAGGATCTCCTCGACCTGGCGGACGATCACCGGCGCCAGCCCCTCGGTCGGCTCGTCGAGCACCAGCAGGCGCGGATTGCACAGCAGGGCGCGGGCGATGGCCAGCATCTGCTGCTCGCCCCCCGAGAGCTCGCTCCCCAGGTTGCGCCGTCGCTCGGCGAGGCGAGGAAAGGTGGCGTAGACGCGGTCCACCGTCCATTCGCCACCGCGGTCGCGACCCACCAGCCGCAGATGCTCCTCGACCGTCAGCGAGCGCCACAGCCGCCGGCCCTGGGGCACGTAGCCGACGCCGAGGCGGGCGATCTCCGCCGGCCGGCGGCCCGCGAGCTCGCGGCCGGCGAAGCGGATCGAGCCGGCAGCCACCGGCACGAGCCCGGTCACCGCGTTGCACAGGGTGGTCTTGCCCATGCCGTTGCGCCCGACCACCGCCACCGCCTCGCTCGCCACCTCGAGCTCGACCCCCTGGAGGGCGTGGGAGCGGCCGTAGTAGACGTGGAGACCGCGGATGCTCAGCACCGCGCCCCGTTCAGGCATGGCCGCCTCCGAGATACAGTTCCTGGACCTCGGGGTCGGTCTCGATCTCCTCGGGACTCCCTTCCTTGAACACCCGTCCGTTGTGCATCATCGTCACCCGCTGGGCGACGCGCAGGGCGACGTCCATGTCGTGCTCGATGATGACGAAGCCGATGTGGGCCGGCAGGCCGTCGAGGATGCGCACGAGATCCCGCCGTTCGTTCGGCGACAGGCCGGCCGCGGGCTCGTCGAAGAGGATGAGGCGGGGCGCTCCGGCGAGGGCGAGGGCGATCTCGAGCTGGCGCTGCTGGCCGTAGCCGAGTTCGGACACCGGACGGTCGCGCAGCTCGGCGAGGCCGACCGCCTCCACCAGCTCCTCGGCGCTCGCCACCAGCGCGTCGGAGGGCCCGGGCCGCCGCAGCGAGAAGCGTGCCCGGGAGACCCCGCGGCAGGCGAGATAGACATTGTCGAAGACGCTGAGGCGGGGGAACAGCAGCGAGATCTGGTAGGTGCGCCGCAGGCCGCGGCGGATGCGCTCGTGGGGCGGGAACAGGGTCACGTCCTCGCCGAACAGGCGGATGCTGCCGGAGCTGGGCAGGAAGTCGCCGGTGATGCAGTTGAAGAGGGTGGTCTTGCCGGCGCCGTTGGAGCCGAGCACCGCCCGGCGCTCTCCCGGCTGCACCGTCATGGTGACGTCGGCGAGGGCGACGAGGGCGCCGAAGCGTCGCGAGACGCCGCGCAGCTCGAGTGCCGCCCCGCCGGCC
>JALUAG010000089.1 GCA_027045875.1 Alphaproteobacteria bacterium | reverse complement strand
GGGGAGGAGCGGCCCGGACGAAAACGGATTCGACCGGCTACCGGGCGGGGGAACGGGAGGATCGCGGAGATGCGCCGCGGACGAAACAATGATCCGCGTACACACGGATAAGGCGAGGAGGCTTTACGGTGATGCACGTATGGAGGTATGAGGACGGGGCCGGCGAGGGGCCGGACGGTGCGGAAACGGGATCGGCGGATGCATACCGTGGCTTTCGTCACGCAGAAGGGGGGTAGCGGCAAGACCACCCTCTGCCTCAATCTCGCGGTCGCCGCGGAGGAAAAGGGCGAGCGTTGCCTGCTGCTCGATCTCGATCCGCAGGGGACGGCCGAAGCCTGGTACCAGGACCGCGAGGCCCTGCGACCGAAACTCGTGCGGGTGATCGCCGGCGAGCTGCCGGCGGCGCTCGATCTCGCGCGCCGCGGCGGCTTCACCCGGGTCTTCGTCGATACCCCGGGGCGCGACGAACCGGCGGTGGCGGCGGCGATCCGCGCCGCCGACTTCTGCCTCGTTCCCTGCCGTCCGACGCCGCCCGACATGAAGGCGCAGCCCGCGACGGTGGCGACCATCCGGCGCCTCGGCAAGCCGTTCGGCTTGGTCCTGAGCCAGACGCCGCCGCGCGGGTTCCGGATCCGCGAGGCACAGAACGGCCTGTCGGTGCTGGGACCGGTGGCGCCGGTGGCGGTGGTCGCCCGGAGCGTCTTCCAGGATGCGCAGGGCGCCGGCCTCGCGGTGACCGAATACGAACCGGGAGGGAAGGCGGCGGCCGAGATCCGTGAGCTCTGGAGCTGGATCGACCGCAAGCTGGAGAAGCTGTCGCATGAGTCGCAAACGGACCTCGCTTGACGCACTGCTGCAGACGGAGGCACCGCCGCCGCGTCCCGCGGCACCGGAAACGCCTGCCCGCCGCCGCCCGTCGGTGCGCCAGCAGACGGTCTATCTGCCGATCCCCGTCTACGAGCAGCTGCGTCGCCTGGCCTTCGAGGAGCGGGTGAAGATGCACAGCCTGCTGATGGAGGGGCTGGACCGCGTGTTCCGCGATCGCGGGCTGCCGGCGATCGCGGAGTTGCGCGCGCGCGCCGAAGCGGACTGAAACGACCGCCGGACTTCACGCTTCGTTAAGAGCCCGGTCGCTAGAAAGGCCGATGGTGGGGCAGGGCCGCACCGCGGCGATGCCCCGCGGTCGAACGAGCGACCGTCGAGGGCTGGAATGTGTGGCGTTCGGCGAGGCTGTTGAGGACGCGTGCCCGGACCGGGGAAACGGCGGTTCGGAGGTGGTCCGGCGCCCCCTCCGGGCGTCTGCGGATCGCCGCCGGCGCCGTCGGCCTGCTGCTGGTTGCCGCGGTGGTGTTCCTCGGAATGCGCGTCTGGCAGCGGATGGACGAGGTGGCGGACGCCTCCGCGGTCCACAGCATCGAGCGCGTGCTGCTGATCGACGAGGTTTCGGGGGCGCTCGAACAGCTGCTGCCTTATCTGGACGGCCGCCGCGATCCCGGACCCTTCGAGCGGGCCTCGATCCGGGCCGCGGCGCGGACGCTGCTGACGCGCCTCGAACGGCACCGGCTGGAGAGACTGAGCGGCGAAAACGCGGGGCTGGCGGAGGACCTGCAGCGCCTGCGGGAGCAGACGGAGCGCCTGCTCGCCGACACGCTGCCGGCCGCACGGTTGCGGGAAATACGCGCACCGCCCTGCGGACCATCGACGGGCGTCTCGAGCGGCGGTACCGCCGAATCGAGCAGCACATCGCCCGCGAACTCGAGGCCCGGCGGCGCGCCACCATCGCCTTCATGCGCGAGATGGCGGTCCTGCTGGCCTACAGCCTCCTGCTGGCGCTCGGAGCGGCCTTTCTCTTCCTGCACGCTCGCCGGGCCGGCGAACGGGCGATCGTCAACCACCGCCGGCTCCAGGCCGCGATCGCCGGTCTGCCGGACGGCTTCGCGCTCTACGATGCGGACGATCGTCTGGTCCTCTGCAACCGCCGGTACCGGGAACTCTACCCGCGCACCGCCCACCTCATGGAGCCGGGGGCACGGTTCGAGGAGCTGCTGCGGCGGGCCGTGGAACTCGGTGCCTACGGCGATCTCGCGGGAGAGGGGGAGCGCTGGATCGCGCAACGCCTCGAACATCACCGGCGGGCCGACGGGCGGCCGCTGATCCAGCGCCTGGCCGGCGGACGTGTCGTGCGGGTCACGGAACACCGGACGCCGGACGGCGACCGGGTGGGGCTGCGGGTCGACATCACCGAAATGGAGGCCCAGCGGCGCATCATCGCCGCCAGCGAGGCCCGCTGGCGCGGTCTGGCGGAAACCGCCCCGATCGGGATCTGGCAACTGACGGAGGAGGGGAGAACGGATTACGCGAACCCGGCTCTCGGCCGGCTACTCGGGCGCGATGGCGGGGAGGATCCGAAGGGTGCGGCGATCGAGGATCTGGTGGACGGTGCGGATGCCGGGATACTGAGGCGCTTCTTCACCGCGCTGCCGGCGGCGGAGGCGGACGGGCTCGAGATGGTGCTGCACGGGGCCGACGGGATCGCGCGCCACGTGCTGATCGTGGCCCGTCGTCTCGAGCGGCGCTCCGGAGGCGGGGTGATCGCCACGGTGTCCGACATCACCCGCCAGAAACGGGCACTGGCCGAAGTGGAACGGCTGGCCATGAGCGATCCCTTGACGGGTCTCGCCAACCGGCATCGGCTCGGCCAGTTCCTCGACCGGGCACTGGCGGAGAAACGGGACGATGCCGGGGAGCTCGGGCTCCTGCTGATCGATCTCGACGGTTTCAAGGAGATCAACGACAGCTTCGGACACGAGGCGGGGGATCGGGTCCTTCTCGAGGTCGCGGAACGCCTGCGGCGGATCGTGCGGGAGGGCGATCTCGTGGCCCGGCTCGGCGGGGACGAGTTCGCCCTCGTCGTCGCCTCGGGCGGCGGGACCGCCGAGCTGCGGCGCGTCGCCCAACGCGCGATGCGGATCCTCGCGCGACCCGTGCGATTGGCCGGCACGCGCTGCCATGTGGGCGTCAGCATCGGCATCGCCGCCGCCCCGCTGCACGGCCGCGACCGCGCGGTGCTGATGCGTCACGCCGATCTCGCCCTCTACCGGGCGAAGCGCGAGGGGAGGGGACGCTGCGTCGTCTACCGGCGCGAATTCTCCTCCGAGATCCGTCGCCGGCGGCGGCTCGCCCAGGCCCTGCAGCGGGCCCTCGAGAAGGAGGAGTTCGAACTCGTCTTCCAGCCGCAGGTCGGCACCGTGGACGGCCGGGTGCTGGGGGCCGAGATCCTCCTGCGCTGGTACGATCCCGTGGCCGAGCAGCCGGTGAGCCCGGCCGAGTTCGTGCCGGTCGCCGAGGAGCGGGGCCTGATCCTCGAACTGGACCGCTACGTGCTGCGGCGGGCGATGGGCACCATCGCCTCCCTGCGTCGGGAACATCCGGATCTGGTGTGGGGGATCAACATTTCCGCCGCTCACATCCGCGACGGGCGGCTTGTCGAAACGGTGGCCGCGCTACTGCGGGAGCACGAGTTCCCGCCGGGCAGTCTCGAGCTCGAGGTGACGGAGAACGTGTTCGTCCGGGACCTCGCCGCCGGCAAGCGGGCTCTCGGCAAGCTCAAGGAGCTCGGGGTCAAGCTGGCGCTCGACGACTTCGGCACCGGCTACTCCAGCCTCGCCTATCTGAGCGAGCTTCCCTTCGATCGCCTGAAGATCGACCGCAGCTTCGTCCATGGGCTCGGGAGGAGCCGGCAGTACCGGACCATCGTGCGGGCGATCGTCGGCCTCGGGCGTCGACTCGGCATGGAAACGGTGGCCGAGGGAGTCGAAAGCGAGGCCCAGCGTGCCTTCCTCGCGGCCGAGGGATGTACCGCGATTCAGGGCTACATGATCGCCCGTCCGATGCCCCGCCGCCGGTTCACCGACTGGCTGCGGCACGCCGCGGTTGGGGGAAAGCCGTGGCCGCATGGCGACGGAGCGGCCCGTCCGTCGGTCCTCGGGGAGGAAGGAAGCGAGATTTCAACCAATGGATGATTGTCTATTGACTTGCATACCCTGATACGTTAGTGGCTCCGGGTGCGGGAGCCTTCTGCCGCGGTGGCGGACCTGCCTGTGGGTGCGTCTGGTGGCGCTCGAAGAACGGGGAATCGGTTTTTTCCCCTCTCCCTCCTCCTCCCATCGACTGTCACAAGCGAAGCCGCGGCCGGAGCTCCCGCCCTCGCGGGCGGGAGCCCGCTCAGCGGGACACCGCGGCGGCGGGCGCGTCGGGGAAAATTCCGCCACAGACGAGGGCGGCGTACCGGCGCTCGGTCTCCGACAGCTCCCGGAAGTAGGCGCCGAGGGCGATGTCGCAGGTGGCGGCCATGGTCGCACGGGCCTGCATGTCGTTCATCTGCCGCCGCTGTTCGACGGCGGCCATGCCGAGGGTCTGGACCTGGGCACAGCCGGCGAGGGTGACCAGGAGGCCGAAGGAGGCGAACAGTTTGCGCATGCCGATGTCCTGTGATTGTGGGCTCAGTATATAGGATTATAACCCTATTCTGAGCGGGAATCAACCACGAGGAGAAACGGTCGCGATCCCGGGCTCTCAGGACGCCGCGCGCAGCGCCCGCAGATGGGCGACGAGCCCGGCGGTGGCCGGATCCGCGTCCCCGATCGAGGAATCCTCGAGGGCGGGACGGATCCGCGTCGCGAGCTTCTTGCCCAGCTCGACGCCCCACTGGTCGAAGCTGTTGATGTTCCAGACGATGCCCTGGGTGAACACCTTGTGCTCGTAGAGGGCGATCAGGGAACCCAGCCGGCGGGGGGTGAGTTCCGCGTAGAGGAAGGTGGTGGAGGGACGGTTGCCGGGAAAGACGCGGTGCGGCAGCAGCCGCTCGAGATCCGCGCCGGCGAGCCCCTCGGCCCGGAGTTCCGCCCGTGCCTCCGTCTCGTCGCGACCGAAGGCGAGGGCCGAGGCCTGGGCGAGGGCGTTGGCCACCAGCTGCTCGTGCTGGTCGCCGAGGGGGGTGCGGCTGCGGGCGGCGACGAGGAAATCGCAGGGGACGAGGCGGGTACCCTGGTGGAGGAGCTGGAAGAAGGCGTGCTGGCCGTTGGTGCCGGGTTCGCCCCAGACGATCGGCCCGGTCGGATAGGCGATCCGCCGTCCCTCGCGATCGACGCTCTTGCCGTTGCTCTCCATCTCCAGCTGCTGGAGATGGGCGGGCAGGCGATGCAGGGTCTGGTCGTAGGGCACGACGGCGGTGGTCTCGGCCCCCAGGAAGTCGGTGTACCAGATGCCGATCATGCCCAGCAGCAGGGGCAGGTTGCGGACCGCCTCCGTCTCCGCGAAATGGCGGTCCATGGCGTGGGCGCCCTCGAGGAGCTCAAGGAAGCGGTCGAACCCCAGCAGCAGGGCGATCGGCAGGCCGATCGCCGACCACAGCGAGTAGCGGCCGCCCACCCAGTCCCAGAACTCGAACATGTCGGCGGGATCGATGCCGAATTCCGCCACCCGCCGGCGATGGGTGGAGATGGCGACGAAGTGCCGCCCCACCGCTTCCTCGCCCAGCCGCGCCACCAGCCAGGCGCGGGCGCTCCGTGCGTTGCTCATCGTCTCCTGGGTGGCGAAGCTCTTGGAGGCGACGAGGAAAAGCGTGCGGCCGGGGTCGAGGCGGCGCAGGGTGAGGGACAGGTCGGCGGGATCGACATTGGCGACGAAATGGACGCGCAGGCGGTCGTCGGCGTAGGGTGCGAGGGCCTCGCAGACCATGCGCGGACCGAGTTCGGAGCCGCCGATGCCGATGTGAACGACATCCGTGAACGGCGCGCCGCCGGCACCCCGCCGCACCCCCGCCCGCACCTCCCCGGAGAAGCGCCGCATGCGCTCCAGCACCGCGTTGACGGCCGTCATGACGTCCTCGCCCGCGACCCGGATCGGCCGGTTGGTGCGGTTGCGGAGCGCGATGTGGAGGGCGGGGCGCCGTTCGGTGACGTTGACCGGTTCGCCCCGGAACATGCGGTCGCGCCAGCCCTCGACCTCGGCCTCCCGGGCGAGGTCGAGGAGGAGGACCAGGGTCTCCTCGGTGATGCGGTGGCGGGAGAGGTCCACCAGCATGTCCTCGAAGTGCAGCGCGAACCGCCGGAAGCGGCCGCCGTCGCGGGCGAAGAGCTCCCGCAGATGGACGCCGCGCATGATCTCCGCATGGGCGGCGAGCTTGGACCAGGAGGGCAGGCGGGTGGGGTCGGGCATGTGCGGCTCCGCGGCGTTCGAGGATACGGCGAACGGTCACAATCTGGCGGGTGGGAGGGGTGTGGTGAAGAGGCGACGGCCGTCGCCTGCGTCATGCCGCCGCGGGGGCGCCCCCTTTTCAAACCGCTTCCGCTTCTCCAATTTCCGCGCCGGTCTCCTCGTGAGGAGACGTTGTGTTTCAGCCTCCCTGATCCTTGTATCAGAGACTTGGCGGGCGACCTTCCGGGGTCGCCCTCTTTTTTCCGGGAACGGGAGATGAGCGCATCCGACGACGGCATCCGCATCGGAAGCGACGGCCGCCGGCGCTGCTTCTGGTGCGTCGGCGATCCGCTCTACGAGGCCTATCACGACCGCGAATGGGGGCGCCCGGTGGACGACGACCGCCGGCTGTTCGAGAAGCTCTGTCTCGAGGGCTTCCAGGCCGGCCTCAGCTGGCGCATCATCCTCGGCAAGCGGGAGAACTTCCGCCGTGCCTTCGCCGGCTTCGATTTCGAGCGTCTGGCCGGCTGGGGGGAGGCCGAGATCGCCCGGCTGCTCCGGGATCCCGGTATCGTCCGCCATCGGGGGAAGATCGCCGCCACGCTCGAGAACGCGCGCCGGGCCTGCGCCCTCGTCGAGGAGGCGGGTTCGCTCGCGGCCTTCTTCTGGCGCTTCGAGCCCGATCCGGCGGGCCGCCCGGCGCGGATCGACCGCCGGACCCTGGCCGGACTGACGAGCTGTCCCGAGGCCCGCCGGCTCGCCCGCGAGCTCAGGCGGCGCGGCTGGCGCTTCCTCGGTCCGACCACCGTCTACGCCTTCATGCAGGCGATGGGCATGGTGAACGACCATCTCGAGGGCTGCGCCTTCCGCCCCGAGATCGAACGCGCACGCAGAACCTTCGTCCGGCCGGGCTGAGTGCCGGGCGGGCGGGAATCACTCCCGGCTCTGGCTCCAGAAGGGCCGGTCGGGACCGAAGTTCTTGGAGAGATATTCGAGGATGAGCGCCCGCTCCTCGCTCTCCAGATCGCTCATTCCCTGCTCCTCGATCATCCAGTCGATGATCTCCTCCCAGTCGCCCCAGGACATGCCCTGCTGGGCGACCAGACTGAAGGAATGGCAGGCGGAGCAGGTATAGTAGGTCTCCTCGCGCCCGCGCCCCGCCGGCAGCTCGTCGGGTTCGACGGCGACGGCGCGGCCGCCTTCCTCGAGGAGGACGGCGGCCGCGAACAGCGCCGGGAAAACGGCCCTCATACGGCGCGGACGGCGATGCGGTGCATGGAGTTGTTGAGATAGCCCTTCGGATTCCAGGCGATGGCGAAAGGCTGCATGCGGCCTTCGTCGTCCGTCGCCCGGGCCCAGATCTCGTAGTAGCCGTGGATCGGGAAACGGATCTTCGCCCGCCAGTTCTGCCAGGCGTAGGGGTTCTCCGGGGGATCGAGTTCGGCGGCGATCCAGCTCTTGCCGAAATCGATCGAGAGATCCAGCCGGGTGACGAAATTGTCGCCGGCCCAGGCGTGCCCCCGCACCTCGAGCGGCTCGTCGGCGGGCACCTCGACGTTGGTCTGGGGGAAGGTGATGATGGATTTCACCGGCATCGAATGGATGATGACGAAATCCTCGGTGGGCACCTTCTCCCCGGGAGCCACCGGATAGCGCGGTACCCGGTAGGACTTGCCGGTCATCTTCGGCCCGTCGTGCACCACGTCCCGGAGCCAGATCCGGGTCAGCCATTTGTGCGAACAGGATCCGGGCCAGCCCGGGATGACGAGGCGCACGGGCGCGCCGTTCATCGGGTGGAGCGGA
The DNA here is from genome assembly GCA_027045875.1 of Alphaproteobacteria bacterium. GTDB lineage: Bacteria > Pseudomonadota > Alphaproteobacteria > Geminicoccales > Geminicoccaceae > JALSRW01. Next base: position 2,204 of record JALUAG010000089.1, on the reverse strand, counting down.
CCGCCGTTCATTTCGAAGGCGATGAGGTTGTAGGGGTTCATCGCCTTCTCGATGGGCACGCCGCGGCTGATCGGAACCTTGTCGGGATCGCCCGAGAGATGCATGTCGGCCCCGTAATGGGCGGTGTAGACGACGTTGTCCCGCACACCCGCCGCGCGCAGCACGTCCCGCAGCCGCACGCCCGTCCAGCGGGAACAGCCCACCGCCCCCACGGTCCACTGGTTGCCCCTGGCGGGCGGGTTGAAGAAGGCCCGGCCGTTGCCGCCGCATTCGAGCTGGAGGGCGTAGGTCACCACCTCGAAGTTCCTGCGCAGATCGGCGATCGACAGGGTCAGCGGCCGGTCGACGAAACCGTCGATGGTGATGGTCCAGTTGTCGGGCGAGGTGTCCTCGGGCGGAATGCCGTTGTTGCGGATGAAGTGACGGTTCACCGGCGTGATCGGATCGTCGAGGAGATGCGCCGGGGTCTCGGCGTTGACCGGACGGTCGTTGAGCACCCGCAGCCCCTCCTTGCCCTCGATCACGAAGTCCTCGGGGCCTTCGGCCAGAGCGGCGGGGATGAGGCCCGCGGGCATGTTGCGATGGAAGGGGATGCCGGCACCGAGCACGGCGCCCATGGTCGCGAGACCGGCCCCCTTCAGGAAGCCGCGGCGATCGGGGTAGCAGCGGCGGCCGAACACCAGCTCGTCGGCGCGGATCGGATCCTCGGCGTAGAGTTCACACAGACCGCGCTCGCGCGGACCACGGGGTTTTCTGGTCATCGGAGGCCTCCCAGGAGTTCGGGCCGATGGTGGTCGTGGACATGGTCGGGCCATATTCGTGAGCACTCATATTCAAATCATTTCGAACGGGCCTTGGCAAGACCTTCACGGATTCCCATCCACAAGGACAACGTTCTATCGCGCAGCCCGTAGGCCCAGTAGTAGCCCTGGGCCACGAGACGCCCGATCCCGTCGGCCGCCCAGGGCAGGCCGAAGGCGGCGAAGGGCTCCCAGTCGCGATCGCCCTCGACCAGACCGCGGGCCAGCAGCTCGCCGGCCATGGTGGTGGTGTTGAGGCCGTGACCGCCGAAACCGGCGGCCACCCAGAGCCCGGGGGCGATGCGTCCGATCACCGGCATCTTGTGACGAACGAATCCCATCCGCCCCGACCAGGCGTGGGCGACCGGCACCCCGGCGAGCTGGGGATAGACCTCGGCGAGGTCGCGCCGCATGAGTTCGGCGATGCCGCGGCGCCGCTCGAACATGGCGACCCGCCCGCCCCACAGCAGCCGCCCGTCCGGAAGGGGACGGTAGTAGCCGGTGGCCATGCGGTCGTCGAACACCGCGTAGGGAGCGCGGACGGCCTCCGCGAGCCGGTCGCCCAGGGGCTCGGTGACGATCACGTAGCTGATCACCGGCAGCATCGCCCGCGCGAGACGGGGACAGCAGACGGGACCGTAGACGTTGGGGCAGAGGACGAGCCGTTCGGCCCGCACCCGCCCGTCCCCGGTGACGATCTCGAAGCCGTCGCCGCGGCGCCGGCAACGCAGGACCGGGCTGTCCTCGAAGATGCGACCGCCCCGCGCCTCGACCGCCGCCGCATAGCCGCGGGTGAGGGCCAGGGGATCGAGATGGAATCCCTCGGGATCGAGGATGCCGTCGTGGTAGCGGGGCGAGCGGTAGAATTCCCGGAGCTTCTCCCGCGGCCAGTACTCGAGCCTCATGTCGAACTCGCGGTTGAGCCGTTCCACCTCCTCGCGGAGCTCGTCGCCGGCGTCGAACCAGGAGGCCTCGAGCACCCCGTCGACGGGATCGCAGGCAATGGCGTAGGTGGCGATCCGCCGGCGGATCAGCCGCAGCGCGTCCCGGCTCGCCGCGTACATGCGGCGGGCGGTCTCCGGACCGCAGCGACGGCGCAGCCAGTCGAGGGGGCGGGTGAGGCCGGTGGAGGCCATGCCCCCGTTGCGGCCGGAGGCGCCGGAACCGATGCGGGCGGCCTCGAGCAGCACCGGAGTCTCCCCGCGCTCGGCCAGGGAGAGAGCGGTGGCGAGGCCGGCGAGGCCGCCACCGACGATGCAGATGCGGGCATCGACGGTCTCCCGCAGCGGGGGGCGCGGCGGGGGCGCGGGGGTGCGGGCGTGATACCAGGTGGGAGCGGCGGGCATGGCTGCGGGATGCCGGAAACGGCATGCCGGAGCAAGGGGGTCAGGAGGATTCCGGAAA
>JALUAG010000088.1 GCA_027045875.1 Alphaproteobacteria bacterium | reverse complement strand
CTGCAGACCCTGGCCTGGGCCCAGAGACCGTCGAGGATGAGCGGGTCGCGGTAGGTCTTCCACGCCTCGTGCAGCGCCATGACGCCCTGGGCTTCCATCCACGTCTTGGCCCGCGAGAACCACACCGTGCGACCGGTGGCGGGGTCGCGCTCACCCTTGCGGTTGCGCCGGTTGCCGATGCGGGTGAGCTGGCCGTGGCGGTGGTGCAGCACGAGCAGCATGCGCCGGAGCTGCCACCTGGCGTAGAGGTCGAAGACCGGGCTGCCCGTGGCCTGGTACCCGGCGAGCGTGGTGTAGAGCATCCACGTGTAGACGCGCGCATAGTGGCCGCGCCAGAGCGCCTCGGGATCGCGCTCGAAGAGCGTGACGTCGCTCAGGGGGCGCGTGCGGCCGCGGAAGAGATGATGGTTCTGGTAGTAGACCGCCCAGTTGACGAAGCCGTGGATGGCGTCCAGCGCGCGCGGCTCGCCCGTCAGGTACCAGTACTCGAAGAGCCGGAAGAAGGCGTAGTGCTCGTGGTCCGGCAGCACCTTGTAGCCGTTGAGGTAGCTCGAGCCTCCGTCCGGCACCTCCTTTGTCCTGCCGCCCCAGCGCACGGTGCGCGTGCGGCCGCTGCGCCAGAGGTGGAAGTCCTTGGGGCCGAAGCCCGCGAGGCGCCCCCACTCGGCGATCTGGCGGTCGAGGGCGCGCAGGTCCGCCTCGGACTGCGAGGGGAGGGTGAGGCGGTTGCCCTCGTAGTGCCAGCCCGGGTTGTGGGCGACGGCCCAGCGGCTGATGGCGCGCTGCTTCTCCAGCTCAGTGAGCGAGCCCGTGCGGAGGAAACGCAGCCAGGCGGAGTTGAGGCTCTCGTGGTGGCCGCCGGAATTGTAGCTGCGCCGCGCGCCGTGGTTGCGGTAGCCGATCTTCGCAGGCCGCCAGTGGGCCGTCCCGTCCTCCTTGCGGCGCAGCTTCGCCGGTTCCGGCGAGACCTCGAAGTACCAGGCCTCGGTATGGCTGTACCAGGCGGGCGGGGCGTGGGCGAAGAGCGGGTACTCGAACCCCTCGGCCAGCGCCGCGGCGCGGCGAGGCTCGGGCGGGCCCTTGTGGAAGGCGAGCAGCACGTCGTGGATGCTGCGCTCGCCGAGGTCGAGATCGTAGGGGCGCGCGTCGGGGTCGTCGGCGCGGCCGTCGGCGTGGACCAGGACGCTGAGCCGTCCGTCGCCGTCGGCGGCGATCGCCCGCGGGGCCTGCTCCCAGAGGTAGCGCATGGCGGCGACGACGGTGGCGGGGCCATTGCCTGCGGCGAGCCAGCGCGCGCGGCCGCCGCGGGCGCGCGCGGCGGTGACGCGCCCGTTCCGGCCCGCGAGGCCGAAGGCGTAGCCGCCGGGGACGGGACGCGCGCGGCGCTTGCGCGGCCTGTGTCCCGCGGCCTGGCGCAGGAGGGCGCGCTGGCCGGGACGAAGCCTCAGGCGCGCCGCCGCGGGCAGCCCTGCGGTGGCGTCGAGGCCGCCCGCGGCCACATCGACCGGGCCGGGGCCGGCGAGCCGCCAGGCGAGGCCCGCCTCGCGGAAGGGGTGCACCCACTGCGGCCGGCGGCGGCTGGAGTTCTCGATGTCGTGCTGGACCAGGATCCACGGCTTGCCGGCATAGAGATGGAGCCGCGTCGTCCAGTTGTAGAGGCCGCCGGGAAGGATGCCGTCGCCGTGCCGGACCGGGAGGTGGGTGCCGTGGAGCTTCACGATGACATGCATGGGCCCGCGGCGCTCGACCTCGACGCGCCGGGGCGGGCCGGCGCGGTAGAGCGCCTCGGCGAGGCGCCGGTTCACGCGCGTGCGCAGCTTGTGCCAGCCGGCGGGGTTCCAGCGCAGGCCGCGGAAGCGCTCGTAGAAGGGCACGGCCGCGGAGCGGATGAAGGGCCCGTCGCCCTCGCCGCCGCGCAGGACCGTGCGGCCGCCGAGGCGCACCTCGCCGAGGACGGCGCCGGTGCGGCGCGGGATGCGCACCTGGATCGCGCCCGTGTCCACCTCGACGAAGCCGGCCTCCTCGCGCACCGCGAGGGGCGGCGGGCGCACGCGCGCCGGGCCGTCGTTGCTGAGCCATACGGTGACGCTGCCGTTGGCGGGCACGTCCACCTGGAAGTCGAGCAGCACCCAGCGCACGGAGC
>JALUAG010000087.1 GCA_027045875.1 Alphaproteobacteria bacterium | reverse complement strand
GCCGTCGCGGCCGCCGGCACGGGAACCGGCACCGCGTCCCCCGGTCGGCCGGCGGCCGCGACGGCGGCGGTCAGGCGGGGGGAGCGGGGAACAGGGTGCGCCCGTCGGCGTCGAACAGATAGGCGCGGTCGGGGGCGAAATGGAGGCTGCAGGGGGTCCCCGCCCGCAGCTCCCGCTCGCCGGCGGTGATCGCCACCACCCGCTCGCCCCCCTCGAGCCGCACATGGACCTGGCTCTCGGCGCCCAGCCGCTCGACCACGAAGACCTCGCCGCGCAGCACGGGATCCTCCTCCGCCGCCGGCACCCGCAGCTCGAGATGCTCGGGACGGATGCCGAGGGTGCGCGGTCGGGCCGCGTCCGCGGCCACCGGCAGCGCCAGCGAGGAGCCGCCGGGCAGGCGCAGGCGGAGTCCGTCGCCGTCGGTGGCCGCTTCCACCTCGAGGAAGTTCATCTTGGGCGAGCCGATGAAACCGGCGACGAAGCGGTTGGCGGGGCGGCGGTAGAGTTCGAGAGGCGGGCCGATCTGCTGCACCCGGCCGTCCCGCAGGACGACGATGCGGTCGGCCATGGTCATCGCCTCCTCCTGGTCGTGGGTGACGTAGACCATGGTCGCCCCGAGCTCGCGATGGAGGCGATGGATCTCCACCCGCATCTGCACCCGTAGCTCGGCGTCGAGGTTGGACAGCGGCTCGTCGAACAGGAACACCCGTGGTTCCTTGACGATGGCCCGACCGATCGCCACCCGCTGCCGCTGACCGCCCGAGAGCTGACGCGGCCGCCGCGAGAGGAGATCCTCGATCTGCAGGATGCGGGCCGCCCGCCGCACACGCTCCTCGATCTCGGTCTTCGGCCGGCCGGCCATCCTGAGGCCCAGCGCCATGTTGTCGTAGACCGACAGATGCGGGTAGAGGGCGTAGGACTGGAACACCATGGCCACGCCGCGGTCGGCGGGTTCGATGTCGTTGACCACCTCGCCGCCGATCCGCACCTCACCGGCCGAGAGCTCCTCGAGGCCGGCGATCAGCCGCAGCAGAGTCGATTTGCCGCAGCCCGAGGGTCCGACGAAGACCACGAACTCCCGGTCACGGATGGTCAGCGTGACGTCTTCGAGCACCGGCGTGCGGTCGAACCGCTTGCCGACTCCCTGGAGCACAACCTCCGCCATCTCCGCCCCCGGCGCCTTCCCCGGCATCTGGACATTTGTATCGCCGACAGGTATTTCGTTCACGACGCCCGCTGTCAAGAAGCAGTGACGGCCGCCCCGCGGCCAGGTGCGGCGGAACGGGAGGCAGTTCTCGGTGCAGGCGGTCCTGCTGGAAGCCCCGCGCGACGTGCGCCTCGCCAAGGTCGAGGACCCGGTCCCGGCCGAGGACGAGCTGCTGCTCGAGGTGGCGGCCGTGGGCATCTGCGGTAGCGATCTTCACTACTATCTCGAGGGCGCCATCGGCGGCCAGACGACGTGTCCGGGCTTCATTCCGGGCCACGAATTCGCCTGCCGGGTGATCGATCCACGCGGCGCCGAGCTCGGTTTCCCGCCCGGCACCCTGGTGGCGGTGGATCCCGCCCGCGCCTGCGGGACCTGCGAATGGTGCCACGCCGGCCATCCCAATCTCTGTCCCACGGTGGTCTTCAAGGGCGTGCCCCCCCATGCCGGCGCCATGGCCGAGCGCATCGCCGCTCCCGTGGAATGCCTGTTCCGCCTGCCCGAGGGCTTCGATGCCGTCGACGGGCTGATGCTGGAACCGCTCGGGGTCGCCGTCCACGCGGTGGCGCTGGCACGCCCGCGGCTGCTCGAGAGCTGCGCCGTGCTCGGCCTCGGCCCCATCGGCCTGCTGCTGCTGCAGGTGGCAAAATGCACCGGCGCCGCCCCGCTGCTGGGCGTCGATCCGGTCGCCGAACGCCGGGAGGCGGCGCGCGAGCTGGGTGCCGATGCGGTCTTCTCCGAGGTGGGCGGGCTGCTCGAGGCGACCGGCGGCCGCGGTACCGATCTCGTGCTCGAGGCCACCGATTCCCCGGAAGGTTTCGAGCTCGCCGCCGTGGCCGCGCGTATCGGCGGCCGCATCGTGCTGGTGGGCATCCCCGAGGGCAACCGCTACGGGCTCGACGCCTCCCTCGCCCGGCGGAAGGGGCTCACCGTGCGGCTGTCGCGGCGCATGGGCCACGTCTACCCCCGGGCCATCGAGCTGCTGCGTCGCCGCCTCGTCGACGTGCGCCGCATCGTCACCCACCGCTTTCCCCTGGCACGGGCCCCCGAGGCCTTCGCCATGCAGGCCGCCCGCCGCGGCGGCATTCTCAAGGCCGTGCTGTTCCCGAACGGGACGGATTCCCCCAACGGCAGCATCACCAACAAGGGAGGTTTGCCATGAACCGACGGAGACTTCTGGCGACGGGCACCGCACTGGCGCTCGTCATGGCCGCCACCGGCCAGGCCTCGGCCTGGACCCTCGAGGAGGCCGCCGCACCCTACAAGGGCACCACCATCAAGGCCCTGTTCCTCGACCGGCCGGGCTACCGGGCGGCGATCGAGATCCTGCCGGAGTTCGAGGAGAAGACCGGCATCGACGTCACCTGGGAGATCCTGCCCTACGAGAACAGCCGCGAACGGCAGGTGCTCGACTTCACCGGCGGCACGCAGGAGTTCGACGTCATCCTGATCGACGTGGTGTGGATCGGCGAGTTCGCCGATTCGGGCTGGGTCGTGCCGATGGAGGAGTTCTACAACGATCCCAAGCTCGCCGATCCCGAGCTCAATCTGGACGGCTTCTTCCCGATCCTCCTCGAGAGCTTCGGCACCTGGGACGGCAAGATCTACGGCCTCCCGTTCGACAACTATTCGGGCCTCCTGTTCTACAACCGGTGCCAGCTCGAGGAGGCCGGCTTCGACGGCCCGCCCGAGACCTGGCAGCAGCTCCTCGAGGAGTACGGGCCCAAGCTCACCAAGCCCGAGGAGAACCGCTACGCCTTCGCGCTGCAGTCGCGCCGCGGCGAGACCCAGTCGGCGGACAGCTTCATGCGCATGTTGTGGCCCTTCGGCGGTTCGCTGCTGGATGAGAACTTCCGCTCCAACCTCCTCTCCCCGGAGAGCCAGGCGGGCCTCAAGTTCCGCCAGGATCTCATGAAGTACATGCCGCCCGGGATCGTCGACTACGACCATTCGGAGGCGGTCAACGCCCTCGCCCAGGGCCGGGTGGCGATGATCACCGAATGGTCCGCCTTCTACGGCACCCTCACCGATCCCGCGCAGTCGAAGATCGTCGACTGCCTGGGCGTCGCGCCCGAGCCCAAGGGGCCGGCCGGCCTCAAGCCGGCGCTGGGCGGCTTCTCCCTCGGCGTCAGCGCCTTCTCCGATCCGGCCAAGCAGGCGGCGGCCTGGCTGTTCATCCAGTGGGTGACCAGCGAGGCGAAGGCCAAGGACTACATCCTGGCCGGCGGCGTGTCGGGGCGGATGAAGCCCTACGAGGATCCGGCGATCAGGAGCAAGTACCTCTACGTCGAGCCGATGGTCCTCTCCTGGCAGGGCGGCGTGCCGGACTTCCGCCCGCGCTTCCCCGAGTGGCCGGCGATTTCCGAGATCATCGCCGAATGGGGCACCAAGATGATGCTCGGCGAGGTCACCACCGAGGAGGGCGCCAGGGAGATCGGCACCCGCATGGAGGCGATCCTCGAGCAGGCCGGCTATTACAGCGGCAAGAAGAAGCTGCTCAAATAGACGTCGGAAGGAGCAGGAACGGGACGGCGGGTCCGGCACGCCCGGGCCCGCCCACCGTCGGGAGGTGGGCATGAGCGAGAGCCTGAAATCCCTGGCCGACCGCGCCCTCGCCGAGGTGGGGGAGGTGTTCGCACGCATGCCGGAGGATGCCGCCGATCCGCTGATCGACGCCATCCTGGGGGCGAAGCGGATCGCCCTCTACGGGGTGGGGCGCGAGGGGCTGCAGATGAAGGGCTTCGCCATGCGCCTCTTCCATCTCGGCCTCGACGCCCATGTGGTGGGGGACATGACCACCCCGCCCCTGGGCGCGGGCGATCTCCTGATCGTCAGTGCCGGCCCCGGCGCCTTCTCGACCGTGCTCGCCCTCGAGGGCGTCGCCCGCCGGGCGGGGGCCCGGGTGGCGGTGGTCACCGCCCAGCCCGGCGGCGAGGCGGCACGGGCGGCGGATGTCGTCACCCACATCCCCGCCCAGACCATGGCCGACGATCGGACGGGACACTCGGTATTGCCCATGGGCAGCCTCTACGAGACGGCGCAAATGGTCTTCTTCGAGCTCGTGATCCTGCGGCTCCGCGATCGGCTCGGCGAGACCGCCGAGAGCATGCGCGCCCGCCACACCAACCTCGAATAGCGGCGATGGCGCGCAGGCGGAGCGAACGCTGGGCGCCGCTGGCCTTCATCGCGCCGGCGGTGGTGACCTTGCTGGCGGTGGGGCTCTATCCCCTGATCCTCGCCGTGATCACCTCCTTCCGCCAGTATCTGGTGACCAAGCCGCGCGCGCCCCGCGAGTTCGTGGGCTTCGACAACTACGCCACGGTGCTCACCGATCCCACCTTCTGGGAGAGCCTCGGGCGCACCTTCCAGTTCCTCCTGATCGTGCTGCCGATCGAGCTCGCCCTCGGCCTCGGCATCGCGCTCCTCCTCCACAAGCCGGGGCTCGGGCTGCTGCGCACCCTGACCCGGGTGAGCCTGGTGATCCCGCTCGCCACCACCTTCGCCGTCGTGGGATTGATCGGACGGCTGATCTTCAACCGCGAGTTCGGGGTGATCAACTGGTTCCTCTCCCTCGCCGGACTGCCGCCCGTCGAATGGCTGGGCCAGCCCGGCACCGCCTTCGCCAGCGTCGCGGTGATGGACATCTGGCAGTGGACCCCCTTCGTGGCGCTGGTGCTGCTGGCCGGGCTCACCATGGTGCCGCCGGAGATCGAGGAGGCGGCGCGGCTCGAGACCAAGAGCCCCTGGAAGATCCTGCGCCACATCCAGCTCCCCTACCTGCTGCCGGGCATCACCGCGGTGCTGATCCTGCGGACCGCCGACATCCTCAAGCTGTTCGATCTCATCTTCGTGATGACCCGCGGCGGCCCCGGCTCGGCCACCGAGCTCATCTCCGTCTACATCCAGCGGATCGGTTTCCGGGTGTTCGATCAGGGCATCGCCTCGGCCCAGGCGATCCTGCTGCTGATCCTGACCATCATCCTCTCCCGCCTCTACATCCGCCTCGTCTACCGGGAGGTGGAGGCATGAACCGCAGACTGCCCGGGCGGATCGTCCACGCGGCGCTGCTGCTCCTCGTGCTGGCGGTGGCGGTCTTCCCCTTCTACTGGATGGTGCTGACCTCCATCAAGACGACCGCCGAGACCTTCGCCTATCCGCCGAGCTTCATCCCCGCCGAGGCCACCCTCCAGCACTACCGGGTGGCGCTGGCCGAAAAGGGGGTGGGGCCGAGCCTCGTCAATTCCCTGATCGTGGCGCTGGCCACGACATTCTTCGCCATCCTGCTCGGCGCCCCCGCCGCCTACGGCATCGCCCGCTACGAGTTCCGCGGCAAGCGCGATCTCTGGTTCTGGTTCATCTCCAACCGCATGATCTCGCCCATCTGCGTGGCGCTGCCCTTCTTCCTGATCGCCCGCTCGCTCCGGATGCTGGATACCTACACCGTTCTCGTCCTGCTCTATCTCACCTTCACCCTCCCCATCGTGGTCTGGATCTGCGCCGACCAGTTCCGCTCGATCCCGAAGGAGCTCGACGAGGCGGCCCGGCTCGACGGGCTCTCGCGCTTTCAGATCTTCACCCGCATCGCATTACCGCTGGCGCTTCCCGGGATCGCGGTCTCGGCCATCTTCTCCTTCATCTTCTCCTGGAACGAGCTCCTCTACGCCCTCATCATGACCCGCTCGAAGACGCGCACCGCGCCGGTGGCGGCGACCTCCTTCATGAGCGGCTACGAGCTTCCCTGGGGCGAGATCATGGCCACCGGCACCCTCATCGTGCTGCCGGTCATCCTCTTCGCCCTTCTGGTCTCCCGCCATCTCGTGCGCGGCCTCACCATGGGCGCGGTGAAATAGGGAGGAATGCGGTGCCGGCCTTCGTCGAACGCTTCCAGCTCACCGGCCGGCGGGCGCTCGTGACCGGCGCCTCCAAGGGCATCGGCCTCGAGATCTGCCGGGTGCTGGCCGATGCAGGCGCCGACATCGCCGCCGTCGCCCGCGATCCGGAAGGGCTCGCCGCCTGCCGCCGCGAGGTGGAGGGGCTCGGCCGGCGCTGCGTCACCATCACCGCCGATCTCGCCACCGTCGACGGGCCGCGCGCGGCGGCGCGGGAGGCCGAGGCGGCCCTGGGCGGCATCGACATCCTGGTCAACAACGCCGGCATCGCCCTCGTCGATCCCATCACCGAGGCTTCGGTGGAGGACTGGGACCGGACGATGGCGGTCAATCTCCGCGCCCCCTTCCTGCTCGCCCAGGCGCTGGTACCCGGCATGATCGAACGCGGCCGCGGCAAGATCGTCAACATCTCCTCCCAGACCGGGGTGATCGCCATGGAGGAGCACGCCGCATATGCCGCCTCCAAGGGCGGGCTCAATGCGCTCACCAAGGTGATGGCGGCGGAATGGGGCCGCCACAACATCCAGGCCAACGCCGTCTGCCCGACGGTGATCCTGACCCCGATGGGCCGCAAGATCTGGAGCCCGCCCGAGAAGTCGGGGCCGGTGCTGGCCCGCACCCCCCTCGGCCGCTTCGGCGAGCCCGTCGAGGTGGCCGATCTCGTCCTCTACCTTTCCTCCCCCGCCTCCGACCTCATGACCGGCCAGACGATTCTGCTGGAGGGGGGGTACACGGCGTTGTGAGGGGTGAGCTGTCCTCTTAAGCTTCTTTCCGTGCGACATTTGGAAACGAGGAACACCAGGTGGGACAATCATCGGCAACGAGGAAGCGCCGGCGGCGCGTTCTCCGTCTCGAGGCTCTTCAGCCTGCGGGCATCCGACGCCTCAACACCACTGCACCTGGTCTTCCACTTCTGAACGTGTTCTGTCTGATCCTGTGCTTGCGGCAGACCTGCGCCGTCTTCATCCTGTGCTCCCGCTCAGCCAGGATGGGGATGATTTGCGCTTCCGTGAACCATGATGGTCTCATGTCCGTCTCATCTTTGACGGACTCTCCTATCAGATAAGGGAAATCCGGGGGCGCAGGTCAGCCTTTGTAAGGCGGTGCGGCGCATTCCCTTGCCAGAGGGGCTGGTCCTGCGACCAAGCACGGACGTCCACAAGGGCCTCGGCTTCCGTGGTTCAAGCTTCATTGTCCTCGACGTCGGGCAAGATGGACCTCACGCAAATGGAGAGCCGTCCGGCACACCTACTTACGCCACTTCCTCCACGAAAAGGTTGCCCTGCTCTTGCGGTGAAGCCAAAGCAAGCCCCGCCAGCCGCGCAATGTCATCTGCTGGAACGTTGGCTAGTTCCTTAGGCTCAAGCTTGTGCAAGCCGCCACCATAGACGCGGCCATGGCTAAGTAGCTCCTCGGCCTCGATGCTATTGAGCCATGTCCAGATTTTCCGGGCTAGGCTCTTGTCCGTTGCAAGAGCGTGGGCAAGCACCGGCTTGGGATAAAGCAGGAGATAAACATTGGCTGCGGTCGCCTGCGATTCATTCCAGATGAATCGGAATGGGCGGCCATTCTTTTTGTCACTGCGGCCCAGATAGGTGCAAATGAACGGGGCCGGGGGTCGCTCTTCTTGGCTGTACCATGGCTTGCGGCAACGGCAAAGATACCGGTTTGCTACGTCCGGCTTGCCGGTTTGTAGATAGGCCCATAGCTTTGGGTTACGCTCTTTCACGATCTCTTCGGGCAGGCGGCAATCAAGCAGAAAGAGCTGGCGCTCGAGGATGGGGTTACCCTGCGCGTCAGCCTTGATATGGTCATCTTTCAGATAGCGGGTACTCGGAAGGATCGGTTTGAAGAACTCCCACGGCAGTTCGTGCTGTTCGATCTGCTCACGGGTGAGAATGAAAAACCGGTTATCGCCGGTCGCCACACCACGTTTGATCCTGAACAGATCGCCCAGCGTGAGCCCCCTACGTTTTTCGCGGGGTTCAGCAAGGGGAAACCGAGTCCATTTGTGTTCCTTCTTCAATTCCTCTGCCGGGATAAGGCGGCTGATCTTCGGATCGGCGAGTACTCCGCCGAACGTAAATTGAACATGGTGATGCGCTGGGGGAGACTCCTTGCGGAAGAAAACAATTGCCGAGGAAACCAGCGCATCGCCGAACTGTACATCATTGGGATTAAAGCGGTGAATGCGTAGTAAATTTACCTTGCCCAGCAAATAACGTTTCACAGCGCGGCCGTAATTCACGTCCATAAACTCGCTCGGGATAAGCCAGCCTGCTATGCCGCCTTCGCTCATCCAGGGATGCGACAGAGCGAGAAAATAGCAATAGAGCCCAGCAAGGCCGGCAATACGAACGCCGCATGCTTTTTCGGACGCATCCTGTAAACGCATCTTTTCGCCGTTGAGGATGTGATGATGCCGCACATAGGGTGGATTGCAGATCAGGAGATTGAAGCGCTCGTCATCCTTTACCGGCGGGACGGCCATCGTGAAGTCGGCTATATGGATCTTGAGCGGTGTCCTCGCCCATAACGCCTGTGCCGGTTCGCCGTAATGGGGATCGATCTCAAAACCTTCGGCAGCCTCAATGCGTTTCGCAGGAACAGTCGCGCGCAGCGCGGCATAGAATGCGCCGGTCCCGATACCCGGATCGAGGAATCGTATAGGCTCGTCTTGGGGAAGCAGGCTTACCGCATAGGCCAGAATCTCCTTTGCCAGCGCCGTCGGCGTGGCGAACTGGCCCATCATGTTGCGCTGTTCGGGCGTCTTTTCCGCATCAAGCGCTGCCTGCAAGGCAAGGCGGCGGGCTTCGTATGTGTGTGCTGCGGCGGTGATCATAAGCCGAACTCCGCCAAATCGTCCATACGGTGCTCCCATACCCAATCGATGCCCTCGGCAGCTTCATAACCGAGATAGCCGCTATCGAAATAGCCACACAGGAACAGATTGAAGCGTACCTTTTCACCGTAGGTACTACGGAGATGGGACATCTTCACAGCCTCTTCCTTGCGCCGCTTGTTCACGTTCGTGAAGTCGCCGGCGGACTTGGCTTCAATGAAAATCGGAAGGTCACTGGTAGCCGCATCCTTCGGTTTGATGACAGCGTCGATCGGGATATTGACGGTCGCACCATCTTCGCGTCGCGCCGGCACGTTCATGCGAAAGCTGAATGTGCCGGGCGGCATAGCATCGAACTTCATGCCTTCGCCGGCCTCGATCTGGCGGTAACCGCGCAGCTCAAGCCATGCGGCAATGGCCGCGAGCTGACGCCTTTCCTGGGCGTTGCGGATAATGGGGTTGGCAACCGCCCCGCAAAGACGGTCAGCTACGATCGTGGCGGCACGGTGGATTTCAGCTTCGGTGGCTGGCTCGTCCCGGCCCAGCCAGACAAAAATGTCACGGTCGGCCATCTTCTCGATGATCGCGCCAATCTTGCGCAGTTCTTCATTGAGTTGGATGTAGTCCATCTGCACTGGGAGTTTCTTCTCTTTTTCCATGCGCTTGACCATGCTACCGGGTACCTTGGCAAGGCCGATCAGCCGATCCACTGCAATTGGCGGACAGGTAGACATGCGAAGCGTCGGGAGAACCTCAGGGTGACGGCGGAGAATATCGGGTCCGATGTTAGTAAGATTGTCAGTAGCGCGCAGCGTGGCCTCAACATCCTTCGTGGTCTGTATGCGGGTCTCCCGAAAGGCCTCGGGCGCAAACTTCGTGAACCAGTCATTGTACATATCGACTGACCTGGCAATATCGCCCTTCCATTTCCAGGGCTTGTCAAGATTTACACCCATATCACTGTTCCGCCCTTATTCCTGGGTTGTCAGTCAATATCACCGCTACAAGACTTCTTTTGGGCTTTTGCTTCTTGTACATGACCTGCGCCGCCTGGCTCCCTCATTCACTAGGTGAGTCCTGCTTCTGCATAGCGCATTGTCGATGGGTTTGCGAGGGCGCCGAGTGCGGGGCCCGTGACCTGCTCAAGGGCACGGCGCGCCTGTGCGGGCGTGTCGCCTTTGAGGGCCGAGTGTGGGCGAGGGGGTGCCGCCGGATGCGCACCGTGCCGCCGGGTGGCTCCGTTTCGCCGCGGAACGGGGCGATGCCGGCTGCCAGGCCGAGCTCGGCCGTCGGTACGAGCACGGGGAAGGCGTGCCCCGGAACGATG
>JALUAG010000086.1 GCA_027045875.1 Alphaproteobacteria bacterium | reverse complement strand
CTTGAGCTGATCCTCGGTGAACGCACGCTGCGTCCCGTCGGTGCGCGTGTCCGACCCATCGCCGGTCGGGTCCGCCCCGCCGACGCCGGCGTCGGTGTTGGTGGCGATCCATGCCGGCACGCCGGCGAGCTTGCGCGCCACGGTGCTCGACCCCGCGGCCTTGGCCTGGTTGTTGAGCAGGATCGCCTCCATGTCGTTGCGGAGCTCCTTCGTCCGCTTCACGATCTGGTAGGCCATCTCGGACGCCCGCCCGGCCTTGGTCACGGCCTCCATCGTGCCGCTCACCACCGCCGTCTTGTCGCTGATCTGGCAGTAGTTCCCGAGCCGCGTGGTCGGCGATGCCGCATCGAGTGTCGCGTCGTCGCCCTCGATCACGGCGTTGTTGAGGTCCACCGCCGCGAGCGTGTCTGTCTGCCACTCGTGCAGCGTATTCGTCGCCTTGACCTTGGCCGCCATCTGGAAGAACGGCGTCTCGGTCGGATCGACGTTGTAGATCACATCCGTGAGGTCCTCGCGGATGCCCTTCGCATCGTAGGAGTCGAAGGTGTTGGTCGGCTGTGCCATCTCCTAGCCCTCTCTTGCCGAGCGCGAGCCGTCAGCTTCCGCCGAGTAGGAATTGCACCGCGGAATCGACGTCGCCCCGCTTGCGGAGCTGCTCGCGCAGTTTCTCGTTCACGCGCCTCTTCTCCTCGCCCGGAGACGCCTTCGCGCCGGCCTTGAGACGACGGTCGCCCTTCTTCGGCACCTTCTTGGCCACGGGACGCTTCTTCGCCGCTTCACGCAGCTTGCGCCCCTCCATCGCGTCGCGCAGCAGCACGAACACGCGCCAGTCGGTTGCCGAGTAGAACTCCTGGTCGGTGAACCCGTAGGCTCTGGCGGCTTCGAGCATCGCCCGCTTGTCCGCCTCCATCTTCTGCGGGTCCGAGCGCCACTCAGGAAACTGTTCCAGCAGCTTCTGCAGCCCTTCCTGTACGCGCCGCTGATGCTCGGCCATCAGGATGGCCTGCCGCTCTTCGAGCGCGCGCTGCTTCTCTCGCTGCTCCGCTTCCCATGCCGCCCGCCGCTTCTGGAAGTCCCACGGATCCAGCTCTTCCGCGAGCTTCGCCCAGTCGGGCTCATCGTCTCCTGCCTGCGCGTAGCGCTCCAGCCTCTGCAGGAGCTCAGCGCGCAATTGCTCCACTTCCGCCGCCTTGGCCTCGAGAGCTCTGCGCTCCTCAGCCAGTGCGGCGGTCTTGCGGCGATAGTCGGCGTCCTTCTGGTAGCCCGCGATCAGCTCGGAGAGGGGAACTTCGATCTCCTCACCGTCGACCTTGACGGTGTAGACCGGCTCTTCCTCCTCTTCGTCTTCGCCCGGCTCCTCCTCGGCGCCGTCCTCCTCTTCCTCGCCGCCTTCGGCTTCGGGCTCTTCGTCGCCCGCGGCCTCTTCGATCTCTTCGCCGGCCTCTTCCGGCCCCTCGTTCGCGGCCTCGTTACGCGCCGCGCCTTCCGTCGCATCCTCGGGATTCGGCGTCTCCTCGCCATCCATCAGATGCTCGACGGCACTCTCGATGTTCATCACTCCGCCCTCGCGGTTGGTGACGTCCTGCATGACTGCTCCTCTGGTTGCGCCCGCACGAAAACAGGTGCGCGCAACGCACCCATTTCCGGTCAGGCTTTCGGAAACTTCAGGACCGGGCCTGCTTCGCCTTGCGCTCCTGCGCCTCGCGCTCCATCTCGGCGAGCACGCCGTCCTGCTCCCAATTGCGAAGCCGGTGCACAACGCGCCGGAGAGCGTGATACTCCCGGAACAATGCCTCGCGCTTGTCGGCTTCCTCCATCGCCGTGCGGAACACGGCCTCACGGAATTCCGCGTCGACCGCCTCGATCGCCTCGCGGAACACCGGATTCTCCAGCAGCTCGCGGCACCGCGCCCCGAGCGCCGCCCTCTCCTCGATGCTCTTCATGCCGCGGCCCCCAGGCTGCCGGGCGGCGGCTGGTTCAGGCTCCGGAGCTCAGCCGCGAACTGCCGTATCTGCTCGATCGTCAGCGCCGTGTTGCTCTTCGCCTGTATCTCGGCCAGCTTCAGCGCCATCTCCATGTTCATCCGGTCGCGCTCGCGGTCGTCCTCGAGCCGCGCCTTCTCCAGTTCGACCTGGGCCTTCCGCTCGGCCTCGGCCTGCCGCTGCTGAATCTTCGCCATCTCAATCTGCGCCACCGCCGCCGCAGGGTCGGGCCTCTGCGCCTGCATCTGCGGCTGCGCCTGTGCGTCGCGCGGGTTGACGAAGAACTCCTCGGCGTTCTTGAACCCTGCGATGGCAATGTAGCGCTCATACGCCTTGTAGAGCCGATCCAGCGTCGCCATCGGCGAGCCGGCGAGCAGATGCTCCTTAATCTCGGCGATGATCCGCTCAAGGAACGCCGCCTGCAGCTCACGATCCCCGGTCCCGAGCCCGATACGTACCGTCATGTCTGCCCGATCCCGCCACTCGCGCGGGTCGATGCTCACATACCGCCCCCGCAGTCGCATGAGCATCGGCTTCGACGCGTGCCGGCGCAGATCGCCATGAATCCCTCGGAACAGGTGCCTGAGCCCGAGCTCCGCCGCCGTCCGCGCATACAACAGCAGCTTCTTCATCGACGCCGTCATGATCTTTCTAATCCCGGTCGCCGTCTGGTTCAGCGCGTCGGCGTCGAGCCCCTGGTTGTAGCGCGTCACCCCGCTCCTGTTTTCGCGCAGCGTATCCACATACTCGATCACCGGCATCATCTGCGCCACGAACTGCGGCGGGCTCCATTCGCGATACATCCCCGGCGCCGCGGTCCGCACGATCTTCCCGGGCCGCTCCGTCAGCAGGTCCGACAGCGTCGCGGGCCCGATCCCGGGCTCCGCGATCTCCCGCGTCGGGTTGTTGGTCAGATACACGTTGTCCAGCAGCTGGCGTGTCAAAACCGTCTTGACCCGCTGGAGATCGCGCACCAGCTCGGCCACCGACCGCCCGTAGTGCCTGTGCGGGATCGGAATCGGCGTCCACGCGGAGAACGGTTGATCCTCAACCTCCTCGTTGTCCGGCCGCCCGTCCGCCAGCCGCAGAATCTCGTTGCCGGGCCCGGCCACCATCACCCGCCGCAGCTCGGCCCGCCCGTCACCGTCCCAGTCCAGGCGCACGTAGCATTCATGCACCAGGACTTCGCGCATCGACGGATCGATCTCCTCGCGCTCCGCCGGTTCCGAGCTTCCGGCCGTCGAGAACCGCTCGACCCGCTCCTCGCTGTCGTCCTCGCCCGCCGCTGGCAGGCTCATCACCTGCTTGCGATCGTAGCCGAGCTCTATCAGGTCGCTGACCGTCACCCGGCGGCGATGCGCCACGAACGGGCAGCCGTCCAGCGTCACCCTGTTCCACCGCGGGGCGACAAGCACCTCCTCGGGCGGCACGCTCTCGACGACGACCCGCCCCTCGCGCCGCGTCAGCCGCACCTCGACCGAGATCGACGCCGGGCCCTCGACCACCGTGCCATCCGGCCCCTGGGCAACCTCGCGCGTCACATCCTCGCGCATGACCTCGACCTCGACGCCCTCATCCTGCCATCCGAGCAGAAGCCCCTGCCACTCCTCCTCGGACAGCCCGTCGTACTCCTCGGTCGTGACCGTCTCGCGCTCCTCCCACCGGCGCTTGATGTAGCCCGTCTTCTGGACCAGCCCGTCCTTCAGGAATTCGTAGAGCACGTGCCAGCCGTCATTCTGGCGGAAAAACACGTAGTTGACGGCGTCCGTCTCCTGCTCCGCCGCCTCCTCATCCTCAGGTCCCTGCGGCTCGAACGCGACGATCCGGTCACCCGCCGTGAACAGCTCCATCAGCTCGGGCATGATCCACTCGACCGTATCGGCGACGTCCGACATCACCACCCGCGAGCGGTCCTCGACCTCGTCCCCGTAGGGCTCGGCCATATACCGCTCGAACAGGTCCGCCCGCTCGCGGCCGATCTCGTCCGCAGCCGACTCCGCCGCCTCGATCTGCGCCCCGAGCGCCGCCCGGAGCTCGTGCAGGCTCATGCCCATGCGCGCCTCACCATCACCTTGGCCAGCCGATACGCCTGCTCGTGCTCAGACTGCCCAGACCAATCGCTCGCGCTCATCACAAGCTCCGCGTCCCTGATCACATCATCCAGCGGCCGATGCGCCTCTGGATCATGCGCCGCTCGCACCCGATCGAGCCACTCACGCCGGCCGATCATCTCGCCCCTCACGCCACGTTTGGCAACGGCCGATACGCCAGCGGCTGCGACGTGTCGCCCGCGCCGCCCGCCGGCCGAAGCCCAGACGCCAGCAACCGGAACGCGTCCGCCGCATGGCTTGTCCAGTCGTGCAGCGGTGTCTGCCGCCACGTGTGCCGCCTGTCGTCCCACTCCCGCCGATACTGCCGCAGCGCCTCGAGCCCGCGCCCGCACCGCTCCTCATCGAACCAGCATGTGCCGAGGAAACGCCTCACCGCGTTGATATCTCCCAGCAGGTCACGCGTCCGCGCCAACACCCGCACGCTCCCCTCAATCCCGGCCTCACGCAGCAGCTGCGCGTAAGACTTGCCCGTCCCGATCTCGCGCCGCTCGGCGTCGTGCGGCAGCAGATGCTCGGCGTAGCGGTAGCCGCGCTCCCGCAGCACGTCGACGTAGTGCGCCGCGTCGCGCCCGCTCTCCTCGTGGTAGTCGATCACCCTGACCTCGCGCCCCACGACCTGGGCGAACCAGATCGCCGTCGCGTCGTCGATCCCGATATCCCACGCCGTCGTCACCGGGACAGCCCGGTCCACAGGCACGCGCGTGATCCGCCCCTCCTCGGCCGCCGTCCGCAGCTCGCCGCCCCAATAGGCGCCCTGGACGGCCGCCTCGAACGAGCAATACCACTCCTGGTCCCAGAGCGCCCGCCCCTGCTCGGCCCCGTAGAGCGCCTGTTTGTCGCGCAGGTCGGCTATCAGCGCCGCGCGGTCGATCACGCCCGTGTCGTCGACCGTCCGCAGCTCGCAGTGCCAGTCGGGGTCCCGCCGCGCCGCCTGGTAGAGCGACCAGCCGTGATTTTTGCCGCGCGGCGTGTAGGCAAATACCGCCCAGCCCCCGTTTTCCGCGAGGATCGGGCTCAGATACGCCCACGCCGTCGGGTCAGCAAGCGCCCACTCGCTCAGCACAACCCCTGCCGGCGGCGAGCCAACCAGTGCATCGTAGTTGTCGCTCCCGACCACCCGCCAGATCGAGCCGTTGACTAGCTCGATCAGCATCTCCGCCTCATTGGTCCGCCGGCGGACGCGCGCCGGGAACGCCAGATCGATGCGCCGCTGGCCGGAGTGCGGATCGACCGCTTCCCAGATCGCCTTGCGCGCCTGCGCCGCCTGCGGGAGCATGTGCCAGTAGGTCGCCGGCCGCTCAAACGCAGCGCAGGCCGTCCAGTGGAGGCAGAGATCGTCCTTGCCGGCCCGCCGGTGCCATACCAGGCACGCACGCTTGCCGCCCCCGTGCAGATACGCCCACGCGTCCCGCTGATACGGCCGCGGCTCCCAGTTGTTTGGCAGCCGGACGCGCTCAGGCACCGTCGGCCCCCTCATCCTCGACGAGGCCCCGGAACAGCTCTTCGAGCGCCACCCACTCTCCCTCATCCCGCGGCCAACCAAGCGTATCGAGCCGCGCAGCCGCCATCTCCGACAGGAGCGCCGCCTCGCCTCGCATCAGCAGGTCCAGCGTCTCACCGGCAGCCGATGAGCCGTAGACTCTCACCGTCCCGTCCGGAGCTCGCACGACAGCCGCAATCTCGCTCCCGTCATCATGCTCTCGCCGCAATGCCGCTCGTACGCGCCCAGGCGGCACGCGCCCGTGCCACGGCACGTCGAGGCGCACGACGTTGTCACTCACGACCCGCTCTCTCCGGGCTTGACGATCTCAATTACGAGGCCGCCGTCGACGCTGGCGTTGACATCGATCGAGCTGAGGTCAGGCAGCGCCTTGCGGAGCAGGATCTGCGCTGCCTGGATTTGTGTCGGCCCCATCTCCCGCTTGCCGAGCGCGTGCTCTTGCAGCGCGTTGAGGAGTTGCGCAGATTTGATTTTACTCCGGTGCTCCTCAGACAACCTGACGCCGCGGCCGCTGCCTTTGGGTCGGCCCGGCCCGCGCTTGAGAGTCTTGGGCTCGCTCATCGTGCTTTGCCTCTGCGTTTGCGCGCCCGCAGGCGGCAGGATTTGCGGGCGACGCTGTAGGCGATTGCGACCGCCTGGCGCGGCGACTTGCCCGCGCGGATCTCGGTCCGGATATTGGATCGGATGGCTTTGCGCGAGCAACCGCGCTTGAGCGGCACGGTCAGTCTCCTCTGGTTGTGCTGAGGGCGGAGCCTGGACCGGGCCCCGCCCTCGGTTGCGCCTGCCACGCGTGGTTGTGGCGTCTGCCCGCCCCGGCGCATACTGCCCCTCGCAGCTAACACGCGCGCGCCGGGGCAGGCAGTTGATCACCCGGCGATCAACCCGGGTGGCTGGCCTGTCCGGCCAGTCTCGAGGCTCGCGCGCGGCCACGTTGGCGCCGCCCAACGCACGGCTACGCCGAGCATAGTGATTGTGCCGCGTTATTTGCCCGATCGCAATAGAGAGTTGCAGGCTACAGCCCGAGCGCGTCGGCAATTGCATCCAAGCCGCGGCGGAGGGCGGCGAGCGCCAGAGCGGCGCCGGAGCCGCTGCCGGCGAACTCGCGCGGGCGTATCCCGTAGATGACGATTGCCGTGACGGCACCGCGGTCCGCAGGATCGACCGCGTCGAGCAGCCGGCCGTAGGCCCGTTGCGCGCCGAGGCGGCGGAGGACGCCGTCGTTGAGCCTGCCGCCGTCTACGCGGACGCGCGCCCATGAGACCTCGCCGAGACGCTGCGTCTCCTCCCAGGCATCTCGGAGGGCAAGCCCGGCCGCCAGCTGGCGAGGCGTGATCCGGGCCGGGCGACGCCTGGTCGAGCGCGCGAGCTCCTCAATCGCCAGGACTCTGCGCTTTAGCCGGATGCGCGCGCCCCCCTCGACGCGCTCGACGATCTCCGCCCCGCGCAGCTGCGCCGGCGTCTGCGGCCCAACGTCACCGTAGACAGCCGCCTCGCGCCGCCTCTCGCTCCGCCTGCCGCGCCCCATCGCCGCCTCCTGCCCGATCCTGCCCCGACCGCGCGCCGCACGCAATACCCGCCGCGCGGGACCGCTCGCCATGAACACAACAAGAACATCGATCACAAATTGTTACAGAACCAACCCGCAAAGTTGACACATAATATATCGCGTGCCATTTCCGTGGACAGAAGCCCCCGGATGGGCCGGGGGCAGAAAGGGGAGGACTGGGCAATGACACCAGCCTCCATCTTAAAAAACTTGGCCTCGCGGGGGCACATCGTCGGCCCCCGCGAGGCCGCAGTCGTGGCCGCCGCGCTTGCTGAGATGCGGCGTGGCGGCCGCGCCGTCCCGGGCGTGCTCGCCACCGGCGCGCCCGGGACGGGCAAGACCGCTCTCGGGGAGCTCATCGCTGAGCTCCTCGGGGGCGGTTTTTTGTTCGCCCAGCTCCACGAGTGGAGCGGGGCGGACGAGCTCCTCGCCGGCGTCGACGCGGCCGCGGCCGTCGCCGGCGAGGCCGCCTCTGTCCGCCGTCTGGGCATCCTCGCCCAGGCGGCGGAGATGAGCCAGCGCCAGCCGACTGTGCTGGTGCTGGACGAGGTCGACAAGGCCTCGGAGGCGGCCGAGGCGTTGCTGCTCGACTTCATGCAGTCGGGCCGCGCCTCGGTCGCCCCGGGGCGGCACGTGGTCGCCCGGCCCGGCAATCTGCTGGTCTGGGCGACCAGCAATGAGCAGCGGCCTCACTCCGAGGCCCTGCTCAGGAGGTTCCGGCGGCTGCGCCTTTACCCCCTGACGCGTCGCGAGCGCATCGATGTGATCGCGGCGCAGGCGGTGGTGGCGCGGGGCGTGGCCGCCACCCTCGACCGCCTCGCCGAGTACATCGGCGAGGCCGAAGGCGCGCCCAGCTCGATCTCCGAGCGGGTGCGCTGCGCGGCGGACCTCGCAGCGGTCGCCGAGAGCAGCGACGACATCGCTGCGCTGGCGGCCGCGTGGCTTGCTCGCGAGCAGGCCGGAGAGGCCGCCGTCTACAGCCGCCGCGGGCGGCAGCTCTGCGACGCCGTGTTCGCGGAGCTGGTCATGGCCCGCGGCGGGCGGAGGGCTGCGGGGTGACGCGGCGGGGTGAACATACCCTGCCGACCCTGCGGGATCTCCGCAGGATAGTCGGGCGTGCGCGCGGTCCCCGGCCGTGGTGGGCCACGCGTGCGCTCGTGTATGGATTCGGCGCCGCCACGCCGGACGGCGGCGTCGACTGGGCACCTCTTGTCCATCGGGATGAGGTGCCTCGCGAGATCGATCGTCTGATCTCGCGCCACGGACCGCTGGCACCGCTGGTGGTCCAGTCCGGCCTGAGCGGGGCTCAGCCGGTGCTGCATGAGCCCTGCCTCGTGGCCGACCGCTATGAGTCGGCCGACGGCGACGCCCCCGCGCCGCGGGACGGGGGTAACGAGGGCGCCGCCCGGGACAACCGGGACGGTGACAGTGGGGCCGAGCGGTCCGGCGGGGCTGGCCACCCCGAGACTGCCCAGCAGTCTGGGACCGCCGACGAGTCCGGTGACGGGCTCGCCACCGATCGGCGCGAGGCGCCGGGTCAGGACTCCGAGCAATCGGGGGCCGCCGGGCAGACCGTCGACGGGCAGGACTGTGGCCCGCAGTCCGACGGCGAGTCGGAGAGTGCCGGGATGGGCTCCGGTGGCGGCACGCACGAGCGCGGCGCCGACAATGCCCCTGAGGGGGCCGGGGCACGGTGCACTCGCCGTGACCTCCCGGCTCAGGGCGCCGACGGCGACGGGCGGCCGTCAGGGGAGCAGGGCTCCAATGAGGAGCCCCGCGGCGGGGACGCCGGGTCACCCCCGCGGGGCCGCTCGGAGTCCGGGGAGCGCTCCAGCTCTTCGGACTCCGAGTGCAACGACAAGGGCGGGGGCGGCACCGCCCCCGCCGAATCGACTTCGTCCTCTGCCGATCGGGTGTCGGTTGAGGACGAGGCCGATGCCGTGCGCCGTGGCATGGGCCGCGCCGCCTCGATCCGCATTCCTGCGATCGAGGAGGCAGAGATTGCCCTGTTGCGTCGCGCGGCCGCCATTCGAAGGGCGCGGCGCGCTATCGAGCGCATGCTGCGCCAGATCATCGCTCCGCGCGGACGCCGAGTCCCGCTCGTCGACGAGCGCAAGCTCGTCAGTGAGCTCATTACCAGGCGCTGCGCGGTCTCCCGGGCCCGGCAGGAGCGCGGTCAGCCCCGGCGGATCATCATCTCGCCGGACGGCTCGCCGTCGTGCGCCGATATCGTCGATCTGACGATGGGTGTCGCGCGTGCGCTTCAGCGTGAGATGCCGGGCTCGGTCATGGTCGTGCCCAACGCCAACGGGTGCCCGTATGTTGGGCGCGAGGATTGGGGGGACTGGCCCGAGGCACTGCGCCGGATCGGACGCGCCAAGGGCGTCGTGCCCGGAGGCAGTCCGTTTTACGACACTGCCCCGATCGGTTTCTGGGGTCGCGTCCTGCGCGAGCGGGTTGCGGACGCGATCCTGTATGTCGGCGATACTGACGCCGACAGTATCTGGAAGCGCCTCGCGGATCGGCGGATCATCGCCGTGCGGCTAGTCTACGTCAACGAGCTGCCGATCGATCCTGCGCAGGCGGTCGATGTTCCGCGGCCGGACGACCCGCTCAATATCCCGGCCGCAATCGCTCGCGCGCTCGATCGGGCGCGTATCAAGCTATAGGAGGGCTCGATGAGGAAAGTGATCAACGGACGGATTTACGACACCACCACCGCCGTCAAGGTCGGCTCGACCTACGGCGGGTCCGAGTACGTCACCGACTTCACATATTGGCAGGAGACGCTGTATCGCACGCCGCGCTCCCGCCAGTATTTTCTCCTCGGTGAAGGCGGGCCGATGACCCGATATGCGCGGCGCGTCGGCCCCAACGAGTGGATCGGCGGAGAGCGGATCATCCCGCTCTCCGAGGAGGAGGCGCTCAGGTGGGCCGAGCGCCATCTCGACGCAGAAACGGTTGAGGCCGAGTGGCCTCACCGCGTCGAGGACGCGTGAACTAAACAAAAAGGCCCCGGGGTCATGGTGCCCCGGGGCCTCTCATTTCGGCCTCAATCCCTTTTTCATCAGGGCATGCCTGAGGCCTCCCATGAAAGGATCCTACCTGATCCGGGCCTCTCGGGCAATAGTTTTTTGCGTTTCCAGGCGAGGACAGGATTACCAAGCCATCCATAAGCCGACAAAAAGCCCCGCCAGGCGCGGCAACGCCGGACGGGGCGGATGTTCCGAGTTACTCCCGGGAACGTCCCCATATGCGCACGCGACGTGCGCGCTGTCAACCAGAAACCCAGATCAGCCCAACCCCATCGCACTCCCTGCACCCGCGCCCGCGACAGCTACCGCACATCTCGCTACGACGGCCGCTCACCACGATCTCATCAAGGATAAGCTTGGCGCGGCACCATCGCAGCCACAGACTCCGATACTCGTACAGACTTTCCGGCCGTCGCCCCTTAAGCAAGGCCCCGAGAGTCCTCTCGATCGACATCGCAATTTGCCCGTCGTGACGGCCCAGCCGACGAGCAACATGCTCCGCCGACAGACCTGCCCGATGAGCAAGCACAATCGCCAGCCGACGCGCCATCAGCGCCGGCCGGCCCTGCGACACCCCAACAGCCCTCACGGCAGACACGCCGACGGCCTCACACGCCGCGTGGATGCAGTGGATCAGCAGCGGCCTGCCCATCGCTATATTCCCTGACCCTGTATCCCGCAGACGCCAGCTCCGACTCAGTCACCTCACCGCGCGCAACGAGCTCCTGCGCCACCTCAACCGGGTGATCGAGCCACCCCGGCCACTCCCCGAAATTACGCAGCCAACGCGCCGTAGCCTCGATCACATACTCGCTGTTGCGGTGAGGCCAGCCGTCCCCGCCGTCGCCGCCCTCTCCCGTCACTTCTCGCAGCGCCCGCACAACCTCGTAGACCGTCGGCCAAGTCTGCGTCGGATGATGCTCCAGCAACCACTGTCGCGCCCGCTCCAGGAGCTCAAGCAACTCCGCCCGCCCACGCCGCGGCAACGCTCGCCGCACGGCATCGACCAGATCGGCCACGCGCTCGGCCTGCGCCTCCTCGCTCATCCCGCGCGGTGGCTGATATGTCCGGCTGGTCAGCCGCTCGACCCATTCACGCGCCGCGCCCGGCCTGGCATCCATCGCTCGCCTCCATCGCTTCCCGCTCCGCCATGATCTTGTCCAGCGTTGCCCTGACGTCGATCCGCCGCGGCTCATCGACCGGTCGCCGTCTCTGCATCGCCTTGCGGCACCAGTTGCGCCAGGTCGCCATCCAGTCGAGCTTCACCCCACGCTGACCAGGAGCCGCGCGCCAGTAGTCGATGAACATCTCGGCCTCGAGCTCTGCCTGCCGACGCGTCAGACCGATCCTCTCTGCCTCGCGCCACTCAGCATCGCCGAGATGCCAGTCGTCAGGGATGCGCGATCCGCGACGAGAGCGCCCGTTGCCGGCATGCCCAGACAGCCCCGCTCGCTCCCGCTTCTCAGCACATTCGCCCTTGCCGCTCTCATCGCTCTGCCGAGAGTCGAGCAATGCCTCGACGCCGCGCTTTGCGCCCCCACCCGCTTGCGGGGGGGGGATATAAGGGGGGGGGTAAGGTTCTTCATATAAGGGTTCTTCATTATAGGGTTCTTTAAGGGAAGGTCGGGTTTGCCGAAGTTCGGTTTCACCGAAGGTCGGATTTTCCGACGTTCGGTTTTCCAGGCCGACGTGCCATTCCCAGCCTCGGAAGGTGCCGTCATCGACGCGTGTCGCCTCAATCCGCAACAGCCCTCGATCCTTGAGCTCCCCGACGGCCTTGCGCAGCTTGTCGCGCCCCCAGCCTGTTACCTGCCGCAGACGATCATACGAGATTTCCCAACCGTCCGCGTAACCCACCAGGAGGGCGTAGAGGAATCGCGCGTCGCTGGACAATGACGCATCCCGCATGATCCTGTTTTCGACGATGGTGAACGCCTCGCGGCACTGACGAATTCGAATGTTGCTCATCCTTCTCCTCTCCTGGCCATGCTGGTCTTTCCTCGGCAATGCCGACAGCTGCACAGGCCGTATGCGTGCCTGTGATCGGCGCAGAGCCCCGTCACATTGCCCGCGTAGAGCTTACGCTCGCACCCAGGATATCGGCACAACCGTACCACCCTCGGCCGAGCCGATACGTCAGCCTCTGCCCTCATCGTGACGCCGCGCCGGCGCGGCGTCCTGACCGGTGCGCAGATCTCACCGATCGGCGCAGTTAGCCACCAATCGTCGTCCGCTGTCGGTATCATCCGATCACTTCCCGAGTGCATACACCCCACTCTCGCAGCGCTGCGCGCGCGTCCTCGATCGACCGCACAACGGCGTATCGCGCTCCGGCGGCCTCCAGCGCAGCCTGCCGTTCGCGCTGCGACGCACTCTGCCGCCCGCGCGCTGGCTTGACCTCGATCGCATGCAGCCGCCCGCGCCATACGAATTGGAGATCCTCGACTCCGGGCCTCACCCCGAGCCGTTTGAGACGCGCGCCCGTGATAGGATGCCTCGCCTCGCCGTTAGGCACGTGGATCAGCGTCTCGACAGCCTCACGCGGCAACACGGATCGCAGCCACGCCAGCACAGCGAGATGCACCGCGTCCTCTGGCCTCCGTCGCGCCCCCATCACCATGCCAGCCCCTCGAATTCGCGAGGCACTGTGCCGACGCTCGCCCGGCAGCTCTCGCACATCCGGTGATGCGGGCCATATGAGACCATGGGATCGTTGCACCTGATGCAGCGGCGCCATTTTCGGCGGCGCAGGATTCGTGCGCGCTCAGCCTGAGCCTCCTCGCGCGTCTCGAAATACCCTGACACGCGATCGGCATTGCCGTCGAAGACAGCAAAGCAAGTGCTTTTTGAGCCGCAGACTGCCAAGCCGTCGACCACGTCCCCATGACGGCCCAGCCTGTTTGCGGCGAGCCTGTCCGTCAGCCCCGCCTCGGCGGCTATGCGCCGAATCGTCACGTCGGAGCGACCTACCGCCTGGCCGATCCGCCCCATCGGCACGCCTGCCTCAATCAGGCGTATGATCTCGTGTCTGAGACCTTCGGGTATCCGCCGTCTCATCTCTCACCCGTAAAAAGCCCCGCCGACCACCCGGCCGGCGGGGAGTCCCAGGGAGGAAGCCGTCGTGCAGGGGGCGGGCCCTGCCATCATCCCGCCCCCTGCGTCTGCTCGTTCTTGTGCCGTCGCTGTGCGCCAGGGCTGCGCAAGTTCGCGCGCCTGACACTCCGCGCGACGGCAAGCTCCTCCAAGGTCAGTGGAACCCCTTCTTCCCGCGCCACGCGCAGAAGATCGAGGTCCCACTCGCCAGGAATGGAGTTGCGTTCCAGCCAGGCGTAAACCGCCCCCCGCTTCAGCCCTAGGCGCATGCCAAGCCGCCCCGGGCTTATCCCAAATCGATGGATTATGTCACGTGCGTCCATGCCCCCACCATAATATGCCACGACGCTCATGGCAAGAGCATCATTTTTCCTTGACATCCGTGCCGGCGCAGTGCATGGTATGTGAAAAAGAAGGAGGGAAAAATGGACCAGCAAATCATGACCGCCATGCGCGCGGCCCCTACCAACGTTCACGGCGGCGTGCGGCTCATGATCGAGATCGCCGACGACCGCGCCGCTCCGGCCGTGATCGCCGAGACCGCGTGCGAAATCGCACAGCGCCTCGGGCAGCCCTACACGGGCGACGACCCATGGGAGCAGGCGCGCGAGGCCTCGGGCGCACGCGCCAGGGCGCAGGCCGGGCGCCTGCTGCTCGACGCGCTGCTGCTGGTCGTCGGCCAATCCGAGGAGCGGCAGGTGCTGGAAATCGTGCGCAGGCTCATCTGGGCCAACGCTTGGGACTACCGCCGCTTGGCCGAGCTCTGGGAGGAGCTCCGCGAGGAGGCCGATCGGCGCGCCGACGACTACTGGGCGCGTTACGCGGAGGAGGGCGAGGAATGAGCGCCACAGGCTACCACCTCGGCCGCGCAATCGCTCTCGCGCGACATCTCCGCGACCATCTCCACACCTATGATAAGGGGCGCGCAATGGGCGCGCTCGACCACCTCATCGGCACGCTCGACGCGGCGCTTGACGCGCTGCGCGAGCTTGAGGCCGCGACAGCCGAGCCGTCCTCGCCCGAGGCGCGCGATGTCCTTGAATGGCTGCGCGCCATCGATGCTACCGACCATCCGCCCGACCGCGCCAAGGCGTGGCAGGAGATCGAGCAGATCGCCCGCGACATGGCGCTCGACGAGGCCGAGCGCGCGGCCGAGGAGACGGTCGAGGAGGCGGGCTGATGGGTGAGATCATCCCCTTCCCCGCCCACCGGCGCATGGTCGAGCGCGCAGCCCCTCGCGCCTGCCCGAGCGCCGAGGAGGCATGGGCCGTGGCGGCGGATCGCGCGATGATCCGCTACGGTAAGAGCCTCTGGCCCGAGGGAGCGGCCCCGGGCGAGGTCGGCGATGCCTGGTGGCAATTCATTTGCGATTGGCGTGCCTCGGCGCCACTGGTGGCACCTGCCGAGGCGCCGTGGGCTGAGCTATGGGGCACGTTCGCCAAATCATGGAGGACATCGTGAAAACGTCCGAATCCATCCAGTCCATTGCCAAGGCCCTTGCGGCTGCGCAGCGCAGCTTCGGCAAGGTGCGCAAAGACAAGACGGCAGAGCTGGGCCGTGGCGGCACCTATCGCTATGCCGACTTGGCCGCAGTGTGCGAGGCCATCATTCCGGCGCTCAATGCCGAGGGCATCGCCGTGATCCAAGGCTCCGGCCCGGACAGCCTCGGCGTGCTGGAGACCCGCCTGGTCCATGGTGAGAGCGGCGAATGGATCGCCACCTACACGCCTATCTACGAGGGCCGTAACGGCGGCGCGCAGGGTTACGGATCGGGCATGACCTACGCTCGACGCTACGGCCTTCTTGCGGCCGTCGGCGTGGCTCCCGAGGATGATGACGACGGCGCCAAGGCGAGCGGCGAAGGGGCCTCAATCGCAGGCGCCGGTGGGCGCGCCACGATCTCGGCTGATCAATATCGCATGCTGCGTGAGCGGCTCGATACGGCAGAAGTGGATGAGGCCAAGTTCTTGGCCTACTACGGCGCGCCGAGCCTCGAGGAGTTTCCGGTCGCCAAGTTCGACCATGCGATCCGCACGCTCAACAAGAAGGTCGCCGAGCGGACCTTGAAGGCTGCAGCCGGCAAGGCCGATGACATGAAGGACGCCGCCGATGACTGATGCCCCACAGCGCAGCGCCGAGTGGTTCGAAGCGCGCCTCGGCAAGGTCACGGCATCACGCATCGCAGATGTTGTCGCGCGGACCAAATCCGGCTGGGGCGCAAGCCGAGAGAACTACATGGCCGAGCTCATCTGCGAGCGCCTCACTGGCGAGCCCGCGGCTGGCTACGTCAGCGCGGCCATGCAGCATGGCATCGACACAGAGCCCGAAGCCCGCGCGGCCTACGAGATGTGGACCGACAGCACCGTGACAGAGGTAGGCTTCGTTCCGCATCCTGAGATCGCCATGAGCGGCGCGAGCCCGGATGGTCTGGTCGGCGATGACGGCCTGATCGAGATCAAGTGCCCCGGCACGGCCAGGCACATCAAGACGCTTCTCGGCGGGACCATCGACAGACGCTATCTGCTGCAAATGCAATGGCAGATGGCATGCACGGGCCGTGCGTGGTGCGACTTCGTGAGCTACGACCCGCGTATCTCACCTGAGATGCAGCTCTGGATCGAGCGGGTCGAGCGAGATGACGAGACGATCGACTGGCTTACGAAGGAAGTTGTCGCGTTCCTCGAAGAGCTCGACGAGAAACTCGCCGTGCTGATACAGCGCTACAATGGAGAGGACAGTGCTTAACAAGGTAATTCTGATCGGTAATCTCGGCGCCGACCCGGAGGTGCGCAGCTTCCAGGATGGCGGCAGGATCTGCAATCTTCGGGTGGCGACGACAGAGACATGGAAGGATAAGGCGACCGGCGAGAAGCGTGACCGCACGGAGTGGCATCGCGTCAGCATCTTCTCCGAGCCCCTGATCCGCTTCGCTGAACAGTATCTTGCCAAGGGCGCAAAGGTTTTCGTCGAGGGCCAGATTGAGACGCGGAAATGGACGGACAAGGCCGGCAACGAACGCTACAGCACGGAAATCGTGCTGCGGCCCTATCGCAGCATGCTACGGGTTCTCGCTGGCGGGCGGCAGGCCTCGCACGAAATGCAGGCAACGGCGCCTGCGTCTTCACAGAGCGATGTCCCGGACGACGAAATCCCATTCTGAGGTTGGCATGCGCGCAACCGTAAAACGAGAGGGCATGATGTTGATACCGGCGGATCGGGCGGCGGAGATCGTCTTCGACAAGCTGCCGGCTGGCAGGTCGGTCATGGCGGAGCTCTGGCGTCCGCGATCGATAGAGCAGCATCGCCTCGCCTTTGCGTTTTTTACACTGCTCGCCGAGGCGCTGAACAACGGACCCGGGCGCGAGCAATGGACCCAGGACATGGTGCGGCGTCGCCTGGCGGTCGTGACCGGCCATGCCGACCTCATTCCGCTGCCGGATAAATTGGCAAGGCAGTGGGGATCGCGGCTGGCCGTCGTGCCCAGGTCGATGAGCTTTTCGTCGATGGACGCCGACGAGTTCAGCAGGTTTCTGAACGATGCTCTCGACTACGTGCGCGATGAGCTCGCCCCTTGGCTTGTCGGAACGCCGCAGTGGGGCGAGCTGGCTATGCTGGTCGGCGCGAGCGCGCCGGAGAAAGAGCACGGGCCATCATGTCTTTCACCGGCGAAGCGCTGGCAGGATCTGGAGGCAGGAGAATGACGAAGCATATCCCCATCGCCGAGGCCCGCCGCCGGCGCCGCGAGCGGTTCTGGCGCTGGGTAGAGCGGCTCGAGTTCGCCCTCATCGGCGCCGTGCTGGCGCTGGCCTTAATCAGTCTATCGTCGATCGCGGCGGTATTCATAGTGAAAGTCGCTATGGAGGTAGTTAGGTGAGCGGGGGCTCTCCAAGTCGAGATGCCGAGAAAATGCGCCCCATGCGCATCCAGTTGTCACGGCGCCGCGGCTGGCGAATGAGACAGAAGGAAAAACTGATGAAGCTCACCAATGACCAGCGCGCCGTTCTCCTGGCGCTGCCGCGGTTGGCTACACTAGGCGATCTGCCGCCGTGCGCGTCTTTCGCCCCTCTCTGCGAGATCACGGGCTTGGACCGCCGCCGAGTGCGGCTCGCGTGCCGGCAACTGCGGCGCAAGGGTCTCACCCGCTACGAGCGCGGGCTGTGGACGGATGGCGGCTTTCCAGCGGGCGCAGGATACGGCCTCACGGCCGCAGGCGTTGCGCTAGCGGAAGAGATTGACCCTGATATGAAGGCATATGCGGACTGGAGCTAAGGATGCGCCCCGTCGATGCCAGTCTTATAAACCGCGCGATCCTCGACAACGCCCACCGGCTCAGCGATGAGCGCCTCGAGGCATGGATCTGCGCGCTGCGCGATCGTGAGGAAACGCTGGTCGAGGAGCTCGGCATCGTGCGTGCCGGCCTCCAGGCGCTCGATGCGGAGCAATGGCGGCGGCATGCTGAGACATTGAAGGAGGACAACCATGGCGAAGAGAAAGAAAACGTCTGACGACAAGGCGGCGGACACCATCATTGAGCCCGTCGGCGATTGCCCGCTGCGCGATCTGGCCAACCAGGCTGCCGGAGCGCGGTGGGTCAAGCTCAAGGTGTTCGACGACTTGGACGCCTTCACGACGAAGATCCCTGGCGTGATGGTCGCGAAGGCGCTCATTGAGACGTGCGTCGCGTCCATGGACGCGGACATGCTCAAGGAGCTCCTCAAGGAGGCGGCCCGGCGCGGATACAGGATCGACGACTACGAATACACTGGCATTGAGCTACACAACGACGAGCTCGTCATGGTGCTGCGCAAGAGAGAGGAGAACTGACATGAGCGACAAGATCGAGAAGCCGGACCCAGTGGATTCGCTCGAGGCCATCGCAGAAGGGAGGCCGGTGCAAGTCGTAGACAC
Organism: Alphaproteobacteria bacterium; assembly: GCA_027045875.1. GTDB lineage: Bacteria > Pseudomonadota > Alphaproteobacteria > Geminicoccales > Geminicoccaceae > JALSRW01. The sequence continues at coordinate 19,626 of JALUAG010000086.1, read as the reverse complement.
GGCGCTCTACGACTACTCCAGGTACGTGAAGGCCGAAAACTACGATCACGTCAGCAGCCTGTTTTTGGACGCGGCGAGGCGAATTCATGGGCTTGTGACGTTCCAGGTATCGCCTGACAGGGCGACCGTGATCGCACAACCGCGTGATCACGGACGCATCTCTCACATCGACGTAAGCGCTACGTCGGAGGAAGAATTCGACATCCCCACCATGCTGTATGCTGTCCTGCTTGCCAAGCACATCATGGAGAAACGGGATGGCGATCTCTACAAGGACGGGCTCCGCTACAGGATCACCGGTGTCACCCATGAAACCGTAGCCAAGAAATGCAAGGAAGTGGAATGAGCGAAACGATCAATCCCATCTGGGCCGTCGGCGATCCCAGGTTCTGCGGCGGGTTTCCTACCCCGCGCCAGCGGGTGGCAGCCGCGCTGAACACGGCAAAGCGCTGCGGCATCGTCTACCACGCCGAGGACGAGCGACGCGCCTTGGAAGACGCCATTCGTGAGATGTGCGCAGAGGCGCGTGTCTACCTCATTCACCACGACCTGCCAGACGTGGCCATCATCGTGAAGAAGATCGTCGGAGGGCGGCAGGCGAAAGGATAGGATGGCATGAGTTACGAGCGCTTGGACCTCATTCTGAGCATCGCCTTTCTGGCGATCGTGGTCATTGCCATTCGGAAGAGGGCGAAAGCGTTGAGGGAATGGCTCTTCTGGGGGATGTGCGTTCCGTTGGTGTTGACCAGTATGTGGATGATCGTTGGGGCGTTTACGGAGGCTGCGTCACAATGAAATATCGTTTCTGCTTGTGCCTCGCCCCGTCAGGCACTGAGTGTATCGCCATGAGCGTGCACAATTTCGACGTCCGTGACTATTCGAAGTCCTAACGCCTCTGCCAGCTCGCGCTCCGCATCCATGCCGTTTCGCCCGTAATTCTTCGCCCTCGGAATCGACTCCGCCACGATGAGCGTGTCGAATCCCTCCGTCGCCAGGCACCCGAGGCACCAGTCGAGCGCGTCACGTTCCGGCCACTCACGGCCATGGTGCGCGTTGATCGAGCGAATCAGGTCCCCATGGATCAAGGGCGACCAGACGCACCGCGCGGATCTCGCTACGTCATGCACCGAGAGGACGAACGGAAGGCCATGCTGGCTCAGGGTTATCAGCAGCCGCATGACGTCACGCAGCGGAGCGATCGGACCATGCGTCTGATAGCAGGGATGCGAGCGGTAAGGAGAAGAGAGAAAAGCCTTCATCCTTCGCTCCAATGTGGAATGTTGTGCGTGATGCGGGCGACCTCGCCACGCTCGGCCGAGTAGACGATCACCGACATGGCCCGGCCTGATACGTAGCCCGCAGCAGCATGCCACGCATCTTTCGGCGCCAGTGTCCGGTGCGACTCGACCAGCACCCCGCCCACTTCCTTGGCAGAAGCGTGATGAACATGCCCGTAGTGGAAATACCGATAGCGTGTCTGTCCCCAGTCCTCGGCGCGGGCGGCCGCGAGCAGCATCGCCATCTGCTCCGGCTTCTTCAGCATGTCGCCGTGCGTGGCCCCGAGCAGCGTCCGACCATGCCGATAGGACCAGTGCGGGGCGGGTGACGCATCGACGATGATCCGGTCGTTGCCGTGGAAGAATGAACCGAGCGCCGCCGTGAGCGCGATGGCGCTGTGATAGTCGTGGTTGCCCTTGAGGTTGCGAACGATCACCTTGCGGTGCTTCTGGGCGCAGAGCTCGATCATGTCTCGTATGAGCTCCACCCCGAACGTCAGAACGCGGGCATAACGAGTGTCGACATCGAGCGGATGCCCGGCCTGTGCCGTTCTATTGTCCGAGGTGTCGGTATGGAAGAAGTCGCCCAGATTCAGCAGCACGGCCGTGCCGGCTGGCGGGGAAAGAGCGACGAGCTCCCCCATCACGCGGCGCAGAAGCCGGCATGCCTTGTCGACGTCCCAATCTTCGCCTGCTTCTGCCCCCCATGCATAGAGGCCGAGATGGAAGTCGGCCAGAGGGTATAGTGCGAGCAGATCGTCATCGGCATGTTTCGGCGCAGGAGGCAGCTTCGCGGTGCCCTTGTAGGCGTCGAAGGCGTCGCAGATGGCGTCATGCAGCGCGTGCCAGTTCGGGTCTTCCTTCGTCCTGACCCATTTCAGGATCTCCTCGGCACCGGTTTCCGGATTGAGCCGGTAGAGCGTAGAGGTGCCGGCGATCACCTGCCCGGGCGGCGGGGGCTTCGGTACCGAACCGTCGAGGCCATATCTCGCGGCTGCATGCAGCCGGTGCTTGAGAGTTTCGCGCGGCAGGTTGAGCGCACGCGCAGCCGCAGAGATGTTGCCATGCCTGCGCACAGCCTCGATGGCCTCCTCGAGAAGGTGCTCTCGGCCAACATAGCCAGGGTTCGCCATGCCTCACCCCCCGCCCGTCTTCGGCGGCCGACTCGGGACAGGGCGCGGATGGAACCTGAACGGATCACGTTCCAGGGATCGATCGACACGCATCATGATCTCACCCGGCCTGCCGCGCCGCCGCTGGCGTTCTCGTTCTGCATCCTCTAGCTCTTGCGCAGCGCGCGTGCTGTAAGGAAGCGAGAGAAGGATCGGCGGCTCGCCGTCCCTGTCCAGCATCACATGAATGGCCCGCCCTTCGTCGATGCGGAAGCCGAGCACGCGCGCCATGTCAGGCTGGTTCCATGCGAGACGCCATGGCCTCGGCTCTCCGACGGTCTGTGCGAGCCCGATAGCGAGCGTCGTCATCGCAATGACGACGAGCGGAACCGCCACATGCCGCCATATGGACCGCGAACATGTCCGAATGACCGCATGCGCCATCACGCCACAGATCGCCGCCGTCGCCCAGAACGTGATCCATGCCGCGGTCATGGTGCCCATCTCGGCGCTTCGTTGCGCATCGCTGCCGCACGCAACGGCATGAACACGTGATTGACGGAGCCCGGCACCAGCCGCCCCGTGCCATCGAGACGAAACCGCACCACGGTCTCTTCCTGCCCGTCCGACCACAGCTCTATCGTCCGGCTGGCGATTTCACGGACGCTCGCGCCGTCCGCGCTACGGAGACCGACAGTCACCTGCACAACGATCGGAAAGGATTCACTCTTCGGGTTGTACATGTGAACGTTGACCACGTATTCGCCTGCAGGTGTGCCGCGCGAGAAGGCGAACTCGAAGTTCAGATCCGTCGGGTCCCCCGTGCTGCCCAGATCATCGCGCAGCAGATCGAAGACATATCCACTCTTGCGCGAATAGCCGACCGGTTCATCCCCTGGTCCGCGCACCCACAGGTCGACGTCCGCCTGCAGGCCGTCAGGCCAGCGCATCTCGACGAACACATTTCCAGGTGGCGGAGTGCTGTCGGATCGCGTTGGCGGGTTGAGCCACGGCAGCATGAGCACGACGAGGCCGAGAAGAGCGAGCACGAGGTTCAGAAACAGATCACGCGCGATGATCCCGGTCATCGGCCGTCACCGTGCCAGTATTCCGCGGCAGCCGTCTCCATCATCCGGACGTTGAGTTCGTGCCAGAGCCCGAACACGATGCCGACAAGCGTCGTGTAGAGCGCAACCCCGACACCGCGCATAAGCTGTGACACGAGGGCCCGCACGCCTTCGACGGAGCTTGCCGCATCGGCTGACACCGACGAGAACGCCATCACCATACCGATCACCGTGCCGAGGAGCCCAAGCTGCACCATCCACTCGCTTGCCTTGTGCAGCCAGCGGCGACGGGCCCTCTCATGTTCCTCGCGTCCGGCGCGATACAGAGAGCCGCGGCTCATGCGTCGAGCCATTCGCGCGACCCATCGGGCACACTCGAGCCAGGCAAGAGCGAAGAGGCCCATGATGGCGAAAGACACACGGCTAACGTCTGCGCTGACAACCATCTCGGCCCAGCCGCGTTCCCACACCCATGCCAGCCCGGCGATGCCGAACAGTTGAACCAGGGCCCAGCGATAGATGAAGACGCTGCTCATGCCGGATCTGATGGCTTGTTCAGCCTAGGAAACACGAAGCCGACGCCTGCCCCGATCAGGCACGCCGTGCCATCCGTGCCGACCGACACGAGGCTCCATGTCTCTGTCTCGGGGTTGGCGAAGATAACGAGGGCGCCGTCATCGCCGACGACGAGCACGGCACCAACGTTCTCGCTGAACCGCTCCTCGAGGTAGGAGCGCATTTCCTTCAGCGGAGCACATGCTTCCTGCCCCAATGCCGACCCGGAAATCAGAAAGGCGGCCATTGCGGCCGCCGTGATCGCCTTCCTCATCGCTTCTCTCCGTCGCATACGGCCCCGAAGACCTCGTAGAAGCGCAGCACATCGGCTTTCGTCTGCCGTGTGTCCTGCGTCGAGACCTTGGGGAGATACGGTCTGAGCGCGTCACAGGCCGCCGTTGTTCCGGAGGGCACCGAGCTCACGCAGGCGCTCATCAAGAGCGGCGCCATCAAGATCACGCGCCTCGGCGTCGATCCTGTCCGCCGCCTTGTCGGCACGCCTTCGCGCCTCGATGTATTCCTCGGCGCGCCGGAGCTCCTGGTTTCTGCGCTCATCACGCCTGCCTCTCCGGTATGCGCTCCATAGTATCACAAGTGCACCGGCGAGGAAAACGATCGCGCGCCCGAGCCACGTGCCACGAAGCCATGCGAGAATTCCCAGGAACGGCCCCATCACGTCCACCACCATAGCAGCAGCGCCAGCACTCCGGCACCGAGCGCCCCCCAGCGTACCGGATTCGGAATCGCGTCCCAGATGCGTGCCGCCCATTCGAGCCATCGTGGAACCCGGATCATGTCGCGCCCCCATTCTTCTTCGCCCTGATGTAGAGCCATTCGACGATGGCAACCAGGCCGGCGCCGACGATCAGGGCAATGTCGCGGTCGACGCCTATCTGTGCCCCGACGCTCTCCGGCAGCACGCCGAGCGAGACGAGTGCGCCCGCAAGATAGCGCACGATGATGCGCGCCACCGGTCCCGCGAGGATCTCTTTCAGTCCCATCGCCCAGGATTCCAGAATAGATAGCGGATTGCAGCAACGGCGACGCTTGCGCCGAACAATGCCAGAGCCAGAGCAGCCCGGAGACGCCAGATCATGGGCCCCTCGAAGCTCCGAATATGCGGCGGAGAGCGCGCATGAGCGCCTGTAACGCCCCACCACCCATGCGTGAGTCCGGCCCTTCCGCCTCTGTGCGGCCGTCTCCGAGCCGCTCACGCACCATCGCGCGCAAGCGGTCACCGACCTCGATCGGATCGCCCGGTGTGGCCATGTCCGGCAGCCAGGTGATATCCCACTTGCCGCGCTGCATGACGCCGAGGCTCGGCCATACCTCGGCGTGGCTCAGCACGCGCGTCCGCGTCACCGGGATGCCGTAACGCTCGCAGAGCCGCGCCGTGACTTTCGCAAGCGCTTCCAGCTGCGCATCCGTGATCGGCCATGGCCCCGGATCGAAAGGATACTGCGTTGCGCGTCCCATGGCGCACAGCGCCACGCCGATCGCCCATGAATTGGCGCGCCGTGTGTGCGCCGCGTATCCGCCGGGCCTAAGCGGCGGGATGTTATCCTCAATGGCGTAGAGGCCGCTGTGCTCCCGTCCTTCGCCGTCGATCAGGATATGGTATCGCTCGCGCTCGATCCGGTTCGGCTGGTATGTGCCGGCGGTCCAGTGCCAGTGCACCCGCCAGCGCGGCTCAGAACTTGCGCTTGATGTCGTTGATGGCATCCTTCACGTCGTCCTTCACGTTGTCGACGGCTTCATCGACCTCTTCGCGCACGCGCCTGATCTTCCGATAGGCCACGATGAAGACGACGACGAGAACGACGAGCATGAGAAGCCCCCACCAGGGGCCGGTCAGATACTCCGCTTCCATGATTCACCTCCTTCCGTTCGTGCCGCGCAGCATGCGTTCGGACAGTTGGTCCAGAGTCCGTTCGATACGGTCCAGCTGACGCCCCTGTGCTACGAGCCGTTCCTCGAGGCGGGCAGCGAGTTCGTCGGCCGAGGACTGTCGCCGCTCCAGTGCGTCCAGCCGTGTCTTCTGGATGGCGAGCGCTGCTTCCGCTCTGGCGCGCGTTTCCTCGATCACCTCGGCATTACGCTCGATGCGGGACGCGAAGTCGGATGCATACCACGCCCCGATGCCGACGAGCGCGACCGTCTGCAGAAGGATCGTCGCTACCAGAGCGATCGGGATCCTGCGATCGACGATCCAGTGCGACCGGCTGTCCGTATGCCCGCCCATAGCGCGCCCTCACATGTAGAGGATGTTGATGGTGCCGGCGTCGAACGATGCCCCGCCGAGCGCGAACAGCTGGACCCGGGCGAGCGATCCGCCGAGCGCCTTGCTGCCGCTTGCATTGAACTCGTTCTTTGCCTCTGGTGTGGCAATGCTTGAGTGCAGGCACCACGTGTTGCCGGTCAGGTTCGCAAGCTCGGCCATGCCATGGTAGGTATCGGTTTCGTTTGCACTTGGTGCACGTGTCAGCCTGAACGCCGTTGCCTCATCGTTGTCGCCCCCGGCGTTTCCGACAACGCTAGCATAGCCGGTCGTCTCGACCCCGCCGCTCGGCCCGATCCGCATCATGAGATCGTCCGCCACGTTGAAGCTGATGCCAGAGAACATCACCTTCACGACCTTCGCGGTCGAGGGGATGCCGGTGAACTCGACCGACGTGCCTGATGCCGACTTCGCCGTCATCTGCGTCCATGTCGGCGGCGCAGCCCATGTTCCATCCGCTCGCAGGAAATTCGTGGTTCCGCCGCCGGACGCTGGCGCAAGGCCCTTCGCCGTGCTCGTGAACACGTCCAGAAGCGCCGTCACCTGCGTACCTGTGAGCGCTTCCGGATCGCCCGTGCCCGCGGAGCTGCGGCCGAGAATGACGCCGGAAGCAAGATCTGCCATCTTCGCCAGCGTCACCGCGTTGTCGGCAAGCTTCGCCGTCGTAATCGAGCCATCAGCCAGCGGAACGACAACGCCGGAGTCGAGCGTGATCGTGTTGGCCGAATAGTCGATCGTCATGAACGGGATGTCGTCGGTGCCGTCGAACCACTTGAGCACCGGGGCCGTGGCGTTCGAGGTGTCGAGCCAGAACCGCCCTGCCTGAACGCCGGCCGGTCGTGACATGCCGGAGTGCTGGCCGCCCCACGACCGCACGGCCGCCGCCATCACCTCGCGGATGGCGTCGTTGATGTTCCCCGGCGGGCATCCTTCCGCGATGTTGATGGCGCCCGCGCCTACCGTCGTGTTATTGTTGGCGTTGGAGTCCCAGTCTCCGAAGGTCTGGCTCATTGATCATCCCTCGAGGTTCAGCATGCCGATCCCATGTCCACCGCCATCGAATGATGCATCGCCGCTCGCCAAGAGGATCGAGCGCCTCATGGAGCGAGTGGTGCAAGTTCTTCTTCCAGTCTGGGGCGTGACCTGGGCTGTGAAGTCTCTGGTGCTGTCAGTCTTATCAGGCGGTTGACGTCAGCGATAAGCTCAGGGTTGCGGCCGGCCGCCTTGATAAGCCGCTCGGCCGCGCCCCTGCTTCCGCCGGATGCGATGTAATTTCGCAGGGCCCGCAGCACCGGCGGGCTCGTAAGCATGCGTGCGGTCAGATGCGCCCCTATGGCGAGCGCGATCGTCTTCACCGGTGAGACGGTGGCTGCGCCCGCCAGAGACAGGTTCCCGAGCACAGTTCCGGAGCGCGATACGTTGATCTGCCTTTCCGCCGCCTTCGCGGCCTCCATCATCTTCGCCAGTGCGTCCAGTTCCTTGTGCAACCCGTCCGGAACGCCCTTGCCGGAGAACAGCAGGTTCTTCGCTTCCGGAGACAGCCTGTTCCAATCGGTCAGGAATTTCGATGCCGAGAAGGTATCTCCCGTCGCCGACTGTGCGCCCGGCGTGGCTGCCCCCATACGCCGGATCACGGTTGCAACCACTTCCCGCCACGCTTCCGCAGGCATAGCACGCTTGATGTCGGCCAACCTGCGCAGATTTGCCCTCGAACCGGATTCCCGGCCGAGCGCAAGGAAAGCCTCGTATGCGGCCTCTGGGCTCTTCGCCTTGAAAATCAGGTCGAGCGCTTCCTGCATCCTGCCGGTGGCCCACCTGTAATGACTGACGGCACGTTTCCATGCCTCCGCCGCGCGAGGACCAGCAGCCTCTGCCGCCTTTTCGAGATCACGCGTCAGGGCTGCATAGACCTGCTTCAGCTCCCCGCCCGCAGTGTCTGCCATCGGGCCGGCAATTTTTCCGATGCTTTCACCGACCATGGTTCGCAACTGGCTAACCTGTTCCCACGTCAGCATACCGTTGTTGGCTTCGATGTCCTGAAGCCATTTCTGCCAACGCGACTGGCCGAGGGATCGGGCGATTTCCGGCGTGTCCTGGAACCTGCTGATGAACGACTTCAGCGTATCCGCAACTTCTGAAACATCGATTCTGGTGTCTGGCGGGATGTATCGGCTCACGCGCGCGAACAGCCTCTGCGAAAGAGAAGGCACCTCTCCGCCGATAAGGTGTGCCTTCATGAAGGCCTCGGCCCCACGTTCCAGGGCGCTTCCCGCTTCGAGGGGCGTTGAGCCTGGACCAACCTTTCCTGCCGCGCGCCCAACGGCCTCGCGCGCTTCACGCATCGCGCGCCCGGCATCATCGGCAACCCTTCCGGCCGTGGGATAGAAGCTCTCCATGGCCCCGGCCACGCGGGCACCGACCGGCCCTGTCATGCCAAGCGATGGCGTCACTCCGAGCTCCTTCGCGGCCTGCATGGCTTGTGCCTGCGGCCTCGATGCCGCAGTAACCGCGCGCGACGTCGTGACCGGGTTCAGGATGCCATAGCCCAGAACGCGCCCGGCGCTTGCCAGCGCGGACTCTTCCATCTCTGGCGTGCGCCTGTAGAGCAACTCCTTCCCGGTCGCGGGATCGACGGCCGTCACGAACTCGCCATATTTCTCGGGCGGGATGCGAGTCAGACTTCCGTCAACGTCGAGATATACGTCATCGCCATGCCGCACCACGAAGCCCAACGGCATCGCCTTTGAGAGCGAGACGGGATTCACGCCCTGGAACCCGGCATTGATATCATTCACCATCGTCGCAGCGGCGGCCCCCAGGCGCTGCATGAAGGAAGGTTCGTCCTTCTGACCGTCCTGCGCCTGCGCAGGCTGCACATCCGGCGTCTGATCACCGCCCTCAAGGATCCGAAGCAGCGCCGGATCCTCGACAGGCTCAAGCTGCGCAGACGTACCCTCACCTGTTTCCAGACGTCGGATCAGGTCCGGATCTTCGACAGGCTCGAGACGGGCTTCGGCGGGAACGCCAACGGGCTCATTCTGCGCAACGCGCTCGTCTTCCCCGAGGATGCGGCGCACATAGTTGCGGGTCTCGGCTGGCAGCGTTTCCATGCGGCCATCCCATTTGGCTGCGTTCCCCGGGCCCCAGTTGTAGGCAACGAGCGCTCGCACCGGATCACCGAACCGCTTCTGCATGGCGGCAAGGTATTCCGCCGCGAACCGCATGTTCTCCATCGGGTCAGATGGATTGCGCAGCGGGGTAACGCCATACCCTGGATCACGGGCGGTGGCAGGCATGATCTGACCAATGCCGATCGCACCCTTTGGGCTTACTGCGCCCGGGTCGAATCCGCTCTCTACCGCGATGACGCGCTCAAAGAGGTCCGGCGCTACGCCATATCTCTCGGCGATGATGCGTGCGCGCTTTCGCAGGATATCCGCGCCGATACTCATTCCACTACCTTGAACCAGCGGCCGTTGCGCTTGATGTAGCGCACGCCATCGATGATGCGCTCGGCCTCAATAACGGCCTCAGATGCTGCGCCGCCTGCTTCTTGCTGGCGGGTCCCTTCGCCATTCTCCTGGCTCGTTTCGCGCTGCCTACTTTCCAAGCGCGCCTTCTGCAGTTCCGCCATGGTTGGATCAGGCGTCCATGGCCTGCCATCGATGGGCGTTCGCGGCGGTCCTTTGCCGACGCCATAGACGACATCAAGGAAGTAGTTCCTGAGGCGCGTCATGTTGCGCCTGAACTGCTCGGCAGACTGCGACTGCTCCAGTGCGCCAAGCGTGTTCATGAGAAGCTCGTTCTCGTAGTTCGATACCTGCCCGAGCGCACCTCCCGTCGGGCTGTTCTCGCGCATCTGCTGAATCATGTCGCGAGCGACGTTCGATTTGAGCGTAATCAGGATGTTCGACAGATCGTGCTGCGGCGTACCTGGCACGTTGGCCAACGTGCTGCCGATCAGACCCGTCGTCCAGAAGCTGGCCATTTCCATAGCGCGGTCGATGTCCTGCAGCACAATATTCGCGCGCTTGCGCTGTTCAGCCGCACGCCGCTCTCTCTTGGGCTCCTGCCCTTCGTATTTCCCAAGCTCCTGCCCGCGCGCCCGTGCTGCCGCCTCGCCTTCGACGTCCTTCGGAATGACCCCGGCGATGTTCGGCTGCGGCGCTCTCGGGTCCAGCACGCCATACGCAGTCCCGAGATCGATCGGCCGCATGGAATACGGCAGCACGGGCTGCAACCCTTCCGGCAGCTCCGGGATATTGACCCGGCCACGATTGCTCAGCTGCACGGGTACAAGGTTGCCGTTTTCGTCCCGCGCCCATACCGGATTCAGGCCATAGGTTTCCTGAGCCCCGCTCGAGAACAGCATGTCGCGCAGTGCGGCCGTCGCCTGCTCCGGCGGCATCACCTGCAGCGCCCTTTTCTGAGCGTCCGACAGCGGCAGGCTCTCCATCAGACCGGCCAGCTTCTGCTGCTGTTGGCGCTGCATCAGCATGGCCATCAGGCCGGCGTTCGTCTTCGACATGTCGAACGGCTGACCGCGTCCGGCGCGCGCGAGCGCCGCGCCGAGGCCGGACAGGTAGAGCCCGAGCCCGGGCGCACCGCCGAACATCTCATGAAGTGCCATCAGAACCTCCGCTGCGGGACGCCCACACCTGGCGGCAGACCGCCCATCGGCTGCATAGCCAGTTGCTGCATCATCTGGAGCGCCATCTGGACGATGGCCGGGTTTGCGAGCGGCATCACCGGCGCGGGCTCTGGCGCCTGCCCGCTTTCCTCGACGTTGCGACCAAACCGGCCGATTCCACCAGCCAGCATCTGGAAGCGCGGATCGCCGAGAAGCGCCATCAGCCCGAACGGGGACGTGCGCCCTGGCCCGCCCGGTGCCGGCACGGGCATTGGAGCGGTTACCGGAGCTACCGACGACACCGCGTTCGCGCCGCTGCCAACCATCACGTCGGGCATCGCATCACCTCTGTTCCGTTATCGTGAACCTGCGCTGACCGCCGCCAACTTCCATGGGCGCTTCCGAGATCGGCGCATCCTGCGCGATCCGCGAACCGCCGAACGTGTGCGGCAGCGTGACCTGCGGCAGCATCATCGGGAAGCCGCCCATTACTCGCAGGAAGTCGAACCCCGCCGGCGGTCCGCCGGGCTGGCTCTGCAGCTGCGTCAGAAACTGCAGCATCGGCAGGTTCATCAGCCCGCCGACACCGGCCGGCATGCCGCCGAGCAGCCCCATCAGCCCGAAGCCCGGATATGCATGAAGGCTCATCGCATCACCCCCTGACAGGCGTAAGCGTCACGCGGCTGTAGTCCACCAGCTTCAGGCCGCCGATCTCACGAACGATCTCCGGCGGAACTTCGTCGGCCATGACGCCGACGCGCCGCGTGCCTTCCGCGTCCCAGACATAGCGGAACGTATACTGCGGCCAGCCCTCGGCCGTCTGGCCGGCAGGCTCGATGTCCACCTTCACGCGCCGGTCAGACATCAGCCACGCTGCGAGCGGAAGAGACGCCGCCTGCATCAGCCCGCCGAGCACCTGCAGGCCGGTGCTCTGCGGCTGCTTCGTCGTCTGCGTGCCACCCGTGCCGCCGAAGCCGAGCGCGAGCGAGGCTGCTCTCTGAAGCTCTTGGAACGGCCTGTTCGCCTGCTCATACCAGGCCTGCATGGCGCTATCCAGCACGCTCTGGTTGAATGCGTCGAGCCCCTGCCCGGCCGTCATCGCCATGAGCGGATCGACATAGATGGACCTTGCCAGGTCAGGCGTCATGCCTAGCGCCTGCAGGCGGCGGTTTTGTGCGTTCTCGTAAGCGCCATACTCAATCGGGGCGATCGCCCCTGCCGCCGCCCGGCTGATGGTGTCGGCGGCAACCGTGCTGTCGAGCATGCCGGCGTTCGCGAAGCGCGATGAAACGGCAGGAATCACGTCCGACAGCACTTCCTGCTTGAGCGTGTCGAAGTCACGATACACGTTGCCGCCACCGACGATGTTACTGAATGCGCCCTGCGCCGGCTGCAGAAACGGATTGCCCTGCGAGGCGATGTCGTAGATCTGTTGCTGCCCGAGTTGCGTCAGGCCTGACTGCGGCGCGACACGAATGCCCGGATACGGCGCGACATCGAACAGCCCGCCTGCGTAGGCCTGCCGGGCGTCCGCCACCAGGTCATGCAGAAACGGCTGAGCGCCCTTCCACGGCTCCGCTACCGTCTTCGACGTCGTCTTGTTGCTCTTGCCCATTCCCCAGGTCCTTCTCCAATACCCGGTGCGTCTCGCGATATCCCAGCGCCTTCACCTCACGCGTCCATCCGGGCCGGCAGACGATGCGCAGGCGCTGCGCTCCCACATGATGCCGCGCCCATGCCTCGATCTCGGCAACCAGTGTGTCACGCCAGTCGTGTCTCCCCTCGCCGGCGCAGAAGTCGAGCACGACCGTCTTCTTCGGGTTGTCCAGCACCGTCGTCAGCGCGCACGCACGAATGCGCCTGTCGATGATGGCGACCCAGCACTGCCTGCGCTTCGCCAGCACGTCCCGCACCAGCTCGCCAGCCGTGACCTCACCGCGGCTTCGCGCCGAGAAGCTCCCGAACCAATGGGCTATGTGTGGCCAAGCGGCTTGCAGCTCCTCGGCGAGAACACCCGTGATGATCGGCTTGCTCACTGCCACCACCCTACGTTCGCCCAGCGGCGATGCCGGTATTCATCGCCGAGGCGCTTCTGGTTGTTCGCCCGCAATTGGCCGTTGATCAGGATCAGGAAGGCGATGTCCTCCTCGAGGGCCTGCCCGATCACGGCCGAACGCGAGAACCGCACAGGATTTGCGGTATCCGTCTCAGCACCCTGTCCCAGCGCAACGATGCGCAGCGGCATGACTGGCAACGCCACATCCGTTTCCTCGGCCGGCCCGATGACGGCCCCTCGCGTATACGTCACGGCCAGAGCAGCATCGGCCTCTGTCCCGAGGCCTACAGGGATCAGCCGCACGGCTGCGACTAGCAGCGCGGCGTCGGCTTCGCTCGCAAGGCCGAGCGCCCATGTCTTGGCGCTTGCGATCGCCTGCGCGACGTCCACCTCCTGCGCCAATCCGAGCGCGATGATGCGCTCAGCAGCGATGGCCAGTGCGGTATCGGTCTCTGGCGCAAGGCCGATGCCGGCCAGCTTGGCGCCGCTGAGAGAGAAGGCGACATCCCCCTCAATCGCCTGCCCGATGCGCGCGGTCCGGCTGTGCGTGATGCCGAGCGCTTCGTCAGTCTCCACAGGTTGCCCTATCGCATGGATGCGCACGGCCGCCACGCCCTGCGCCGTGTCGACCTCGCTCGGCTGGCCGATAGTTCTTGCCCGCGCCCACGAGACGCCGAACGCCGTTGCCGTGCTGACCGCCTGCCCTACTGCGAACGACCGCGAGCCTGCCACCGCGAGGGCCGTATCCGTCTCATTAGCGAGACCCATCGCATACGTCCGCAACGGCTGTACGGCCAGCCCCGCATCGCTCTCGGCGGCGAGCCCGAGAAGCTGCGACTTCACGCCGTTCGCTGCCAGCGCCGTGTCCGTTTCCCCGGCCTGCCCAATGGCGATAATCTGGGCAGCGGTGGGCTTGACCGCCACGGTTATCGCGGCCCACCCAGAGCTTGCACTTATTGAGAAGGCGACCGGGTTTTCAGATCCGGCATTCAGCTCTCTCCTTGCAACGCCTATGCCGCATCCACCAAAGCCGCCGCCATAGACATTGATTCCACCCGTGTATCCTGTCGGATAAGAAACAACGCTTCTGTCCCTGTCGTTCCCCTCAACTGCAATCCACAACGTGTCTGTCGCGCCCCATGATGGAGACAATATCGGTGGATCCGGGGCGGAGCCAGAACCACTACTTGTGCCTGCTTCGGGCGGCTTTGAGGTATCAGAGCCAGTGACTCGATATGATACCGCCACGAGCGTCTGATTAGAGCTCAGCGTAACTGTGACGGTCGCGCCCTCGCTTCCGTTCGCGACCCTGTACGCTGCTGCTGCTTTTGCTGCATTGAGCGAAGCGTTTTGAGAGACGAACTCCGTCCATCCACTCGGCCAGGTTATCGTCGGCACACCATCCGTCACCACGAACAGCAGCAACAGGTCGCCTGACGCTATCCCACTTGGCAGATTTACCGTGTGTGACTTTTTGTCCGACGCCGTGCTGTTCGTTGTCGCCGTGGCCGCAACGGTCGGGAACGCCATCTACTCACCCCGGCACGAAACCACGCAGACGCCTGTAGGTCTCGCGAATCCGCCGCCCGCGCTCGCTCACCGGCAGCGCATCCCAGTCCACATCTCCCTTCGGGAACATCGTCTTGTTCCAGCGCAGCTTGCGCCCGTCGTCCGAGCGCACGATCCGCACCACCCGCCCGGGCACTGCCGCACGGTTCATGCGCATCTGCATGTCGAAGTCGAGCTTCATGATCCCGAAGGCGAGCTCCAGATCATGATGTGTCGGATCGTCGACCCCCATCTCGGCGAGGATCGCCGGGTAGAACAGATCAGGATCGACCGCGAAGTGGTTCGGCTTGCCCTCGATGGGCGTGATCCAGTCGGGAAGTGCCATCAGCTTGCCCTCACGATGCCGGCCGCGTTGATCTGGGCCGTGATATCCGAGCCGTCGGTCGTAACCGCGAAGTCGTGATGCGAGATCGGAATGCGTCCGGAATCCGCTGCGCTTTCCTCATAGGCGAAGATCAGCTTCGTGAGCGTGTTGTTCGTCGCGCCACCGGCAGAGGTCCATGTCTGGTCCGGAATGTCGACATCGACCCGATCATTGGTGTCATCGACCGTCAGCGTCTCGGTGATAGCCGTCTTGCGCGCGTAGTTGGTGAAGTCAGCCTCGGTGTTGCCGGCAGCCGCAAGCAGTGCCGCCAGATCATCGTAATCGACCAGCGTCGCATCCGCCTCGTTCGCCTTGAGCAGCAGCACGATGCTCTTGCTGCCCGCGTCCCTGATCTTCTCCGCGAAGGCCCCCTTCGCGACGTTGAACACGCCGTCCGCCATGTCCTCCTCCTAGATACCTCTGATGTTGACCCCCCACAGCGTCACGTTGATCCCACCCGGCGATGTCGTCGCCACCTGAAGCGACGCGCCAGCATCGAGGATCAATCCTTCGAGTGTCACCAGGCGCAGAGACGTGTAGCCCGCCACCTGCTCCTGATGGATCACCGCGTTTGCGGTCGAGGCCGTCCCGCCCGCCGGCACGATGTAGACCGAGAAGGATTCCGCCCCGCCCGTCACGTTCGTCACGCTCACGCCCTCGATCAGGAAGAACCGATCATCCGGCGCGGTCATGACCGTCGTCGGGCCTGTTCCGATCGTTGTATCGCCCGGGTTGTGGACGACGACTTCCTGTGTCGGCAGCCGCTTTTCCTGCTCGAAGCGCTGCCGCTGAACGCCGATGTCCGGAGCAATACGAGGATCGAGCGCCATCTATCGTCTCCCTGCGATGCGATAGCGCACTTGGACGCCCTGCGCCTTCTTCCAGCTCGAGCCGGCCGGGATCTCGACCCGCGCACGGACGAACCGCCCTTCCCCGCGCACGGGGCAGAAACCGGCACCGTTCACCACGCCTGCCGCAGACCACGTGATCGGCCCGCCCTTTGCGTCACGCCTGCCCAGCAGCGCCGACGTGTTCCGATCCGCGTTCTCGATCAGCGGATAGATGCCGACAGCTCCCACTCGAAGCCCGGGCTCGGGCTCCGCATCGCCAGTTTCCCACGCAGCCGCAAGCGTGGCCCCGTTGAGCAGGTTCAGCTCCGACTGACCGTTGGCGTTCTGCATGAACGCCGCCAGCACGGCACCACGCGCCGCCCATGTCTGGCTGTCGAGGTCCGGCGACACGCTTTCGATCCCGCTCGGGAACAGCGCATCGAGCCCTTCGAGCGTCGTCGCCGGCACATTCCCCTCGACCAGGTAGTCGACCGTCAGCGTCGCCGTCGACCACCTGTTCTCCTGCCATGAGTAGATCAGCAGTTTCCGGAACGTGTCCGGGTTCGATTCCATATAGAACGCCCATACGATGCACTGGCGCTCCCAGTCGACGATCCCGTGCGTGCGATGAACATCGACCTGGGACGCTTCGTCGAAGAACCACTTGTTGATGCGCTTCGAGCCGATCGGAACGATGTCCGCGCCGTTCGTCGCCCAGAACCCGTCGTGCGCAAGAAAGTATGTAACGAAGCCCACTGTCACCACGGCTCCGGCAGCGATCGCCCCGCGTTCCTCGGAGATCGTCGTCGCTTGGAACACGGTCGGCGGGCCGACGGGATCGAGCCGCGTGATCGCCCGCTCTTGGAACACCAACGGGTATCTGTCCCCGGCGATTGCCGTGACCGCACCGTATTCCGGCTGCAGATACGCTCGCCCGGACTGCTTGAGCCGCGCATCGCGTGTGCCCGGCGTCGGCCAGTCCAGCGGATCGTTCTCGGCCGACCACTGAATCGCATTCGGCCGCCCGATCCCGCTCAGGTTGCCGAGCACGAGGAAATGCCCGACGCGCCCGACGACCTTCGCCTGCGGCGGCGATCCTGGCAGGGCTGCCCATGTCGTCGCCGTGTCGATGTCCGACAGATACTGCGGCGCGTTGTTCGGCGCCACCGCGACGATGTAGTCGTTGAACCGCGCGAACTGCCAGTATGCTTCCGGGCCGATCGCCGTGTAACCCGTGGTCTCGGTCAGCGATCCACCTGCGATTACGAACAGCTTCGTCGAGGTTCCGCCTACCGTGACCCACGAGCCGTCGCTGCGGCTGAAATGCCCGGCCCCCTGCACCTTTTCGTTGACCGCATGCCCCTGCGGCTGCGGCCCGAGAAACGGCCCGTAGCCCCCCGGCGACGGGTAGCAGCCGTCCGCCACCACGCACCCGGGGTTCTTGTAGTCAGGCGTGTCCGGCAGCCATTCGCCGAACTGGATCTCGGCCATCCGCATCATGGCGTGTGAGCCGCCCGCACCCTGATAGGCCCGTCGCCGAACCGCGACGCCGCATCGAGCCGCTCGACGTCCGCGATCTCGCGATCGAGCGCGGCCGCGTAGAACCCGGCCATCTCGTTGTCCTGCGCCCACACGGCGGCCCGTTTCAGGGCGGCGTAGAGGTAGAGCGCCGGATGCGCCGTCAGCACCGCGTTCGTGTCCGAGTTCGCGCTGAAGTCCGCGAGCTTCGCCACGTAACGCAGCACGATGTTGTAATCGCCATCCGGCACAGGATTCAGGAACAGGCTCCCGTTCGCAATCGTGTATGTCCGAGGAAGCCCCGATTTCCTGTAGTCGACGTTCTTAGCGAACTCGTCGGCCAGGTCGAGCACAACGCGCACGTCCCGATCGACATACGCGTGCACCGGGCGGAGAAAGTCGCTCGGCAGCGCCTTGCTCTCATCTCCGTTCGCAAACGCGAGCGTCGTCGTCGCCTGCATGATGCGCAGGTTCAGGCGCTGATTCAGCTCGGCCGTGGCGAGCTTGTAGACGTCGTCCGGGATGTCGCTTCGATCGGCGAAGTGCGACCGGACGGCCGTTTTCAGCTCGCCGTAGTTCGCCAGCGCCATTTACACTCTCCCTGGCGCCGTCCTCAGGTGCCGCCACTCAGGATCGTTCAACTTGCGCCTGATCGCCGGCCAGTGATCCGGGCTGAAGATGTCGATGCCTTCTTCGCGCATCCACTTCTCCGCCACCACCAGCGGGATGCTGGCCACCCGCCGCAGTTCCCGCGACTTCGACCATCCGCCGCCGGGCTCGTTGTAGAGCCGCTTGTTGTCCTCGAGGATCGGCTCGACGTCCTGCGTCTTGCGCTCGATGATCTTGTCGCCGTCGACCCAGACGCCGGTCACCTTCATGACGGGCTCGCTCATCAGAACGTCACCTCCGACACCCACAGATTGCCCGCACTCACCCCGTCGTCGACAATCACTGCGATCTTCTGCCCCGGGTCGACGATGAACAGGTAGGGCGTCCCTGCCGTCACATGGAAGTCCGATGTCGTCGCCGTCGGCGCGGTTCCGAACGCCACGTGGCAGCCGACGTCCGCGTCCACAACCACGAGCCGCGTCTGCTCGCCGAACGCGTTCGCCGACGCGGCACTGGCAGTGCCTACGGCCACCTTCTGGCAAGCGCCCACCTTGGGCCGCACGGCCGATGCTTCGTACCTCATTCCGGCCTCACCACCTTGATCGCGTCCCTGGCGTCGAGCGCTGCCGCTTCGTCTGCCGGGATCTCGGCCTCCTCACCCTTCATCAGCTTGCCGGCGCTGGTCCAGACGTTCGGCCAGAGGCACCGCACGCGCACGTATGCCGTACTCTCATCATCCTGCTTCGGCGGCCGTCCCCGCCTTCTGACCTCGCTCATGCGCTCACCTCCTGATCACGAGCGTGATCTCGACCTCGGCGGTTCCGGTCGATCCACCGTCGGTCTCGATCTCGATCGTCTCGCCCTCGTTGACGGCGTTGTTGGCCGACGGCTCCAGCGTGTAGACATTGCCGGCCGCAGAGCCGGAGAACGGCACCGAGATCGTGCCTGCCGTGCCCTGCGCCGTCTTGACGGTCATCGTGGCGTCCGCGGTTGTGATCGCCGCGCCGAGCGCCGCGAAGACCTTGATAAGCCTGCCGCCGTCCGGCACGGCGACATACGTCTGCCCGGCGGTCGAGATGTCCGCCAGCTTCGTGGTGATGAAGTAGTCGTTGAGCGTTCGCATCTTCGGCTCCTTTCAGCCTGTGCCTTCACCCGCGCCCGGGCGTTCCGGCTGCTTCAGATGGGAGAAGGGGGCCCGAAGGCCCCCTTCATTCGCGTCAGGCCGTGGTCAGGTCAGCCACGATCCCGGAGGCCTTCTCGTTCCGGGCCTCGAGGGTGTACTCGGCCACGATCAGCCGCTTCTCGGTGTCGCCCGTCTTCGCGAGCGGGGAGTGCTTCACCGGCCGCAGGAACGCGATCGCCCACATGTCCTTCTGCAGGATCAGGGCGTCGCGGGCCCGCATGAACCGGTTGGGCACGACCTTGAGCTCGCCGAAGTCCGAGACGTAGACGTCGATCGCGGCGACGAGCTTCTTGTCCTCGCCCTTGTCGAACCGCGTCGAGGACCCGGTGAAGGACGAGAACTTCTGCTTGTTGAAGCTCCCGACCATGATCACGTTCGGGTTCCCGCCCGAATCCCAGCACTTGGCCAGCACGGCCTTGAGCTGATCCTCGGTGAACGCACGCTGCGTCCCGTCGGTGCGCGTGTCCGACCCATCGCCGGTCGGGTCCGCCCCGCCGACGCCGGCGTCGGTGTTGGTGGCGATCCATGCCGGCACGCCGGCGTCGGCGGGGCGGACCCGACCGGCGATGGGTCGGACA